>NZ_JAIHAZ010000001.1:0-53080 GCF_019718755.1 Enterobacter sp. RIT637
TCGGCGTGTTTGAGCGTTACGGCCTGCCGGACCGGATGACGATGGACAACGGCTCACCGTGGGGCGACACCACCGGCACCTGGACGGCGCTGGAGCTGTGGCTGATGCGCCTGGGTATCCGGGTGGGACACTCCCGGCCTTATCATCCGCAGACGCAGGGCAAGCTGGAGCGTTTTCACCGCAGCCTGAAGGCGGAAGTGCTGCAGGGAAAATGGTTCGCAGACAGCGGTGAGCTGCAGCGCGCCTTCGACCACTGGCGGATGGTCTATAACCTTGAACGCCCGCACGAGGCGCTGGATATGGCGGTACCGGGCTCGCGGTATCAGCCGTCAGCGCGGCAGTACAGCGGCACCATGACGCCTCCGGAATACGACGAGGGCATGATGGTCAGGAAAGTGGATATCAGCGGAAAGCTGAGCGTGAAAGGGGTAAGTCTGAGCGCAGGCAAGGCGTTCAGGGGAAAACGGGTCGGGCTGAAGGAGACGCAGGAAGACGGCAGCTACGAGGTGTGGTGGTACAGCACGAAAGTGGGGGTGATCGACCTGAAGAAAAAGTCGATCACCATGGGTAAAGGATGTTAAAAAGTGTTCACCATGTCCCCGAACACCTGTCTACCATGTCCCGAGACTGTACAGTGGGAGAGGGCCGGGGTGAGGGCATCAGGCCGCACACTCTGTCTTTTGCCGGGTGGCGCTGCGCTTACCCGGCCTACATGGGGCTAGAGGGGCGAGGGGATAGTACGGTGCAGTTGTAGGCCCGGTAAGGCGAAGCCGCCACCGGGCATAAAGGTTAGCGATGAAGCTTCCCGTGATCCCGTAACCACGCCGCTGTGCGCACAATCCCTTCATCCAGCGGCACAACCGGTTTATATCCCAGCTCGTTCTCCGCCCGCGAAATATCCAGCGTGAAATCAAAGTTAAGCTTCGATACGCCATAATGCGTCAGTGCAGGCTCTTTGGCCGATTTACTGCCAAAACGCTCCATGCTGCGGGCAATCATATCCAGCATCGGGTAGGGCACTGAACGGATACGGCAGTCGATCTGCAACTCGTCGATCAGCCGCTGCACAATGCTGCGCAGCGTGCAGGGTTCGCCGTTGGTGATGTTATAGGCGCGACCGGAAATGAGCTTGTCGCACTCCGGCTGACTCGCCAGCCACATGGCGTGAACGGCGTTTTCGTAGTAGGTCATATCCACCAGCGCATCGCCGCCGCGCGGCAGCAGCACGCTGCCGTAGTGGTGCATCATCTGCGCCAGACGCGGAATAAACACCTTGTCGTGCGGCCCGAACAGGCTCTGCGGGCGCAGCACCGTAAAGCGGGTGTGCGGGTTCGACTGCGCCAGCAGGTCAATCACCTCTTCGCTGGCCGCCTTGCTGCGGGCAAACTCACAGGCAAAGCGAGCCGGGCGGAAATCTTCTTGCACATCACGATGGTGGTGATAGTCAAAATAGAGTGACGGGGAGGAGATATGAATGAAATTACGCACGCCCCAGGCGACGGCCCATTCGCCCAGACGGCGCGTGGCGCGCACGTTGGCGAGGTCAAAGGCTTCCTGGGTGCCCCACGGGGAGGTGAAACTGGAGCAGTGCCACAGCGTGTCGATACCGGCCAGCATCACTTTCGCCTGAGAGGAGACCAGCTCCGTCAGGTCGGCATGGACAAACTCTGCGCCCATTTTTTGCAGCAGCCTACCCATCGCCTCGTTGCGACCGGTGGCCCTTACGCTGATGCCTTTGTTGCGCAGAAACTCGACCGCATTTCGGCCTAAGCCGCTGGTCGCCCCGGTAACCAGTACCTTCATATCAATCCACTGTGTTGAAAAAGAATTTCGTGCGCATTCTTTCGTGAATTACGACGTGTTGCAATGGGAAAGGTGAAAGAATAAGAGTTTTATTTACTTCTTTTCCGTCTTTTGTTCTGCCAGTTGCGCAATACGTTTTGCCATTCCGCGGAAGATAAACAGGTGTGCAGGGATCATCAACAGCCAGTAGAACAGACCCGGCATGCCGTGCGGATGCCACCAGGCGCGGACGTCCAGTTCACGATGATCGCCTTTGTCTTTGAGGGTAAAGCAGAGTCGGCCCAGCCCTGGCGCTTTCATACCAAACAGCAGCGCCAGCTGTTTTTCCGGCTCGACGATGATCACCTTCCAGCTGTCGACCGCATCGCCCACCTCAAGATACGGGTGCGCCGGGCGGCCTTTCGCCAGCCTGTGCCCCACGAGCAGATCCATTGCCCCGCGCGTTTGCCAGAGGATATTGCCGAAGAAATAACCGTCTTTGCCGCCAATCTGGTTCACGACCTCCCACAGATCTGCAAGGCTGGCGGAAGTCTTCACCGCGCAGCCCGCCTGTTTCGGGTAATAGCCGTATTCCGGCCGCCAGCGGGCAAAGGCCTGCGCGTCGTAGCCCCAGTCGCTGGAGTTCACCAGCTGCTCTTCCTCTTTCAGCGTATTGCGCACGGCGTCGTCAAAGCGGATCAGATCCTGGGGAATGAGTGCCCGCAGCTCGCGATCGTCCGCCAATAGATCGTGTTTTAGCCCCTGAATCAGCGCTTTTGCCGTGGTTGGCGGCACCGACGTAATGACGTTCAAAAACCACACCGAAATCCAGCGGGTTGGAAAGGGGATGGGGATCAGCCAGCGGCGGCGGCCACTGACGCGCATAAAGTGTTCGAACTGCTCCTGATAGCTCAGGACTTCAGGGCCAGCGGCTTCCAGCACGCGGTGTTGCTCCGCCGGGTGATCCAGCAGCGCCGCCAGATAATGCAGTAAATTCTCCAGCGCAATCGGCGTGGTGCGCGAACGAACCCAGCGCGGCGGCGTGAGTACCGGCAGGTTGTAGACCATATCGCGCATCACTTCGAAGGCGGCGGAGCCCGCGCCGACGATAATGCCGGCGCGCAGTTCGGTAACAGGGATAGCGGCACCGCGCAGGGTGTCGGCCGTCAGCTGGCGGGCGCGCAGGTGGTCGGACTGTTCGTGTTCGGGGGCCTGGAGCGAGCTTAAAAAAATCACCTGCTTCACCGGCGTTTGCAGCAGGGCGTCGCGAACGTTCATCGCCACCTGACGCTCGTGGGCAATAAAGTCGCCGCCTTCACCCATGCTGTGGACCAGATAGTAAAGCGTGTCGACCCCTTCCAGCAGCGCGGGAAGCTCCTTCGGCCAGTTGAGGTCAACGCTGTGACAGGTGACGCCGGGCAAGCTGAGCTTTTGCAGGCGCTCCGTGTTACGTGCCGCAGCCAGCACCTGATGTCCCTGCTGGCTTAACGCCGCGGTGAGATGCTGACCGATATACCCGCTGGCGCCGAGCACCAGAATTCGTTGCGGCACGTGATGCTCCTTATCGCTGTAAAAACGCCTGCCAGTGTTTCACTACGTCCGCCAGCTGTTCGCGGCTGACGTCGAGATGCATCACCAGACGCACGACAGGTGAGGCGTTGATCAGCACGCCACGTGATTTCATAAATTCGCCCAGCGCGGCGGCGCGCTCGTCACCGACGCGCACAAACAGCATGTTGGTGTCGTGGCGCATCACGTCGGCACCGATTTCGCGCAGCTGCGTAGCCATCCACGCGGCGTTGTCGTGATCGTCCTTCAGGCGCGCGACGTTGTTTTTCAGGGCATACAACCCGGCCGCCGCCAGAATACCCGCCTGACGCATGCCGCCGCCGGTCATCTTACGCCAGCGGTTGGCGCGCTTGATGTAGTCTGCGTTACCGACCAGCAGAGAGCCGACCGGCGTGCCCAGACCTTTAGAGAGGCAAATGGTGAACGAGTCGCAATATTGCGTAATCTCTTTCAGCTCGCAGCCGTACTCCACCACGGCGTTGAAGATACGCGCGCCGTCCACGTGCAGGCCGAGCCCGCGCTCGCGGGTGAATTCCCATGCGGCTTTCAGGTACTCGCGCGGCAGCACTTTGCCGTTGTGGGTGTTTTCGAGGCTGAGCAGCCTGGTGCGGGCGAAGTGAATATCGTCGGCTTTGATTTTCGCGGCGACCTTATCCAGCGGCAGGGAGCCGTCCGGCGCGGCGTCAATCGGCTGCGGCTGAATGCTGCCGAGCACCGCCGCGCCGCCTGCTTCATACAGGTAGTTATGCGCGCCCTGGCCGACAATGTACTCTTCCCCGCGCTCGCAGTGGCTGAGCAGCGCCACCAGGTTAGCCTGCGTGCCGGTTGGCAGGAACAGTGCAGCCTCCTTGCCGCTCAGCTCTGCTGCGTAACGCTGCAGTTCGTTGACCGTCGGGTCATCGCCGTAGACGTCGTCCCCGACCGGGGCGGCCATCATCTCTTCGAGCATGGCGCGGCTCGGGCGGGTTACGGTATCACTGCGTAAATCAATCATGGCATGTCCTTATTATTAAAAAGGCGATGCCAGATGTTTTACCTGAGCCAGTTGGTTTTTGCCAGTTCGATCACCTCATCGCCGCGCCCGCTGATGATGGCGCGCAGCATATACAGGCTAAAGCCTTTGGCCTGTTCAAGCTTGATCTGCGGCGGGATCGCCAGCTCCTCTTTGGCAACCACCACATCCACCAGCACCGGACCGTCGATGGAGAACGCGCGCTGCAGGGCTTCATCCACCTCAGAGGCTTTCTCCACGCGAATACCGGTGATGCCGCAGGCCTCGGCGATGCGCGCGAAGTTGGTGTCGTGCAGCTCGGTGCCGTCCGTCAGGTAACCGCCGGCCTTCATCTCCATTGCCACAAAGCCCAGCACGCTGTTGTTGAAGACCACGATTTTCAGCGGCAGCTTCATCTGCACCACCGAGAGGAAATCCCCCATCAGCATGCTAAACCCGCCGTCGCCGCACATCGCCACCACCTGACGCTCCGGGGCTGTCGCTTTTGCGCCCAGCGCCTGCGGCATGGCGTTGGCCATCGAGCCATGGTTGAACGAGCCAAGCAGGCGGCGCTTGCCGTTCATCTTCAGATAGCGGGCCGCCCAGACGGTTGGCGTGCCCACGTCGCAGGTAAAGATGGCGTCGTCGTCAGCGAAATGGCTGATCTGCTGCGCCAGATACTGCGGGTGAATGGCTTTGTCGCTCGGTTTGGCGAGGTCGTCCAGCCCCTTGCGCGCGTCGCGATAGTCGCTCAGGGCTTTATCAAGGAACTTGCGGTCCGTTTTTTCTTCCAGCAGCGGCAGCAGGGCGGCAAGGGTTGATTTAATGTCGCCCACCAGCGCCATATCGACCTTGCTGTGCGCGCCGATGCTGGCCGGGTTGATATCAATCTGAATGATTTTGGCATCCGCCGGATAGAACGGACGATACGGGAACTGGGTGCCGAGCAGGATCAGCGTGTCGGCGTTCATCATGGTGTGGAAGCCGGAAGAAAAACCGATCAGCCCGGTCATCCCCACGTCGTAAGGGTTGTCGTACTCGACGTGCTCTTTGCCGCGCAGGGCGTGAACTATCGGCGATTTCAGCTTACCGGCAAATTCAAGCAGCTCCTTGTGCGCGCCCGCGCAACCGCTGCCGCACATCAGGGCGATATTACTGGAGTAACGCAGCAGCTGCGCCAGCTTTTTCAGCTCCTCTTCGGCAGGCGTTACCACGGGCTGTGGGGCGTGATACCAGTGGGTGCTGGCTCCTTCAGGCGCGGCCTTGAGGGCTACATCTCCCGGGATAACGACCACAGAAACGCCGCGGTTCAGCACGGCCTTGCGCATGGCGATCGCCAGCACCTGCGGGATCTGCTCCGGGGATGAAACCAGCTCGCAATAGTGGCTGCATTCACGGAACAGCTCCTGCGGATGCGTCTCCTGAAAATAGCCGCTGCCGATTTCGGAAGAGGGGATGTGGGCGGCAATCGCCAGCACCGGCACGTGGTTACGGTGACAGTCGAACAGGCCGTTGATCAGATGCAGGTTGCCGGGACCGCACGAGCCCGCACACACGGCCAGTTCCCCCGTAAGCTGTGCTTCAGCGCCTGCGGCGAAGGCGGCAACCTCTTCATGGCGGGTGGGCATCCATTCGATAGTCTTCATCTTGTTGAGGCTGTCGCTGAGTCCGTTCAGGGAATCGCCGGTTACGCCCCAGATACGTTTCACGCCAGCCTGTTCGAGCGTTTTCGCAATATATGCAGCCACGGTTTGTTTCATGGTTGTCCGTCTCCTTTTTGTGATATCGCTTACAAGCTTAGAAGAAAGTCTCCGTATTGCCCGTCATCTCCCCCTAATTAAAAGGTGCTTTTCACGCGCAATTATTCGGCATAATCTGGCAATACCTCGGTGAAAACAGGAATCATTTCAAATGGTTAAATCATTGTTAATTGCTGTTAATGAAAAGCTATCATGCGACGATCTTGGCAAACTCTTGTTACGACTTGCCGTCGGCGGACTGATGCTCTTTCACGGTTTGCACAAGCTTTTCGGCGGCGTGGGCTTTATCAGCGGCATGCTGGTGGAAAAAGGGCTGCCGGGATTTATCGCCTACGGCGTGTTGGTTGGCGAAGTGTTGGCACCGATCCTGATTATTGTCGGTCTCTTTACGCGTCCGGCCGCACTGGTGCTGGCGTTTACGATGATTGTGGCCTGGCTGATGGTCGGCACGGGCAAAACCTTTGCGCTGGATGCGGTAGGCGCATGGGCGATTGAAAGCCTTGTGTACTTCTTTATCGGCTCGCTGGCTGTCGCGTTTTTAGGGGCAGGGCGGTTTGCGGTAGGGAAAGGTCCGGCGTGGCGGTAGGGGTGTTGTAGGTCGGGTAAACGTAGTGCCACCCGACAAAAAGCCCGGTGGCGCTAGCGCTTACCGGGCCTACGATCGAACGTTTAACGCTTATGCGAGGACCAGATCGCCCTGCGGATGACATGAGCACGCCAGCACGTAACCCTCGGCAATTTCCGCGTCGGACAGCGTCATGGTGCTGGTGACGGTATACTCTCCGGAAACCACCTTCGTCTTACAGCAGCCGCACACGCCCGCGCGGCAGGCAGCCACTACCGGCACCTTGTTGCTTTCCAACGCCTCCAGCAGCGTGGTCCCTACGCGGCCAAAGAAGGTCTGCGCAGGCTGCAGTTTGGTGAACTTCACGCCGCTGGTTGCCGCTTCCGCCACCGGCGTGAAGAACTGCTCTTTGAAGAAGCGGGTCACGCCAAGCGCTTTCACCTCTTTTTCCACGATATCCATGTAAGGCGCCGGGCCGCAGGTCATCACTGTACGGTTCGCCAAATCCGGCACGCTTTGCAGCAGCTCGCGGCTCAGGCGACCGGGCACAAAGCCGTGGGTCGCGTTGTGCTCCGCCACCAGCGTCACCGGATAATCTCGCCATTCCCCGGCAAAAATCACATCTTCCGGAGAGCGCACGCTGAAGATAACCTGCACGTCGGCCTGAGGGCGATTTTTCGCCAGCCAGCGGCGCATCGACATGATCGGCGTTACGCCACAGCCCGCCGCCAGCAGCAGGAATTTATCGTCTGCCTTGTCGTCACAGGTGAATTCCCCCTGCGCGTCAGACAGCCAGATATAATCCCCGCGCTTCACGTCCCGCGTCAGCCACTGCGAGCCTGCGCCGTCGTCAATGCGGCGGACGGTGAGCGTAATGTACTCGCTCACGCCCGGCGTTGAGGAGATCGTATAGGCGCGCAGCGTGTCCGCCGAATTGCGAACGCTGACCAGCGCATACTGGCCTGCACGGTACGGATAGTAGTCATGGCACAGCAGTGACAGCGTCCACACATCCGGCGTCTCCTGATGGATGTGATGAACCTGCATCCGCCACGGACATTGTGAGGTTGGCATGGTCATGAATAACTCCTTACGCGCTCAGCAGCTGCTTCATATCATCTTCAACGTTGGTCACGGAACGCAGACCGAATTTCTCGTTCAGCACCGCCAGCAGGTCCGGCGTCAGGAAGCCAGGCGCGGTCGGGCCGGTCACGATGTTGGTGACGCCGAGAGAGAGCAGGGTCAGCAGGATGACGATCGCTTTCTGCTCAAACCAGGACAGCACCAGCGAGAGCGGCAGGTCGTTCACGCCGCAGCCCAGTTTCTCCGCCAGCGTGACCGCCAGAATGATGGCTGAGTATGCATCGTTACACTGACCCGCATCGATCAGGCGCGGCAGACCTTCGATGTCGCCGAAGTCCAGCTTGTTGAAACGGTATTTGCCGCACGCCAGAGTCAGGATCAGGCAGTCTTCCGGCACGCGGGTGGCGAAATCGGTGAAGTAGTTACGCTCGCCGCGCGCGCCGTCGCAGCCACCGACGAGGAAGATGTGGCGCAGCTTTTCACGGCTGACGAGATCGATCAGCGAATCAGCGGCACCGAGCAGGGTTTCACGACCAAAGCCGACGGTAATGAGGTGCGGGATTTCGCTGTACGGGAAGCCCGCCATCTGCTGCGCCTGGGCGATAACCGGACCGAAATCGTCACCTTCAAGATGGCTCACGCCCGGCCAGCCGACGATGCTGCGGGTCCAGATGCGGTCGTCATACGCGCCCACGGTAGGGTCGATGATGCAGTTAGAGGTCATCACGATAGGGCCAGGGAAGCGGGCGAACTCCACCTGCTGGTTCTGCCAGCCGCTGCCGTAGTTACCGATCAGATGCTTAAATTTACGCAGCTCCGGGTAGCCGTGCGCCGGGAGCATTTCACCGTGGGTATAGACGTTAACGCCGGTACCTTCGGTTTGCTTCAGCAGGTTGTAGAGATCTTTCAGGTCGTGACCGGAAATCAGGATGCATTTGCCTTCGGTCGCCTTGACGTTGACCTGCGTTGGCGTCGGGTGGCCGTAGGTGCTGGTTTCACCGGCATCCAGAATGCTCATTACCTTGAAGTTCATCTGGCCGATTTCCATCGAGCATTCCAGCAGCGCGTTCATATCCGCAGGCCAGGTGCCTAGCCACGCCATGATTTTGTGGTACTGGGCGTAGATGTCGTTGTCGTACTGACCGAGCACGTGCGCGTGTTCCATATAGGCCGCAGCGCCTTTCAGGCCGTACAGGCACAGCAGGCGTAGGCCGAGAATGTTCTCGCCAATCGCCGCTTTGTCTTTATTCGGGGTGAATTCTGCCGCCTGACGCTGGAGGTCGCCCAGATCGTCGCTCACCAGCTGAAGTTCAGACATCGGGTTTTCCACGCGCGCGCTGGCATCGGCCTTCAGGCACTGCGCTTTCAGCGCTTCACGCAGGGCAATCGCTTCGCGGGCATAGCCGACAATGCGCGGAGAATCGAAGTTAACGTTGGTCAGCGTGGAGAAAAACGCGCGAGGGGCGAAGTTGTCTACATAATGGTCGACAATGCCGTATTCACGGGCTTTAAAGGCCCATGCGGAAAGGCCTTGCAGGGCAGCAATCAGCAGGTCCTGCAGGTCAGATGTTTCTGCGGTTTTGCCGCACATACCCTGTGCGTAAGAGCAGCCATTGCCTGCCGGGGTACGGATGGTTTGTTCACATTGCACACAAAACATAATCACACCTGTTAAAGTTATATTTGATATACATGTTTAAGATTATGCCTGTGCCTGAACGGTGAAAAGGGCTTTCTGCGACAAAATAGGGGGAGATTGATTTAGCGCAATTTTGGCGGCAGGAAACCTACCGCCAAAGAAGTATCAGGCGGAGAAGAAGGCCATCAGAATGGGAACCAGCAGGCTTAAAATAAAGCCGTGTACGATGGCGGCAGGGACCAGCTCCAGCCCCCCCGAGCGTTGTAAAACCGGCAGGGTAAAGTCCATTGAGGTCGCGCCACACAGCCCAAGCGCGGTTGAGCGGCTGCGGCGTACCAGACCCGGGATCAGCATTATGGCTATCAATTCGCGCGCAAGGTCATTGAAGAAAGCGGCGCTGCCAATGACCGGGCCGAACGATTCGGTCAGAAGAATACCGGAGAGGGAGTACCAGCCAAAACCCGACGCCATCGCCAGGCCGGTTTTTAGCGGCAGGTCGAGAATAAGGGCATTAATCACGCCTGCGATCAGAGAACTGGCGACGACGACAATGGCCACTATCATTCCCCGGCGGTTGAGGACAATCTGTTTCAGTGTCATGCCATTATTTCGCAGCTGGATACCGATCAGGAACAGCAGGAAGATTAGGGTATATTCGCTGGCCTCCGTGGCGTGCTGTAAAAATGACCATCCGGTAAGACCCAGAAGAAAACCGAGCACCACGACGCCGCAGAGTTTTAATGATTCCAGCGCCATCGCAATACGGGAAGGGAGTTTTTCCTGCTGATGATTATTTTTCCATGGAATAGTGCGTTCCAGCCAGAAAAGTGCGGCAATATTGCACAGCAAAATAACCACCACGGTGACGACGGAATAATGGAGTATCGAGAGTAAATTCGCCGACAGGTTATCCAGGAATGCCAGGCTAATCCCCATGAAGAAAAGAATAACGTAGACAATCCAGCTCAGGAATCGATTAATGAGCCTTAACGCGGATTCACGATGCAGCGGAATAAGGTAGCCCACGATCAAGGGCAGCAAAATAATGAGGAGTCCTGAAAACATGAACAGCCGGTCCTTTTTGAGTATCTGTTGAGCGCCAGAGACACTACCCAATAAAGGCTGTCAGGTAAAGGAGCAATAAAAAAGCCGGGTGGCGGCTACGCCTTACCCGGCCTAAAAGTGCACTCTCACGTAGGTCGGGTGAGCGTTAGCTCCACCCGACACCGAGCGCAATTAATCGCGTTTTTCCAGCAGGGTGCGATACAGCACGCCGCCCAGGATACCGCCGATGATTGGCATTACCCAGAACAGCCACAACTGCTCAAGCGCCCAACCGCCCTGGAAGATAGCAACCGCGGTGCTGCGCGCCGGGTTAACGGAGGTGTTGGTCACCGGGATTGAGATCAGGTGAATCAGCGTCAGCGCCAGACCAATAGCGATTGGCGCGAAGCCCGCAGGTGCGTATTTGTCCGTTGCGCCGTGAATAACCAGCAGGAAGCCTGCGGTCAGTACGATTTCAATCACGATGGCAGACAGCATGGAGTAGCCGCCCGGTGAATGTTCACCGAAACCGTTAGAGGCGAAACCGCTGGCGGCGGCGTCAAAGCCTGCTTTGCCGCTGGCAATCACGTACAGGACTGCGGCTGCAATAATACCGCCAATGACCTGGGCAATAATATAACCCAGGACGTCTTTCACCGGGAAACGACCGCCCGCCCATAAACCCAGCGTCACCGCAGGGTTAAAATGACCGCCGGAAATATGCCCTACCGCGAATGCCATAGTTAAGACCGTTAAGCCGAATGCCAGTGCGACACCGACAAAACCAATTCCTAATTCCGGGAATGCCGCTGCCAGCACTGCACTACCGCAGCCACCAAACACCAGCCAGAATGTACCAAAACATTCTGCCGCTAATTTTCTGAACATAACCACCTCAATAATAAATTTCCGCACGCTTTCCCGCGCACGGGTTATATCGCCATAAAGGGATGACGACTCAAAGAGCCTTTATTTTAGAAAGCAACAACACCCCTTCGCCACTTAAATAAATTCGGATAATTTGATTTAAGGCAATGTGATGTCAATCCTTGTTCAAACTGGAGGTAAATAGAGCATAGTCCAATTTTCAAACGGGAGTATCTTGTTCTGTAAGCACCTTTTCAAATGAAACTTGATGGGTAAAGTCTGAATTTTTCGTGCTTCATCGGAATAACGGAGGTGTATAGCAGTGTCCTGTCGGCCCGGCTGCCGCTATACTGCTGATAACTTGAAGGAAAAAGTGGTTATTTCGCGGGGGATTTATGCTTCTCGAACGTGTGGAAATTGTCGGGTTTCGCGGTATTAACCGCCTGTCGCTCCAGCTGGAGCAGAACAACGTCCTGATCGGTGAAAACGCCTGGGGTAAATCCAGCCTGCTGGATGCGCTAACCCTGCTGCTTTCCCCTGAAGACGACTTGTACCACTTCGTTCACGATGACTTCTGGTTTCCGCCGGGGGATGTCACCGGGCGCGAGAAGCATCTGCATATCATCCTGACGTTCCGGGAGTCCGAGCCGGGGCGGCATCGCGTGCGTCGTTTCCGGCCGATGTCGTCATGTTGGGTGCCGTGCGATGATGATTATCACCGTATTTTCTACCGTCTTGAAGGTGAAATGGCGGAAAATGACGGGGTGTTAACCCTGCGTGAGTTCCTTGATGAAAAAGGCAACCCCATCCCGCTGGAGAATATCGACGACCTGGCGCGCCATCTGATTCGCCTGTCGCCGGTGCTGCGTCTGCGCGATGCGCGCTTTATGCGCCGGATCCGCAACGGTACCGTACCCAATATGCCGGAGGTGGAAGTCACCGCCCGCGAGTTGGATTTCCTGGCGCGTGAGCTGGTCTCTCGCCCGCAGAACCTCACCGACGGTCAAATCCGCCAGGGGCTTTCGGCCATGGTGCAGCTGCTGGAGCACTATTTTTCCGAGCAAGGAACGTCACAATCACGCCATCGCCTGATGCGTCGCCGTTCGCACGATGAACAGCGCAGCTGGCGTTATCTCGACATCATTAACCGGATGATAGACCGGCCCGGTGGACGTACCCATCGGGTGATCCTGCTGGGGCTATTCTCAACGCTTTTGCAGGCGAAAGGCACCGTCCGGTTAGACCGGGATGCCCGCCCGCTGCTGCTGGTGGAAGACCCCGAGACGCGCCTGCATCCGATCATGCTCTCCGTTGCGTGGCACCTGCTGAACCTGCTGCCGCTGCAGCGCGTGACCACCACCAACTCCGGCGAGTTGCTCTCGCTAACGCCCGTGGAATACGTCTGCCGCCTGGTGCGTGAATCCTCGCGCGTATCCGCCTACCGGCTGGGGCCGGGCGGCCTGAACGCGGAAGACGGTCGCCGCATTGCGTTCCATATTCGCTTTAATCGTGCGTCGTCGCTGTTTGCCCGCTGCTGGCTGTTGGTTGAAGGTGAAACCGAGACCTGGGTTATCAACGAACTGGCACGTCAGTGCGGTCACCACTTCGACGCGGAAGGTATTAAGGTCATTGAGTTTGCCCAGTCGGGATTAAAACCGCTGATCAAGTTTGCCCGCAGGATGGGGATTGAATGGCATGTCCTGGTCGATGGCGATGAAGCAGGTAAAAAGTATGCCGCAACCGTGCGCGGTTTGCTGAATAACGATCGCGAAGAAGAGCGTGACCACCTGACTATGCTCCCCGCGATGGACATGGAACACTTTATGTATCGGCAGGGGTTTGACGATGTTTTTCACCGCGTGGCGATGATCCCGGTGGATGTGCCGATGAACATGCGGAGGGTGATCGCCAAAGCGATTCATCGTTCGTCGAAGCCGGACCTCGCCATCGAAGTGGCGACGGAGGCGGGCAGGCGAGGCGTGGAGTCCGTACCCACGCTGCTGCGCAAAATGTTCTCCCGCGTGCTTTGGCTGGCTCGCGGGAGAGCGGATTAACGGCGGGTCGCCTGCGTCATTTGTTGAATCAGGCTATCCAGCAGTTCGTAGCGGCGGCGGTATTCAGCGCGTTTCTTACTCGCAATCTCTTCCATCGGTTTGCGCGGCATGGTTAACGGCAGCGCGAAATGACCGCTCTCCCGGCGTTCGCCACCCAGTGAGAGCCAGAAACTGTCGTAATCCGCCAGCAGTTTCCCCTCTTTTTTCTTGCGGTAACGCCAGCTACGGTAAATGTGGGTGGCGTTACTCACGGCGAGGATCTGTTCAACCGGGAACGCGGTGCCCAGCGTCATCACCGCTTCAACCAGCAGACGTTTCGGGAACAGGCCGTGGCACGCTTTGGTTGCGCCCTGAATCAACTCATGCGGAACGTGCGCTTTTGCGCCCTGTAACCCGCCGATGAACAGCGTGGTTTTTCCCTCAAACGGGCACAGCGTAAAGGTCATTTCGGCCAGCACCGTGTTCTGATGGTTGCAGAAGGTGAGGGTCGCTTCACCCTCTTTGTCCATAAAGGCATCGGCACACAGGCGAATCGTGAACTGCTGCTCGTCCTTGCCGGTTAGCGTCAGCAGCGTCACCCCCTGACTTGAAAGATAGCCCTTGAGCAGCGCGGCGGGGAGGCGTTGGCTCATCGTCTGATAGTGCCCGTTCAGCGCCTCCAGCGCGTTCCTGCGATCCATACCGACCGTCAGCCACGGACGATGCAGACGGCACGGCAGCCCAGGCTGAACCTGTAAGATTTGCATCAGACGCGGTTGCTTTGCCAGGCTTGCCAGCAGGCGAGCGGTGCTGAAGGGGGAAGCCAGGGAACGTAACATAAATTTGCGTCGATATGCGGGGTTTTGCCACGCCAGACCGGGCGTGATGGCACCGGTTGCCAGACTTTTAAAAAGCGCCCAGCCGGACGTAGGCTGCGGCAGATTGGAATAAGGTGTATCGACTATGGAAGACATGTTAGATCCTGCTTCTGGGGGAAGAACGCTATTTCAGCAGGCGTTTTGTCAACGTCATGTAAACAAATGCGGCCATTTCCAGAAAACAGGGGTTTCGTTGAGGAGTGGTTTAGATAGAATCAACGGTGATGTTAGCCAGAATAATTATTTGGAATATTTATGAACCTTAAGGGAAAACGCAGAAAACTGTTTCTGCTGCTGGCGGTCGTGCTGGTGGTCGGTGGATTCTGGCTTTGGCAGGTACTGAATGCGCCTGTACCCCAGTATCAAACGCTGATCGTTCGCCCCGGCGAGCTGCAGCAAAACGTGCTGGCGACCGGCAAACTGGATGCCCTGCGTAAAGTCGATGTTGGTGCGCAGGTGAGTGGCCAGCTGAAAACGCTGTCCGTCGAGATTGGCGACAAGGTCAAAAAAGGCCAGCTGCTCGGCGTAATCGATCCTGAACAGGCCGAAAACCAGATCCGCGAAGTGGAAGCGACGCTGATGGAGCTGCGCGCGCAGCGTGCGCAGGCCCTGGCGGAGCGTAACCTTGCGCAGGTGACGCTGACGCGCCAGCAGGCGCTGGCGAAAACCCAGGCCATCTCGAAGCAGGATCTGGACACCGCCGCGACGGAGCTGGCAGTAAAACAGGCGCAGATCGGCACGATCGACGCGCAGATTAAACGCAATCAGGCCTCGCTGGATACGGCGAAAACCAACCTCGACTATACCAAAATCGTCGCGCCGATGGCCGGTGAAGTGACGCAAATCACCACGCTGCAGGGCCAGACGGTGATTGCCGCGCAGCAGGCGCCAAACATTCTGACGCTGGCGGACATGGGCACCATGCTGGTCAAAGCGCAGGTTTCCGAGGCGGATGTAATTCACCTCAAGCCGGGGCAGAATGCCTGGTTTACGGTGCTGGGCGACCCGCAGACCCGCTACGAAGGCGTGCTGAAAGACATTCTGCCGACGCCAGAAAAAGTGAACGACGCCATCTTCTACTATGCCCGCTTTGAGGTGCCAAACCCGCAGGGCGTGCTGCGTCTGGACATGACCGCCCAGGTGCATATCCAGCTGACCGGCGTGAAAAACGTGCTGACCGTTCCGCTCTCCGCGCTGGGTGAATCCGCCGGAGATAGCCGCTACAAGGTGAAGGTGCTGCGCAACGGCGAAACGCGCGAGCGGGAAGTGGTGATTGGCGCGCGAAACGACACCGACGTGGTGGTGGTGAAAGGGCTGGAAGAGGGCGAGGAGGTTGTTGTCAGCGAAAGCCTGCCCGGAGCCGCCAAATGACGGCGCTGCTTGAGCTGAAGGATATCCGCCGCAGCTATCCCTCCGGCGACGGCCCGGTGGAGGTGCTGAAAGGCATCTCGCTGCGCGTGGAGGCGGGCGAGATGGTGGCGATTGTCGGCGCGTCCGGTTCGGGCAAATCGACGCTAATGAACATTCTCGGCTGTCTGGATAAGCCCACCAGCGGTACGTACCGGGTGGCCGGAACGGACGTCTCCACGCTGGACGGCGACGCGCTGGCGAAGCTGCGCCGGGAACATTTTGGCTTTATCTTCCAGCGTTACCATCTGCTTTCTCACCTGAGCGCGGCGCAGAACGTGGAGGTTCCCGCGGTCTATGCGGGCGTCGAGCGTAAGAAACGGCTTGAGCGCGCGAAGGCGCTGTTAACGCGTCTGGGGCTGGCGGAGCGGGTAGAGTACCAACCGTCGCAGCTGTCCGGCGGTCAGCAGCAGCGCGTGAGTATTGCCCGTGCGCTGATGAACGGCGGGCAGGTGATCCTCGCGGATGAACCGACCGGTGCGCTCGACAGCCACTCCGGCGAAGAGGTGATGGCGATCCTGCATCAGCTTCGCGATCAGGGCCACACGGTGATTATCGTTACCCACGATCCGCAGGTGGCGGCGCAGGCGGAGCGCATTATTGAGATCCACGACGGCGAGCTGGTCAGCAACCCGCCGCCGCGTGAGTCCCGGGCGGCGGCACCGAAAGAGGCGCTGCCGGCTGCGACCGGCTGGGGCCAGTTCTCCAGCGGCTTTCGTGAAGCGCTGACCATGGCCTGGCTGGCGATGGCGGCCAATAAAATGCGCACCCTGCTGACGATGCTCGGCATCATTATCGGTATTGCCTCGGTGGTGTCGATTGTGGTGGTGGGCGATGCGGCGAAGCAGCTGGTGCTGGCCGATATCCGCGCCATCGGCACCAACACTATCGACGTCTATCCCGGCAAAGACTTTGGCGACGACGAGCCGCAGTACCAGCAGGCGCTGAAATACGACGATCTGGCCGCGATTCAAAAGCAGCCGTGGGTCAATTCGGCCACGCCTGCGGTCTCGCAAAACCTGCGTCTGCGCTACGGCAACATCGACGTAGCGGCCAGCGCCAACGGCGTCAGCGGTGACTACTTCAACGTCTACGGCATGACCTTCAGCGAAGGGGCGACCTTCAACGCCGAACAGCTGGCGGGCAGGGCGCAGGTGGTGGTGCTGGACGCCAACTCCCGCAGGCAGCTGTTCCCGAATAAAACCAACGTAGTGGGCGAGGTGATTCTGGTTGGCAACATGCCTGCCACGGTCATCGGCGTGGCGGAAGAGAAGCAGTCGATGTTCGGCAGCAGCAAAATCCTGCGCGTCTGGCTGCCCTACACGACGATTTCCGGGCGCATTATGGGGCAGTCCTGGCTCAACTCCATCACCGTTCGCGTGAAGGAGGGCTACGACAGCGCGATGGCCGAACAGCAGCTTGAGCGATTGCTCACCCTGCGCCACGGGAAGAAGGATTTCTTCACCTGGAACATGGACGGTCTCTTGAAAACGGCGGAAAAGACCACACGTACTCTTCAGATGTTCCTGACGCTGGTGGCGGTGATTTCGCTGGTCGTCGGCGGTATCGGGGTGATGAATATCATGCTGGTGTCGGTCACGGAGCGCACGCGGGAGATTGGCATCCGCATGGCGGTCGGGGCAAGAGCCAGCGACGTGCTGCAGCAGTTTCTGATTGAAGCGGTGCTGGTGTGTCTGGTCGGCGGGGCGATGGGCATCGCGCTTTCGATGATGATCGCGTTTGCGCTCCAGCTCTTTTTACCGGGTTGGGAGATTGGCTTTTCGCCCGTCGCGATCCTCACGGCGTTCTTATGCTCGACCTTCACAGGTATTTTGTTTGGCTGGTTACCGGCACGCAATGCGGCGCGGCTGGATCCGGTGGACGCGCTGGCGCGGGAATAACCCGAAAATAAAAATGCCAGCCGATCGGGCTGGCATTTTGCCTGCGGGGTGTACACAATGAAACAGAGAGCTATGCAACCGCTTCTGCTTCAACGGGGACGATCAGACTGGCATGATTGCCTTTGGGCCCCTGGTGTACATCGAACCGAACGGACTGCCCGGCTTTGAGCGTTCTGTAACCATCCATCTGAATGGTGGAATAGTGAGCGAAGATATCCTCGCCGCCGCCATCAGGGCAGATGAAACCAAACCCTTTGGCGTTGTTGAACCACTTAACAGTACCCATTTCCATGCTTCGACATCCTTCGTAAATCTTATAAATTAAGATGGAATGAACCGGTGGTGGAGTGGGGGCTGTTCAAAACCTCGCCATCTCACGCTTGTACAATTTAGATAAACGGAAGAAGCCGTCAAGCGTTTGGCGCTGGAGTTGGGACAATAATCAACCAAAATTTGAGGCAGTTAACGCTATTGCAACAGTTTGTGACAGACATCGCGGATGACAGTAATAGATGATTGTTATCTAACATCTGAGGTAGATTCAAAGTGGTTATGCATAATGGGTAAGACCAACGATTGGCTGGATTTTGACCAGCTGGCGGAAGATAAAGTGCGCGACGCGCTAAAACCGCCATCTATGTATAAAGTTATGTTAATGAACGATGATTACACGCCGATGGAATTTGTTATTGACGTGCTACAAAAGTTCTTTTCTTATGATGTAGAACGTGCAACGCAACTGATGCTTACCGTTCATTATCGAGGCAAAGCGATCTGCGGCATCTTTACTGCCGAAGTCGCGGAAACCAAAGTGGCGATGGTGAACGACTATGCGAGGGAGAACGAGCATCCGTTGCTGTGTACGCTGGAAAAGGCCTGATAAGGCATAAAATTGGGGGAGGTGCCTATGCTCAATCAAGAACTGGAACTCAGTTTAAACATGGCTTTCGCCAGAGCGCGTGAGCACCGACATGAGTTTATGACCGTCGAGCATTTACTGCTCGCACTGCTTAGCAACCCATCTGCCCGCGAAGCGCTGGAAGCCTGCTCCGTGGATCTGGTGGCGCTACGTCAGGAACTCGAAGCCTTCATCGAACAAACCACACCGGTGCTGCCAGCCAGTGAAGAAGAGCGCGACACGCAGCCGACGCTCAGCTTCCAGCGCGTGCTGCAGCGCGCGGTATTCCACGTCCAGTCTTCTGGACGTAGCGAAGTGACTGGCGCAAACGTCTTAGTCGCCATCTTCAGCGAGCAGGAGTCACAGGCTGCCTACCTGCTACGCAAACACGAAGTCAGCCGCCTTGACGTGGTTAACTTTATTTCTCACGGCACGCGCAAAGACGAGCCTAACCAGGCATCGGATTCCAGCAATCAGGTCAATAACAATGAAGAGCAAGCAGGCGGGGAGGATCGTATGGAAAACTTCACCACCAACCTTAACCAGCTTGCTCGCGTTGGCGGTATCGACCCGCTGATTGGTCGCGATAAAGAGCTGGAGCGCGCGATCCAGGTGCTGTGCCGTCGCCGCAAGAACAACCCGCTGCTGGTGGGTGAGTCAGGCGTAGGTAAAACCGCGATTGCCGAAGGGCTTGCCTGGCGCATTGTGCAGGGCGACGTGCCGGAAGTGATTGCCGACTGCACCATCTACTCGCTGGATATCGGCTCGCTGCTGGCGGGCACCAAATACCGCGGTGATTTTGAAAAACGCTTCAAGGCGCTGTTGAAACAGCTGGAGCAGGACACCAACAGCATCCTGTTTATCGATGAGATCCACACCATCATCGGCGCAGGTGCGGCCTCCGGCGGCCAGGTGGATGCGGCTAACCTGATCAAACCGCTGCTCTCCAGCGGCAAGATCCGCGTGATGGGCTCCACGACGTACCAGGAGTTCAGCAACATCTTTGAGAAAGACCGCGCGCTGGCGCGTCGCTTCCAGAAAATCGACGTCACCGAGCCGTCCGTTGACGAAACGGTGCAGATCATCAACGGCCTGAAAACCAAGTACGAAGCGCACCACGACGTGCGTTACACCGCGAAAGCGGTCCGTGCGGCGGTGGAGCTGGCGGTGAAATACATCAACGACCGTCATCTGCCGGATAAGGCGATTGACGTCATTGATGAGGCAGGGGCGCGTGCGCGTCTGATGCCGGCCAGCAAGCGTAAGAAAACCGTTAACGTGGCGGATATCGAGTCCGTGGTGGCCCGCATCGCGCGTATCCCTGAGAAGAGCGTTTCTCAGAGCGACCGCGACACGCTGCGCACCCTCGGCAATCGCCTGAAAATGCTGGTCTTTGGTCAGGATAAAGCCATTGAGGCCTTAACCGAAGCGATCAAGATGGCCCGCGCCGGACTGGGGCACGACCACAAACCTGTCGGTTCCTTCCTGTTCGCTGGCCCGACCGGCGTGGGGAAAACCGAGGTGACGGTTCAGCTCTCCAAAGCGCTGGGCATTGAGCTGCTGCGCTTTGATATGTCCGAGTATATGGAGCGTCACACCGTCAGCCGCTTGATTGGTGCGCCTCCGGGCTACGTGGGCTTTGACCAGGGCGGCCTGCTCACCGACGCGGTGATCAAGCATCCGCACGCGGTCCTGCTGCTCGATGAAATCGAGAAAGCGCACCCGGACGTGTTCAACATCCTGCTGCAGGTGATGGACAACGGGACGCTGACCGACAACAACGGGCGCAAGGCGGACTTCCGCAACGTGGTGCTGGTGATGACAACCAACGCCGGTGTGCGTGAAACCGAGCGTAAATCCATCGGCCTGATCCACCAGGATAACAGCACCGATGCGATGGAGGAGATCAAGAAGATCTTCACGCCGGAGTTCCGTAACCGTCTGGACAACATTATCTGGTTCGATCACCTCTCTACCGACGTGATCCATCAGGTAGTGGACAAGTTCATCGTCGAGCTGCAGGTTCAGCTGGATCAGAAAGGCGTGTCGCTGGAAGTAAGCCAGGAGGCCCGCAACTGGCTGGCCGAGAAAGGCTACGACCGTGCGATGGGTGCCCGTCCGATGGCGCGTGTGATTCAGGACAACCTGAAGAAACCTCTGGCGAACGAGCTGCTGTTTGGCTCGCTGGTGGACGGCGGCCAGGTGACCGTGGCGCTGGACCAGGCGAAGAACGAACTGACGTACGATTTCCAGAGTGCGGCGAAGCACAAGCCGGAAGCGGCTCACTGAGTTGTAAGGTAAAAGCAAAACGGCAACTTCGGTTGCCGTTTTTTTGTTTTAGTAAGATGGTCACATAAAAAAGAACTTTTGATAGTTCTTTTTTATGCCACTGCTCTTTCATTCCATGAGTCTTTGAACATTATGTTCCCATCACAGTAAATCCATTCTATAGATTCATAACGAATTTCAATTTCTTCCATATGCTTACTTGCAACGCCTATTGGGAATAAAATGGGAGAAATTCTTGTAATTTTTACGTTTTCCATCTTTATATTAAAGTATTCTACTTCCATTCCTGCTTCATTAATCTTATACATTTTAATTAAAGCTTTTTTTAATGTTCTACCCTGACATACCGCCCTGAATAAATAGGGGGTAAGGCGATCTATCTCTTTTTCAAATGTAATTGGAACATGTAGGCGTGTTCCAGTAAGTTTTCCAGTGTTATAATCTGTAGGGATCCATACAGAATGATTGAACGATTTAAGTTCTGTGGAACCCAATCGTGTAGGCATTAAACATTCACCTATTATAGGTGAGTTATTTTCATCGGTAAGCCACATATATGCTGGTATAGACATTTATTTTTTTCCTTTATAAAAAAGTATTAATGAAAATATAGTCACTACTATCGAGACGATAATTATAAATGAAACTTTGTTATTATTGACTAGAGCCGAAACGAAAATGGAGATCATTATAATAAAAAAATAATCCCCCAACCTATAAGATCATTAATGCAATTATCTTTAATACTGGTAAATAAACGCTTAACACAACGCCAAAGAAATTCATTTATTAAATTAAACATTATCACATCATTCTCTTTAATGCTTGGGTAATTTCTTCATCTGAGGCTAAGCTAATATTCAGATATCCTGCTTTCATGATAATCGGTTCGATCAAGAAATACAGCATTTCTAATCCCTCTCTGTATAAAGCATTATAAAATAATGGACAAAAATATTTCAGATTATTTGCACTTTCAGCAGCATGTTGAACAATGCCATAAATATTTGCGCCTCCCACCACCCATCCGACTCTGCTACCTATTTTTTTCATTAATGCATCTTGAACTACTAAACTCATCTTGTTCCCATAGCATATATAAGATGTCACAGCATATATTAAACCATTTTTTGAAATGTATTTTATAGAGTAGTGTGTTGTAAAGGGTGTTAATTTCTCAAGGATTGATTTTTTTTCTACTTCACTCTTATTTTTTAGAAGTGTTTCAATGTATATTTTTACCATCCGGAATATAACATCCCGATGTTTTATCAGTTCATACAGAGAAAACAAAAATCTTTTATCCTCAGATATTAGTTTATTACACACATCTTGATAATTGTCTGTAAGACAAGAGGTATAATAAAGTAATCGTGTTACGCCATCCTCCAGACCATTTACATAATCGACAACCCCCTCTTTAACTCCAGCTAACGCTTTATCTAATCGCACTGCTAGCTCTTTATCGGTTCCAATTTTCCTAATGATTTCTTCGCTGTAATACATAATATATTCCTTTAATTTAATGCGTTTATCTTCTTATGCGAAAAGATTTGATCAAGTGATCATGCTCTCACTTTTGTTAAATAGGGAAAAAGATTACTCTTTATCATCTTGATGTATGTATGTGCTTAAATAATTAATGTGGTGAATCTAAAACTGGATTGTCAGTTGTTTATTATTTTGATTGGCTTATTTCCCGATTTCAAAGTGCGTCCGGAGAGGTAATCACGGATTCCAACCCGTCCTGCACCTCTCTCACGTAAATTACATTATTATTTGTTCTTTTTGGACGTCCTTTGTTGTAAGAGAGGGGGGAGAGAATGTGGCCGCAGAGGAATTTTGCGAGGCGCTTTCCAGTTTCTTTCGAAGTTAGTTGCTGGATAAATCCACAGTAATAAAATGGCGGCGCACCTGCAAAATCAGGTGTCGGGATTGGCGTCCTGAAAGTGTGTGAGCAGCAGTAATGCTGCAGGCTTCGTTCGCCCTAAGGAAAAGGGTATAATTCTGCATCTGGCGGGCGAATCGGAAGCTTCTTTTGAAGCGCCAGTAGCACACACACTGGTACGCCAATTCCTTTTCGTCCGCCGCCAGCAAATTGGCGTTTCCTGCGGTGGTAAATTCAAAGTGTGTGAAGGAATTACCCAATGAATACAGAAAACAATTTCGCCCATTTATACAGCGAACTCTCCCTCAACCCCGATCTCCCAACCCTTGCCGAGCGCTGCAAACTGCTCACCGAAATCCTTCTCGACTGCAAATCCCTCCCGCAAACGCAGCCCGTTTGCCGCTGTCTCGGAGCCTACCTGGAAGAGGTGAAATCCGGCCTCACAGAATCAATGCGTGATTTTCAGGTGGTGGAATTTGAGGACGAAGCGGAACAGCCGCGACAAAAAGAGTGGTTGCTGGAAGATACAGAAACGAAATGCGACTACTGCCGGGCGTTAAACCATGTGCTGCTGGTGTCGCATTTTGACCGTGATATGTTGCCGCACCTCACGGGACTCCTTCATGACATTACGCATTCGATGGCCGCGGATGTCGTTGCACCTCAACGTGCAGAAACGGTAATTCACATTATTTCCTGAGTGCAATCCGAGGCGTCGGGGGTGTTCCTCTGACGCCATTGGTTTAAACCCTTTTTTCTGATGCTTACGTAACGTATTGATTTATATGGTGCGAATTTACGTTCCAGAAAAAAGGGTTTTTATGCGTTAAAGTTGATTATTTTGTTTGCTAACAATAAGATGGCGTTGTTTCCTTTCAGTTCACTGCCGTACAGGCAGCTTAGAAAAAATATCACCAGATGATAATGCGGGCGCCAATGTTCACTGCCGTACAGGCAGCTTAGAAACGATTCTCGCGTTCAGCGTCCGGAGTATTTAGGTTCACTGCCGTACAGGCAGCTTAGAAATGTCGGCAAACCAAAATAATCCGCCATATCACGTTCACTGCCGTACAGGCAGCTTAGAAAACGTCAGCGCGCGGCCAGACATTATCCCGGTCAGTTCACTGCCGTACAGGCAGCTTAGAAAACTTTCACAGCAAGCGCAGACATTTTTACGTTGTTCACTGCCGTACAGGCAGCTTAGAAAGGTGCGCTGTCGTTCGCCTGCGAGTTATCAATGTTCACTGCCGTACAGGCAGCTTAGAAAAGCCGCGACGACTCCACGCCGATTTCACCACTTGTTCACTGCCGTACAGGCAGCTTAGAAAGAAGTATTACCGCGAAAACATGCCCTCGTTTAGTTCACTGCCGTACAGGCAGCTTAGAAACCAGAGCCGAACAGGTAGAAGCTGCCGTTCGCCGTTCACTGCCGTACAGGCAGCTTAGAAATTCGGCGTTTCTGGAGCATATAAACATGGTTTCGTTCACTGCCGTACAGGCAGCTTAGAAATCTGCTTCAGAACGTCGCCAGCTGCAGCCAGAGTTCACTGCCGTACAGGCAGCTTGGAAAACGACCGCGAGCAGATGAGCCGTATGGCCCATGTTCACTGCCGTACAGGCAGCTTAGAAAGGCTCGGCTAATTGGGTAGGTGAAGGGAAGGGGTTCACTGCCGTACAGGCAGCTTAGAAAAGTGGTGCCCGTGACCTTGAGCTGGCAGACGAGTTCACTGCCGTACAGGCAGCTTAGAAAATTATGCTGCCTCCTGGTAGTGCAGACGGAACGTTCACTGCCGTACAGGCAGCTTAGAAAACGAAAGGGAAAGCAGTGCATTCACTTACGTAGTTCACTGCCGTGCAAGCAGCTTAGAAAAATGAGCAACATCGACAAACAGGCGCTACAGGGTTCACTGCCGCACAGGCAGCACAACTAAAATCCACCCTCAAAAACATTCACCTTGCCTATTTTAAACTTAATACCATCAAACCCACACTCTCTATTTTTCACAATAAATAAAAAAATCATTCACGCGTCAATTATATTCTAATAAATATATTATTCGTAAAGATAATACATTAAATGAAAAAATAGTTTTTCGCTTTATTATTACGGTAATTACTCTTCATTTGATACCCGTCAAATTTGTTTTCATCTTATCTCCGATAACATACCGCCCATTCAACACCTTGAAATAAAAGCCCTTGCCATGTCCGTAAACAGCATCACTCCAACAGACTTAAAAACCATTCTGCATTCAAAACGCGCCAACATTTATTATCTGGAGAAATGCCGCATCCAGGTAAATGGTGGACGCGTTGAATATGTCACTCAGGAAGGCAAAGAGTCGTTTTACTGGAATATTCCCATCGCTAATACCACGGCGGTGATGCTGGGAATGGGAACATCTGTTACGCAAATGGCAATGCGGGAATTTGCACGGGCAGGCGTGATGGTCGGCTTTTGCGGAACGGACGGCACGCCGCTTTATTCTGCGAACGAGGTGGATATCGACGTCTCATGGCTTTGCCCGCAAAGCGAATACCGCCCGACGGCGTATTTACAAAACTGGGTCTCATTCTGGTTTGATGAAGAAAAACGTCTGCAGGCTGCAAAGCAGTTTCAGTTTATTCGTTTGCAGCAAATCGAAAAGCAGTGGGCAGGGCTGCGGATGCAGCGAGAAACGTCTTTTCAGCCCGATCGAGACGGGCTGGAAACTATTCTGGAGCGTGCGAAGCAGGGTATGGAAAACGCGCAGGATCACACCTCGCTGATGCTCCAGGAAGCTCAGCTCACAAAATCACTCTACAAGCTGGCCAGCCAGACGGTGGGGTACGGCAGCTTTACCCGCGCCAAACGGGGAGGCGGGGCGGACATGGCGAACCGTTTTCTCGATCAGGGCAACTATCTGGCCTACGGGCTGGCGGCTGTCGCAGCCTGGGTGACGGGCATTCCTCATGGCCTGGCCGTCATGCACGGTAAAACCCGACGCGGCGGGCTGGTTTTTGATATTGCCGATTTAATCAAAGACGCCCTCGTTATGCCGCAGGCCTTTATTGCGGCCATGGAGGGTGAGGATAATCAACAGTTTCGTCAGCGCTGCATCAACGCGTTTCAACAGGCAGATGCGCTGGATGTGATGATCGCCACCTTGCAGGAAACCTCTAACTCGCTGGCGAGCGTCGCAAAATGAATGTGCTGATTATCTCCCGATGTACCAAACGTGCGCGCGAGCAAAGCTGTCAGATTATCGATCAGTTTGCTGAACGTACGGGTGACGCGGCATGGCAGACGACGATTACGATGGAAGGTGCCATCACGCTGCGCAAGTTGCTGCGTAAAACGGCACGTCGTAACACCGCCGTGGCCTGTCACTGGCTGAAAAAAAACGGTCAAACCGAACTGTTGTGGATAGTCGGGAATTTGCGTCGCTTTAACGCGCAGGGGCGCGTGCCAACAAATCGCACAACGCTGCAAATTATCCGTAATGACAGCGAACACCGCTGGCAAAGTGCGGAAAGCATCGCCCTGCTGGCGGCGATTGCCGGGCTTTTTCATGACTTTGGTAAAGCGGGGATGTGCTTCCAGCAGACGCTGAAGGGTGAAAGTCAGCACCTTTGCCAGCCGTATCGCCATGAGTGGGTCTCGGTTCGTCTGTTCGAGGCGTTTGTAGGGGAACGAACAGATGAGCAGTGGCTGACATCCCTCACTCAGCTAAAAGCTGCTGATGAAACGGCCATGCTGAAAGCGCTGAAGATGGATACGGACAAGAACTGCAGCCTTTTGGAGAAACTCCCACCTCTGGCTAAAGTGGTGGTATGGCTGATGTTATCGCATCACCGCTTACCGCAGTCGCATTCGACACGTCCTCAGTTGATCTACTGCGAAGGCTGGTTTGAGAAACAGCTGAACGCAGACTGGAACTCGCTTAACCATAAATCCACCGAAAAACATCAGTGGAAAGAGCGTGATTTTAAAAACGTCTGGAAATTCCCCCTGGGCACGCCGCTAAAAAGTAAAACCTGGCGCGAGAAGGCCAGACAGATTGGTAAACGCATCCGAAACCTGCCCGCGCTGCTTCAGGCGGGATCGCTGGATAATCGTCTTACTATCCATCTCGCTCGCCTGTCGCTGATGCTGGCCGATCACGTTTACTCCTCTCAACCCGCGTATGCCGGATGGCAGGATGATGCCGTCCAGTGCTGGGCTAACAGCGACCGCCAGTCCGGGCAGCTCAGGCAAAAGCTGGATGAGCACAATGTCGGCGTCGCGCATCTGGCGCTGTTGATGGGGCGTTCTCTTCCGGCGTTGCGCCGTTCGTTACCCGCCATCGCCCGGCATAAAACGTTTCGGGAGCGCGCAAAAGAAAAACGCTTTTCCTGGCAAAACGACGCGTGGGACGTTGCGTCCTCCCTGCGCGAGAAGAGTGCCGAGCAGGGCTTCTTCGGCATCAATATGGCCTCAACCGGATGCGGTAAAACCTTTGCTAACGCCCGGATTATGTATGCACTGGCAGATGAGCAGGCAGGGTGTCGTTTCAGCGTGGCGCTGGGGTTACGCACGCTGACGCTGCAGACGGGTCAGGCTTTGCAGTCGCGCCTGGGACTGGATGACGACACGCTGGCCGTCGTGACCGGTGCCGCAGCAGTGAGGGAGTTATATCAGGGTAATGACGCTGAAGATACCAGCAGCGCCAGCGACGAAACGTTCTTCGCCAGCCATCACTACGTACATTACGAAGGGGCGACCAGTAGCGGTATCGCCCAGCAGTGGCTGGCGAAAGAACCGGCGCTCAATCGCCTGGTCAGTGCCCCGGTGCTGGTGACAACCATCGATCACCTGATGCCTGCAACGGAAGGCGTGCGCGGCGGCAGGCAGATCCCCGCTATGCTGCGTCTGTTGACCAGCGATCTGGTCCTTGATGAGCCTGATGACTTTGACATTGATGATTTGCACGCTCTTTGTCGGCTGGTGAACTGGGCCGGAATGCTCGGCTCTCGCGTGCTGCTGTCCTCCGCAACGTTACCTCCTGCGTTAACGGAAGCGCTGTTTGAAGCCTATCGGGAAGGGCGCAGAGCCTGGCAGGCCGCGTGCGGTCAGTCGGACAGACCGATGAGTATCTGCTGCGCCTGGTTTGATGAGTATGGCGCGCAGCCGCAGGATGTGGCCGACGATGCTCAATTCCGTCAGGCGCATGGCGATTTTGTCAGGCAGCGGATTAAACGTCTGCCAGACCATCCCCGGCTTCGTCTGGGTAAACTGGCCGCCGTGGAGCCGCCCGCTTCCCGCAATGCTGATGTTATCTCTGCGCTGGCGCAGACGCTGCACCAGCAAATGTTCGCGCTGCACGGTCATCACCGTAGCACCCATAAAAGTGGCAAAACCGTGTCGTTTGGTCTGGTGCGGATGGCGAACATCAACCCGCTGGTTGCCGTCGCGCAGGCGCTGATGGCATTACCTTCTCCGGACAATTATCGCATTCATTATTGCGTGTACCACAGCCAGCACCCATTGGCGGTGCGTGCGGCGATTGAAAAGCGACTCGATGCCGCGTTCACGCGGCACGAACCGGAGCGGGTCTGGCAGTTGCCTGACGTTAAGCAGGCGCTGACGTCACCGGAACAGCATCATCTTTTTGTCGTGCTCGGAACATCCGTTCTCGAAGTCGGGCGCGATTTTGATACCGACTGGGGGATTATCGAGCCGAGCTCAATGCGTTCACTTATTCAGTTTGCGGGGCGTATTCAGCGCCATCGTCAGATCGTGCCTGAGAGCGAAAATCTGGTGATCCTGGAACGCAACGTCCGCGCGCTTCGCGGAGAAAAGGTCGCCTACTGCCGACCCGGTTTTGAAACTGAGCATCATCTGCTGCCTCACCACGATCTCCATGAACTGCTCAGCGAAGAGGGCTATCGCACGCTGAATGCGATCCCGCGCATCGTTGAAAACCTACCCGGCAATGCGCTGGCGGAGCTGGAGCATGCGCGCTTGCGCGCCGCGCTGCTGGACGGCGGCGATAAGTCAGATGCTGTAGCCGCGTCGTGGTGGCGGCTGCCGCTGACGTGGAACGGTGAGTTGCAGCGGCGGACGCCGTTTCGCCGCGCTTCACCGCAGGAATCGTTCTTTCTGAGTATGAAAGAGGAAGGCGATGAACCCGAGTTTTGCCTGATGCAGGAAAACGGGGTGTTAAAACCTGCGGGAGGATTTTGCGAACAGGCGTTATCCATGGCAGACGGCGTAGCGCCGTGGATTGAAATTGATTATGCCGAGGTATTACAGGCGCTGGCCGAGACGAAGCAGATGGAACTGGATGCGGTGTCGCGACGGTATGGCGAGATTACGTTAAGAGTCAGCAGGGAGGAGGAGACGGAACAATGGCTGTATCACCCGATATTGGGTGTGTTCAGGGAATATCGATAAAGAGCCAGGAGCGAGTATGTCAGTTGAAGCACTAAGCGCTTTCATCGCTGAGTACATTGCCGGACGACGGCAAACAAAGCTGGAAGCATTTGATAAAGAGGCCGCAAAGCGCAGCGATACAGATAGCGCAACGCTTGCGGCTGAACGCCGGGATATAGAACTTCGCTATGAGCCGAAAGCGTGGCTGACGGATGCCGCGAAGCGAGCCGGACAAATTAACCTCGTGACCCATGCGGCGAAGTTCACCCACGGGGATTCAAAAAGTAGCAGTATTTACAGCGAGGCAGTGGCGAGAGAAGGGTATCTCGGCAGTGCAGCGTTGTCAGGTCTGGAACCGGACGCCGTGGGAAATGCCGCAGCACTGGATGTGGCTAAGCTCATGCAAACGCGTACTGAAGATGGCGATTCCCTTCTGGCGAGCCTGAAACGGGGTAACCACGCTGCGCTGTCGGCATTTACCGACGATGAGAATCAGCTAAATGAGTGGGTTGCGGGATTATCGCGAGCCTTCGCTCCCGGAAAACCAGCATCACATAAGCTGGCGAAGCAAGGCTATTTTCCCGTTGGCGAGAGTTACCATATTTTAAGCCCGCTGTTTGCCACCTCGCTCGTTCACGCGGTACACCAAAAAATGGTTGCCCTGAGGTTTGGGGAAGAGATGAAAAACGTCTGGAAAGCGCGGCGCGAGAAATCCTGGCATCCTGGTACGCTAACGCTTTTCCCGGATTCAGCGGAAATGCACTTTGGGGGCACCAAACCGCAGAACATTTCCTATCTTAACAGCGTGCGCGGTGGGCGTGTCTGGCTCCTGTCCTGCCAGCCGCCGCAGTGGAAAAAGTCAGTCAAGCCACCCACGACTTTACGTTCCCTCTTTACGTCAGGGAGTCAGTTCGATCGCCGCGCGAAGGGCATCGTTCAACTGCTTGCTTCATTACTGACCAGAACTGGTGATTATACCAACTTCCGTATTCGTGAGGCGCTTGATGGCTATATCAATGCGCTTATCGACCTGTTGTTCGACGTGGCGGCACAGCTTCAACAGCAAGCCTGGCAAAACTGGACGTTAAAATGCCCTGAGCTGGAGAACAATCAAAAACTTTGGCTAGATCCCTGGCGTACCAAAACAGACGAAGCTTTTCGTCTTGAGCGAGACAAAGATGACTGGCAGACCCGCGTGGCAACGGATTTTGCCGTCTGGCTGAACGTGCGTTTGCGTAAGTCGTTGAAGGAGTTGGGGAAAGTTGAACAACATGAATGGGAAACTCGGGAACGTTTTCGCACTAATCTGCGCGAGATGGAGAAAATCCTTCAGGAGGCGCTGAAATGAGCTCACTGATTTTGCTTCGTCGTATCAGCGTCGAAAACGCCAACGCGATTGCCGGGCTGACATATGGTTTCCCTGCAATTACGCATTTTCTGGGATTCTCTCATGCGCTGTCTCGCCGTCTGACCGAAACGCACGAGCTTCGCATCGATGGCTGTGCCGTCGTGAGCCACGAACACCAAATCCACGCGCATACCTCCGGCCGTGATTATCAATTTGCCCTGACCCGCAATCCGCTTACCCGTGAAGCGAAAACAGCCTCCTTTAATGAAGAGGGGCGCATGCATATGACGGTTTCGCTGCTGCTGGAATGTCACGGGGAAATCCCCAACGGTGAATACGGGCAGCGCGACCTGGCCGAGTTTCTGTCTCAGGTGTGCCCTACGCTCCGACTGGCGGGGGGAATTATCGTCGATATCCAGGATATTTCGGTTATGGCGATGCCTGCCAGCGCTCAGGAGATGGGCCGATTACAGTGGCAACTGATGCCGGGCTTTGCTTTACGCGATCGCAGTAGCTGGCTGGGCAAACATCATCAAACGCTTCTTGAAAACGATCCTAACGCCACGCTGCTTGACGCCTGGCTGGATTTTGCTGCTCTCAAAATACAGGCCGAAACGCCGGAAGACGGCAACATACGCGAAGGCGAACCGGCCAACTGGCACGTTGTTCCCAAACCCTATCCCGGTTATCTGGTGCCATTAATGACCGGCTACCAGCGTATCTCTGAACTGTTCGCTCCGGGTGTAGTGGCAAATGCACGCGATGCGGAAACGCCCTTCGCGTTTACGGAAGCCGTGTATGGCGTGGGCGAATGGTGCGGCCTGCACCGGATTCGGTCACTGGAAGATATTTTCTGGCGTTATCGCACGACAGAAACAGGCTACTACTGTCAGGGCGCGGGCGCGCCGGTGACATCTGAACATCTTAATTAAAAAGGACTTATCTATGGCAAAGGCTCCAACTGCCGTTAAAACGGCATCCGTACTGGCATTTGAACGTAAACTGGCAACCTCGGATGCGGTGATGTATTCCGGAAGCTGGGAGGGCAAGCAGTGGCAGCCGATCCGCATCCAGGAAAAAGCGGTGCGCGGCACTATTTCTAACCGTCTGAAAAATGCGCTCACCAACGATACGACAAAACTGGATGCTGAGATCCAGAAAGCGAACCTGCAGCGTGTGGATGTGGCGGCGCTGCCTGCCGATGCAGACACCCTGAAGGTGAAATTTACCCTGCGCGTGCTGGGTAATCTGTCGACGCCTTCTGTGTGTAATGACCGAGCCTATCAGGATGAACTTCAGCAGGTGATCGACGGCTATATCAGTGAACACGGTTTTGCCGAACTGGCGCGTCGCTACGCAACCAACCTGGCGAACGGCCGTTTTTTATGGCGCAACCGCGTCGGTGCAGAAAAAATTATCGTGACCGTAACGGGCAGTAAGTCGTGGACGTTTGATGCATACAATTATGCGCTGCGAGATTTTTCTGCCAGCGACGAGAGCCTAAACGCACTGGCGCAGGAAATCGAAAAAGGGCTGAGCGGTGAAGGATTTGTTCTCCTGAACGTCGAAGCGCAGGTGCTGCTTGGTGCCGGTCAGGAGATCTTCCCGTCGCAGGAGCTGGTCCTGGACAGCAACAGCAGTAAGAGCCGCCTGTTATATCAGGTAGACAGCGTTGCGGGCATGCACTCGCAGAAAATCGGGAATGCCATTCGAACTATCGATACCTGGCACCCTCAGGTAGATGCGCTGGGCGCTATCGCTGTCGAGCCGTACGGCTCAGTCACCAGCCGCGGCGTGGCCTGTCGTCAGCCGAAAGAGAAAATGGACTTCTACACCTTGCTGGATAACTGGGTGACGAAAGGCCAAAAGCCTGACGTTGAACAGCAGCATTACGTGATGGCCGTCCTGATCCGCGGCGGTGTCTTCGGTGAGAAGGGCGACTAAGGAGTAGTTATGGATCACTATCTTGAGATCCGCGTCCTGCCCGACCCGGAGTTCAGCGAGGAGATGCTGATGGCCGCGCTGATGGCTAAACTGCATCGTGCGCTGGGCCAGCGGGGGCTGGGGGATATTGGTATCAGCTTCCCTGCACATGGCATTAAGCCCGGCGCGGTGTTACGCCTGCACGGTACTCAAACGGCGTTAAGCGAACTTGAATCACTCCTATGGCGAAAAGGATTGAGCGACTACTGCATGTCCTCAGACATCCAGCCCGTGCCTGTCGTCAATCAGTGGCGCTGCGTGAGCCGCGTCCAGGTGAAAAGCAGCGCGCAGAGGCTCATGCGACGCTCGGTGAAAAAAGGATGGCTTACAGAGGAGGAGGCGCAACAACGTCTTCTGACGATGCAGGAGGCGAGGACGGATTTACCCTGGCTAAACCTGCGCAGTCTCTCTACGGGCCAGTCTTTTAAGCTCTTTATTCGTCATGGTGATTTGCTCGCTACGCCTGTCTCCGGGATGTTTACGACCTACGGACTCAGCGCGACGGCAACGGTTCCCTGGTTCTGAGACGCATAGCCGCATCCGCGTTCAGGGTGCGGTTTTTTCAGCCAGTCGGGTATCAAAAATAAAGGACAGCTGCTGAACTGAATTGAGCGCCGTGTGGAATGCCGGATGTAAAGGGTTAAGGATTGCGTTGTTTTCATAAGGAATGATGCAGGAAGGTAAAATAAGCGCGAGGGCACGGTTAGCCTGCAACCATCCGGTTCCCAGATCCATCGTTGATACTGGGGCTGGATTTTCCTGCCAGTCCTCGGGGAGCCACGCTTTATCCAGGTAATCAATCTGATCATCCGGAATATCAATGCTGAAAAGCTGGTACTGATTCAGCACGCTATCTTTTCGAACGTGCACCAAAATCTCCAGTGAGGCGAGTGAAATGGAGGTGGATACATAAACAGCTGGATGGCCTTTATGGTTCCAGCGTCCGCCATATTGGTTTGCACCACTTCCACTCCACGCTTCGCTGGCATAGCGCCCCGTTACCAGTCGATAAAAAATCATGCGAATACGCCATGTTCAAGTCGACCAATCAGGTCGGTGACTTCCAGCGCACCGGTTTCCGTAGCGATCAGGTCGACAGGGGCAACATTTCCCAGTCCGCGCACCGGTGCCTGCAGCCAGTTCCATGCCTCTTCTTTACTACCAAAATAGTCGACGGCAGCATCCAGCACCCGAACGAAACGGGCCACGCGTTCGCTTTCATCCGGCGTCAGCGTTCGTCCCGCGCTTTTGCGGCGGGCCACGTTGCGTTCGTTAATTCCGGTGACGCGCAAAATGTCTGCTTTCGACATCGCGGTCCACTCATGAATGTTGTCGAGGACGCTGACGGGTAATCCCTGATTGAGAAATTCAATCAGCCGCATACCTCTGTTTGCAGGTAAACCGGCGTACCGCCAAAGCGCGTTATCAGCAGGTTTCTGCGCGGGGATCCATGTTCTCATGTTACCTCCGGGTTTATGTCATTTGTCATGGTTTAGTATAGCCATTTGTCAGGGTGAGTGAAATGGTTGTTTTGTATGCAGAGGGGAAAGTGGGGCATTTGACCCTAATTTTTTGTGTATTTGTAATGCATTGATTTTAAATGGATAATTTGGGTGGGTAAAAAAGAGGGTAAGAGAAGGGTTTTTAGCTTTTTTTGTATGAAAATCATAATAGTGTGGGGATATTATTCCAGTGCACTGCTGTACAGGCAGCTTAGAAATTGGGCAGTCAGGTTGCGCTGGATATGAACCTGTGCACTGCTGTACAGGCAGCTTAGAAATGGAAAATACGGGTAAAGCCTGTTCAGGGTGTGTGCACTGCTGTACAGGCAGCTTAGAAACGTTGCTCCGTCCGGTCATGGCGTGACAGCTAGTGCACTGCCGTACAGGCAGCTTAGAAAGTCATGCGCTGGCCTGGCAGCCGCCAGGACATCGTGCACTGCCGTACAGGCAGCTTAGAAAGCAACTACCTGCCCGATCTGAGCATTTAGACGGTGCACTGCCGTACAGGCAGCTTAGAAACAGAAGAGGCGCGGAAAGTGCTGGAGGACGTGGTACACTGCCGTACAGGCAGCTTAGAAACGAAGGGCCGGGCTGAGACAGCAGGGCTGGCTGTGCACTGCCGTACAGGCAGCTTAGAAATTGTAACTCCATCCCGAACACTGAGCCGCTTCATCCACTGCCGCACACGCAGCTTAGCAAAATAGAAAATAAGGTCTCCCCCCTTACTCTCTTCACTGTCGAACAGACAGCCCTGAAGCAGAAACAAAACCTAAATAATTGTTCAAATAATCAACTGCACCAAAAAAAATAAGGCCGGGAAAATCCCGGCCTTATTTAATATTCATCTGCCATTACAGGCGAAAACAATTAGCGACTACGGAAGACAATGCGGCCTTTGCTCAGGTCGTACGGGGTCAGTTCAACAGTCACTTTGTCGCCCGTTAAAATGCGGATGTAGTTTTTGCGCATTTTACCGGAGATGTGCGCAGTTACCACGTGACCGTTTTCCAGCTCTACGCGAAACATGGTATTAGGCAACGTATCAAGTACGGTACCCTGCATTTCAATATTGTCTTCTTTGGCCATCTAATCCTCTGGGGTATCACTACCAAGTTTTGAACCGGCAAGATAATGCCGAAATTCATCAATTAAGTAAAGAATTGCGCGTTTAAAACGCAGCAAAACAGTTTCAGCGCATTGCCCAAGCGTCACGGTACAACCGAACGGAAAGCGCATTCGTAAAGGGGAAACGACAGGATAAACGTCAGGACGTTATCTGAAGCGAGGGTCCCAAACGGCGGCGGGGCAACAGGCAGAAGCTACTCTGCGGCATAATTATAACACCCTCATAAAAAATATGCGGAAAACATTTAGGCATTGGGCAGAAAGAGTGTACGCGGCACCCAGAAGTCGCGCGGGAGCTTCTCCTGACGGCAATTATCGAGATGTTCAATGTAGTGGCGGCGGGAGATTTCAACGGCGCCGAGCGAGGCGGTGTGCTCGTTAAGCACCTGGCAATCCATCAGTCGTCCGCCACGCTGGGCAAATTCCTCGCAGAACACTAGCAGTGCCGTTTTTGAGGCATTAACCGCACGCGAGAACATCGACTCCCCACAAAACAGCGTTCCCTGGGCCACGCCGTACATGCCGCCCATCAGTTCACCGCCATTCCATACTTCAATAGAATGCGCGTAACCCAGCTCATGCAGCTGATGATAGGCGGAGATAATATCGCGGGTGATCCACGTGCCTTCGTGCCGATCTTCCGCGCAGCCTTCTATGACCTGACCAAAAGCGTGATTCAGGGTTACGCGATACGGCGACTTTGCGTGAAAGCGCTTCATGCTGCGGCTAACGTGAAACTGCGCTGGCCACAATACGGCTCGTGGGTCGGGCGACCACCATAAAATCGGGTCGCCGGGGGAAAACCACGGAAAAATCCCGCGCTGATAAGCCATCAACAGACGAGCTGGGCTGAGATCGCCGCCCAGTGCCAGCAACCCGTTAGGTTCACGTAGCGCCCCCTCCGGAGAAGGGAACGCAATATTATGACGAGACAGCTGGACCAGGCGCATGACAGCAGAACTCCAATACGCGAGTGAGGATCGGTACAAATATAGTCTACAGACGCTGTTTAAACTGGTAGTAGCGACCCTGTTTTGCCAACAGTTCTGCGTGACTACCTTGCTCAATAATGTGTCCGTTGTCCATCACAATTATCCGATCGAAACTCGCCAGTCCGCGCAGGCGGTGTGTGACCATCAGCACCGTTTTGCCTGCCATCACCGTCGCCAGTAAATCAAGGATTTGGCTCTCGGTGGTGGCGTCCAGCCCTTCGGTAGGTTCGTCCAGCAACATCAGCGGCGCATCGTGCAGCAGCGCACGGGCAATTGCCAGACGACGCAGTTCGCCGCCGGAGAGTTGACGGCCCCCTTCACCCAGCCAGCTGTTTAGCCCTTCGTCTTCAAGCAGCTTATGCAGACCGACCTGTTCGAGCGTGGTACGAAGTGCATCGTCAGATGCGTCCGGCGCTGCCAGCAGCAGGTTGTCGCGCAGCGTGGCGCTAAACAGATGCACGCGCTGTGGGACAACGCTAACGGTCTTGCGTAAGGTCTGCTCGCTGAAATCAACCAGCGGCACTTCGTTAAACAGGATCTGACCGCGCTGCGGATCCCAGGCGCGCGTCAACAGCTGCAGCAGTGTCGACTTACCGCATCCGGTGCGCCCAAGGATTGCAATGCGCTGACCCGGGTTAACGGAGAGATTGATATCTTCAAGCGCATTCTGCGCCTGTGCATCATAGGCGAAGGTGACGTTGTTCAGCGTCAGCGCAACCTGCGCAGGAACCGCACTCTGTTCAGCAGTGAATTTCACCTCTGGTTCCTGCTCGGCAATTTCCGTGATGCGCAGGGCAGAGGCTATAACCTGTCCAAGATGCTGGAAGGCACCCGTCACAGGTGCCAGCGCTTCGAAGGCTGCCAGGGCACAGAAAACAAAGAGTGCAATCAGCGGGCCTGGCTGAACATTTCCACCCACGCCGCCGGAGGCCATCCACAGCATCGCGATAACAGCCACGCCGCCGATGAGCATCATCAGCGCCTGGGAGAAGGCCGTGAGTTCAGACTGTCGACGCTGGGCTTCATGCCAGTTCAACTCCGTACTTTCCATACGCGCGCGGTAACGCTTGCTGGCACCGAAAAGGGTCAGCTCTGCCTGACCCTGCAGCCACGAAGTTAACTGCTGGCGATATTCTCCCCGCAGGCGGGTCAGGTTTTCGCCAGTGGATTTACCGGCGCGGTAAAACAGCGGCGGCAGGATAATCAACGTCAGCAGCATAATGCCGCCTAGCGTCAGTGCGATAGGGACGTCCAGTACACACAGCCCCAGCGTGACGACAACAATCACCACAAACGCGCCGACTATCGGTGAAATCACGCGCAGATAGAGGTGATCCAGCGTATCGACATCCGCAACCACGCGGTTGAGCAATTCGCCCTGACGAAAACGCGCCAGCCCGGCAGGGGAGAGCGGGAGCAGCTTGCTGAAAGTGTAAATGCGCAGGTGCTGGAGCACGCGGAACGTGGCGTCATGGCTGACCAGACGCTCGAAGTAACGCCCGGCGGTACGGGTAATGGCGGTGCCACGCACGCCCGCAGCCGGGAGCATATAGTTAAAGCTGTAGAGTCCGGCGAAACCTGCAACGGCAGAGGCAGACAAGAACCAGCCGGAAAGGGTGAGCAAGCCGATGCTGGCAAGCAGGGTAATAATCGCCAGCACGATCCCCAGCGTCAGCATCCATTTGTGGCGCTTATACAGGGCAAGATAAGGGAGCAGGGCACGCATCAGATGTCCTCCTGACGATTCGCGAGAAGGGCCGCGAAAGGCCCCTGCGCGGCAACGAGTGAGGCGTAATTGCCTTGCTCAACGATTTGACCGTTTTCCATCACCCAAATCTGGTCCCAGTCGGCGATGCCTTCAAGCTGGTGGGTGACCATCAGCGTGGTTTGCTGCGCTGATGCGGCATTAAGCGCTTCCATCACGCGTTGTTCGCTGTGCGCGTCCAGGCTGGCGGCAGGCTCATCCAGCAACATCAGTTGGCACGGATTTAACAACGCGCGGGCAACTGCCACACGCTGCGCTTGCCCCACGGACAGCCCGGCAGACTGGTCGCCAACGACCGTATCTACGCCCTGCGGGAGCAGCGGCAGAAATTCGCTAACCCAGGCACGATCGAGGACCGACTGCAGCTCGTCATCCCGCGCGTCCGGGCGAGCCAGAAGCACGTTTTCGCGTAGCGTGGAAGCCGGAAGCTGCGGGTTTTGTCCCACCCAGCTCAGCTGTTTGCGCCAGGCATCAGGCTCCAAATCGGACAACTCAGTTTTATTAATGCACAGTGAACCGGTGTAAGCCATAAAGCCGGAGAGTGCGTTCAACAGCGAACTTTTCCCTGAGCCACTGGTTCCGACCAGCACCACGCGCTGTCCTGCAGGCAGGGTAAAGTTCAGCGGACCTGCCAGCACTTTGCCTTCGGGTGACAGAACAGAAAAATTCTTCGCCTCAATCGTCACGGACTCTTTGGCGTTCAGGGTGATGTCACCGCGCTCAGGATGCGCCAGCGGTGTTTCAAGGAAGGTTTTCAGGCTATCGGCTGCGCCAACCGCCTGTGCTTTGGCATGGTAAAAGGTGCCAAGATCGCGCAGCGGCTGGAAAAACTCCGGGGCCAGGATCAGTGCCAGGAAACCTGCTGAAAGCGTTACGGCGGTGCCGTAGTGGCCGAAATCCAGCGCGCCGAGGTACGAGAACCCGAAGTAGACCGCCACGAGGGCAATCGACAGCGAGGTGAAGAATTCAAGCACGCCAGAGGAGAGGAATGCGAGACGCAGCACTTCCATGGTGCGCTGACGGAAATCCTGAGACGCGAGACGAATATTTTCCGTTTCCGCGTCACCCCGGCCAAAAATACGCAGGGTTTCCATTCCGCGCAGCCGGTCAAGGAAATGGCCGCTCAGGCGGCCCAGCGCGAGGAAGTTACGACGGTTAGCATCCGCCGCACCCATACCGACCATCGCCATAAACAGCGGGATCAGCGGGGCGGTACCCAGCAGGATCAGCGCCGCTACCCAGTTGGTCGGGAAAATCGCAATCAGTATCAGCAGCGGTACGCAAACGGCCAGCGCCATCTGCGGCAGGTAGCGGGCGTAGTAGTCGTGCATATCGTCGATTTGCTCAAGGATCAGCGTCGCCCAGCTCCCCGCAGGTTTACCCTGGATCCAGGCCGGCCCGGCCTCCTGAAGACGATCCAGGACCTTACGGCGGATCTCGTAGCGGATATGCTGCCCGGCATGAAAACCAACGCGTTCACGCAGCCAGACGACCCACGCGCGAAGAACAAAAACCAGAATCAGGACAATAAAGGGCAACAGGAGCGCTTCACGCGGAATGTTCTCCATGATCATATGATTAAGAATGCGGGCCAGCAGCCATGCCTGGGCAACAATCAACAAACCACTGACGAGCCCCAGAAGACGGGAAATCATGAGCCAGCGGCGGGAAAGAACGCTTTGCTGTTTAAGCCAGCGTGTTAACTCTTGTTGACGGGTTTTTTCCATTGCGTACTTAGCAGGTGACGTTATAAGAAATTAGACAACTGCATGTTACACGTGGGGAAAAATAAAGGCGACCTGTGGCCGCCTTTATTTACGTTTGTTACTGACTTGTAAAGATTATTTACCTTGTTCAGCCAGTCCGTCGAGGTAGCGTTCAGCGTCCAGCGCGGCCATACAGCCGGTGCCCGCAGAGGTAATCGCCTGACGGTAAATATGGTCCATCACGTCACCAGCCGCAAACACGCCCGGGATGCTGGTCTGGGTCGCGTTACCGTGAATACCAGACTGCACTTTGATGTAGCCGTTTTCCAGCTCCAGCTGACCGTCGAAGATCGCAGTGTTCGGGCTGTGACCGATCGCCACAAACAGACCCGCCACTTCCAGCGACTCGATGTTATCGGTGTTCTGAGTATCGCGCAGACGCAGACCGGCAACACCCATCTGGTCGCCCGTCACCTCTTCCAGGGTACGGTGGGTGTGCAGCACGATGTTGCCGCTTGCCACTTTATCCATCAGGCGTTTGATCAGGATCTTCTCCGCGCGGAAGGTGTCGCGACGGTGGATCAGGTGTACTTCAGAGGCGATGTTCGCCAGGTAGAGCGCTTCTTCCACCGCGGTATTACCACCGCCGATGACCGCGACTTTCTGATTGCGATAGAAGAAACCGTCGCAGGTGGCGCAGGCAGAGACGCCGCGACCCTTGAACGCTTCTTCAGACGGCAGACCAAGGTAACGGGCAGAGGCGCCGGTGGCGATGATCAGCGCGTCGCAGGTGTATTCGCCGCTGTCGCCCGCCAGGCGGAACGGACGGTTCTGCAGATCGACCTTATTGATGTGGTCGAACAAAATTTCGGTTTCGAATTTGGCGGCATGCTCGTGCATACGTTCCATCAGCAGCGGCCCGGTCAGGTCGTTCGGGTCCCCTGGCCAGTTTTCCACTTCGGTGGTGGTGGTCAGCTGACCGCCTTTTTCCATACCGGTGATGAGTACCGGGTGCAGGTTAGCGCGTGCAGCATAGACCGCTGCGGTATATCCCGCAGGTCCAGAACCAAGGATTAGCAGCTTACTGTGTTTGGCCGTGCCCATGAGATCCCCATTGTTGTTGGCAGACATTTGGCTGGATTGTAGGGAATTTGTTGTCGTAAAAAAAGAGCGCAGCAATTTTGATATCAATCTGTGTAATAGCCACGGACGATGAATGACGCGCTATAACATCACTCTTTCTCCTTAAAACCGGTCGTTTATAAGGCAATAAAATGACGATTAATACCCTGCCGTAATGAATATCCGGCATGTTGTACTAAAAATCGATGTTTTGCTTTGACAATCACCTGCGCTTTTGCGAAAACATTCAAGGAAGAAAAAAAACCGCGTTAACCGTGTGCCGCATAGGCATGCACGTAAATGCCATTTTTACCGTGTCAGTGAAATCTACGCATGGCGTGGACAGACGCCATACGTGATGTCGGTGACTGCCTTCGGGCAACGGTCTTCTTACCAACAGAACCCGAATCCGCATCGCGTCTAATACATAACCAGGCGATGTGATGACTAACGGGTACAGGCTCTGAACAGTGATGTGCACAGGGTCCAGGCAGGAGTAGGGAAGGAATACAGAGAGACAATAATAATGGTAGATAGCAAGAAGCGCCCTGGCAAAGATCTCGACCGTATCGATCGTAACATTCTTAATGAATTGCAAAAGGATGGGCGTATTTCCAACGTCGAGCTTTCAAAACGTGTGGGACTTTCCCCGACGCCGTGCCTTGAGCGTGTGCGCCGACTGGAAAGACAGGGTTTTATTCAGGGCTATACGGCTCTGCTGAACCCGCATTATCTGGATGCCTCACTTCTGGTATTTGTTGAGATTACTCTGAATCGTGGTGCACCGGATGTGTTTGAACAATTTAACGCCGCTGTACAAAAACTTGAAGAAATTCAAGAGTGTCATCTGGTTTCCGGTGATTTCGACTACCTGTTGAAAACCCGTGTGCCTGATATGTCCGCCTACCGTAAGCTGCTGGGTGAAACCCTGCTGCGTCTGCCGGGCGTGAACGACACCCGTACCTATGTGGTGATGGAAGAGGTCAAACAGAGCAATCGTCTGGTTATTAAGACGCGCTAACACGGAACAGGTGCAAAATCAGCGTAGTTTGATTACACTCCTGTTAATCCATACAGCAACAGTGCCGGGGAGTCCCCGGCGCTGTTGTCCGTTTTAGCAAACAGGCAGGATATGCCTGATACCTGGAGAGCCTTTCTTGAGCCAGGAATACACTGAAGACAAAGAAGTCACACTATCGAAGCTAAGCAGCGGACGTCGTCTCCTCGAGGCTTTGCTGATGGTTATTGCCCTTTTCGCCGTCTGGCTGATGGCAGCCTTACTCAGTTTCAACCCCTCCGATCCCAGCTGGTCGCAAACCGCATGGCATGAGCCTATCCATAATTTAGGCGGTGTACCGGGTGCCTGGCTTGCGGACACGCTCTTTTTCATTTTCGGTGTGATGGCTTATACCATTCCCGTCATTATCATTGGCGGATGCTGGTTTGCCTGGCGTCATCGTCAGAATGACGACTACATCGATTACTTCGCTGTCTCGCTGCGCCTGATTGGCGCGCTGGCGTTGATTCTCACGTCGTGCGGGCTGGCGGCTATAAATGCCGACGATATCTGGTACTTCGCCTCCGGTGGCGTAATCGGCAGCCTGCTGAGTTCCGCCCTGCAGCCGATGCTTCACAGCAGCGGTGGCACCCTGACGCTGCTTTGTATCTGGGCCGCAGGGTTGACCCTGTTTACGGGCTGGTCGTGGGTGAGCATCGCCGAGAAGATCGGCAGCTTTATTCTCACTATCCTCACTTTCGCCAGTAACCGTACCCGTCGTGACGATACGTGGGTCGATGAAGACGAATATGAAGATGAGTACGAAGAGGAAGACGAGGCGCCTGTACAGCGTCGTGAATCTCGCCGTGCCCGTATTCTTCGCGGCGCGCTCGCGCGTCGTCAGCGCGTCGCTGAAAAATTTGCCAATCCGCTGGGGCGTAAAACCGATGCGGCGCTCTTTTCCGGCAAACGCATGGATGAAGACGAGCAGGTTGAGTACCGTGCGGCGGGTGCCGCCGTCGATCCTGATGATGTGCTCTTCTCCGGCAACCGTGCGATGCCAGGCGATTTTGACGAATATGATCCGTTGCTGAATGGTCATTCAGTTACAGAGCCTGTCGCAGCCGCCGCTGCCGCAACCACGGCAGCGCAGGCTTTTGCTGCGCCTGCGGAAGCCGTAACGCCATCCGCGCCCGTTCCTGCACCGGAGTCTGTTATCCAGCAGCCTCAGGTTGACTGGCAAACTGCGCCGGGTGTTCACACCCCGGAACCTGTTATTGCGCCTGAACCAGAAAGTTATGTTCCTGTGCAGCAGGAACAATGGCAGCAACCTTATCAGCCGGAGCCTGTGTATGAACCACAGGGATACCCGGAATATGAGCAGCCGGTCGCACAGCCGTATGTACCGGAGCCGGTAGAACCTGCGCAGCCATACGTACAACCTGAGCCTGACGTGGCAGAAGAGGCGAAACCGTCTCGTCCACCAATGTACTATTTCGAAGAAGTGGAAGAGCGTCGTGCCCGTGAACGCGAGCAGCTGGCAGCCTGGTATCAACCTGTGCCGGAGCCGGTGCAGGAGCCTGTCACAAAAGCGCCTTCCGTTTCCGTACCGCCAGTCGATCCAACGCCAGTGGCAGAGAGCGTGAAGCAAGCCTCTGTCGCCGCTGCCGCTGCTGCACCGGTCTTTAGCCTCGCGACAGGCGGCGCGCCTCGTCCTCAGGTGAAAGAGGGCATTGGCCCGCAATTGCCTCGCCCGAATCGCGTGCGTGTACCCACGCGCCGCGAACTGGCTTCCTACGGTATCAAGCTGCCTTCCCAGCGTATGGCTGAAGAAAAAGCGCGTGAATCGGACTATGAAGACGACGCCGATGAACTCCATCAGGATGAGCTGGCGCGTCAGTTCGCCGCGCAGCAAAATCAGCGTTACGGCGAAGAATATCAGCACGACGAGCAAATCCAGGAAGATGAAGACGACGCGGCAGAAGCGGAATTAGCCCGCCAGTTCGCCGCTACGCAGCAGCAGCGTTATTCTGGTGAACAGCCTTCGGGTGCGAACCCGTTCTCACTGACGGATTTTGAATTCTCACCGATGAAAGATCTGGTGGATGATGGCCCAAGCGAACCGTTGTTTACCCCGAGCGTAATGCCGGACGCTGAGCCCGTGCGCCAGCAGCCTGCGCCTCAGGCCTACGCGCAGCCGCAACAACCTGTTCAGCAGCCGTATGCGCAACCGCAGCAGCCAACACAGCCGCCGCAGTTCCAGCAGCCTGCGCCTCAGCCACAGGAAAGCCTTATTCACCCGCTGCTGATGCGTAACGGTGACAGCCGACCGCTGCAGCGTCCAAGCACGCCGCTGCCGTCTCTGGATCTGTTAACGCCGCCGCCGGCAGAAGTGGAGCCGGTCGATACCTTTGCGCTTGAACAAATGGCGCGTCTGGTAGAAGCCCGTCTGGCTGATTTCCGCATCAAGGCGGATGTGGTGAACTACTCCCCGGGTCCGGTGATCACACGATTCGAACTGAACCTGGCACCTGGCGTAAAAGCGGCGCGTATTTCTAACCTGTCCCGCGACCTGGCGCGTTCTCTCTCAACCGTGGCGGTACGTGTGGTGGAAGTGATCCCAGGCAAGCCGTACGTTGGGCTTGAGCTGCCGAACAAGAAACGCCAGACCGTTTACTTGCGAGAAGTGCTGGATAACACCAAGTTCCGCGATAACCCATCCCCGCTGACTGTGGTGCTGGGGAAAGATATCGCGGGCGACCCGGTGGTGGCAGATCTCGCGAAAATGCCTCACCTGCTGGTTGCCGGTACCACCGGTTCCGGTAAGTCTGTCGGCGTGAACGCCATGATCCTCAGCATGCTGTATAAAGCGCAGCCGGAAGATGTGCGTTTCATCATGATCGACCCGAAAATGCTCGAACTGTCGGTCTACGAAGGCATTCCGCATCTGCTGACCGAAGTGGTCACCGACATGAAAGACGCCGCCAACGCCCTGCGCTGGAGCGTCAATGAGATGGAACGCCGCTACAAGCTCATGTCTGCGCTGGGCGTGCGTAACCTGGCCGGTTATAACGAGAAAATTGCCCAGGCTGTGCGCATGGGGCGTCCTATTCCGGATCCTTACTGGAAGCCGGGTGACAGCATGGATGCCCAGCATCCGGTGCTGGAAAAACTGCCTTATATCGTCGTGCTGGTGGATGAGTTCGCCGATCTGATGATGACCGTCGGTAAGAAAGTGGAAGAGCTGATTGCTCGTCTGGCGCAGAAAGCGCGTGCGGCGGGTATTCACCTTGTGCTGGCGACGCAGCGTCCTTCCGTAGACGTTATCACCGGCCTTATCAAAGCGAACATTCCGACGCGTATTGCGTTTACCGTATCAAGTAAAATTGACTCCCGTACCATTCTTGACCAGGGCGGCGCTGAGTCGCTGCTGGGTATGGGTGATATGCTTTACTCTGGCCCGAACTCCACCTCGCCGGTGCGTGTCCACGGTGCGTTTGTCCGCGATGAGGAAGTTCACGCCGTCGTGCAGGACTGGAAAGCGCGTGGTCGACCGCAGTACGTTGATGGTATTACCAGCGATACGGAAAGCGAAGGCGGCGGCGGCGGCGGCTTCGACGGCGGCGAAGAGCTGGATCCGTTGTTCGATCAGGCGGTTAACTTCGTGACCGAAAAACGCAAAGCGTCTATTTCTGGCGTGCAGCGTCAGTTCCGCATCGGCTACAACCGCGCGGCGCGTATCATCGAGCAGATGGAAGCGCAGGGCATTGTGAGCGAGCAGGGGCATAACGGTAACCGCGAGGTGCTGGCACCGCCGCCGTTTGATTAACCTTCAGCGATTGCAAAGAAGGGTAAATCAGCCAAAATTAAGCATTTTCTTCTGTCGCCTGCCTTCGGGCAGGTCCAGAATGGAAGACGGAACCCCCATAACGGGAAGACGTATTTTAAGGAATAACAATGAAAAAAATCGCCATCGCCTGTGCATTACTCACCAGTTTTGTCGCCAGCAGCGTCTGGGCTGATGCAGCCAGCGACCTTAAAAGCCGACTGGATAAAGTAAGCAGCTTCCACGCCAGCTTCACGCAAAAAGTGACTGACGGCAGCGGCAACGCGGTGCAGGAAGGCCAGGGAGATTTGTGGGTGAAACGCCCAAATCTGTTTAACTGGCACATGACCCAGCCGGATGAGAGCATCCTGGTGTCTGACGGTAAAACCCTGTGGTTCTTCAACCCGTTCGTTGAACAAGCCACGGCAACCTGGCTGAAAGATGCGACCAGCAATACGCCATTTATGCTGATCGCCCGCAACCAGTCCAGCGACTGGCAGCAGTACAACATCAAACAGAACGGTGATGAATTTGTCCTGACGCCGAAAGGCAGCAACGGCAACCTGAAGCAGTTCACCATTAATGTGAGCAGCAACGGTACCATCAATCAGTTCGGTGCGGTTGAGCAGGACGACCAGCGCAGCAGCTATCAGCTGAAGTCCCAGCAAAACGGCGCTGTTGACGCATCGAAATTCACCTTTACCCCGCCGCAGGGCGTAACGGTGGATGACCAACGCAATAAGTAAGAGGCATGAGTGGGCAATCTGTCGCTCGATTTTTCAGATAATGCGTATCAACCTCTGGCCGCTCGTATGCGGCCAGAAAATTTAGCGCAGTACATCGGCCAGCAGCATCTGCTGGCTGCAGGGAAACCGTTGCCACGCGCTATTGAGGCAGGGCACCTGCACTCGATGATCCTTTGGGGGCCACCCGGCACCGGCAAGACCACGCTTGCAGAAGTGATCGCCCGCTATGCCAACGCGGATGTCGAACGCATCTCGGCGGTCACCTCCGGCGTGAAAGAGATCCGTGAGGCGATCGAGCGTGCGCGGCAGAATCGCAATGCCGGACGCCGGACTATCCTCTTCGTGGACGAAGTCCACCGCTTCAACAAGAGCCAGCAGGATGCCTTCCTGCCGCATATTGAAGACGGCACGATCTTCTTCATCGGTGCCACCACGGAAAACCCCTCTTTTGAACTCAACTCAGCGCTGCTTTCCCGTGCGCGCGTTTACCTGCTTAAATCGCTGACCACCGAAGATATCGAAAAGGTGCTCACGCAGGCGATGGACGACAAAGCGCGAGGGTACGGCGGACAAGACATCGTTCTACCGGATGAGACGCGCCTCGCGATTGCTCAACTGGTTAACGGCGATGCGCGTCGGGCGCTGAACACGCTGGAAATGATGGCCGATATGGCCGAAATGGATGATTCCGGTAAGCGGGTGCTGAAACCTGAATTGCTCACCGAAATTGCCGGGGAGCGCAGCGCGCGTTTTGATAATAAAGGCGATCGTTTTTACGACCTGATCTCGGCGCTGCATAAGTCTGTGCGGGGTAGCGCACCCGATGCGGCGCTCTACTGGTACGCGCGCATTATCACCGCAGGTGGCGATCCGTTGTATGTCGCCCGTCGCTGTCTGGCGATTGCATCAGAAGATGTTGGTAATGCCGACCCGCGCGCCATGCAGGTGGCTATCTCCGCCTGGGATTGTTTCACCCGCGTCGGGCCTGCGGAAGGCGAGCGTGCGATTGCGCAGGCGATTGTCTATCTGGCCTGCGCGCCGAAGAGTAATGCGGTTTATACCGCCTTCAAGGCAGCAATGTCTGATGCGCGCGAGCGTCCGGACTATGATGTGCCGGTTCATCTTCGTAACGCACCGACCAAACTGATGAAAGAGATGGGGTACGGGCAGGAGTATCGTTACGCTCACGACGAACCTAATGCCTATGCTGCCGGAGAGGACTATTTCCCGCAGGAGATGGCACAAACCCGCTATTATCACCCCACAAACAGAGGTCTTGAGGGTAAGATTGGCGAAAAGCTCGCCTGGCTTGCCGGACAGGATCAAAATAGCCCTATAAAACGCTACCGTTAGCGCTATCGTTGCGGTAATGTTGGCGTTGTATCCCTGTGATCGCAGGCTGTGGTCACTTTTTCCTATTTTAATTCGATAAGCACAGGATAAGCATGCTCGATCCCAATCTGCTGCGTAATGAGCCAGACGCAGTCGCTGAAAAACTGGCACGCCGGGGCTTTAAGCTGGATGTAGATAAGCTGCGCGCTCTTGAAGAGCGTCGTAAAGTTCTGCAGGTACAAACTGAAAATCTGCAGGCAGAGCGTAATTCTCGATCGAAATCCATCGGCCAGGCGAAAGCGCGCGGGGAAGATATTGAGCCATTACGCCTGGAAGTGAACAAACTCGGTGAAGAGCTGGATCAGGCGAAAGCTGAACTGGACGTTCTTCAGACCGAAATTCGTGATATCGCCCTGGCTATCCCGAACATTCCTGACGACAGCGTGCCTGTCGGTAAAGATGAAAACGACAACGTTGAAGTGAAACGCTGGGGCACGCCTCGTGAGTTCGACTTCGAGGTTCGCGATCACGTGACCCTGGGCGAAATGCACGCGGGCCTGGACTTTGCGGCGGCGGTTAAGCTGACCGGTTCTCGCTTCGTGGTCATGAAAGGTCAGATTGCCCATCTGCACCGCGCGCTGGCACAGTTCATGCTGGATCTGCACACCGAGCAGCACGGTTACAGCGAAACCTACGTACCGTATCTGGTTAACCACGATACGCTGTACGGTACTGGCCAGCTGCCGAAATTTGCCGGCGATCTTTTCCATACCCGTCCGCTGGACGAGGAAGCCGACAGCAGCAACTACGCGCTGATCCCAACCGCGGAAGTGCCGCTGACTAACCTCGTGCGTGATGAGATCATCGACGAAGACGACCTGCCAATCAAGCTGACTGCACACTCTCCGTGCTTCCGTTCTGAAGCAGGATCTTACGGTCGCGACACGCGCGGTCTGATCCGTATGCACCAGTTCGACAAGGTTGAGATGGTGCAGATCGTCCGTCCGGAAGAGTCTATGGACGCGCTGGAAGAGATGACCGGCCACGCGGAGAAAGTGCTTGAACTGCTGGGTCTGCCGTACCGTCGTATGGCGCTGTGCACCGGCGACATGGGTTTTGGTGCCTGCAAAACCTTCGACCTGGAAGTCTGGGTGCCTGCACAGAACACCTACCGTGAAATCTCCTCCTGCTCTAACGTCTGGGATTTCCAGGCACGCCGCATGCAGGCTCGCTGCCGCAGCAAGTCCGACAAGAAAACCCGTCTGGTGCACACCCTGAACGGTTCTGGTCTGGCTGTGGGTCGTACGCTGGTTGCCGTGCTGGAAAACTATCAGCAGGCAGACGGACGTATTGAGATCCCGGAAGTGCTGCGTCCTTACATGAAGGGTCAGCAGTTCATCGGCTAATAATTTGTCTTAAAACAATAAAGCGCCTCAGGGCGCTTTTTTTATGCCTGCTAATTGATACGACTCAATAATCTCTCCCTCTAAAGTAGTAATACTCCTCCGAATGAAAGTCAGCATAAAAAGCTGATAACGAAGAAATTCGTTCTATATAAAACTATATAGCGGTCTATGCCGCCTCTCTTTTCTTTGTGAGCAACCAAAGTGAGTCTTTATGAAAATCAAAGCGCCTGAAGCGTTAATGGCTGCCGAGGTCACTCGCCGTGGGTTGATGAAAACCACGGCAATTGGCGGCCTGGCTGTAGCCAGCAGCGCCTTCACGCTCCCTTTTACCCGACTAGCAACGGCGGCGGATGCGTTATCCCCAGCCACAGCCCCGGAAAAAGTGGTGTGGAGTGCATGCACCGTTAACTGCGGTAGCCGTTGTCCACTGCGTATGCATGTAGTGGATGGCGAAATTAAATATGTCGAAACCGATAACACCGGGGACGATAACTATGAAGGGTTACATCAGGTTCGCGCCTGCCTGCGCGGGCGCTCCATGCGTCGCCGCGTCTATAACCCGGATCGCCTGAAATACCCGATGAAGCGCGTCGGTAAGCGTGGGGAAGGGAAGTTCGAGCGCATTAGCTGGGACGAAGCCTACGATATTATCGCGACCAACATGCAGCGTCTGATCAAGGAGTATGGCAACGAGTCCATCTACCTGAACTACGGCACCGGGACGCTCGGCGGCACGCTGACTCGCTCCTGGCCGCCGGGAAAAACGCTGGTAGCACGCCTGATGAACTGCTGCGGCGGTTATCTCAACCACTACGGCGACTACTCTTCCGCGCAGATTGCAGCAGGTCTCAATTACACCTACGGCGGCTGGGCTGACGGCAATAGCCCGTCTGATATCGAAAACAGTAAGCTGGTCGTACTCTTCGGTAACAACCCGGGTGAAACCCGCATGAGCGGCGGCGGGGTGACCTACTACCTCGAACAGGCCCGGGCCAAATCCAATGCCCGCATGATCATCATCGATCCGCGCTACACCGACACCGGAGCCGGACGTGAAGACGAGTGGATCCCAATCCGTCCAGGTACCGATGCGGCGCTGGTCTCAGCGCTGGCGTGGGTGATGATCACTGAAAACCTCGTCGATCAACCTTTCCTGGATAAATACTGCGTCGGTTATGACGAGAAAACGCTGCCTGCCAGCGCGCCTGCTAACGGTCACTACAAGGCGTATATTCTTGGACAGGGCAGCGACGGCGTAGCGAAAACGCCAGAGTGGGCGTCCACCATCACCGGGATCCCGGTTGAGCGTATTGTGCAGCTGGCGCGTGAAATCGGATCGGCCAAACCGGCCTACATCAGCCAGGGCTGGGGACCGCAGCGTCATGCGAACGGTGAAATCGCGACCCGTGCTATCTCCATGCTCTCCATTCTGACCGGTAACGTCGGCATACACGGCGGTAACACCGGCGCGCGCGAAGGCTCGTATGAAGTGCCGTTTGAACGTATGCCTACCCTGGACAACCCGGTTCAGACCAGCATCTCCATGTTTATGTGGACCGATGCGATTGAACGTGGTCCGGAAATGACTGCCCTGCGCGACGGCGTGCGCGGTAAAGACAAGCTGGACGTGCCGATCAAGATGATCTGGAACTATGCCGGTAACTGTCTCATCAACCAGCACTCTGAAATCAACCGTACCCATGAAATCCTGCAGGATGACAAGAAGTGCGAGATGATTGTGGTCATTGACTGCCACATGACCTCCTCGGCGAAATATGCCGATATCCTGCTGCCAGACTGCACCGCCTCTGAGCAGATGGATTTCGCGCTGGACGCCTCATGCGGCAACATGTCCTACGTGATCTTTACCGACCAGGCCATCAAACCGCGCTTTGAGTGCAAAACTATCTATGAGATGACCTCTGAGCTGGCAAAACGTCTTGGCGTTGAGCAGCAGTTTACCGAGGGACGTACTCAGGAAGGGTGGATGCGCCATCTGCACGAGCTTTCTCGGAAAGCGATCCCTGACCTGCCGGACTTCGACACTTTCCGCCAGCAGGGGATGTATAAACAGCGCGATCCGGAAGGGCATCACGTGGCGTACAAAGCCTTCCGCGAAGATCCACAGGCGAACCCGCTGACCACGCCGTCGGGCAAAATCGAAATTTATTCCGAAGAACTGGCAAAAATTGCCTCCACCTGGGAGCTGCCGGAAGGGGATGTTATCGATCCACTGCCCATCTACACGCCGGGTTTCGAAAACTACAACGATCCGCTTACCGCGAAATTCCCGCTGCAGCTGACCGGTTTCCATTATAAGGCTCGCGTCCACTCAACTTACGGTAACGTCGACGTACTGAAAGCCGCGTGCCGTCAGGAGATGTGGATCAACCCGATGGATGCCAAAGCTCGTGGAATTAACAATGGTGACCGCGTGCGTATCTTCAATGGCCGTGGCGAGGTACATATCGAAGCCAAAGTGACTCCGCGCATGATGCCTGGCGTTGTCGCGCTGGGGGAAGGGGCCTGGTATAACCCGGATGCAAACCGCATTGACCAGGCGGGCAGTATTAACGTACTGACCACACAGCGGCCGTCGCCATTGGCGAAGGGCAACCCGTCCCACACGAACCTTGTTCAGGTTGAAAAGGTGTAAGGAGTAACCGATGACAACCCAGTATGGATTTTTTATTGATTCCAGCCGCTGCACAGGGTGTAAAACCTGTGAGCTGGCCTGCAAAGATTACAAAGACCTGACACCGGACGTGAGCTTCCGCCGTATTTACGAGTACGCCGGTGGCGACTGGCAGGAAGATAACGGCGTCTGGCATCAAAACGTTTTTGCCTACTACCTGTCAATTGCGTGCAACCACTGCGAAGATCCGGCTTGTACTAAAGTCTGCCCGAGCGGTGCGATGCACAAACGTGAAGATGGTTTTGTGGTGGTGGACGAAGATGTGTGCATCGGCTGCCGCTATTGCCACATGGCGTGCCCTTACGGCGCACCGCAGTACAACGAAGCAAAAGGCCATATGACCAAGTGCGACGGCTGCCACTCCCGCGTGGCCGACGGTAAAAAACCGATCTGCGTGGAATCCTGCCCGCTGCGCGCGCTGGACTTTGGCCCGATTGAAGAGCTGCGTAAAAAACACGGCCAGCTTGCTGCCGTTGCGCCGCTGCCTTCCGCGCACTTCACTAAGCCGAGCATTGTGATTAAACCTAACGCCAACAGCCGTCCTACAGGTGATACCACCGGCTATCTGGCAAACCCGAAGGAGGTGTGAGATGGGAAGTGGATGGCATGAATGGCCGCTGATGATCTTCACGGTCTTTGGGCAGTGCGTGGCGGGTGGTTTTATTGTGCTCGCGCTGGCGCTGTTGAAGAGTAATCTCAACGCTGAACAGCAGCATCGTCTGGTGCTGAGCATGTTTGGCCTGTGGGTGTTGATGGGGCTTGGCTTTATTGCTTCTACGCTGCACCTCGGTTCACCAATGCGCGCGTTTAACTCTCTGAACCGCGTGGGTGCGTCGTCCCTCAGTAACGAGATTGCCAGTGGGGCGATTTTCTTTGCTGTTGGCGGGCTGGGCTGGCTGCTGGCCGCGCTAAATAAATTGCCTGCGGCTCTGCGTAGTCTGTGGCTGATTGTGACGATGGTGCTGGGCGTGGTGTTCGTGTGGATGATGGTGCGCGTCTATAACACTATCGATACCGTTCCTACCTGGTACAGCGTCTGGACGCCGATGAGCTTCTTCCTGACGATGTTTATTGGCGGTCCTCTGCTGGGCTACCTGCTGCTGCGTGTGGCGGGTGTGGATGGCTGGGCAATGCGTTTGCTGCCTGCCGTTTCGCTACTGGCTTTGGTCGTGAGCGCTGTGGTTGCTCTGATGCAAGGGGCGGAGCTGGCAACGATTTACAGCTCCATTCAGCAGGCATCTGCCCTGGTCCCGGATTACGGTTCTCTGATGGCCTGGCGCATCGTTCTGCTGGTCGCGGCGTTGGTATTCTGGATCGCTCCTCAGCTTAAAGGTTATCAGCCCGCGCTGCCGCTGCTGTCACTGGCCTTTGTGCTGGTACTGGCGGGTGAACTGATTGGCCGTGGTGTATTCTACGGGTTGCATATGACCGTTGGTATGGCTATCGCCAGTTAACGTTGCATTGAGTTATATCAAGCCGGGCCAGAGCGCCCGGCTTTTCTTTTTTCAATCATGAAATTTTTCGACTGTCGTTTTGTTTTAATTTCG
>NZ_JAIHAZ010000001.1:53180-379328 GCF_019718755.1 Enterobacter sp. RIT637
GCATTAATAAATAAAAACAGATACATAATTAATATCTATAGCAGGCGTTGCATTAGCAGGATAAGTTTTTTAAATCGACAGGGATCATATTGTGCGTGGCGCGTAAATCAGTGGATTGACTTTGTTTTTGCCAGTGGCATGATGCGCACGAAATCTGAACTTCCTCACGGTTTTTAATCCATGACCACCTATACCCGGCCAGTGCTTTTGTTGCTCTGTGGCCTGCTTCTGTTGACCCTGGCGATCGCAGTGTTAAATACGCTCGTCCCGCTGTGGCTCGCCCATGAAAACTTACCGACCTGGCAGGTGGGTATGGTCAGCTCGTCCTTTTTTACCGGGAACCTGCTGGGCACGTTATTAACCGGTAGCCTGATCAAGCGCTTTGGCTTTAATCGCAGCTATTATCTGGCTTCGCTGATTTTTGCCGCCGGGTGTGCCGGACTGGGCCTGATGGTTGGTTTCTGGAGCTGGATGGCATGGCGCTTTATCGCTGGCGTAGGCTGCGCGATGATTTGGGTGGTGGTTGAAAGTGCGCTGATGTGCAGCGGCACGTCACGTAACCGTGGGCGCCTGCTGGCGGCCTATATGATGGTTTACTACGTCGGCACCGTGCTGGGTCAACTGATGGTCAGCAAGCTGCCAACCGACCTGATGAGCGTTCTGCCGTGGGTAACCGGCATGGTGCTGGCCGCGATCCTGCCGCTGCTCTTCACGCGGATTGTGAACCAGAACAGCGAGCATCAGGAAGCGACCCATATCTGGCCGATGCTGAGGCTGCGCCATGCGCGCCTGGGCGTTAATGGCTGCATTATCTCGGGGATTGTTCTGGGCTCGCTCTACGGCCTGATGCCGCTCTACCTGAATCATCAGGGCGTTAGCGATTCCGGGATTGGCTTCTGGATGGCGGTGATGGTGAGTGCGGGGATCGTCGGGCAGTGGCCAATTGGTCGCCTGGCGGACCGCTTTGGTCGCCTGCTGGTGCTGCGCGTTCAGGTCTTCGTGGTGATCATGGGATGCCTTGCGATGCTCAGTAATGCCGCCATGGCACCGGCTCTGTTTATTCTTGGGGCTGCGGGCTTTACGCTCTATCCTGTTGCGATGGCCTGGGCCTGTGAGAAAGTTGAACATCACCAGCTGGTGGCAATGAATCAGGCGCTGTTACTAAGCTATACCATTGGTAGTCTGCTGGGGCCAACCTTTACCGCCATGCTGATGCAGAATTATTCTGATAACCTGCTGTTTATCATGATTGCCAGCGTATCGTTTATTTATCTCCTGATGCTGCTGCGAAAAGCGGGCGAGCACCCAACGCCAGTGGCACATGCCTGATTAAATAAAAGCCTGTCGATGACAGGCTTTTTTGTCCCCATCACAACTAAGAGTTTTACTTATTGTGTGTTTATCTCACCAGGCGATAATTCACATGAGTCCTACCACAATAAGGCAGCCATCATGTCTATTCGTCGTTTTTCCACTACTGCGCTTGCCGTAGTGTTGTCTTTAACGTTTGCAACCGCTCCGGTCATGGCTAATCCTGGAAATGGGAATGGCGGTGGTCACGGAAACGGTGGTGGACAAGGTAATAGCGGCAATCATGGCAACGGTAATTCTGGTGACCATGGTAACAAGCAAAATAGCGGTAAGGATAATCCGGGCAAATCGGATAAGAGCTTCAAAAACAGCAAAGATGTCGGTAATGATGTCGACGCTCGCGTGAGCTTCGATCATGCCCGCCATCTGGCGCTGAATTATGGCTTAACAGGCTATGATTCTCTGCCTCCAGGGATCGCAAAAAACCTGGCGCGCGGTAAACCGCTGCCTCCGGGCATTGCGAAGAAAACCGTTCCAGCATCTATGCTGGGCCAACTTCCTTCTTATCCGGGCTATGAATGGCGGGTGGTGGGAGATGATCTGGTCTTAATCGCGCTGAGTACCGCGATTGTGACCTCCGTTATTAACGGCGTCTTCAAATAGAATAGAAAAAGGCCCGGTTTCCACCGGGCCTTTTCTTTAATACATAACCTTGTGACCGTACTGCTCAAGAATACCTTTGACGCGTTCCATGGTCTCTTTTTTCGGCGGCTTCACGCCATCAAGCTTATATTCTTCACCCATCGCCACCCATTTGTGTTTACCGAGTTCGTGATAGGGCAGAAGCTCAATTTTCTCCACGTTGCCCATATCTCGGGTAAATTCGCCCAGACGGTGCGCGGAATCATCATCATCTGACCAGCCCGGCACGACCACGTAGCGGATCCAGGTTTTGATGCCTTTGTCGGCAATGTATTTGGCAAATTCCAGCGTGCGATGGTTGGAGACGCCAACCAGGTTCTGGTGGATCTCATCGTTCATCTGTTTGAGATCGAGCATGACCAGATCGGTCACTTCGAGCAGTTCATCAATAACCGGATCGTAGCGGCGTACAAAGCCGTTGGTGTCGAGACAGGTATGGATGCCTTCCTTGCGGCAGGCACGGAACCAGTCGCGAACAAATTCAGCCTGTAGAATGGCTTCACCGCCAGAAGCCGTCACGCCGCCGCCGGACGCGTTCATAAAGTGGCGGTAGGTCACCACCTCTTTCATCAGATCTTCAACGGTCACTTCTTTACCGCCATGGGTATCCCAGGTATCGCGGTTATGGCAGTACAGGCAGCGCATCAGGCAGCCCTGGAAAAAGGTGATAAAGCGGATGCCCGGGCCATCGACGGTGCCACAGGATTCAAAGGAGTGAATGCGACCAATAATTGACATTGCGGTGATATCTCCAGCATCGGCCCGTCCGGGGCCTGTGTATGCACAGCTCAAAACCGGCTGTGTTAAGTCTGTTTTGGCTGTTATCCATTAAGTATAGATAGCGGACAAAAGAGACTGAGGTGGAGAGGGTGCTAAAAAGGCCCCACTGTCGTGGAGCCTTTATTGTACGCTTTTTAACGCGTGATTTCAGTCAATTCCACTTACATGGACTGAGTGAAAGTACGGGTGATAACGTCCTGCTGCTGTTCTTTAGTCAGGGAGTTAAAACGTACTGCGTAGCCAGATACGCGGATGGTCAGCTGAGGATATTTCTCAGGGTGTTCCATCGCGTCGAGCAGCATTTCACGGTTCATAACGTTCACGTTCAGGTGCTGACCACCTTCGATGGACGCTTCGTGGTGGAAGTAACCATCCATCAGACCCGCGAGGTTAGTTTTACGCACTTCGTCGTCTTTACCCAGCGCGTTTGGCACGATAGAGAAGGTGTAAGAAATACCATCTTTCGCGTAAGCAAACGGCAGTTTAGCAACGGAGGTCAGAGAGGCAACAGCACCTTTCTGGTCACGACCGTGCATTGGGTTAGCACCTGGACCGAATGGTGCGCCAGCACGACGACCGTCTGGGGTGTTACCGGTTTTCTTACCATACACAACGTTAGAGGTGATGGTCAGAACAGACTGAGTCGGGATAGCGTTACGGTAAGTAGTCAGTTTCTGAATTTTCTTCATGAAACGTTCTACCAGGTCAACCGCCATGTCATCAACGCGAGAGTCGTTGTTACCAAACTGCGGATATTCACCTTCGATTTCGAAGTCTACAGCCAGGCCGTCTTCGTCACGAATAGGTTTAACTTTCGCATATTTGATTGCAGACAGGGAGTCAGCAGCAACGGACAGACCAGCGATACCACACGCCATGGTGCGGATAACGTCACGGTCGTGCAGCGCCATCAGAGAGGCTTCGTAGCTGTACTTGTCGTGCATGTAGTGGATAACGTTCAGCGCAGTGACATACTGTTTAGCCAGCCAGTCCATGAAGTGATCCATACGCTCCATCACTTCGTCGAAGTTCAGAACGTCGCCTTTGATCGGCTCAGACTTAGGACCAACCTGCATTTTCAGTTTTTCATCAACGCCGCCGTTGATTGCGTACAGCATGGTTTTCGCCAGGTTTGCACGCGCACCGAAGAACTGCATTTGTTTACCAACAACCATTGGGCTTACGCAGCAAGCGATAGCGTAATCGTCGTTGTTGAAGTCCGGACGCATCAGGTCATCGTTCTCGTACTGCAGAGAAGAGGTGTCGATAGACACTTTAGCGGCGAATTTCTTGAAGTTCAGAGGCAGTTTTTCAGACCACAGAACGGTGATGTTCGGCTCCGGAGAAGGACCCATGGTGTACAGGGTATTCAGGAAGCGGAAGCTGTTTTTGGTTACCAGAGTACGGCCGTCAACGCCCATACCACCGATTGATTCTGTTGCCCAGATTGGGTCACCGGAGAACAGTTCATCGTATTCAGGGGTACGCAGGAAGCGAACCATACGCAGTTTCATGACCAGGTGGTCAATCATTTCCTGAGCGTCTTGCTCGGTGATTTTGCCTGCTTTGATATCACGTTCGATGTACGCATCCAGGAAGGTGGATACGCGGCCGAAGGACATTGCTGCACCGTTCTGAGACTTAACAGCGGCCAGGTAGCCGAAGTAGGTCCACTGGATAGCTTCCTGAGCGTTGGTAGCAGGACCAGAGATATCGCAGCCATATTTAGCCGCCATCTCTTTGATCTGGCCCAGCGCGCGGTGCTGTTCCGCGATTTCTTCACGCAGACGGATAGTCGCTTCCAGGTTTACACCGTTTTCCAGATCGGACTGCAGGGATACGAACTGCGCATACTTGTCTTTCATCAGGAAGTCGATACCGTACAGCGCAACGCGACGGTAGTCACCGATGATACGGCCACGGCCATACGCATCCGGCAGACCAGTCAGAACGCCAGATTTACGGCAGTTCAGAATGTCTTTGGTGTAAACATCGAATACGCCCTGGTTGTGGGTCTTGCGGTATTCGGTGAAGATTTTTTTCAGCATTGGGTCCAGCTCGCGGTTATACGCTTTGCAGGAACCTTCAACCATTTTGATGCCACCGAACGGGATGATTGCGCGTTTCAGTGGTGCTTCAGTCTGCAGACCAACGATTTTCTCAAGGGCTTTGTTGATGTAGCCAGCATCGTGAGAAGTGATGGTGGAAGCTACGGAGGTGTCAAAATCAACTGGCGCGTGAGTGCGGTTTTCCAGTTTAACGCCTTCCATTACGCTGTCCCACAGCTTGGTGGTCGCGTCAGTTGCGCCAGCCAGGAAGGATTCGTCACCTTCATACGGGGTATAGTTTTTCTGAATGAAGTCACGTACGTTTACTTCATTCTGCCAGTCACCTTTCGCAAAACCTTCCCAGGCTGTGGCTAACTTTTCATTAAGCTCGGACATGTAACACCTACCTTCTTAAGTGGATTTTTTATTTACTGCCTGAGACGCCCATCAGTGATGGTTGTCGCCACGCAGGTAAATGACCCAGTATGTCAACCCAACTAACAGACCCCCACCGATAATGTTCCCGATAGTGACGGGGATCAGGTTATCAGTAATGAAGTTCATGATAGTCAGGTGAGAGAAACTTTCCGGATTTGAACCAACAGCGGTCCAGAACTCCGGGCTCGCAAAGTTGCGGATAACAATCCCCATCGGAATCATAAACATATTCGCAATACTGTGCTCGAAGCCGCTGGCAACAAACATCGCAACCGGCAGAACCATAATCATGGCTTTGTCCATCAGGCTACGACCCGAGTAGCTCATCCAGACGGCCAGGCAGACCATCAGGTTTGCGAGGATGCCGAGAGCAACAGCTTCGATAAATGTATGATGCATTTTGTGGTCAGCGGTTTGCAGGACGTTAAGCCCCCAGCCGCCGTTGGCGGTCATATACTCGCCAGAGAGCCACATCAACAGAACAAAGAGCAGACAGCCAATCAGGTTACCAACATAGACGTTAAGCCAGTTGCGCGCCAGCTGACCCCAGGTAATTCTTCCGCTGGCTTTCGCCACAACAATCAGCACCGTAGAGGTGAAGAGGTCGGCGCCGCAGATGACGCAAAGAATCAGACCCAGTGAGAAGCAAATACCGCCAATCAGTTTGGCCATGCCGAAAGGCATTCCGGCAGTACCGGTGGTGGCAGTGATGTAGAAGACGAAAGCGATTGAGATGAACACACCGGCCGTGATCGCCAGATAGAACGTCTTCATCGGGTGTTTCGTTGCTTTATAGACACCCGCTTCTTCGGCAACTTTGGCCATTGCAGCTGGGAGTAAAAGATCAAAAGGGTTGTCAGCTTTCACACTAACTCTCTCTTTATTAAGTCGGCGACGAGATACTAACAAAGCATTATAGAAGAGAAATTGATATAGATCATATCTCGCCTGGCTTATAGGCCCGCAATGTGTATGGATTTACAGCGAATGCGGAGTAAGTATTTGATTATCCGTATAAAAATAAATTTTAAAAGTTATGAAAAGAGTTGAATTTTTTCGTTCGGCCCCCTTCGAAACAGTTAATTAATATAGAGTATTTACCATAAAAAGTAACAATAAAGCTTGGCTAAATATTATTATATTTACCCATGTTTAACTTTATTATTACAATCAACAATCATTGCCGAAAAAATAAAAAAAGGGGCAATGAAATTGCCCCGTAATATAGCCCAGACGATTGGATACGCCTACATCTGGTGATGTTATATGCGCTTATTTTGACCAGTAAGCGGCTTTTGCCTTCTGTAATTTTTCATATGCTTTCAGCAGCGACTGATGTGCCGGGAAGGCTTTCAGATCGCTATCAACAGCCTGCAGGCCATAGAACGGCTCTTCGCCGCTCAGCGCCGCACTGGCGGCTTCAACGGCGTCTGCACCGTACATACGAACAAAGGCATTCAGGTACTGCAGAGGTTCACGATCCTCTTCCTGAGCGAGCAGCAACAGCGTCTGAAGGCAGCGGTAGTAGTTGGTGCGTTCGGCTGAGAAGACGGACTGGTTAAACTCCATGGTCCATTCGGTCCAGGCCAGAGCCTGATCAAGATCGCCACCCGCCAGAGCCAGCATCGCTTTCAGCTCACCAATACGCAGGGTGTACCAGCCGTTGTCTTTACCGGTCGCCAGACCCAGCAGTTCGCGCACGCGGGTGAAGTCATCGTGGCCTTCTTCGTCCAGCTGGGCGATCAGGTTCAGATAATCTTCTTTTTCCCACTCGCTGCCCGGCAGAGCCAGCAGTGTTTCGCGCAGGTGCGCGCCCATGCTGTTATTTGCCAGCCACAGATCTTCTGCCGGATAGATGTCGGACATGCCCGGAACAATAATGCGGCACGCGTAGACGCCAAGGTGTTCGTAGTCAGCAATATAGACGTCCTGGTCTTCCGCTTTGAAGATTGCCATCAGCGTGGCGAACTCTTCTTCCGTGGTACCGGCAAAACTCCAGTCTACGAACGGATAGTCTGCATCCTGCTTGAACATGTCCCAGGAGATCAAACCGCTGGAGTCGATGAAGTGGGTTTCGAGATTGGTATGCTCGGCCACTTCTTCATCGTCAAAGGTTGGCGGGGTGAACACGTCGAGATCTTTCAGGCTACGGCCCTGTAGCAGCTCGGTGACGGTACGCTCCAGCGCCACGCCGAAGTCCGGGTGCGCGCCGAAGGAGGCAAAGCAGGTACCGTTGGTTGGGTTAAACAGCACGACGCAGATAACCGGGTATTTACCGCCCAGCGAGCCGTCATAGGCAAAGATTGGGAAACCTTCTGCTTCGAGCTTAGCGATGGACTCTACGACGCCCGGGTAGCGCGCCAGCACGTCGGCCGGAATTTCAGGCAGGCTGATGGATTCGGCGATGATGCGGTTTTTGATGTGACGCTCGAAGACTTCGGACAGACCCTGCACGCGCGCTTCATTGCGGGTGTTACCGGCGGACATGCCGTTAGACACATACAGGTTACCGACAATGTTCATCGGGATGTAAACGGTCTTTTCGTCAGACTGGCGGGTAAACGGTAGGGCGCAGATACCGCGATCCTCGTTACCGGACTGCAGATCGATCAGCATGCTGGCAGTCAGTTCGTTGTCTGGATCGTAGAACGCACGCAGGCGCGCGTCGAGAATGCCTTCCGGCAGTTCGTCGTCTTCGGTCAGCGGGAACCATTTTTCGTTCGGATAGTGAACGAACGGGCCATTAGCGATGGTCTCGCCAAGCCAGAAGTCAGCGAAGAAATAGTTGGTGGACAGACGCTCAAAATACTCACCCAGCGCAGAGGCCAGTGCCGCTTTTTTTGTCGCGCCTTTACCGTTGGTAAAGCACAGGGCACAGTCTTTATCGCGAATATGCACGGACCAGACATGAGGCACCGGGTTAAGCCAGGAGGCTTCTTCGATGTTAAAACCCAGGTCGGTCAGTTTCTGCTGGAAGCGAGCGATGGAATCTTCCAGAGCGGCGTCTTTGCCGGGGATAAACGTTTGAGTCATGGCGTTCACTTTTATCGTACGTAAAGCGCGCAATGATACGGGTTTTGCGTGACGGGTGCTATCTCCGGCGAAAATAAAAGCCTGAGCTATGCTTATAGTCAGTAACTTACTGTTAAGGCATAGAAAAATGAAAGCTTTCGATCTCCAACGGATGGCGTTTGATAAAGTCCCTCCCGAGTTTTTAGGCGAAGTCGCGCTGCGCAGCCTGTACACCTTTGTACTGGTCTTCCTGTTTCTTAAAATCACCGGCCGTCGCGGCGTGCGGCAGATGTCGCTCTTTGAGGTGTTGATCATCCTGACGCTGGGGTCAGCGGCGGGAGACGTCGCGTTTTACGACGATGTGCCGATGGTGCCGGTGTTTATCGTTTTTGTCTCACTGGCGCTACTTTACCGTCTTGTCATGTGGCTGATGTCAAAAAGCGAAAAGCTGGAGGATCTTCTGGAAGGGAAGCCGGTTGTGATTGTGAAAGACGGGCAACTGGCCTGGGAGAATGTACAAAGTGCCAATATGACCGAGTTTGAGTTCTTTATGGAGCTGCGTCTGAATAGCGTTGAACAGCTCGGGCAGGTTCGGCTGGCAATCATGGAAACCAACGGGCAGATCAGCGTCTATTACTATGCTGACGATGACGTTAAGCCCGGCCTGTGTATCCTGCCGGATATGTTGGTAGAACGGTTCAGGGTAGTACCTGAAACCGGGGAGTATGCCTGTATAAAATGTAGTCATGTGGTGGGGATGCATGCGGGCGATCATCAATTATGTCCTCGCTGTACGAATCCAGAATGGACGAAGGTTAGCCGGGCCAAACGTCTCATCTGACAGCCATTTTGTCGGTTTTGTGACGACGAGGTGGCAGATTGTATTGTGTGACGATGAGCACATTTCCCCGGTCATAAGTTTTAGACATTGCGGCGCGTGTCACTGAATGATAAAACCGATATCCACAGTTATAACTTATGGCTTTTAGCGTGGTGAGGGGAAATGGCTCAAGTCTTTAATTTCAGTTCAGGTCCGGCAATGTTACCGGCAGATGTGCTCAAGCAGGCTCAACAGGAGCTGTGTGACTGGAACGGTCTGGGTACGTCGGTGATGGAAGTTAGCCACCGTGGTAAAGAGTTTATTCAGGTGGCTGAAGAAGCAGAAAAGGATTTTCGCGATCTGCTGAACATTCCCTCGAACTACAAAGTATTGTTCTGCCACGGCGGTGGGCGCGGTCAGTTTGCCGGTATCCCGCTCAACCTGCTGGGAGACAAAACCACCGCTGATTATGTAGATGCGGGCTACTGGGCGGCCAGTGCTGTCAAAGAAGCGCATAAGTACTGCACGCCGAATGTCATCGACGCCAAAGTGACCGTTGACGGCCTGCGCGGCGTTAAGCCGATGAGCGAGTGGCAAGTTTCTGATAATGCGGCCTATCTCCACTACTGTCCGAATGAAACCATTGACGGTATCGCCATCCACGAAGAGCCAAACTTTGGTGAAAAGGTGGTTGTTACCGCGGACTTTTCTTCGACTATTCTTTCCACGCCGCTGGATGTAAGCCGTTACGGTGTGATCTACGCTGGCGCACAGAAAAATATCGGCCCTGCGGGTCTGACTATCGTGATTGTGCGTGAAGACCTGCTGGGCAAAGCACACAAATCCTGCCCGTCGATTCTTGATTACACCGTGTTGAACGACAACGATTCTATGTTTAACACCCCACCAACGTTTGCCTGGTATCTTTCCGGCCTGGTCTTCAAATGGCTGAAGCAAAACGGCGGCGTTGCGCAGATGGATAAGGTTAACCAACAGAAGGCTGAACTGCTGTACGGCGTGATCGATAAGAGCGATTTCTACCGCAACGATGTGGCGAAAGCGAACCGTTCCCGCATGAACGTGCCGTTCCAGCTGGCGGACAGCAACCTGGATAAAGTCTTCCTGGAAGAGTCCTTCGCAGCAGGTTTGCACGCGCTTAAAGGCCACCGAGTGGTGGGCGGCATGCGTGCCTCCATCTATAACGCTATGCCGCTCGAAGGCGTTAAAGCTCTGACCGATTTCATGATCGACTTCGAACGTCGTCACGGTTAATTTGCTGTTATTCACCCCCGCAGCGTCCCTGCGGGGTTTTTATTATGTTGAGTTGAGAGTTTAGTTTTCATGGAATCCCTGACGTTACAACCTATCGCGCGGGTAGATGGCACCATCAATCTGCCTGGTTCAAAAAGTGTCTCGAACCGCGCTCTGCTGCTGGCAGCTCTGGCAAACGGCACCACCGTCCTCACAAACCTGCTGGACAGCGATGACGTGCGCCATATGCTCAATGCACTGAAAGCGTTGGGCGTTCATTACACTCTCTCCGACGATCGTACCCGCTGCGAAGTGACCGGCAACGGCGGCGCGCTGCGTTCCGCTGAAGAGCTTGAGCTGTTTCTGGGTAACGCGGGTACCGCGATGCGGCCGCTGGCGGCGGCCCTGTGTCTGGGCAGCAACAATATTGTGCTGACCGGCGAACCGCGTATGAAAGAGCGTCCGATTGGCCATCTGGTCGATGCCCTGCGTCAGGGCGGCGCGCAGATTGACTATCTGGAGCAGGAAAACTATCCACCGCTGCGTCTGCGCGGCGGTTTTACCGGCGGTAATGTCGAGGTGGACGGCAGCGTTTCCAGCCAGTTCCTGACGGCACTGCTGATGACCGCGCCGCTGGCACCGCAGGATACGGTGATCGCGATTAAAGGCGATCTGGTTTCTAAACCGTACATTGATATCACGCTGCACCTGATGAAAACCTTCGGCGTTGAGGTGGAAAACCAGTCTTATCAGCGCTTCGTGGTGCGCGGGGCGCAGCAGTACCAGTCTCCGGGCAACTACCTGGTTGAAGGGGATGCGTCATCCGCCTCCTACTTCCTGGCCGCGGGTGCGATTAAAGGCGGTACGGTAAAAGTGACCGGCATTGGGCGCAACAGCGTGCAGGGCGACATCCGTTTCGCTGACGTACTGGAAAAAATGGGCGCGGTGGTTACCTGGGGCGATGACTTTATCTCCTGTACCCACGGCGAGCTGAATGCCATCGACATGGACATGAACCATATCCCGGATGCTGCGATGACCATCGCCACGGCGGCGCTGTTTGCTAAAGGCACCACCACGCTGCGTAATATCTACAACTGGCGCGTAAAAGAGACGGACCGCCTGTTCGCGATGGCGACCGAGCTGCGTAAGGTCGGTGCAGAGGTGGAAGAGGGCGAAGACTACATTCGCGTGACCCCGCCGGCCAAACTGCAGGTTGCTGAAATCGGCACCTATAACGATCACCGTATGGCGATGTGCTTCTCGCTGGTGGCGCTGTCCGACACTCCTGTGACCATTCTTGACCCAAAATGTACGGCGAAAACCTTCCCGGACTACTTCGAGCAGCTGGCACGCATTAGTACGCTGGCCTGATACCCTCATGCCGCATCACCCGGTGCGGCATTTCCTTACGCTTCCTGACGAACACTCCCGCTCATTTCTTCTACACTCTGCTTCTATCATTCTGTAATTTGCACGCAAAGGTAACAGTTGCGCACGTTGGCGCGTATAATGCGCGGCGTTCATGTAAACGGTATGCCTTATTTAAGGAGAAAAAGATGACGGCACTTGCCCCGGTAATCACCATTGATGGGCCTAGTGGCGCAGGGAAAGGTACTCTGTGCAAAGCGATGGCAGAAGCATTGCAATGGCATCTTTTAGATTCGGGAGCAATCTATCGCGTGCTGGCTCTGGCTGCGCTGCATCACCATGTGGATGTCGCCTCTGAAGAAGCGCTGGTACCGCTGGCTGCGCATCTGGATGTGCGTTTTGTTTCGACTGATGGCAACCTTGAAGTGATCCTGGAAGGAGAGGACGTCAGCGGGGAAATTCGTACTCAGGAAGTCGCTAACGCGGCCTCCCAGGTCGCGGCGTTCCCGCGCGTTCGCGAAGCCTTGCTGCGTCGCCAGCGTGGTTTCCGTGAAGCCCCTGGTCTGATCGCTGACGGACGTGATATGGGAACGGTGGTATTCCCTGATGCGCCAGTGAAAATTTTCCTCGACGCCTCTTCGGAAGAACGCGCGCAACGCCGCATGCTTCAGTTGCAGGAAAAGGGGTTTAGTGTTAACTTTGATCGCCTTTTATCCGAGATAAAAGAGCGCGATGACCGCGATCGTAACCGCGCCGTCGCCCCACTTGTTCCTGCAGAAGATGCATTAGTGCTGGATTCAACCAGTTTAACTATTGAGCAAGTGATTGAAAAAGCGCTACAATATGCGCGCCAGAAACTGGCTCTCGCGTAATCGCGACCGATTTAGCAGTACCCCCGCTGCAATGGATTGACGGCGGGTATGTGAAACAACCCCATCCGGCACGGAGCCAGGTGGACGTTAATATTAACCTGAAGATTAAACATGACTGAATCTTTTGCTCAACTATTTGAAGAATCCTTAAAAACAATCGAAACCCGTCCGGGTTCCATCGTTCGTGGTGTTGTTGTTGCTATCGACAAAGACGTAGTACTGGTTGACGCCGGTCTGAAATCTGAGTCCGCCATTCCGGCAGAGCAGTTCAAAAACGCCCAGGGCGAGCTGGAAATCCAGGTTGGTGACGAAGTTGACGTTGCTCTGGATGCAGTAGAAGACGGCTTCGGTGAAACCCTGCTGTCCCGTGAGAAAGCTAAACGTCACGAAGCTTGGATCACGCTGGAAAAAGCTTACGAAGAAGCTGAAACTGTGGTCGGTGTTATCAACGGCAAAGTTAAAGGCGGCTTCACTGTTGAGCTGAATGGTATTCGTGCGTTCCTGCCAGGTTCACTGGTAGACGTTCGTCCAGTCCGTGACACCCTGCACCTCGAAGGCAAAGAGCTTGAGTTCAAAGTAATCAAGCTGGACCAGAAGCGTAACAACGTTGTTGTATCCCGTCGTGCCGTTATCGAATCCGAAAACAGCGCAGAACGCGATCAGCTGCTGGAAAACCTGCAGGAAGGCATGGAAGTCAAAGGTATCGTTAAGAACCTCACTGACTACGGCGCATTCGTTGACCTGGGCGGCGTTGATGGCCTGCTGCACATCACCGACATGGCGTGGAAACGCGTTAAGCACCCAAGCGAAATCGTGAACGTTGGCGACGAAATCACTGTTAAAGTGCTGAAGTTCGACCGCGAGCGTACTCGTGTATCCCTCGGCCTGAAACAGCTGGGCGAAGATCCATGGGTAGCTATCGCTAAGCGTTACCCAGAAGGTACTAAACTGACTGGTCGCGTTACCAACCTGACTGACTACGGCTGCTTCGTTGAAATCGAAGAAGGCGTTGAAGGTCTGGTGCACGTTTCCGAAATGGACTGGACCAACAAAAACATCCACCCATCCAAAGTTGTTAACGTTGGTGATGTAGTGGAAGTGATGGTTCTGGATATCGACGAAGAACGTCGTCGTATCTCCCTGGGCCTGAAACAGTGCAAAAACAACCCATGGCAGCAGTTCGCGGAAACCCACAACAAGGGCGACCGTGTTGAAGGTAAAATCAAGTCTATCACTGACTTCGGTATCTTCATCGGCCTGGACGGCGGCATCGATGGCCTGGTTCACCTGTCTGACATCTCCTGGAACGTTGCAGGCGAAGAAGCAGTACGTGAATACAAAAAAGGCGACGAAATCGCTGCAGTTGTTCTGCAGGTTGACGCAGAGCGTGAGCGTATCTCCCTGGGCGTTAAACAGCTCGCAGAAGATCCGTTCAACAACTGGGTTGCACTGAACAAGAAAGGCGCAATCGTAAACGGTAAAGTGACTGCAGTTGACGCTAAAGGCGCAACCGTAGAACTGGCTGACGGCGTTGAAGGTTACCTGCGCGCTTCCGAAGCTTCACGTGACCGCGTTGAAGATGCAACTCTGGTTCTGAGCGTTGGCGACGACGTTGAAGCTAAGTTCACCGGTGTTGACCGTAAGAACCGTGCAATCAGCCTGTCTGTTCGTGCTAAAGACGAAGCTGATGAGAAAGATGCAATCGCAACTGTTAACAAACAGGAAGATGCAAACTTCTCTAACAACGCAATGGCTGAAGCTTTCAAAGCAGCTAAAGGCGAGTAATATCAAGTTCTCACCATCATTTACGCTGTAACACATTTACAGCGAGAAGGATGAGGAGCAGACTTGACAGATTGCAGGATTCGTCCTGTAATCAATAACAAAGGGCGGCTACGGCCGCCCTTGTTTAATGAGCTGTTCAGCTAATTGGTTTGAAAGGAACCGGAGGAATCATGACCAAGTCAGAATTGATTGAAAGACTTGCCAGTCAGCAACCGCACATCCCTGCAAAGGCTGTGGAAGATGCTGTTAAAGAGATGCTGGAGCATATGGCCACCACTCTTGCCCAGGGCGAGCGCATTGAAATCCGCGGTTTCGGTAGTTTTTCTCTGCACTATCGTGCTCCACGTACCGGGCGTAACCCGAAGACTGGCGATAAAGTTGAGCTGGAAGGCAAGTACGTTCCGCACTTTAAGCCGGGTAAAGAACTGCGCGATCGCGCCAATATTTACGGTAACTGAGTTTTAGCCATAATGGCTAAACTGGGTTTAAAAGAAAGCACCTGCGGGTGCTTTTTTTGTGCCTCTCGTCTGCATTTCTGAATACGACACGCATTTCCATTCTGGCTTTTCTGCAAACCACTAAAAACGTTGCAGCGTCCGCCGTAACGCTCCTTTTTCCTGTCTGACGACACGCCATTCTCACGGCATACTGCCCGAAACAGGGAGGTATAAATGGGGATCCACATTGTCAGTGCTTGCACCATTCTGGCCATTCTTCCGCTCTATTGGTTACCTGTTTTACCGGAGCCAGAGAGTGTCTGGATGATGATTGCCGCCGGGATCGCGTTAGCCATGCAGCAAAGAAAATGGATAACGTTCTCAGGCATCGGGTTGCTCTTTTTTTGCTGGGGCGTATTAGCGGCGCAGGAGAGCGTTTGGCCCTTGAATCATCTGACGACAGGACCGCAGCAGGCGGAGGTGGTAATTACAGCAACCGACGGCGCAACCATGCATCAGGGAAACATTGTCAGCCTCAATGGAAAACGCTGGAGGGGCGTCACTGGGGTGACGCTGTATGGTAATTACCTGCCCCAAAAGGTGTGTGCCGGTCAACGCTGGGCTATGGCGCTGCGTCTTAGAGCGGTGCATGGTGAATTAAATGACGGTGGCTACGATTCGCAGAAAAATGCTTTTGCCCGCCATCAAACGCTGAGCGGGCGTTTTACGCATGCTGAGGTTGTTGATGCGCGCTGTAGCCTGCGTTCACGGTATCTGGGCTCACTGCAAAACGTACTCACGACATATCAGTGGGGGCCGGTGATCCTTGGGCTGGGGATGGGGGAGCGTCTGAACGTACCGCATGAGATAAAAAATCTCATGCGCGAGACAGGGACAATACATCTGATGGCGATTTCGGGTCTGCACATCGCGCTGGCTGCGTATATCGTCTGGTTACTGGCAAGGGGAATGCAATATCTCCTGCCGAGCCACGCTATACATTGGCAGTTGCCCATGCTTGCAGGTCTGTGCTTCGCGGCTTTTTATGCATGGCTAACGGGGATGCAACCGCCCGCAATGCGCACGGTGGTCTCTCTTACGGTCGTAGCTGCGCTGCGGATGAGCGGCCGTCAATGGTCTCCCTGGCAGATCTGGTTAACCTGCGTGGCGGCAATTCTGATTTATGACCCCTTGGCTGTTCTGTCGCAAAGTTTTGCGTTGTCGGCGTTTGCGGTCGCGGCATTAATTTTTTGGTACCAATGGCTACCGCTTCCGAACTGGCGCTGGATCCACCGAATAAAACCGCTGGTAAATCTCATTCATCTGCAGACAGGGATGCTGTGCCTGCTGCTTCCGTTGCAGGTGCTGATTTTCCATGGTTTCAGCCTGTCTTCATTCATCGCGAATCTGTTTGCTGTTCCGCTGGTCACGTTTATTTCCGTGCCGCTGATCCTTCTCGGTATGCTGCTCCATCTTTTCCCGCTGGCGTTACTGGAGAACGCTGTCTGGTATGCGGCCGATAAGTCTCTGGCAGGGTTATTCGGGTTGCTGGCTCGCTTGCCGGACGGCTGGCAGGATGTTGATGAACGTTGGCAATACCTGACGCTGCTACCCTGGCTTGCCATTATCGGCTGGCGTTTTCGAAGCTGGAAAGTTCTGCCGGCTGTTTGTCTGACAGCAAGTATTATGCTCGCACTTCCTTTGTGGCGAACGGATAAAACTGGCGGCTGGACGCTGCACATGCTGGATGTTGGGCAGGGGCTGGCAATGGTGATTGAACGTCAGGGGAGGGCTATTCTGTATGATACCGGGCTGGCCTGGCCGGGGGGAGATAGCGGGCAGCAGTTGATCATTCCATGGTTACGCTGGCATCACCTGAAGCCAGAAGGGGTGATCCTGAGTCATGAGCATCTCGACCACGCGGGGGGACTGGCATCGCTGCAAAAAGCCTGGCCCGAAATGTGGGTCCGGAGTCCTTTGCACCTGGCTGGACATCTTCCTTGTTTTCGGGGGCAACGGTGGCAATGGCAGGGGCTAACGTTTAGCGTTCACTGGCCGCCTGAAGAAGGGCAAGCCAAAGGTAACAACCGCTCCTGTGTAGTTAAGATCGACGACGGTGAGCAGAGCATCCTGCTGACCGGGGATATTGAAGCACAGGCTGAAATGGCAATGCTGAGCCATCGCTGGCGCAATCTTGCGTCTACACTCATTCAGGTACCTCACCATGGCAGTAACACCTCGTCTTCCTTGCCGTTGGTGCAGCGGGCAGAAGGGGAAATAGCGCTGGCCTCTGCAGCCCGCTATAACGCGTGGCGCTTTCCATCAGCGAAAGTGGTGCGGCGCTTCGGGAAAGAGGGATATACCTGGCTGGACACCCCTCATTCTGGACAAATATCGGTGACATTTTCGCAACATAGCAGGCAGATCCGACGCCTGCGTGAACACAATTTACCGCGTTGGTATCATCAGTGGTTTGGCGCGCCCGTAGATAACGGGTAGAATATGCGGCTATTTCAACAAATGCTGGTTTTTTGAATGCATAACGACAAAGATCTCTCCACGTGGCAAACGTTCCGCCGACTCTGGCCGATGATTGCCCCTTTCAAAGCAGGCTTGATCGTGGCGGGCGTAGCGTTAATCCTCAACGCAGCCAGCGATACTTTTATGCTATCGCTCCTCAAACCGTTACTGGATGACGGTTTTGGTAAAACGGATCGCTCAGTGCTGCTATGGATGCCGCTGGTGGTTATTGGGCTGATGATCTTACGCGGTATTTCCAGCTATATCTCCAGCTACTGTATCTCCTGGGTATCAGGAAAAGTGGTGATGTCCATGCGTCGCCGACTCTTCGGTCACATGATGGGCATGCCGGTCTCGTTCTTTGATAAACAGTCTACGGGCACGCTGCTATCACGTATTACCTACGATTCAGAGCAGGTGGCATCATCGTCCTCCAGCGCGCTGATTACTGTGGTTCGTGAAGGCGCATCGATCATCGGCCTGTTTGTCATGATGTTCTATTACAGCTGGCAGCTGTCGCTCATCCTGATCGTGCTGGCACCGGTTGTCTCCATTGCTATCCGCGTCGTCTCCAAGCGTTTCCGCAATATCAGTAAGAATATGCAGAATACGATGGGGCAGGTCACGACCAGCGCTGAACAGATGCTGAAAGGCCACAAAGAAGTGCTGATCTTTGGTGGTCAGGAAGTTGAAACCAAACGCTTTGATAAGGTCAGCAATAAAATGCGCCTGCAGGGGATGAAAATGGTGTCGGCCTCCTCTATCTCCGACCCTATCATTCAGCTGATTGCCTCGTTGGCACTGGCATTTGTTCTGTATGCAGCGAGCTTCCCGAGCGTAATGGAGACCCTGACAGCAGGGACCATCACCGTTGTGTTCTCCTCCATGATTGCGCTGATGCGCCCGCTGAAATCCCTGACCAACGTGAACGCGCAGTTCCAGCGCGGTATGGCGGCATGCCAGACGTTGTTCAGCATTCTGGATTCCGAACAGGAAAAAGATGAAGGTACGCGCGTGATTGAGCGTGCAAACGGAGACGTTGAATTCCGTAACGTGACCTTTACCTATCCAGGCCGCGAAGTGGCTGCACTGCGTAATATCAACCTGACGATTCCGGCAGGTAAAACCGTTGCGCTGGTGGGCCGTTCCGGCTCGGGTAAATCAACCATTGCCAGCCTGATTACGCGTTTCTACGACATTGATGAAGGCGAAATCCTGTTAGATGGCCATGACCTGCGGGAGTATACCCTGCAGTCGTTGCGTAACCAGGTTGCACTGGTTTCTCAGAACGTGCATCTGTTCAACGATACGGTTGCCAACAACATCGCCTATGCGCGTACTGAAGAGTACAGCCGCGAGCAGATCGAGAATGCCGCACGCATGGCGTATGCGATGGACTTCATCAACAAGATGGATAACGGTCTGGATACCATCATTGGTGAAAACGGCGTGCTCCTTTCCGGTGGTCAGCGTCAGCGTATCGCCATTGCGCGTGCGCTGCTGCGCGACAGCCCAATCCTGATTCTGGATGAAGCGACGTCAGCGCTGGATACTGAATCTGAACGCGCTATTCAGTCAGCGCTGGACGAACTCCAGAAGAACCGTACCTCTCTGGTGATTGCGCACCGTCTCTCGACTATCGAGCAGGCTGACGAAATCGTGGTGGTGGAAGATGGCGTAATTGTCGAACGGGGCAGCCATGCCGATCTGCTCGCCCATCGTGGCGTCTACGCTCAGCTTCATAAGATGCAGTTCGGTCAGCAATGATTGCACGTATCTGGTCCGGTGAATCACCACTGTGGCGACTGCTTCTGCCGCTCTCCTGGCTGTATGGCCTGGTGAGCGGCGCTATTCGTCTGATGTATCGTCTGGGGCTGAAACGCGCCTGGCGTGCACCGGTTCCGGTAGTGGTGGTCGGTAACCTGACCGCAGGTGGGAACGGCAAAACGCCGGTGGTGATCTGGCTGGTGGAGCAGTTGCAAAAACGCGGCATTCGCCCAGGGGTTGTATCGCGCGGCTACGGTGGTAAAGCGACGCACTATCCGCTTTTGCTTACGGCTGATACAACAACTGCCGAAGCGGGGGATGAACCTGTCCTGATCTATCAGCGGACAGGTGTACCGGTTGCGGTCTCACCCGTGCGCAGCGACGCCGTTCAGGCGCTGCTTGCCGGGCAAGCAGTGGACATTATTATCACCGACGATGGCCTTCAGCATTACGCGCTGGCGCGTGATAAAGAGATTGTGGTCATTGACGGCGTGCGCCGTTTTGGCAACGGCTGGTGGCTGCCAGCCGGGCCAATGCGTGAACGCGCGTCGCGCCTTCGGTCCGTTGATGCGGTGATTGTTAACGGTGGCCAGGCTAAGCCCGGGGAAATCCCTATGCATCTTCAGCCTGGCATGGCGGTTAACCTGTTAACGGGCGAACGTAAAGCGGTTGAACAACTGCCTGCGCTGGTGGCGATGGCGGGTATTGGGCATCCTCCGCGCTTCTTCGCAACGCTGGAGCAGTGTGGTGCCCGGCCAGAAAAACGCGTTCCGCTGGCAGACCACCAGGCGCTGGTGGAAGGTCAGGTAGACGCCCTGACCGTACCCGGGCAGTCGCTGATCATGACCGAAAAAGATGCGGTGAAATGCCGCGCCTTTGCGAAAGAAAACTGGTGGTATCTGCCGGTTGACGCTGAACTCAGCGGCGAGCAGCCGGAACACTTGCTCAAGGAACTGATTGCGTTGGTGCGATAAACGCTTACGCGGTTCTGGTGGCGCTTTGACTGACAGGAAAACGCATGTCTTTACCGCAACTCTCGCTTTCAGCCGCACGTCATTTACACCTTGCTGCCCAGGGGCTGCTTAAAAAGCCTCGCCGTCGCGCACAACCCTCTGACATTCTCTCCACCGTACAGCGCATGTCGTTGCTGCAAATCGATACCATCAACATCGTGGCGCGAAGCCCTTACCTGGTGCTCTTCAGCCGCCTGGGAAATTATGAGCCGCAGTGGCTAGACAATGCGCTTAGTCAGGGTGAGCTAATGGAATACTGGGCACATGAAGCCTGTTTCCTGCCCCGCAGTGATTTCGCGCTGATTCGTCACCGCATGCTCTCTCCGGATAAGATGGGCTGGAAATATCGACAGGAGTGGATGCATGAACACGCCGCTGAAATTGAGCAGCTTATCGCGCATATTCAGGAAAACGGTCCGGTGCGTTCGGCTGATTTTGAGCATCCGCGAAAAGGGGCGAGCGGATGGTGGGAGTGGAAGCCGCATAAACGTCATCTGGAGGGGCTGTTTACATCCGGTAAAGTGATGGTTGTTGAACGACGTAACTTTCAGCGCGTATACGACCTGACGCACCGCGTGATGCCGCACTGGGACGACGAGCGTGACCTGCTTACGCAGGAAGCTGCCGAAGCCATCATGCTGGAGAACAGCGCCCGCAGTCTGGGGATTTTTCGTCCGCAATGGCTGGCAGACTACTACCGACTCCGTCAGCCCGCGCTAAAACCGTTGCTGGAGGTGTGGCAGCGCGAGCAGCGCGTCATACCTGTCGCTGTCGAAACGCTGGGCGAGATGTGGCTGCATGCCGATTTGCTCCCGCTTTTACCGCAGGCGCTGGAAGGTAAGCTCCAGGCCACGCACAGCGCGGTACTGTCACCTTTCGACCCGGTCGTCTGGGACAGAAAACGGGCCGAGCAGCTGTTTAATTTCAGCTACCGGCTTGAGTGTTACACCCCCGCGCCAAAACGCCAGTACGGCTACTTCGTTTTGCCTATGCTGCATAAAGGGCAACTGGTGGGACGCATGGATGCCAAAATGCACCGCAAAACCGGGACGCTTGAAATCATCGCGCTGTATCTCGAAGACGGGGTTAAGGCGACGGCTACCCTGGAGAAAGGATTATCATCCGCCATTAGCGATTTTGCGCGCTGGCAAGGGGCGAGCAGCGTTACGCTGGGGCGTATGCCGGACGGGCTGTTTACGACCTGCCGAAGTGGTTGGGAAACAGACACTCCCTGAAAAGGGAATGTGTTAAGCTTTAGCGATTACCCATACGGAGGAACTATGGATCACCGTTTACTTGAAATTATTGCCTGCCCGGTGTGCAACGGCAAACTCTACTACAGCCAGGATAAACAAGAGCTGATTTGCAAGCTGGACAGTCTGGCTTTCCCGCTGCGGGACGGTATTCCGGTCCTGCTGGAAAATGAAGCCCGTTCCCTGGCGGCAGAAGAGAGCAAGCCATGAGTTTCGTTGTCATTATCCCGGCGCGCTATGCATCAACGCGTCTGCCGGGTAAGCCTCTGGTAGATATCAACGGCAAGCCAATGATTGTGCATGTGCTGGAGCGTGCGCGCGAATCGGGTGCTGACCGCGTCATCGTGGCAACCGATCACCCGGACGTGGCACAAGCGGTTGAAGCGGCGGGTGGTGAAGTGTGCATGACTCGCGCCGATCACCAGTCCGGCACGGAACGTCTGGCGGAAGTGGTTGAGAAATGTGGTTTTAGCGATGATACGGTCATCGTCAACGTGCAGGGCGACGAACCGATGATCCCGGCGGTTATTATTCGCCAGGTGGCGGAAAATCTGTCGCAGCGTCAGGTTGGCATGGCCACCCTCGCGGTACCCATTCATCATGCAGAAGAAGCATTCAACCCGAATGCGGTTAAGGTGGTCATGGATGCCGAGGGCTATGCGCTCTATTTCTCACGTGCGACGATCCCCTGGGATCGCGATCGCTTTGCGGTATCAAAAGAGACCATCGGTGATTCATTCCTGCGCCACATTGGGATCTACGGCTATCGTGCGGGCTTTATCCGCCGCTACGTCAACTGGGCACCAAGCCCGCTGGAGCATATTGAAATGCTAGAGCAGTTGCGCGTGCTCTGGTATGGCGAAAAAATCCACGTAGCCGTTGCCAAAGAAGTCCCTGGAACGGGCGTCGACACGCCGGAAGATCTTGAGCGCGTTCGCGCCGAGCTGCATTAATTTCGCCTCCATCCCTCCTTTCGGGGGGATGTTCTCACCCCCGCAATTTTTCCTTTCTTAACCATAATTGATCTCTTCCGGGTGACATCCGCTGCTCACGCGCTCATTATAAAAGCAGTAGCCTTAATGGGGGTAATCTCATATGGAACAGCTGCGTGCCGAACTGAGCCATCTGCTTGGCGAGACGTTGAGCCGGGTTGAGTGTGTGAATGAAAAGGCGGATACCGCACTATGGGCGCTGTACGACAGTCATGGAAACCCAATGCCTCTCATGGCCAGAAGCTTTACTTCACCCGGCGTCGCCAGACAGCTGGCATGGAAAATGTCGATGCTGGCAAGGGAAGGTACGGTGCGAATGCCGACGGTTTACGGTGTCATGACGCATGAGGAACACCCCGGCCCGGATGTCCTGCTTATTGAACGCCTGCGCGGCGTCTCTGTTGAAGCCCCGGCGCGCACGCCCGACCGCTGGGAACAGCTGAAAGATCAGATCGTCGAGGCGCTGCTGGCCTGGCACCGGCAGGATAGCCGCGGGCTCGTCGGCCCCGTCGACAGCACCCAGGAGAACCTGTGGCCGCTCTGGTATCGTCAGCGGGTGGAAGTGCTGTGGGGAACGCTTAACCAGTTCAACAACACTGGTTTAACCATGCAGGACAAACGCATTCTGTTTCGCACCCGCGAGTGCTTGCCCGCGCTGTTTGACGGCTTTAACGACAACTGCGTGCTGATTCACGGTAATTTTACCCTGCGCAGCATGCTGAAAGATCCCCGCAGCGACCAGCTGTTGGCGATGGTTGGGCCGGGTATTATGCTTTGGGCACCGCGCGAGTATGAACTGTTCAGACTATGCGACAGTGCTTCTGCGGAGGGGTTGCTCTGGCACTATCTGCAACGGGCGCCGGTCGCGGAGGCTTTTCTCTGGCGGCGCTGGCTCTATTTGCTCTGGGACGAAGTGGCGCAACTGGTGAACACCGGACGGTTCAATCGCGCCAACTTCGACCTGGCGACAAAATCACTCTTGCCCTGGCTCGCCTGACGCGCCTTTCAGCCATTGCCAGAGGCGTCCGAGCGTCTCGTAACCGACACGATCGCTGTGCATCAACCAGACCGGGGACGGGATTGCTCGTTCCCACGGGTTAAGCGGCGCGTTGATCGCTATCTGGTTAGCCGGTGCGGGTAAGGGATGTAATCCCTGTTTCTCGAAGAAAATCATCGCTCTCGGTAAATGCGACGCCGATGTCACGAGCAGGAACGGCACGTCGCCGATGGCCTGCTTCACCGCGGCGGCTTCCTCTTCGGTGTCTTTTGGGCTGTCCAGGGTGATGATAGACGAACGCGGCACACCCAGTGATTCAGCGACGCGTGCGCCAGCCTCCGCCGTACTCACCGGGTTGGTTTTTGCGGCGGCTCCGGTGAAGATCATTTTCGATCCCGGATTGGCAAGCCACAGGCGGATACCTTCGTTCAGGCGCGGCAGGCTGTTGTTGATCAGATTAGAGCTGGGTGCCCAGTTCGGATCCCAGGTATACCCGCCACCCAATACCACGATGTACTCCACTTTCTGATTTCCCTGCCAGGTCGGGTACTTATTTTCGATGGGGCGTAACAGACCATCCGCAACCGGCTGCAGACTCAGCAGCAGCATCATCAGCCAGCCGAGCGTGATAAGCGTTTTGCCACTTTTCTGAAAGCGACTAAACCATACCAGTGCCAGCCCCAGCGCGATGAGCAGCAGCAACAGGGGAAGGGGAAGCATCATGCCTCCGATGTATTTTTTTAGGGTAAAAAGCATCCTTTTTGGTTCCTTTTTTAACCATACAGCAGGCGATTACCCGTGATATTACACCAGAGTGGTTCATTCTCCGCGCGGGTGTGACAAAATAGCGGTTTTGCAGTTAGCGAGTGGAACCTTCCCAATGCGGGATCGCAATTTTGATGACATCGCGAAAAAGTTTTCGCGCAACATTTATGGCACCACCAAAGGTCAGCTTCGTCAGACGATCCTCTGGCAGGATCTGGACAAGCTGTTGGCGGAATTGGGTGACCGACGGTTGCGCGTGCTCGATGCCGGTGGCGGGGAAGGTCAGACTGCAATTCTGATGGCGCAGCGGGGGCACCACGTCACGCTTTGCGATCTTTCTGCCGAGATGGTTACTCGCGCCGAACGCGCGGCAGAAGAGAAAGGTGTGAGCGACAACATGCATTTTATACATTGCGCCGCTCAGGACATTCCCCAGCATTTGGAAACGCAGGTTGATCTGATATTGTTTCATGCTGTGCTCGAATGGGTCGCCGAACCGCAAGCCATGTTAAAAACGCTGTGGTCGATGTTGCGTCCGGGCGGCGCGTTATCGCTGATGTTCTACAATGCAAACGGTCTGCTGATGCGAAACGTGCTGGTGGGCAATTTTGGCTACGTGCAGCAGGGGATGTATAAAAAGAAACGGCGCACGCTATCGCCGGATTTCCCACGTGAACCGCAGCAGGTCTATGGCTGGCTGGAGGAGATCGGTTGGGAGATCACCGGCAAAACGGGCGTGAGGGTGTTTCATGATTATCTGCGTGATAAACAAAAACAGCATGACTGTTTAGACGCCTTAACAGAAATAGAAACGCGGTATTGCCGCCAGGAGCCTTATCTGAGCCTTGGCCGCTATATACACGTCACCGCGCGTAAGCCGCAGAAGCAAGGATAATCTATGAGTGAATTTTCCCAGACAGTCCCCGAACTGGTTGCCTGGGCCAGGAAAAACGATTTCTCCATCACGCTGCCGGTAGACAGACTCTCCTTCCTGCTGGCGGTTGCCACGCTGAACGGCGAACGGCTGGATGGTGAAATGAGCGAGGGTGAACTGGTGGATGCGTTCCGCCATGTCAGTGATGCGTTTGAGCAAACCAGCGAAACCATTAGCGTGCGTGCTAACAACGCAATCAACGATATGGTGCGTCAACGTCTGCTGAACCGCTTTACCAGCGAGCAGGCGGAAGGAAACGCCATTTATCGTCTGACGCCTCTGGGGATCGGCATTACCGATTACTACATTCGCCAGCGCGAGTTTTCAACGCTGCGTCTCTCCATGCAGCTCTCGATCGTGGCGGGCGAGCTTAAGCGCGCCGCCGACGCGGCAGATGAAAACGGTGACGAATTCCACTGGCACCGTAACGTCTACGCGCCGCTGAAGTACTCGGTGGCAGAGATTTTCGACAGTATCGATCTGACCCAGCGTCTGATGGATGAACAGCAGCAGCAGGTGAAAGACGATATCGCTCAATTACTGAACAAAGACTGGCGTGCAGCCATCTCCAGCTGTGAACTTTTATTGTCAGAAACCTCCGGTACGCTGCGTGAACTGCAGGATACGCTGGAAGCCGCAGGCGACAAGCTGCAGGCCAATCTGCTGCGCATCCAGGATGCGACCATGGCGCATGACGACCTCCACTTTGTCGACCGTCTGGTCTTCGATCTGCAAAGCAAACTCGATCGTATTATTAGCTGGGGCCAGCAGTCGATCGACCTGTGGATCGGCTATGACCGACACGTGCATAAATTTATCCGTACTGCCATCGACATGGATAAAAACCGCGTCTTCGCTCAGCGTCTGCGTCAGTCGGTACAAACCTATTTCGATGCACCGTGGGCGCTGACCTACGCGAATGCCGACCGTCTGCTGGATATGCGCGACGAAGAGATGGCGCTGCGTGATGAAGAGGTGACCGGTGAACTGCCGCCGGATCTGGAATATGAAGAATTTAACGAAATTCGCGAACAACTTGCGGCGATGATCGAAGAACAGCTCGCTGTCTACAAAACCAGACAAGCACCGCTGGATCTTGGTCTCGTGGTGCGCGACTATCTGGCGCAATATCCTCGCGCGCGGCACTTTGACGTAGCCCGCATCGTGGTGGACCAGGCGGTGCGTCTGGGCATCGCGCAAGCAGATTTCACCGGACTGCCGCCGAAGTGGCAGCCGATCAACGATTACGGAGCCAAGGTACAGGCGCATGTCATTGACAAATATTGAACAAGTGATGCCAGTGAAGCTGGCACAGGCGCTGGCGAATCCGTTATTTCCGGCGCTGGACAGCCAGCTGCGTGCCGGTCGTCACATTGGTCTTGACGAGCTGGATAATCACGCTTTTCTGATGGACTTCCAGGAATATCTGGAAGAGTTTTACGCGCGCTACAACGTGGAGCTGATTCGCGCACCGGAAGGGTTTTTCTACCTGCGCCCGCGCTCAACCACGCTGATTCCGCGTTCCGTACTCTCCGAACTGGATATGATGGTCGGCAAAATTCTCTGCTACCTCTACCTCAGCCCGGAACGTCTGGCGAACGAAGGGATTTTCACTCAGCAGGAACTCTACGACGAACTGCTGTCGCTGGCAGACGAGAGCAAACTGCTGAAGCTGGTGAACAACCGTTCGACAGGTTCCGATCTTGACCGTCAGAAATTACAGGAAAAAGTTCGCTCTTCCCTGAACCGTCTGCGTCGTTTGGGCATGGTCTGGTTTATGGGCCACGACAGCAGCAAATTCCGCATTACGGAATCCGTCTTCCGCTTTGGTGCTGACGTGCGCGCGGGTGACGACGCCCGTGAAGCGCAGCTGCGCATGATCCGCGACGGTGAAGCGATGCCGGTGGAAAACCATTTGCAGCTCAATGATGAGCATGAAGAGAATCAGCCGGATAGCGGGGAGGAAGAGTAATGATTGAACGCGGTAAATTTCGCTCACTAACGCTGATTAACTGGAACGGCTTCTTTGCCCGAACCTTCGATCTGGATGAGCTGGTGACGACGCTCTCCGGCGGTAACGGTGCGGGTAAATCCACCACCATGGCGGCTTTTGTCACGGCGCTGATCCCCGATCTGACGCTGCTGCACTTCCGTAACACCACCGAAGCGGGCGCGACAAGCGGCTCCCGTGATAAAGGTCTGCACGGTAAGCTGAAGGCCGGTGTCTGTTATTCGGTGCTGGACGTCATCAACTCTCGTCACCAGCGCGTGGTAGTGGGCGTGCGCCTGCAGCAGGTTGCCGGTCGCGACCGTAAAGTGGATATCAAACCGTTCGCCATCCAGGGGCTGCCAACGTCCGTGCAGCCGACGGCGCTGCTGACGGAAACCCTGAACGAACGCCAGGCACGCGTGCTGACGCTGCAGGAGCTGAAAGACAAGCTCGAAGCTATCGAAGGCGTGCAGTTCAAGCAGTTCAACTCCATTACTGATTACCACTCGCTGATGTTCGATCTGGGTGTGGTGGCGCGTCGTCTGCGCACTGCATCAGACCGTAGCAAATACTACCGTCTGATCGAAGCGTCCCTGTACGGCGGTATCTCCAGCGCCATTACCCGCTCCCTGCGCGACTACCTGCTGCCGGAAAACAGCGGCGTACGCAAGGCCTTCCAGGATATGGAAGCCGCGCTGCGTGAAAACCGCATGACGCTGGAAGCCATTCGCGTTACCCAGTCTGACCGTGACCTGTTTAAACACCTGATCAGCGAAGCGACCAACTACGTGGCCGCGGACTATATGCGCCACGCCAACGAGCGCCGCATCCATCTCGATCAGGCGTTAGAGTACCGCCGCGAGCTGTTTACCTCGCGTAAACAGCTGGTGGCCGAGCAGTATAAGCACGTCGAAATGGCGCGCGAGCTGGGCGAGCACAACGGTGCCGAAGGCGATCTGGAAGCGGATTACCAGGCCGCCAGCGATCACCTGAACCTGGTGCAGACCGCGCTGCGTCAGCAGGAAAAAATCGAGCGCTATGAAGCGGACCTCGATGAGCTGCAAATTCGCCTCGAAGAGCAAAACGAAGTGGTGGCTGAAGCCGCCGACATGCAGGAAGAGAACGAAGCCCGCGCCGAAGCCGCTGAGCTTGAAGTGGATGAGCTAAAAAGCCAGCTTGCCGATTACCAGCAGGCGCTGGATGTGCAGCAGACGCGTGCGATTCAGTACACTCAGGCCCTGCAGGCGTTACAGCGTGCTAAAGAGCTGTGTCATCTGCCTGACTTAACGCCAGAAAGCGCCGACGAATGGCTGGATACCTTCCAGGCAAAAGAGCAGGAAGCCACTGAGAAACTCCTGTCACTCGATCAGAAAATGAGCGTCGCGCAAACGGCACACAGCCAGTTTGAACAGGCTTACCAGCTGGTGGTGGCGATTAACGGCCCGCTGGCGCGTAATGAAGCCTGGGACGTCGCCCGTGAACTGCTGCGCGACGGGGTGAACCAGCGCCATCTGGCCGAGCAGGTTCAGCCGCTGCGTATGCGCCTCAACGAACTGGAGCAGCGTCTTCGCGAGCAGCAGGAAGCCGAGCGTCTGCTGGCCGAATTCTGCAAGCGTCAGGGAAAAAATTACGATTTCGACGAGCTTGAGGCTTTGCATCAGGAGCTTGAAGCACGTATTGCGGCACTTTCAGACAGTGTCTCCAACGCCAGCGAACAGCGTATGACGCTGCGCCAGGAGATGGAGCAGCTTCAGTCCCGCTCGCAAAAACTGTTGCAGCGTGCGCCGGTCTGGCTGGCAGCGCAAAGCAGCCTGAGCCAGCTTAGCGAGCAGTGCGGCGAAGAGTTTGAGTCCAGTCAGGAAGTGACAGAATACCTTCAGCAGCTGCTGGAGCGCGAACGCGAAGCCATTGTTGAGCGTGACGAAGTGGGCGCACGTAAACGTGACGTCGACGAAGAGATCGAACGCTTAAGCCAACCGGGCGGTGCGGAAGATGCGCGTCTGAATACCCTGGCAGAGCGTTTCGGCGGTGTACTGCTGTCCGAAATTTATGACGATGTTGGCCTGGATGACGCGCCGTACTTCTCCGCGCTGTATGGCCCGTCGCGTAATGCAATTGTCGTCCCGGATCTGTCGCTGATTTCTGAGCAGTTGGCAGGGCTGGAAGATTGTCCGGAAGATCTCTACCTGATCGAAGGCGATCCGCAGTCGTTTGATGACAGCGTATTCAGCGTCGACGAGCTGGAAAAAGCAGTGGTGGTGAAAATCGCTGACCGCCAGTGGCGCTATTCTCGCTTCCCGGAACTGCCGCTGTTTGGTCGTGCCGCGCGTGAAAACCGCATTGAAAGCCTGCACGCCGAGCGTGAAACGCTCTCCGAACGCTTTGCGACGCTGTCGTTTGACGTACAGAAAACCCAGCGTTTGCACCAGGCATTCAGCCGCTTTATTGGTAGCCATCTTGGCGTGGCCTTTGACGCGGATCCGGAAGCAGAGATCCGCAAGCTCAATACCCGCCGTGGTGAACTTGAGCGCGCGATTGCCAATCATGAAAGTGACAACCAGCAGAGCCGCGTCCAGTTTGAACAGGCGAAAGAGGGCGTCGCCGCCCTTAACCGCATCCTGCCGCGCCTGAATCTGCTGGCTGATGACACGCTGGCTGACCGCGTAGATGAAATCCAGGAACGCCTGGATGAAGCGCAGGAAGCCGCGCGATTTGTGCAGCAGCACGGTAACCAGCTGGCGAAGCTGGAGCCGGTCATCTCCGTTCTCCAAAGCGATCCGGAGCAGTTCGAGCAGTTAAAAGAAGATTACGCCTGGTCACAGCAGGTGCAGCGTGAAGCGCGTCAGCAGGCGTTTGCCCTGACGGAAGTCGTACAGCGTCGCGCCCACTTCGGCTACTCCGATTCCGCAGAAATGCTCAGCGGAAACAGCGATCTGAATGAAAAGCTGCGTCAGCGCCTGGAGCAGGCTGAAGCCGAGCGTACCCGCGCTCGTGAAGCTATGCGTACGCATGCAGCGCAGCTAAGCCAGTACAGCCAGGTCATGGCCTCGCTGAAAAGCTCCTTCGACACCAAGAAAGAGCTGTTAAACGATCTGCAAAAAGAGCTGCAGGACATTGGCGTGCGTGCTGACAGCGGTGCGGAAGAACGCGCGCGCATTCGTCGTGACGAACTGCACAGCCAGCTAAGCAACAACCGTGCGCGCCGCAACCAGCTGGAAAAAGCGCTGACTTTCTGCGAAGCGGAAATGGACAACCTGACGCGTCGCCTGCGCAAGCTGGAGCGCGACTATCACGAAATGCGCGAGCAGGTCGTGACCGCGAAGGCGGGCTGGTGCGCGGTGATGCGCATGGTGAAAGACAATAACGTTGAGCGTCGTCTACACCGTCGCGAGCTGGCCTATCTTTCCGGGGACGAACTGCGTTCCATGTCGGATAAAGCCTTGGGCGCACTGCGTCTGGCAGTGGCGGATAACGAACACCTGCGTGATGTGCTGCGCATGTCGGAAGATCCGAAGCGTCCAGAGCGCAAAATCCAGTTCTTCGTGGCCGTTTATCAGCACCTGCGCGAACGTATTCGTCAGGATATCATCCGTACCGACGATCCGGTCGAAGCCATCGAGCAGATGGAAATCGAGCTGGGTCGCCTGACGGAGGAGCTGACCTCCCGCGAGCAGAAACTGGCCATCAGCTCCCGCAGCGTGGCGAACATCATCCGTAAGACCATTCAGCGCGAGCAGAACCGTATCCGCCAGCTGAACCAGGGTCTGCAGAGCGTCTCGTTTGGTCAGGTTAACAGCGTGCGTCTGAACGTGAACGTACGTGAGGCTCACTCTACTCTGCTGGACGTGCTGTCTGAACAACACGAACAGCATCAGGACCTGTTCAACAGCAACCGTCTGACCTTCTCTGAAGCGCTGGCGAAGCTGTATCAACGCCTGAACCCGCAGATCGATATGGGCCAGCGTACGCCGCAAACCATTGGTGAAGAGCTGCTGGATTACCGTAACTATCTGGAGATGGAAGTTGAGGTTAACCGTGGCTCCGACGGTTGGCTGCGTGCGGAATCGGGTGCGCTGTCGACGGGTGAGGCTATCGGTACCGGTATGTCGATTCTGGTGATGGTTGTCCAGAGCTGGGAAGATGAAGCGCGTCGTCTGCGCGGCAAAGACATCTCGCCATGCCGACTGCTGTTCCTGGATGAAGCGGCGCGTCTTGACGCCCGTTCCATCGCCACGCTGTTTGAGCTTTGCGATCGCCTCGATATGCAGCTCATCATCGCGGCACCGGAAAACATTAGCCCGGAAAAAGGGACGACTTACAAACTGGTGCGTAAAGTATTCCAGAACAGCGAACACGTACACGTTGTCGGGTTACGCGGTTTTGCACCGCAACCACCGGAGTCGTTACCGGGTACGGCAGACGCCTCCTGAGGTGTTTTGTTACAAAGCGCGGCGCAGTAGCGCCGCTTTTTTTTACTCTTAGCTTGTGCTTACGGCTGCGTTATCTTTAAACTTCTTTACATAAGGTAAGCCAACAGCATTTATGCCTACCTATAATGAAAGAAAGCCCCAATGTGATGGGCGTGTCGTGAAAACAGGGGGCAAGGGATGTTGCTAAAGAAAAATCGTGGTCGTCAGCTGTCAGTGCTGAGTTTATGTCTGGCAATGACGTTTGCTCCACTGTTCACCGCGCAGGCTGATGAGCCTGAGGTTGTACCGACTGACAGCTCTGCAACGATGGGCGCTCAGCCGACGTCGTTGTCACAGCCGCTGGAGCAGTCACCAGCAACGGCCATTATGGCCGGTATTACGCCGTTACCTGAAGGTATCGACACAGAGTCTGTTCGTCAGCAGCTGCAGTCCGGGCTGCCATCAGGATATACGCCTGCTTATCTCAATCAGCTCACGCTGCTCTATGCCGCGCGCGATATGAAACCAATGTGGGACAATCGTGACGCGGTGCGTGCTTTCCAGCAGCAGCTGGCAGAAGTGGCAATCGCGGGCATTCAGCCGCAGTTTACGGCCTGGGTTGAGCTGTTGACCGATCCTGCCGTGACGGGGAAGGCGCGTGACGTGGTTCTCTCGGATGCCATGATGGGGTATCTCCAGTTTGTTGCGGGTATCCCGGTAAATGGCAATCGTTGGTTATACAGCGAAAAACCCTACAAGCTGGCGACGCCAGCCCTGTCGGTCATAAACCAATGGCAACTGTCACTGGATAATGGCGACCTGCCGCGCTTTATCGCAAGCCTTGCGCCTGCACATCCGCAATACGCCACAATGCACCAGTCGCTGCTTGAGCTGGTTGCAGATTCGCGTCCGTGGCCGCAGTTGCGCGCGACCGCCACGCTGCGTCCGGGGCAGTGGAGCAGCGATGTTCCCGCACTGCGCGAAATTCTCAAACGTTCCGGTATTATGGAGAATGGACCAAAAATTGCGCTTCCTGGCGATGACGGTCAAAGCGTGGCCGTGAGCCCGTCGGCACCGGTAAAAGAGACCAGCGCAGCTCCGCTAAGCTCGAAGCCAGCCGCGTATGACCGCGAGCTGGTTGCGGCAGTTAAGCAGTTCCAGGCTACTCAGGGGCTGGGTGCCGATGGCGTAATTGGTCCGTCAACACGCGACTGGCTGAATGTTTCTCCGGCACAACGGGCGGGCGTACTGGCGCTGAATATCCAGCGTTTGCGCTTGCTACCAGGCACGCTGTCAACCGGCATCATGGTGAATATCCCGGCGTATTCGCTGGTCTATTACCAGAACGGGAGTGAAGTGCTGGCTTCGCGTGTGATTGTCGGGCGTCCCGATCGTAAAACGCCAATGATGAGCAGCGCGCTGAATAACGTGGTGGTTAACCCGCCATGGAACGTACCGCCGACGCTGGCCCGGAAGGATATCCTGCCTAAGGTCTGGAACGATCCCGGGTATCTGGAGCGCCACGGTTATACCGTGATGCGCGGCTGGAACAGCAAAGAGGCGATAGATCCCTGGATGGTCGACTGGTCAACGATAACGGCGTCGAATTTACCGTTCCGCTTCCAGCAGGCTCCGGGTGCCCATAACTCGCTGGGGCGCTATAAGTTCAACATGCCAAGTTCAGATGCAATCTATCTGCATGATACGCCGAACCACAACCTGTTCCAGAAGGACACGCGCGCGCTCAGTTCAGGCTGCGTCCGTGTAAATAAAGCCTCCGAGCTGGCGAATATGCTGCTGCAGGATGCGGGCTGGAACGATACGCGGATTTCAGATGCGTTGAAACAAGGTGATACCCGTTACGTGAATATTCGACACAACATTCCGGTCAATCTTTACTATCTGACGGCGTTTGTCGGCGAGGACGGGCGCACCCAGTACCGTACAGATATTTACAATTATGATCTCACCGCGCGATCCGGCGCACAAATTTTGCCAAAAGCTGAACAATTAATCAGGTAAATGAAGTAGTTCGGGAAAATTGATTGTCGTAAGTTATGGTGAATACGGGGCGATCTGGCTGTAAGCCGCGTATTCACTGGGGTTGGGCGCCTTGACGTAAGCTGTTTTGACAGTTAAGGTGCCCTTCGTGCGCTAAGCATATTTACGATTTCATTGACCTGTAGACCTGATTATCATGGACAAATTTGACGCTAATCGCCGCAAATTGCTGGCGTTAGGTGGTGTTGCGCTCGGCGCTGCGGCCATCCTTCCGACGCCAGCATTTGCCACCCTCTCGACACCACGTCCGCGTATTTTAACGCTCAACAATCTTCATACCGGTGAGTCGCTTAAAGCGGAGTTTTTCGATGGCAGAGGCTATATTCAGGATGAATTAGCAAGACTTAACCATTTTTTCCGTGATTTCCGCGCGAATAAAATAAAAGCCATCGATCCAGGACTGTTTGATCAGATTTTCCGCCTTCAGGGCCTGCTGGGCACCAGCAAGCCGGTGCAGCTCATTTCAGGATACCGTTCACTCGATACCAACAATGAACTGCGCGCCCACAGCCGTGGGGTAGCGAAAAAAAGCTATCACACCAAAGGGCAGGCAATGGATTTCCACATTGAAGGCGTTTCGTTAGCCAATATTCGCAAAGCCGCGTTATCTATGCGCGCAGGTGGTGTAGGATACTACCCACGTAGCAACTTTGTGCATATTGATACCGGGCCGGTTCGGCACTGGTAATAACGAAACACAGGAGCAGTATGAACTATCGTATTATTCCGGTTACCGCGTTCTCCCAGAACTGTTCATTGATCTGGTGCGAGCAAACTAAACTGGCCGCGCTTGTCGATCCCGGCGGTGACGCTGAGAAAATCAAGCAGGAAGTCGCAGCAAGCGGCGTTACGCTGATGCAGATTTTGCTCACTCATGGTCATCTTGACCATGTAGGTGCTGCGGCTGAACTGGCTGAACACTACGGTGTGCCGGTTATTGGCCCGGAAAAAGAAGATGAGTTCTGGCTGCAGGGGTTACCCGCCCAAAGCCGCATGTTTGGCCTTGATGAGTGTCTGCCATTGACGCCCGATCGTTGGTTAAACGAGGGAGACCGCGTTACCGTAGGGAATGTGACTTTACAGGTGTTGCATTGTCCTGGGCATACGCCAGGCCATATCGTCTTCTTTGATGACCAGTCACGTCTGCTGATTTCCGGCGATGTGATTTTCAAAGGTGGCGTAGGACGCAGCGATTTCCCGCGCGGCGATCACGGGCAGCTGATTCAGTCGATTAAACAAAAGTTATTGCCGCTGGGTGATGACGTAACGTTTATCGCAGGACACGGTCCGATGTCGACGCTGGGCTATGAACGGCTCCATAACCCGTTCCTTCAGGATGAAATGCCTGTCTGGTAACCAGAATAAAAAAAAGCCTGCATAACGCAGGCTTTTTTTATGGGCGCAAATTACAGTACGGCGACAATCGCTTCGCACAGTGGCGCCATGTTGTCAGGCGTCATGCCTGCAACGTTTACGCGGCCAGACGCTACGGCGTACACGCCAAACTCTTCACGCAGACGCAGAACCTGCTCTTTGGTCAGGCCGCTGAACGAGAACATGCCGTTCTGTTTGATGATAAAGCTGAAGTCGCGGTCCGCGCCTTTCTCAGCCAGAGTGTTCACAAACAGCAGGCGCATGCGCTGAATGCGCTGGCGCATATCGTTCAGCTCTTGTTCCCAGATCGCGCGCAGGGCATCGTTGCTCAGGATGGTAGCAACAACAGAGGCACCGTGAGCCGGTGGGTTAGAGTAGTTAGCGCGGATCACGGACTTCATCTGGCTGAACGCACGATCGACGGTCTCTTCGTTTGCCGCGACCAGCGTACAGGCGCCAACGCGCTCGTTGTACAGGCCGAAGTTCTTGGAATAAGAACTCGCTACGATCAGTTCCTGATGTACCGCGGCGAACGCGCGCAGGCCTTCCGCATCTTCTTCCAGACCACGGGCAAAGCCCTGATAGGCGAAGTCAAACAGCGGCAGCCAGCCTTTTTCAACGGACAGCTTAGCCAGGTGTTCCCACTGCTCCAGCGTCGGGTCGATACCGGTTGGGTTGTGGCAGCAACCGTGGAACAGCACCACGTCACCTGCCTGCGCTTCGCTCAGGCTCGCCAGCAGGCCGTCGAAGTCGAGAGAGTGGTTTGCCGCGTCGTAGTAAGCATATTCACGCACTTCCAGACCCGCAGAGTTGAAGACGCTCTTGTGGTTTGGCCAGCTTGGGTTGCTCACCCATACGCGCTTAACAGAGGTATTTTTCGCAAGGAAATCCGCCGCAACGCGCAGCGCGCCGGTACCGCCAGGGGTTTGTGCTGTGCGAGCGCGTTTGCTGCTCACAATTTCGCTGCCTTTACCGAACAGCAGCTCCTGGGTGCAGCGACCAAATTCAGGGATACCATCAATACCGAGGTAGTTTTTGGTGGTTTCGTTTTCCAGCAGATACTGCTCAGCTTTTTTAACGCTGGTCAGGACCGGGGTTTTGCCGGTTTCATCTTTATATACACCAATACCCAGGTTGATTTTGCCAGGGCGGTCATCGGCACGAAACAGATCGGCCAGGCCCAGAATAGGGTCGGCAGGAGCGGCGGTAATGTTCTCAAACATGACGAAGTTCCATTGTGATTACAGAAGTGAAATCCGCTATCAGGTTAACGGTAGATTTACAAAATGCCAACCGTTTGCGACGAAAAGCGTGCGGCTTTTCAAAAGTCGCCATTATTTTCTGTCACGCATAAAAAAACAGGGCCGAAGCCCTGTTCATTAAGCATATAACAAAGTGGTGTACTGATTAGAACTGGTAAACCAGACCTACAGCAACGGTATCATCGTTGTTGATGCCCAGTTTGTTGTCGTCTTTCAGCTGGTTGATCTGGTAGTCAACATAGGTGGACATGTTTTTGTTGAAGTAGTAAGTCGCACCGATGTCGATGTAGTTGATGTAGTCTTCATCACCCACGCCTTCTACGTCTTTCGCTTTAGATTTGTAGTAAGCGATGGATGGACGCAGACCGAAGTCGAACTGGTACTGAGCAACAACAGAGAAGTCCTGAGTTTTGTTAGCGAAGCCGTTGTCCAGGCGAGCCGCGTTACGCATTTCACCGTACAGTGCTGCCAGGTAAATGTTGTTCGCGTCGTATTTCAGACCGGTAGCCCACTGCTCAGCTTTATCGCCTTTACCCCACTGCAGCGTTTGCTGGTTATTGGTACGGTCAGCTGCGCCGTATGCACCTACAACACCGAAGCCTTCGAAATCGTAGCTAACAGAAGTTGCCCAGCCGTCGCCGTTGGAACGCAGCGCATCGGTACGCTCGTTTTTGCCCAAGTACTGAACGCCAAAGTTCAGACCGTCAACCAGGCCGAAGAAGCCGCTGTTACGGTAAGTCGCCAGACCACCAGTACGGCCAGAGAAGAAGTTATCGCTCACGCCGGTGTCGCCGCCGAACTCTGGCAGCATATCGGTGATACCAATGGCATCATAAACCAGGCCGTAGTTACGACCGTAGTCGAAGGAGCCTGCGTCACCGAATTTCAGACCTGCGAATGCCAGACGGGTTTTGTTACCGGACTGTGCATCGGAGCCTTCAGAGTTGTTACCCTGGAAGTTGTATTCCCACTGACCGTAGCCGGCCAGCTGATCGTTGATCTGAGTTTCGCCTTTGAAGCCCAGACGCGCGTAAGTTTTGTCGCCATCGTTGCCGTCATTATCAGAGAAGTAATGCAGACCAACAGCTTTCCCGTAAAGATCTAATTTGTTGCCGTCTTTGTTATAGATTTCTGCAGCGTTTGCTGCACCGGCTACCAGCAGGGCAGGGATAACCACTGCCAGGATATTGCGCTTCATCATTATTTATTACCCTCATTGGTTTTTTTATGACACTCGCCACTGCCGTCAATAAATTCTGTCAATAAATATTTCCGGAACTATTGATGAGAGTTAGGTGTCTTTATGTATCTGACAGGCATCTTTCCATTCATAGAACCGTTTCGCTAGCCTGAAAGTGCTACAATTCTCAAGATTGAGTAACAAAAAGAAATTATGTGTAACTAAATGTGTATTTTTGGGAACTTTGTGAACCATCTCAAATTTCAGAGAGACTTGGTTAATTAATCGGCGGTTTCATTCCTATATATATGAATTGCTTATATTTAATTTGGCTAAAGGCAATTCATATACGCAGCCGTTCAACGCCTCATCTTTTCTTATGACCGCGAAAAGACTTCTGGATGGCTGTGAATTTGAGTAAAAAATATGCTATTGCTTGAGGATCGAATAATCACAATAAGATTGTGGGATTTTTTTTATTCAAAGATATTTCGTGGAAACAAAACGTAACAGCTAGTGCTTTTGACGGGGTTGTCATTTAAAGAGGCTGACTTTGCACTGACGTAAACTGACATTGCAGAATAAAATAATGGCCAGCTTTTGCTGGCCATTATGATTGATGCGGGTTAGAAGCTTGCGTTACGCGGTGTACGTGGGAACGGAATCACATCACGGACGTTCTGAACACCGGTTACATAGGCGATCAGACGCTCGAAGCCCAGGCCGAAGCCTGAATGCGGAACGGTACCGTAACGGCGCAGATCGCGATACCAGCTGTAGTCAGCCGGGTTGAGACCCATCTCTTCCATACGCGCATCCAGGACGTCCAGACGCTCTTCACGCTGAGAACCCCCGATGATTTCACCGATGCCAGGTGCCAGGACATCCATTGCGGCAACGGTTTTACCGTCTTCGTTAAGGCGCATATAGAAGGCCTTAATGTCTTTCGGGTAGTTTTTCACAACAACCGGTGCTTTAAAGTGTTTCTCTGCCAGATAGCGTTCGTGCTCAGAAGAGAGATCCACGCCCCAGTAGACCGGGTTCTCGAACTTCTCGCCGCACTTCTCAAGAATGGCAACCGCATCGGTGTAATCCACCTGCGCGAAGTCAGCAGATACAAAACGCTCCAGACGGGCAATCGCGTCGTTATCCACACGCTCAGCGAAGAATTTCATGTCGTCTGCACGTTCTTCCAGAACGGCTTTAAACACGTATTTCAGCATGGCTTCCGCCAGGCCTGCTACGTCATTGAGATCGGCAAAGGCCACTTCTGGCTCCAGCATCCAGAATTCCGCCAGGTGGCGGCTGGTGTTGGAGTTTTCTGCGCGGAAGGTTGGGCCAAAAGTGTAGATCTTAGACAGCGCACAGGCATAGGTTTCACCGTTGAGCTGGCCGGATACCGTCAGGAAGGCTTCTTTACCAAAGAAGTCTTTGTCGTAATCGACTTTACCTTCCGGCGTACGCGGCAGGTTTTCCATATCCAGCGTGGAAACGCGGAACATCTCACCCGCACCTTCAGTGTCGGACGCGGTGATCAGCGGCGTGGATACCCAGAAATAACCCTGCTCATCGAAGAAACGGTGTAGCGCCTGCGCCAGCGTGTGACGCACGCGGGCCACAGCACCGATCAGGTTGGTGCGTGGACGCAGGTGTGCCACTTCGCGAAGATACTCAATGCTGTGGCGTTTTGCCGCCATCGGGTAGGTATCTGGATCTTCCACCCAGCCGGTGACTTCAATCGCAGAGGCCTGAATTTCGAAGCTCTGGCCCTGTCCAGGCGATGCGACAACCACGCCGGTGACAATGACGGAACAGCCCGTTGTCAGGTGCAGAACCTCATCATTGTAATTGGGCAGAGAATTATTAATGACGGCCTGTACAGGATCAAAGCAGGAACCGTCATAGACGGCGAGGAAGGAGATGCCAGCTTTAGAATCTCGGCGGGTACGCACCCATCCGCGCACGGTGACTTCTTGGTCAACGGCGACACGGCCCTGGAGTACGTCGGCTACAGGCACAACGCTCATAATATTCTCTCTGTTAATTGTCGGAAATGATAAACACTTGTCCGCCCTTATGGGGGGATATCTATGTTACCTGGCATCCGCCATCAGACAAGCAGATTTCGCAGTCTTAAGAGAAGAAATAAGAAATAAATAAGAAGTGGGGAGCCTTTACGGCTCCCGAAAGCGGTTAACTGGCTTTTTTTACCTGCGGCAGATCGAAGGCTTTGCGCAATGCGCGGACAAAAGCTTTGTCATGACAGATGGTTTTACCCGGACTATCAGAGAGTTTCGCCACCGGCTTGCCGTTACATTCCACCAGCTTTATGACGATGTTCAGAGGTTTTACCTGAGGAATATCGCAGGTCAAACGGGTACCAATACCAAAGCTCAGATTCACTCTGGAGGAGAAATGGCGGTAAAGATCGACCGCTTTGGCTAAATCAAGGTTATCGGAGAAGACCAGGACTTTCGTCATTGGGTCAATGCCCAGTTTCTCGTAATGGGCAATGGCCTTTTCACCCCATTCCACCGGGTCTCCGGAGTCATGGCGTAAACCCTGATAACGCTCAGCAAATTCGGGCCCGAAGTCGCGCAGGAAGGCATCCATTGTGATGCAGTCGGTGAGGGCGATCCCCAGTTGATTCGGATACTCATCAAGCCAGGCGGCCAGCGCCGCGCGCTGGCTATTGGCAAGGTCAGGGCTAATCTGCTGATGCGCCTGGAACCACTCGTGCGCCTGGGTGCCCATTGGCGTCAGGTCCAGACGACGCGCAAGGTCGTAATTGCTGGTGCCCACAAACCATGGCTCTTGCTGAAGACGTTTAACGATAGCCTGCTGTACTTCGCGAGAGAAACGGCGGCGGGTGCCAAAGTCCATCAGGCGGAAGCGGGACATATCCAGCCCTTCGGTCAGGTGGGAAAATTCAACCAGCTTATTCTCCAGCGAGGCGACCGCCTGCTCGACGCCGGTTTCCGGCGAACGGTAGCGGTGGGCCAACTCGCTGATCACGGCCAGCAGCGGCACTTCCCACATGATCACTTCACGCCACGGCCCTGCAAGGCGGATATTCAGCTTGCCATTATCGTTAGTCACCGTGACCTGCTCTGGCTTGTAGCGGAAGTCGCGCAGCCAGGTAAGGTAGTCAGCTTTAAAGAAGGGCAGGCCGGAAAGCCAGTGATATTCGTCGTCCTGCAGCGCCAGATGCTGCATGGCATCGACCTGTTCACGAATGGAATCCGCGTAGATACCCAGCAAGTCGTCGCCCCGGCAGCGAAACTCCGCCGCAACATGAACGTCATGGTAATGGTGGAAAACGGCTTGCTGCATATGCAGTTTATACGCGTCGGTATCCAGCAATGTATGCAGAACAGGAGAAGCGAATTGAGTCATAGGTGCGCAGTAGCATCCTCTCACGGGAGCGTTTAGTACAATAAACAACTCCGGAGTATACCTGTTTTAGTGATTTATTGAACCCCGATCACAACATAAGCGCTCTTTATGGTCGAGGGCATTTTGTGCCTCGTGTTATACAAATGTAGCGAAAAAGGTGTTTGTACCTGAAAAGATGAACATTCTGCATAGCGCGTTTTAGACAACAGGAATATATTGAAACGTTACTCGACAAACGATGCATAAGGTTTTCTATGACACAACAGCCACAAGCCAAATACCGCCACGACTACCGTGCGCCGGATTACCTGATTAGCGATATCGATCTGACTTTTGACCTGGATGCCACTAAAACCGTCGTGACAGCGGTGAGCCAGGTGACGCGCCAGAGCGCGACGGCTGTACCGCTGCGTCTTGATGGTGAAGACCTGACGCTGGTCTCCCTGCATATTAATGATGAAGCGTGGACTGATTATAAAGAAGAAGGCAACCAGCTGGTCATCGACAACCTGCCGGAACGCTTTACGCTGCGCATCGTCAACGAAATCAGCCCGGCCGCCAATACCGCGCTGGAAGGACTTTATCAGTCAGGCGTAGCCCTGTGTACCCAGTGTGAAGCAGAAGGCTTCCGCCACATTACCTGGTATCTTGACCGCCCGGACGTACTGGCGCGCTTTACCACCAAAATCATTGCCGATAAAACCCTGTATCCATTCCTGCTCTCCAACGGTAACCGCGTCGGGGAAGGCGAACTGGAGAACGGCCGTCACTGGGTACAGTGGCAGGATCCGTTCCCGAAACCGTGCTACCTGTTTGCGCTGGTGGCGGGTGATTTCGACGTCCTGCGCGATACCTATAAAACCCGTTCTGGCCGCGACGTGGCGCTGGAGCTGTTTGTTGATCGCGGCAACCTTGACCGCGCGCCGTGGGCGATGACCTCGCTCATCAACTCCATGAAGTGGGACGAAGAGCGCTTTGGCCTCGAATACGATCTCGACATTTATATGATCGTCGCCGTCGACTTCTTCAATATGGGCGCGATGGAGAACAAAGGTCTTAACGTCTTTAACTCCAAATACGTGCTGGCGCGTACCGATACCGCCACCGACAAAGACTATCTTGATATCGAACGCGTCATCGGCCACGAATATTTCCATAACTGGACCGGTAACCGCGTTACCTGCCGCGACTGGTTCCAGCTGAGCCTGAAAGAGGGCTTAACGGTCTTCCGTGACCAGGAGTTCAGCTCCGATCTGGGTTCGCGTGCGGTGAACCGCATCAACAACGTACGCACCATGCGCGGCCTGCAGTTTGCGGAAGATGCCAGCCCAATGGCGCACCCGATTCGTCCTGATAAAGTTATCGAGATGAACAACTTCTACACCCTGACGGTGTACGAAAAGGGCGCTGAAATCATCCGCATGATCCATACCCTGCTGGGCGAAGAGAATTTCCAGAAAGGGATGCAGCTCTACTTCGAGCGTCACGACGGCAGCGCCGCCACCTGCGACGACTTCGTGCAGGCGATGGAAGACGCGTCCAACGTGGATCTGTCACATTTCCGCCTCTGGTATAGCCAGGCCGGTACACCTGTTGTGACCGTTAAAGACGACTACAATCCGGAAACCGAGCAGTACACCCTGACCATCAGCCAGCGCACGCCGCCAACGGCCGAGCAGGCAGAGAAACAGCCGCTGCACATTCCGTTCAGCATTGAGCTGTACGATAACGAAGGCAAAGTGATCCCCCTGAAGAAGGGCGGTCACCCGGTACACAGCGTGCTTAACGTCACCCAGGCGGAGCAGACGTTTATTTTCGATAATGTTTACTTCCAGCCGGTACCTGCGCTGCTGTGCGAATTCTCCGCGCCGGTAAAACTGGAGTACAAGTGGAGCGATCAGCAGCTGACGTTCCTGATGCGTCACGCGCGCAATGACTTCTCCCGCTGGGATGCAGCGCAGAGCCTGCTAGCAACCTATATCAAGCTTAACGTGAACCGCTACCAGCAGGGTCAGCCGCTGACGCTGCCGGTTCATGTTGCGGATGCCTTCCGCGCGATTCTGCTGGACGAGAACATTGACCCGGCACTGGCGGCTGAAATTCTGACCTTACCGTCCGCGACTGAAATCGCCGAGCTGTTCGAGATTATCGATCCGATTGCGATTGTCACAGTGCGTGAAGCGCTCACCCGCACGCTGGCTACCGAACTGGCGGATGAGTTCCTGGCCATTTACAACGCCAACAAGCTGGATGCGTACCGTGTTGAGCATGCAGATATCGGCAAACGTTCCCTGCGCAATACCTGTCTGCGCTATCTGGCCTTTGGTGACGCGGAACTGGCGAACACGCTGGTCAGCAAGCAGTATCACGAAGCCGATAACATGACCGACGCGCTGGCTGCGCTCGCCGCTAGCGTTGCCGCCGAGTTGCCGTGTCGTGATGCGCTAATGCAGGAGTACGACGACAAGTGGCACCAGGATGGTCTGGTGATGGACAAATGGTTCATTCTGCAGTCCACCAGCCCGTCCGCCGATGTGCTGAGCACAGTACGTCGCTTGCTGAAGCACCGTTCGTTCACCATGAGCAACCCGAACCGCGTCCGCTCGCTGATTGGCGCGTTTGCCAGCAGCAACCCGGCTGCCTTCCACGCGGAAGACGGCAGCGGCTATCAGTTTATGGTGGAAATGCTGACCGAGCTGAACAGTCGTAACCCGCAGGTGGCGTCTCGTCTGATTGAGCCGCTGATCCGCCTGAAACGCTACGATGCGAAGCGCCAGACGAAGATGCGCGCCGCGCTTGAGCAGCTGAAAGGGCTGGAAAACCTGTCTGGCGATTTGTACGAGAAGATTGCTAAGGCCTTAGCGTAATACAAAAAAGTGCCCGGTGGGCAGGTAAAAGCAAAACGGCAACCTCGGTTGCCGTTTTTAGTTTTTTCTCCCTCTCCCCGTGGGAGAGGGCATCAGGCATTAGCTTTAATCAACGCCCGTTCACTTACCCCGCGCTTCATCACCCGATCCAATACTTCCGCCTCCAGCTCCGCCAGTCTTGCCGAGCCCACGCGGCGAGGGCGCGGGATATCCACCGTCAGATCCAGGCCAATCTTCCCGTCTTCTATCAGCAGCACCCGGTCCGCCATCGCCACGGCTTCACTCACGTCATGCGTCACCAGCAGTACCGTAAAGCCATGCTCCTGCCACAGGGACTCAATCAAATCCTGCATTTCAATCCGCGTCAGCGCATCGAGCGCGCCGAGCGGTTCATCAAGCAACAGCAGGCCGGGACGGTGAATCAACGCTCGCGCCAGCGCCACGCGCTGTTTCTGTCCCCCTGACAGCGCGGCAGGCCACTCGGCTGCGCGGTTTTCCAGCCCGACGGCGGCCAGCGCCTGACGTGCGTTATCTCGCCAGCTGCCCTTCAGACCGAGACCGACGTTGTCGATAACCGTTTTCCACGGCAGCAGGCGCGCGTCCTGAAACATCATGCGCGTATCGTCCTGAATATTGGCCAGCGGCGTTGTCCCTGCCAGGATTTCACCGCCGTTGGGGGCTTCCAGCCCGGCCAGAAGGCGTAGCAACGTACTTTTGCCGCCGCCGCTGCGACCGACAACGGCCACAAATTGTCCGGCGGGAATATGCAGATCCAGCCCGTTAAGAATGGTGTTTTCACCGTAGCGCTTGGTGACGCCGTTAAGCAGTAACGGCGTCCCCTGGTTCAGTCGTGCAGTATTCATGCTTTTGCCTCCTGAAGGGTATAGGCCGGGTTCCAGCGCAGCCAGCTGCGTTCCAGCCACTGGGCGCTGACGTCGGCAAGTTTGCCGAGCAGGGCGTAAAGGATGATGGCCACCACCACCACGTCGGTTTGCAGGAATTCACGGGCGTTCATCGCCAGATAGCCGATGCCGGAGTTAGCCGAAATGGTTTCCGCCACAATCAGCGTCAGCCACATCAGGCCGAGCGCAAAACGCACCCCAACCATAATCGAGGGCAGGGCGCCCGGCAGGATCACGTGTATAAAGAGAGAAAAACCGGACAAACCGTAGCTTCGCGCCATCTCGACCAGACCGCGATCGATATTGCGGATGCCGTGCCAGGTGTTGATGTAAATCGGGAACAACGTCCCCAGCGCCACGAGGAAGATCTTGGCGCTCTCATCAATGCCAAACCACAGGATAACCAGCGGGATCAGCGCCAGATGCGGCACGTTGCGCAGCATCTGTATGGACGTATCCAGCAGACGCTCGCCCCAGCGCGAAAGGCCGCTGATCAGACCCAGAACCAGACCGATGCTGCCGCCGATGGAAAACCCAATCACGGCGCGCCAGGAGCTGATCGCCAGATGCTGCCACAGCTCTCCGCTCACGCTCAGCGACCAGAACGCTTCTACGACGCCCTCCGGAGAGGGCAAAATGCGGCTCGACAGCCAGCCGGTTGACGATGCGAGCTGCCAGAGAGCCACAATGCCGACGGGTAAAAACCACGGCGCGGCGCGCAGCAGCCATTTTTGTGAGGTGGCAGACATGATGACTCCTTAGCTTTGCGCGGCTTTTCGTGGAATAAATTCGTTCGCCACGGCTTCGCCCTGAAGCTGGAGTTGCTGCGGCTGCGGAATTTCCGGGATGGCGACATCCAGATGCGGGAACAACAGTTCGCCGACCTTGTAGGCCTCTTCCAGATGCGGATAGCCGGAAAGGATAAAGCTGTCGATGCCCAGCTCGGCGTATTCATTAATCCGCGCAGCCACCGTTGGACCATCGCCGACCAGCGCCGTACCTGCGCCGCCGCGTACCAGACCGACACCCGCCCACAGGTTCGGGCTGATCTCCAGGTTCTCGCGCTTGCCGTTGTGCAGGGACGCCATCCGGTGCTGTCCGACGGAGTCGGTTTTAGCAAATGCGGCCTGCGCCTTCGCGATGGTCTCATCGTCCAGGTGCGAGATCAGACGGTCGGCAGCCTGCCAGGCTTCTTCATTGGTTTCGCGCACAATCACATGGAGGCGAATACCGAAGCGCACCTTTCGGCCGTGTGCGGCCGCCTTAGCACGTACCTGGGCAATTTTTTCTTTCACCAGCTCAGGCGGCTCGCCCCAGGTCAGGTAGAGATCGACCTGCTCGGCGGCCAGATCCTGGGCCACATCCGACGATCCGCCAAAATAGAGCGGCGGGCGCGGCTGCTGCACCGGCGGGAAGTAGAGTTTCGCATCGCGAACGTGAATATGTTTGCCTTCGAAGGTGACGGTTTCACCTTCCAGCAGGCGTCGCCAGACGCGGGTGAATTCGGCGGAGGCCTCGTAGCGCTCCGTGTGATCGAGGAATACGCCATCGCCCGCCAGCTCTTGCGGATCGCTACCCGTTACCAGGTTAAACAGGGCGCGACCGTTGGACAGTCTGTCCAGCGTTGCCGCCTGACGCGCCGCCACGGTGGGGGAAACCACGCTCGGGCGTAGCGCAACCAGGAACTTCAGACGCTGGGTGACCGGGATCATCGACGCGGCAACCAGCCACGCATCCTCGCACGACCGTCCGGTCGGGATCAGCACGCCGGTGAAACCGATACGGTCCGCCGCCTGCGCAATCTGCTGCAGGTAGCCATGGTCAACCGGGCGTGACCCCTCTTCTGTACCAAGATAGTGTCCATCACCGTGGGTGGGTAAAAACCAGAAAAGATTCAGACTCATGATTTAGCTCCTTCTTTGCCTGCGGGCTGCCAGATGCGTTCGCGAATATTGACCTGTTTAGGTACCAGGCGGTTTTGATAGAAGAGGTCAGCGGTTTGCTGCTGAAGGGTGGCGACGTGCGCGTTGACAGGCGCAATGGTGGTCGGCGGACGGTGGCTGAGATAGCTCGCGATCACCGGTTCAGGTAAGCCCATGGTTTTTGCCAGCAGGGTAATGCTCTCCTGACGCTGGCTCCGGGTCAGAGCATCGGCCTGCGTAAAGGTATCCAGTACGCCCTGAATAAATGTGCCGTTTTTTTCCGCGTAAGGGCGTGCAGCAAGATAGAACGAGCCGGTCTGTTTCAGCGTGGTGCCGTCTTTCAGCACCCGCACGCCACCCTGCAGTAAGGCTGCGGAGTAGTACGGATCCCATATGGCCCAGGCATCCACGTTCTTCTGCTGGAACGCGGCGCGTGCGTCGGCAGGCGTCAGGTAAACGGGCTGAATGTCGGTGAATTTAAGCCCGGCCTCTTGCAGGGCGCGCAGCAGCAGGTTGTGCGAGCTGGAACCTTTCTGGAAAGCCACTTTATGACCTTTAAGGTCGGCAACGCTTTTAATGTCGCTATTTTCAGGTACCAGAATGACCTCGGCTTTCGGCTTAGCGGGTTCGACGCCCACATAGACCAGATCGGCCCCGGCAGCCTGAGCAAAGATAGGCGGAATATCACCCGTGCTGCCTAAATCAATACTCCCGACGTTCAGCGCCTCCAGCATCTGCGGGCCTGCCGGGAACTCCACCCAGGAGAATTTGGTGTCCGGGAAGCGTTTTTCCAGAAGCTGGTGGCTTTTCGCCAGCACCATGCTGACGCTGCCTTTCTGATAGCCGATACGCAGGCTTTCCGGCGCGGTTTCAGCCGCGTGAGCCAGCGACGAGAGGGTCATCAGCCCTGCCAGCCCGATACGTGTCAGTGTTTTAAACATGAGCGACTCCTTGCGACGGATTAAAAGCGGGAACCTGAATATCCCGGCGATGCAGCGCATGCCAGAAGGTTTCCAGCGCAGCATCAAGGCGGGTTTGCAGATTCGGCGTAAAGTGGGGCTTGTGTTGATAGTCGATGACCTGTGAATCATCAGCGAAAACGCCATGCAGGATCTCCTGTGCTTTCAGGGCGTTCAGCACCGGTTTCAGTGCGTAATCCACGGCTAGTAAATGGGCAACCGTACCGCCGGTTGCCAGCGGCAGTACGACTTTGCCGTCCAGCGCGCGTTCCGGAAGTAGGTCGAGCAGGGTTTTCAGTGCGCCAGAAAAAGAGGCTTTATAAATGGGCGTCGCCACAATGAGGCCATCTGCCCCTTTGAGTTGCTCGATCAGGGTCTTAAGCGCGGGGCTGTCGAAACGGGCATAGAGCAAATCTTCAGGTTCGAAGTTATGTAGATTCCAGTGGCACACTTCCACATCCAGAGCAGTGAGCTTTTCACGGGCATATTCCAGCAGGGCGCTGGAACGCGAGGGGAACCGTGGACTACCGGCCAGGGTGATGACGCGCATGTTTGCTCCTTATAACTAATTGTTTGCTTTTATCTAACATTCATAACAATTTTAAGGAGTGTGACATCGCCGGGTTATTCCACTAAATGATTTATCTGCAATTAAAATGCGAAAAAGTGCATAAGAAATAGACGGGAAGGTAAACGATTGCGTTTTGCGCGGATTTTTTGCCGCAGGTCAATTCCCTTTCCGGGCGGGATCGCCCATAATCCCCTCCCGGTTTGCACACCGGGAATCCAGGAGAGTTCATGCACTACCCCTTCGTTCGTAAAGCCCTTTTCCAGCTCGATCCTGAGCGCGCTCATGAATTTACATTCCAGCAATTACGTCGTATTACCGGAACGCCTTTGGCTGCGCTGGTGCGTCAGAATGTGCCGGAAAAACCTGTGCAATGCATGGGCCTGACCTTTAAGAATCCGCTGGGCCTGGCGGCCGGGCTGGATAAAAATGGCGAATGTATTGATGCCCTGGGCGCGATGGGGTTTGGATCCATCGAAATCGGTACCGTTACGCCGCGTCCGCAGCCGGGTAACGACAAGCCGCGTCTGTTCCGCCTGGTCGAAGCTGAGGGGCTGATCAACCGTATGGGCTTCAACAACCTCGGTGTCGATCATCTGGTGGAGAACGTTAAAAAATCCCATTTTGATGGCGTATTAGGCATCAATATTGGTAAAAATAAAGACACGCCGGTAGAGCAGGGTAAAGATGACTATCTGATTTGTATGGAAAAAGTCTATGCCTACGCCGGTTATATTGCGGTGAATATTTCTTCACCCAATACCCCAGGCCTGCGTTCATTACAATATGGCGACGCGCTGGACGATCTCCTGAGTGCCATTAAAAATAAGCAGAATGAACTCCAGGCGATCCACCATAAATATGTTCCGGTCGCGGTTAAGATCGCCCCGGATCTTTCTGCCGAAGAATTGATCCAGGTTGCCGACAGTTTAGTGCGCCATAATATTGATGGTGTGATAGCAACCAATACGACGCTCGATCGTTCTCTCGTTCAGGGAATGAAAAACTGTGACGAAGCGGGTGGGTTAAGTGGCCGTCCGGTACAATTAAAAAGTACGGAAATTATTCGCGCACTGTCTGCTGAATTACAGGGACGTCTGCCCATTATTGGCGTGGGCGGTATCGACTCTGTAATCGCTGCCCGCGAGAAGATGGCTGCCGGGGCATCATTGGTGCAAATTTATTCCGGCTTTATTTTTAAAGGCCCGCCATTGATTAAAGAAATCGTTACTCATATCTAATCTTTTCTCCTAATCAGACAACCAGGGCTTTATTTCCGGCCCTGGTTGTTTTATATTCCGTCACTGTTGCTTATTTAGTCATTATAGTCTTTTATTAATGGTGTTATAAACGAGGCGGCAAACAGGACATTTTTAGTACAGGACGTTTGGGGACGGGAGAGACACATGCGAATTAAACCTGACGATAACTGGCGCTGGTATTTTTGCGACGAGCACGATCGTATGATGCTCGATTTAGCCAATGGCATGTTGTTTCGTTCACGTTTTCCGCGTCGAATGTTAACCCCGGACGCTTTCTCGCCGTCAGGCTTTTGCGTGGACGATGCTGCGCTTTATTTCTCTTTTGAAGAAAAATGCCGCGATCTGGTGCTCTCAAAAGAGCAGCGCGCCGAGCTGGTATTAAATGCGCTGGTGGCTATCCGCTTCCTGAAACCACAAATGCCAAAAAGCTGGCATTTTCTTGCGCACGGCATGAGCTGGACTCCGGCAACGGGTGATGCGGCAAGCGTCAACCTGAGCGATACCGCAGAAGAAGTGAATTTACTGGTAGTTGAGCCAGGCGAAAATGCTGCGCTCTGCCTGCTGGCGCAGCCCGGCGTAACGATTGCCGGGCGGACGATGCAGCTTGGCGATGCCATTAAAGTGATGAACGACAGGCTGAAGCCACAGCTGCGCGTTGATTCGTTCAGCCTTGAACAGGCCGTTTAAGCTTCCAGCTGGACGGACGTTTTCGGCACACAGCTGCAGCATAAAATCGTACCGTCATCACCTACCGCCGATTTCTTCAGCGCAGTGACTTCTCCCTCTACCAGCTTGATTCGACAGCATCCGCAAATACCTGCCCGACAGGAGTAAGGAACGCGGATCCCTGCCTGTTCCAGTTGCTCAAGTAAGACCTGCTGATTGTTGCCACGAATAACCTTACCCTGCCAGTGAATATCAACCCCTGACGACGGCGCGGACTCGACATCAACAAACTCCTCTTCCTGGCTGGAACCATAAATCCTGGCGGGACCACGGGTGAGGATTTCTACTTCATCACCGACGCGGATCGCGCCGCTGGAGCGCGGGATGAGGTTCTGACCGAAATCCACATCGCCGTTGTCCTGGGCGGTACGGAATGACTGCAACGTTTTCAACGGTTCACCGGAAGGATGTTTTTGGCCTTTCTCTGGGCTGACGGTGGTGAAAATGCAGCGGCTGCAGGGTTTAACGACATCAAAGATGACGCTGCCGATGCGGATCACCTTCCAGGTATCTTCGTCCCAGGCGTCGACACCCGTCACCACCAGGTTCGGACGGAACTGTTCCATCTGGACGCTGGCTTTGCAGCGGCGCTGTAAATCGCGCAGTGACGCTTCGTTGGTCAGCAGGAACGGGAAGCCATCGGCGAAGGAGAGGGGAACGGCGTCATGGCGCTTCACGCGACGCGTCGGTTCAGGCCCAACCCAGCGCAGCTGCACGTCGCGGGAGAAGAAACCGCTCAGCCAGCGGTTAATTTCATCCGGGGCGATGCGCGCGGTAAAATGATTGCCCCACACTTCCGTTGGCGCATCGACAGGCGCAAAATCAGCAAAGCGAATTATCGCGCTGGAACCGTCCGGCGCGGTAAGGTGCAAACCGTCATGAAGCGGGGAAGGGGTAAAGCGAACCATCTGCGGGAACTGGCGTGCGGTAATGAACGTGCCGTCAGGCTCGGTGACCATAAAAATGCGATCGAAGGCGAATCCGCTCATGTCGGCCAGCGCGTGAGAGACGCCGATGCCGCGCATGGATTTCACCGGATGAATAAAAAGCCTGGATAACGTCGCCACTGCACACTCCCACAAATGAAAATAAGCCTTCAACTTTATGACATACACGCCATATTAGCTATAATGCGCGACAATTTTCTAAGAGTAAAAGTGACGATATGAATTCTCTGTTTGCCAGTACGGCCCGTGGGCTGGAAGAGCTGTTAAAAACTGAACTGGAAAGCCTGGGCGCGAAAGAGTGCCAGGTGGTTCAGGGTGGTGTCCATTTTGAGGGCGACACGCGGCTTATTTACCAGAGCCTGATGTGGAGCCGTCTGGCGTCGCGCATCATGCTGCCGATGAAGGAGTGCAAGGTCTATAGCGACCTGGATCTCTATACCGGCGTACAGATGATCGACTGGACAGAGATCTTCACGCCAAACGCCACCTTTGCGGTGCATTTCAATGGCGTGAACGACGAGATCCGCAACAGCCAGTACGGTGCCCTGCGCGTAAAAGACGCCATCGTGGACTGCTTCACGCGTAAAAATAAGGAACGTCCAAACGTCGATCGCGAAAATCCTGATCTGCGTATTAACGTCTGGCTGAACGGTGATACGGCGAGTATCTCCCTCGATCTGAGCGGCGCGGGTCTGCACCTGCGCGGCTACCGCGATCGCACCGGTATGGCGCCGATCAAAGAAACGCTGGCCGCCGCCATTGTGATGCGCTCCGGCTGGCAGCCGGGCACGCCGCTGCTCGATCCTATGTGTGGTTCCGGTACGCTGCTGATTGAAGCGGCCATGCTGGCAACCGACCGCGCGCCGGGCCTGCATCGCGGCCACTGGGGCTTTAAAGGCTGGGCACAGCACGACGAAGCGCTCTGGAAAGAGGTCAAAGACGACGCGCAGACCCGCGCGCGCAAAGGCCTGGCGGAGTACACCTCCCACTTCTACGGTTCGGACAGCGACCCGCGCGTCATTGAGCGCGCGCGCAGCAACGCCCGTCGCGCCGGTATCGGCGAGCTGGTCACCTTCGAGGTGAAAGACGTGGCGAACCTGAGCAACCCGCTGCCAAAAGGTCCGTACGGCACCGTAATCAGTAACCCGCCATACGGCGAGCGTCTGGACAGCGAGCCGGCGCTGATTGCCCTACACAGCCTGCTGGGCCGCAATATGAAGGACTACTTCGGCGGCTGGAACCTGTCTCTGTTTAGCGCCTCGCCGGAGCTGCTGAGCTGCCTGCAGCTGCGTGCCGATCGCCAGTTTAAGGCGAAAAACGGCCCGCTGGACTGCGTGCAGAAGAACTACCATCTGGCGGAGAAAGCGGCGGACAGCAAGCCGTCCGGCGTGGCGGAAGATTACGCCAACCGCCTGCGCAAGAACCTGAAAAAATATGAGAAGTGGGCGAAGCAGGAAGGGATTGAATGCTATCGCCTGTACGACGCCGACCTGCCGGAGTACAACGTGGCGGTTGACCGCTACGCGGACTGGGTGGTGATTCAGGAATATGCGCCACCGAAAACCATTGATGCGCAAAAAGCGCGTCAGCGCATGCTGGACGTCATTGCGGCGACCATCGCCGTGCTGGGCATTACGCCGAACAAACTGGTACTGAAAACCCGCGAGCGCCAGAAGGGCAAAAACCAGTATCAGAAGATGGGCGAGAAGGGCGATTTTATCGAAGTGGGCGAGTACAACGCCCGCCTGTGGGTAAACCTGACCGACTATCTTGATACCGGCCTGTTCCTTGACCACCGTATCGCGCGCCGCATGCTGGGCCAGATGAGCAAGGGCAAAGATTTCCTCAACCTGTTCTCCTATACCGGCAGCGCCAGCGTGCATGCGGGTCTGGGCGGTGCGCGGAGCACCACCACGGTGGATATGTCCCGCACCTATCTGGAGTGGGCGGAGCGCAACCTGCGTCTGAACGGCCTGACCGGACGTCAGCATCGCCTGATGCAGGCCGACGTGCTGGGCTGGCTGCGTGATACCGACGAGCAGTTCGATCTGATCTTCATCGATCCGCCGACCTTCTCCAACTCCAAGCGTATGGAGGATAGCTTTGATGTTCAACGCGATCACCTGCGCCTGATGACCGACCTGAAGCGCCTGCTGCGTAAAGGCGGCACCATTATGTTCTCGAACAACAAACGCGGCTTCCGCATGGATCATGAAGGCTTAGCCACGCTGGGACTGAAAGCGCAAGAAATCAGCCAGAAAACGCTGTCTCAGGACTTTGCCCGTAACCGTCAGATCCATAACTGCTGGTTAATCTCAGCGGTCTGAAAGGAAATATAAATGTCACTAATTAGCATGCACGGCGCCTGGCTGTCTTTCAGCGATGCGCCCCTTCTCGATGATACTGAACTGCATATTGAAGACAACGAACGCGTTTGTCTGGTAGGTCGTAACGGCGCGGGTAAATCCACGCTGATGAAGATCCTTAACCGTGAGCAGGGCCTGGATGACGGCCGTATCGTTTACGAGCAGGATCTGATTGTTTCTCGACTGCAGCAGGATCCACCGCGTAACGTGGCGGGTACCGTATACGACTTCGTTGCGGAAGGGATCTCTGAACAGGCCGAATACCTGAAGAGCTATCATGAAATTTCGCATCTGGTGATGACCGACCCGAGCGAAAAAAACCTTAATGAAATGGCGCGCCTGCAGGAGCTGCTGGATCATCACGGCCTGTGGCAGCTTGAAAGCCGTATCACTGAAGTGCTGGACCAGTTAGGTCTGGATGCGGATATGGAGCTGGCATCACTTTCCGGCGGCTGGCTGCGTAAAGCGGCGCTGGGACGCGCGCTGGTCAGCGGCCCGAAAGTGCTGCTGCTTGACGAACCGACCAACCACCTGGACATTGAAGCCATCGACTGGCTGGAAGGGTTCCTGAAGACCTTCAACGGCACCATTATTTTCATCTCGCACGACCGTTCGTTTATCCGCAACATGGCGACCCGCATTGTCGATCTCGATCGCGGCAAACTGGTGACCTATCCTGGCGATTACGACACCTATCTGTTGGAAAAAGAAGAAAACCTGCGCGTAGAAGAGCTGCAAAACGCTGAGTTCGACCGCAAGCTGGCGCAAGAAGAGGTCTGGATCCGCCAGGGCATCAAAGCCCGCCGTACCCGTAACGAAGGCCGCGTGCGGGCGTTAAAAGCGATGCGTAACGAGCGTAGCGCCCGCCGTGAGGTGATGGGTAGCGCGAAGATGCAGGTGGAAGAGGCATCCCGCTCGGGCAAAATCGTCTTTGAGATGGAAGACGTGAATTACCAGGTTGACGGCAAAGTGCTGGTGAAAGACTTTTCCGCTCAGGTTCAGCGTGGCGACAAAATTGCCCTCATTGGCCCGAACGGCTGTGGTAAAACCACGCTGCTCAAACTGATGTTAGGCCAGCTGAAGGCTGATAGCGGTCGCGTTCACTGTGGTACGAAGCTGGAAGTGGCCTACTTCGACCAGCACCGCGCAGAGCTTGACCCGGACAGAACGGTGATGGATAACCTCGCTGAAGGTAAGCAAGAAGTGATGGTTAACGGTAAGCCGCGCCACGTGCTGGGCTATTTGCAGGACTTCCTGTTCCATCCGAAACGTGCAATGACACCGGTACGCGCGCTGTCTGGCGGCGAGCGAAACCGACTGCTGCTGGCACGTCTGTTCCTGAAGCCAAGTAACCTGTTGATTCTCGATGAACCAACCAACGATCTGGATGTCGAAACGCTGGAATTACTGGAGGAGTTAATCGACGGTTATCAGGGAACCGTGATGCTGGTGAGCCACGATCGTCAGTTTGTTGATAACACCGTAACCGAGTGCTGGATTTTTGAAGGTGAAGGCCGGATTGGTCAATACGTGGGCGGTTATCATGACGCGCGTGGACAACAAACCCAGTCGCTGCTGCAAAAACAGGCAAAATCCAAAAGTGCACCGGAACCGGTTATAGCAAAAGCAGAAACTGTCAAAAAATCTCCTGCTAAAATGAGCTATAACCTGCTGCGCGAACTGGAAGGCTTACCTCAGCGTCTTGAAGAACTGGAAGCTGCTCTTGAAACGCTGCAAATTCAGGTTGCTGATGCGTCATTCTTTACGCAGCCGCACGACTATACTCAGAAAATATTGGCTGAACTGTCCGCGGCTGAAAAAGCCCTGGAAGAAGCATTTGAGCGCTGGGAGTACCTCGAGTCTCTGAAAAACGGCGCATAAACAGGGATTAACTATGTGTGACCAGCACCACGCCGACAGGCATATATTATGCTCGCAATGCGATATGCTCGTGGCGTTGCCAGAGCTTGGTCACGGACATAAAGCCCTGTGTCCACGTTGCGGCGCAACGTTGACGACGGAGTGGGACGCGCCAAGGCAGCGTCCCACTGCTTATGCCCTTGCTGCATTGTTCATGCTGCTGCTTTCCAACCTCTTCCCTTTCATTTATATGAAAGTGGGCGGCATGACCAGCGAGGTTGATCTGCTTGAAATTCCTGGCGTGATGTTCTCGGAAGATTACGCCAGCCTCGGCACCTTTTTCCTCCTCTTTGTCCAAATCGTCCCGGCGTTCTGTCTGGTGGTGATCCTGTTGCTGGTGAACCGCGTCAGGATGCCCGCATCCCTTAAAATTAAGCTCGCGCGTATCCTGTTCCAACTGAAAAGTTGGGGGATGGCCGAGATCTTTCTGGCGGGGATTCTGGTCAGTTTCGTCAAGCTGATGGCCTACGGCGATGTGGGAATTGGCAGCAGCTTTATTCCCTGGTGCCTTTACTGTGTATTACAGCTGCGCGCCTTCCAGTGCGTAGACAGGCGATGGGCGTGGGATGATATCGCGCCAGCACCGACGCTTGCGCAGACGGTGAAAGTCGGTGTGCCGGGTATCCGTCAGGGGCTGCGCTCTTGCTCATGCTGTACCGCCATCCTGCCCGCGGAACTCGATGTGTGTCCTCGTTGCGAAACGAAAGGCCATGTACGTCGTAAAAATAGCCTGCAGTGGACAATGGCGTTGCTGGTCACGTCAATCATGCTCTATCTGCCAGCCAATATTCTGCCCATTATGATCACCGATTTACTCGGCGATAAAATGCCCTCAACCATCCTTGCTGGGGTCGTTTTGCTGTGGGGCGAGGGATCGTATCCGGTGGCTGGCGTGATCTTCATCGCCAGTATTATGGTGCCAACCTTAAAAATGATCGCCATTGCCTGGCTCTGCTGGGACGCGAAAGGTCACGGCAAACGCGACAGCGAACGCATGCACCTGATCTACGAAGTTGTTGAATTTGTTGGCCGCTGGTCAATGATTGATGTGTTTGTGATCGCCGTTCTCTCTGCGCTGGTGCGCATGGGGGGACTGATGAGTATTTATCCCGCAATGGGAGCGCTAATGTTTGCGTTGGTCGTCATTATGACCATGTTTGCGGCCATGACCTTCGACCCTCGTTTATCGTGGGATCGTGAGCCCGAGTCAAGCCATGAGGAAGAGTAAGAGCATGGAAAATAAGAGTGGAGAGGCGAAAGTGCAGAAGGTCAAGAACTGGTCTCCGGTGTGGATTTTCCCCATCGTGACCGCGCTGATCGGTGCATGGATCCTGTTTTATCATTACAGCCATCAGGGACCGGAAGTGACGCTTATCACCACCAATGCAGAAGGTATTGAGGGGGGCAAAACCACCATCAAAAGCCGCAGCGTGGATGTGGGCGTGGTTGAAAGTGCAACCCTGACGGATGATTTAACGCACGTTGAAATCAAGGCGCGTTTAAATTCCGGTATGGAAAAATTGCTGCATGGCGACTCGGTTTTCTGGGTGGTTAAACCGCAGGTAGGACGTGAGGGGATCAGCGGGTTGGGAACGCTGCTGTCCGGCGCCTATATTGAGCTGCAGCCGGGTAAAAAAGGGAGTCAGCCGGGACAATACGAGCTGCTGGACTCTCCACCGCTTGCGCCACCGGATGCGAAAGGTATTCGCGTGATCCTGGACAGTAAAAAAGCGGGCCAGCTTTCGCCTGGCGATCCCGTGCTGTTCCGCGGCTATCGCGTGGGTTCAGTTGAAACCAGTACGTTTGACGCGCAAAAACGCACCATTAGCTATCAGCTCTTCATCAATGCGCCAAACGATCGTCTGGTCACCAGCAACGTCCGCTTCTGGAAAGACAGCGGGATCGCGGTGGATCTGACCTCGGCGGGTATGCGCGTTGAAATGGGCTCCCTGACCACGCTGTTTGGCGGCGGCGTCAGCTTTGACGTGCCGGAAGGGCAGGATTTGGGCCAGCCGGTTGCTGAGAAAACGGCGTTCAGACTCTTTGACGATCAAAGAAGTATTCAGGATGCGCTCTATACCGATCACGTTGACTTCCTGATGTTCTTCAAGGACTCCGTCCGTGGCCTTCAGCCGGGTGCACCAGTAGAATTCCGTGGCATCCGACTCGGGACTGTTGGACAGGTGCCGTTCTTCGTGCCGGGTCTTCAGCAGGTGCTGGATGACGATTATCGTATTCCTGTGCTGATCCGCATTGAGCCGGAGCGTCTGCTTAACCAGATTGGCGAAAATCAGGATATTGCCACCCATATCAGCCAGCTGATGGAACGCGGCCTGCGAGGCTCGCTGAAAACCGGCAACCTGGTCACCGGTGCGCTGTATGTGGATATGGACTTCTATCCTAAAGCGCCAGCGATTACCGGTATTCGTGAATTCGGGGGCTATAAAATTATTCCAACGGTCAGCAGCGGTCTGGCGCAAATCCAGCAGCGTCTGATGGATACGCTCGATAAGATTAACAATCTGCCGCTTAATCCGATGCTTGAAGCCGCGACCGGTTCGTTGCATCAAAGTCAGGCGACTATGCAACGTCTGCAAACGACGCTGGATAACATTAATAAGATCACGGCAAGCCAGTCCATGCAGCAGCTGCCGCAGGATATGCAGAAAACCTTGCGTGAGCTTAACCGTAGTATGCAGGGCTTCCAGCCGGGTTCAGCGGCGTACAACAAGATGGTGGCCGATATGCAACGTCTTGATCAGGTCTTACGTGAACTGCAGCCTGTGCTGAAAACGCTCAATGAGAAGAGCAACGCACTGGTGTTTGAAGCGAAAGATAAAAAGGATCCTGAGCCGAAGAGGGCTAAACAATGAAAAAATGGCTAGCGATTGCAGGAGCGGTGGCATTAACGGCCTGTAGCTCGGGTAGTGATACCAAAAGCTACTATCAGTTACCGCTGACGGCACAGGCGAGTGCACAAAGCACCGCCTCGCAGGGCAACCGTCTGTTATGGGTGGAGCAGGTTGCGGTGCCGGATTACCTGGCAGGTAACGGCGTGGTGTATCAAACCAGCGATGTTCAGTACGTTATTGCCAACAATAACCTGTGGGCCAGCCCGCTGGATCAGCAGTTGCGCAATACGCTGGTGGCGAATCTTGGCAGCCAGCTTCCTGGCTGGGTTGTCGCGTCACAGCCGCTGGGAAGCGACCAGGATACGCTTAACGTTACCGTGACGGGCTTCCACGGGCGCTATGATGGCGTTGTCGTGGTGAGTGGGGAATGGTTATTGAATCATCAGGGGCAGCTGATTAAGCGTCCTTTCCATCTGGAAATGAAGCAGCAAAAAGATGGATATGATGAGATGGTGAAAGTGCTGGCCCAGGGTTGGACGCAGGAGTCAGCGAGTATCGCCAGAGAGATTTCCAGACTGCCATAAGTAAAATTCATCGACAAAAGCCGCCGTCAGATTTTCGCTGATTGCGGCTTTTTTTTCGTTTTGGCTTCAGGTTGTTACTTGTGCCGCATCACATTTTTTGTACAAATGATCTTCTGCTTAGCTCACAAATATGACACCCGTATGAATTTTGAACGTTGACGCTGAGGCTAATTCGGGTTATTCGTTATCTGTGCTTGCACACTTTGCAATCACTGTTTTCTTTCCACCAGACAAAAGAATGAGGGAAACGAGGCATGAAGAGACAGAAACGAGATCGCCTGGAAAGGGCTCATCAACGTGGTTATCAGGCTGGCATCGCCGGACGTTCTAAAGAAATGTGTCCCTATCAGACTTTGAACCAAAGGTCTCAATGGTTAGGGGGCTGGCGAGAAGCCATCGGAGACAGGGCAGTACTTGCTTGATAGCGTCTCTTTAAAAAAGAAACCTCCGCAGAGCGGAGGTTTCGCCTTTCTGAAGCTGCTAAAAGCCGGGCTTAGAAAGCAGAGGTATCCTGGAACAGACCCACTTTCAGATCGTTCGCGGTGTAAATCAGACGACCATCTACCAGCACTTCACCATCCGCCAGGCCCATAATCAGACGACGGTTAACGATGCGCTTGAAGTGGATGCGGTAGGTGACTTTCTTCGCGGTAGGCAGTACCTGACCGGTGAATTTCACTTCACCCACGCCCAGCGCGCGGCCTTTGCCTTCACCGCCGAGCCAGCCCAGATAGAAGCCAACCAGCTGCCACATCGCGTCGAGGCCCAGGCAGCCAGGCATTACCGGATCGCCAATAAAGTGGCAACCGAAGAACCACAGGTCCGGGTTGATATCGAGTTCTGCTTCTACGTAACCCTTATCGAAGTTACCGCCGGTTTCGGTCATTTTCACGACACGGTCCATCATCAGCATGCTTGGGGCCGGTAACTGTGGGCCTTTAGCGCCAAACAGTTCACCACGACCAGAGGCAAGAAGGTCTTCTTTTGTATAGGATTCGCGTTTATCTACCATGTTCTCAGTAAGCCTTATTTTAGTGAAGGACGCAGGATAGCTAACACGTGTACGCTGAACAAGTCCGATCAGTTTGAACTAAACCAACTTAACCAGCGTAACGGCCAGGGATAACGATGACGAGCATCCGGCTGTGTCGCCTGAGCAATGCGCTCCTGAATGGTCTGCATCAGCGTGGTTTGACCCTCGCCGTCCCATACCAGGTTTGTCAGTAAGGGTAGTGCATCCTCAATGCCTTCGATGGCCCACAGGGTGAATTGTTCCTGTTCCACCGCATCAAGCAGTTCCTGGCTCAGGCTTAAATGTCGTGCGTTTGGCGCAGGGATAATGACGCCCTGTTTGCCGTTTAACCCACGCTGCTGACAAATAGAGAAGAAGCCTTCGATTTTCTCATTCAGACCACCGACCGGCTGGGCGCGGCCAAATTGATCCACGGAACCCGTAATGGCGATGTTCTGATTAATCGGGACTTCCGCCAGGGCGCTGACTAAGGCGCAGAGCTCGGCCATTGAGGCACTATCACCATCGACTTCACTGTAGGACTGCTCGAACGTCAGGGACGCAGAGAAGGGTATTTGCTGCTCAAGCTGCAGCTCGGACATCAGGAAAGCCTGCATGATCATCATGCCTTTAGCATGAATGTTTCCACCCAGCTCCGCTTTCCGCTCGATATCCGTAAATTCACCGTCGCCAATGTGAACAACACAGCTGATACGGGAAGGTTCGCCGAACGCACGAGGGTGGCCGGGGAACTCAATCACGGACAAGGCGTTAATCTGACCGATTCGTTCGCCCTCGGTCTCAACCAGAATCTGTTCCAGCAGGATTTCATCCTGCATGCGGTCCGCAAGATAGCCTTCGCGCCACTCTCGCTGAGCAAGCATCTGAGTCAATTGTTCGCCTGTGAACGCGCCTTCGCCGCTGATCGCACCCACTTCACGCAGCTGTTTGCTTATCCAGAGTGGGCAAAGCGGCAGGGTTTCCTGGTCTCCGGTATAGCGAACTGCTTCACGGATAAGACCTGACCACGCGTCGGCGGCGGGTGTTGGCAGTGCAAAGCGTTTTGCCACCGCCATTACCCACTGGCACCACTGTGCCATATCATCCGCATCGGCAATTTGAATGTTGTCTTCGTATTCGCTGTACACAGCCTGATCCGCCAGCTCTGGCTCCATTTCCTGGAAGTCGGCCAGAGACTCACGATCCCCCGTCAGCACGACGGTTAATGAGAGCGGCATTGACGGGATGGATACAGGCAGAGGGCGAGACTCGTCATAGCCTACCCAGTCGAAGCGCTGCTGGCTCACGATCGTTTTCAGACGCATCCACAGCAGCGGTTGTGACATCAGGGTGCGCAGGGAAATAATAAGCACGCCGCCATTTGCGCGATGCACCAGCCCAGGCTGCAAAGAGAGCTCGCCGTTAAACTGACGAAGACAACCAAACAGTTGTTCTGCTTCGACCCAGTTAGCGGTAACCACTTCGCCCTGTGCTGCAAAACGGCCGTCAGCCTGCGTAGCGGGTGCGAAGGTGACATCATGCCCTATGATACGATATTCGCCGCCGAAAACAGCATTCGCTTCCGGTTTCAGCTCGCGCATGGCATCACCCAGAAGCGTCAAATACTCGGCTTCTTCCGGGGCCTTGAGCAGCATGAAGGGAGATGTCGCCCATGGGCTTAACACCTGCTCCAGCGCGTAATGCAAACGCGGTTGTGTATCGCTAAGTATGAATTCGTGTTCTTGTGCGAGGTCTGGCTGTGCAAACAGTTCCTGATAGCTCTCGGTATCCGGAACCAGGTCACGCCATGCTAGTTTCGTAATGGTCAAAGTTGATGTTTTTTAGTCAGATGTAAAACCGTGGAGTATACCGTAAGCGGGGGGCTCTTCCCAAGCAGGATTGGGGATTTCGGTGAGTGAATCTCAAGCGATGTTTCACAGGATATGATTTCTTTTCAGCAGATTGCCAAAAAACTGATATTCTGAACAGAGTTACGTGGTAACACTGAGATCGCAATGAAATATCAACAACTGGAAAATCTCGAAAGCGGCTGGAAATGGAAGTACCTGGTCAAAAAGCACCGTGAAGGGGAGCTGATCACCTGCTACATCGAAGCCAGCGCTGCGCAAGAGGCCGTGGATATTTTGCTGACCCTCGAGAATGAACCGGTACAGGTGAATAGCTGGATTGAGAAGCATATTAATCCCGCCCTGTTAAACCGGATGAAGCAAACTATCCGTGCACGGCGAAAACGGCATTTTAATGCTGAGCATCAGCACACCCGTAAAAAATCAATCGACCTGGAGTTTATGGTCTGGCAGCGTCTGGCAGGCCTCGCACAACGGCGAGGAAAAACGCTGTCAGAGACCGTGGTACAGCTGATTGAAGATGCCGAACACAAAGAGAAGTATGCCAGCCAGATGTCGACGCTGAAGAACGATCTTCAGGCTCTGCTGGGTAAAAAGTAGTTTTTTACTTTTCTTCAGACAATAAAAAAACCCCGCATGGCGGGGTTTTTTTATAAGACGATAACTTATGCCGCAGGCTGAGTTACAACGTCTTTGATACCTTTAACTTCGATCTCAACGCGACGATCTGGTGCCAGGCAGTCGATCAGTGCAGCGCGAGCTTTCACGTTGTCACAGGTAGAACCGGTCACTGGGTTAGATTCGCCCATACCACGTGGGGAGATCTTGTTAGCTGGGATACCTTTAGATACCAGGTAATCAACTACAGACTGAGCACGTTTCTCAGACAGTTTCTGGTTGTAAGCGTCAGAACCGATACGGTCGGTGAAGCCCAGAACCACTACAGAACCATCTTTAGGATCCAGGTTGCTCAGCTGGGTGTACAGCTGATCCAGTGCCTGCTGACCTTCTGGTTTCAGGGTAGCTTTGTTGAAGTTGAACAGAACGTCAGACTTCAGAGTGAAGTGCTTGGTCTGTACTTCTGGAGCTGGAGCCGGAGCTGGAGCTACGATTGGCGCAGCATCTTCCTGCTGACCGAAACGGTAAGAAACACCAACGCTCAGCATGCCGTTGTCTGGACGAACGCCAGTGGTAGCACCGTCACCAATGTTGTTAACCCACTGGTATTCCAGACGGGTAGCGATGTCACGGGTCATAGCCCACTCAACGCCACCAGCGAATACTGGGGAAACACCGGTGTCATGGTCGTCGCCAGCAATGCTGTTGCTGGAGTCTGCGCGCCATACCATGCCGCCCAGACGGGTGTATACGTCCAGATCGTCAGTTACTGGGTAACCCAGTTTAGCGGTCAGCTGAACGCCTTGTGCTTTGAAAGCGCCATTTACGTTGTCGCCTTTGTATGGCATACGACCTAACCAGTCGTAACCCATTTCAAAACCAACATACGGGTTAACCTGATAGCCACCGAACGCGCCTGCACCCAGCTGGCTCTCGTGAGTCGGGCCATCGTTGTTCAGGCTGCTGTTGTACCAGCCGGTGTCATGGAACTGAGACCAGCCCAGTTTACCACCTGCATACCAGGTATTATCTTTCGGAGCGGCCTGCGCTACGGTAGCGAAGCCAGCCAGTGCCACTGCAATCGCGATAGCTGTCTTTTTCATTTTTTGCGCCTCGTTATCATCCAAAATTTGCCATGAAGATCTCTGCAGAGAAATCACGGTTAAATCCTTCACCGGGGGGCGTGGTCAAATATAAATCTACCGATATCTTCGGCTTAGGCCGAGCACCCCTGGCGATGTAAAGTCTACAACGTAGATGAAAACTTACAAGTGTGAAGTCTGTCAGGCATATGAAAAAAAAAGTTCCGTATACCTATTATTTAACATTTCTTGAACGAAAATTGTGCAGCAAAATTAACGAGAACCGCACCAGACAAGCCTTGCCGAAGATTTGACGCGTTGAACTATTTCTGCATCTTATGGTCGAAAAAAATTCCAGGAAAACTCCTAATTTCACTCAATGATACAAATTTGAGTGAATTTTTAGCCCGGAATGTTGTCCTCTGCGATAAGAATCTGCACGAACCGGTCGCATAATAAACCCCATCGCGTGACCTTCTTCCGCTGCTTCCGTCAGTCTGAGGTGTTCCTCTTCCGTCAACTCATCAGGCAGCCATCCGATCACCACACTGTAATTCCCTGTGCGTAAGGCCCGAATCATTGAATCTACCGTATCGCAGGGTGAGAGTTGGTTAATCTGCATCACTTTCGCCAGCGGCAGGCCCGCAGACAGAACCCATTCGCGGCTCAATTTTTGTTGTGGCGTCAGCCAAAGCTGCCAGCGTGATTGCTGACCAAGCTGTTGTAATAGCGGCAGTAATAAGAGTTGCGTCAACAGAGGCTGGTCTTCACGATAAACCACTTCACTGATAAGCCCTGTAGAATCACGCCCGACGGATTTCTGCGCGACATTGCCAGCGGTAGAAGAGAGAGATGTTGAGCGATTTGCATAGCCTGAAGTGTACATATTCATTCCAGCCCTGTAGTTACTGTATGGATATACAGTAACCCCTGTATGCATAAAGATCAACCTCATTTTCGGAAAGAGACTCGCAAATTTCACCCATTCTTGGTGCGCCATAAAAAATCATCTTGCCCTCCAGCAATAAGTTGCCTATTTTCCTGCTAACGGATCCGTTAGTGAGAAATATCGTTGTTAATAATTGATTTTTAATGGAATTATCATGAAAAAGATATCTTATGAGCGGATTTATAAATCACAGGAATACCTCTCACCCTTGGGCGAAATTCATCATCGGGCGCTATTTGGTGGGTACACCCTGGCGGTGGATAACGCGGTGTTCGCGATGGTGTCGGAGGGGGAACTCTACCTCCGGGCCTGTGAAGAGAGTGCCAGGTATTGTGTAAAAAACGCCTCTTCGTTTCTGACGCTGATGAAACGAGGCCGTCCCGTCCTGCTTAATTATTATCGGGTGGACGAAGGGCTGTGGCAGGACAGGGACAAATTGCTCCAGCTTTCCTCCTTTGCTCTCGACGCGGCAAGGAAAGAGCGCTGCCAGCGCCATCAGCGCAACCGGCTAAAAGATCTTCCGAACCTGACCTTTCAACTTGAGGTGCTGCTTTTAGAAGCAGGCATCACGAATGAGGAAACCTTACGTGAACTGGGTGCCAGGAAATGCTGGCTAAAGATGAGGTCCAAAAACAAGGCCTTAAGTATTAAGGTGCTGTTCGCGCTGGAAGGTGCCATCGAAGGGCTACATGAAGCTGCGCTCCCGGCCGACATTCGCCGGGAGCTGACAGAGTGGTTTAATGCGCTGCCTGAGAGTCAGGAGCATCATTCCTCAAGATAGCGATCTGCTGCTGCAGTCGGCAGATTTCCGGCAGCAGGGCAATCAGCAGGCCGATTTGCTGCAGGACTAGCGGTGCTTTGTTGTCGCTGCCCGGGTCAAGGTGTGCAATACGTTGGGCCAGTTCATCCAGCGATTGCTGAACACGCGGCTCATCGGCTGGCCGATGATGAAGCGCATCATCGACGTAGCAGACAGCATCATCCAGTAAGGCGAGAATGCCCGGATTGGTCAGTTTCTCACGGTGCGCGCCCAACGTAGAAATGTAGCTAGTGAACGTATGATTCAGACACAGCAGACGAAACGCGGTTTCCCGAATATCTGCGGTGGCGCGCGGTTCCGTTGACATGTTCGAGACCACCGACGCCAGTTCAGCATCGCTGTTATGCGCATCGCGCCGGGCAATGCGATAAGCAAGGCGGTTATCGCGCCCCTGGTGGTATTGCTCAAGGATCGCATCAAGGTACCGGCAGTTTGCATTCATCGCCCTGTCTAATACGCGCGGCAAATTACGAAAACGCCAGTCGGGCCAGATGAAACTCACCGCCGCCCAGGCGATAGCGCAGCCAATGAGCGTGTCGATCACGCGGGGCAGGGCAACTTCAAACCCTTCTCCCAGCAGGTTAAAGCACAGTAAAACCAGCAGCGTGATGAACATCGTCGCGTGGGCATATTGCACGTTACGGAAGGCGAAGAACAGGACGCCGGTAATGACGATCAGCACCAGTTGGCCTTCGATGGACGGCACGAAATAGAGCACCGGAAGGCCAATGGCGACGCCTACCAGCGTTCCAATAATACGTAACGCCAGGCGGTGGCGGGTGGCGTTATAGTTGGGCTGGCAGACAAACAGGCTGGTGAGCAGGATCCAGTAGCCGTGATGTAAACCGGTTATTTGAATAAACGCGTAGCCCACGCACAGCACCAGTGACATTCTCACCGCGTGACGAAACAGGGCGGATTCTGGCGTAAAATTGCGGCTCAACCGCAGCCACATGTCGCTAACGCTATGCACGCTATCATCAGCAAGCTGATTATCAGCATCGTTGCCCGGCAAGGCCATCGCTTGTTCGGATTCAATGGTCGCCAGCTGAGCATCTATTGCCCGCAGGTTATTAAGCAAAAAACCCAGCGCTTTTATATGTTCGGGTGCGGTTCCACTGGCGCGCACGCGGTCGATTGCCGCATCAAGATGGCTAAATGCGCGCTCAAACCGCGGGTCATGCTGATAGGGCGTGCGCAGTAAAATTGAACGCGCCAGCTGCTGACACGCCTGAGACTGCATGGAAAGTAACCGCTGGAAGCGGAACATCACGTCGCTGTAGCGGAACGTTTCACGCAGGGCGGCATACTGAACGTGTGAAGAGCTGGCGCGCTCATGGATATCCTGAGCGGCAAAGTAGTAGTGCAGCGTTCTTCGCGTCCCGCGTTGACCGCGGTCTCCGCGCAGGCGGGTCAGCAGGGAGGCCTTGGTCTGGTTCAGCGTGGCGACCAGTTGGCCGTTTGCCAGCGCCAGATCGTAAAGAGGGGCCTGGCTTTCCTCTTCGATATCCGGGTCAAACAGCCGGGATTTCAGCTCCAGATAGTGAGCCAGCTGCTCATAGCTGCGGGCAAGATTATCCTGCAGAGGGCGGACCGGGAAGATGAGGTGCCCTGTTAACGTCAGCAGGTTATACCAGATAGCTCCCAGCAAAAGCAGCACAGGTTGCTGGTACCACTGGTCGTACAGGGAAACACCCAGCATGGTGTAAATAGCAATCAGCAGCGCGCCAAACGCGATGGTGGCATAACGTTGTCCAAGCCCGCCCAGCAGAATAAAGCCGCTGGTGGAGAGCGTAAGACCTAAGGCAAACAGCCAGGGCCAGGGAAAGAGCAACTCGACAGACGCGGACGCAATAAAGAAACAGACGAGAGTGATAACCAGGTTGCGCAGACGCCCGGCCAGACGGTCATCGAGGTCCGCAAGCGCCCCCGCAACCACCCCTAACGTGAGCGGAATCGTGAGCTTAACGTCATTCAGCCACCACGGCAGAGCAACGGTGCCGCAAAGGGCGATAAAAATTCTGACATTATAAAGCCAGATGCTGTTCCAGGTATAACGGCGAAGCAGTGGGCTTAGCATGAGCGCGGCCAGTCCTTATTACTGAAAACGACGGCGAGCATTGGCTTCACGCGCGGCTTGCGCCACTTCAACCGGTACGACCCTACGTCCAACTGGCCACAGGGCGATGACGGCAATTTTAAAGTTAGCGATCCCAACCGGAATACCGATGATCGTCACGCACTGGGCGATACCGGCAAAAATGTGCATCAGACACAGCCACCAGCCAAAGAAAATCAGCCACAGAATATTCAGTACGGTGCCACCGGTATTCATCAGCGCGTTTTTACCCTCCGGGTTCAGCTCATCGACGTGGACAGCTTCATTACCGTAGGGAATTAAGGAGAGTTTGGTGATTTCCCAGCAGGAGCGCGTCAGCGGCAGGGTAAAGATAAGCACGATGCTGACCAGAGTGGCAAAAAGCCAGGAAAGGGTGGTGGCAAAACCGCCCAGCACAAAATTCAACACATTCAGAACGGTACGCATAAACCCTCACTTCCTTTCGATAAAATTAACGCCCACTGATTGTAACGTTTTTTTAGGCTGGAGCACCTTAAAACTGGCAGTTAAACTATCAGGCAAATTATCTCTTCGTGGATCCGGCTGGATATGGAACTGAAAGCAACGTCAATGGGCAAACGCCTGGCTCAACACCCTTACGACAAGGTTGTGCTCCTTAACGCGGGAGTGAAAGTCTCCGGGGAACGCCACGAATATCTCATTCCCTTCAATCAAATGTTGGCGATCCACTGTAAGCGTGGGCTGGTGTGGGGCGAGCTGGAGTTCGTTTTGCCTGCCGATAAAGTGGTGCGCCTTCACGGCACCGAGTGGGGGGAAACCCAGCGTTTTCATCACCATCTGGACACGCTCTGGCAGCAGTGGAGCCAGGATATGAGCGTGATTGCCGCCCAGGTTCTGCAGCAGGTACTGGATGAAATCGCCCAGAGCGATGCTCAGCCTACGTGGCTCACGCGCCAGCAAACTGCGGGTCTGCAGCAAAAAATAAAACAGGCGCTGACTGCGTTGCCGTTCCCCGTGGCGCGTCTCAATGAGTTTGAAAATTGCCGCGATGCATGGCGGAAGTGTCAGGCCTGGCTGAGCGATATCGATAAAAGCCGCCTGGCGCATAACCAGGCCTGGACCGATGCCATGCTGACCCAATACGCTGATTTCTTCAACACGGTCGAGTCGTCGCCGCTTAACCCTGCGCAGGCGCGTGCGGTGGTCAACGGTGAACAGTCGCTGCTGGTACTTGCGGGAGCCGGAAGCGGTAAAACCTCGGTGCTGGTGGCTCGCGCAGGCTGGCTTCTGACCACTGGCGAGGCCGTAGCAGACCAGATTTTGCTGCTGGCATTTGGTCGCCAAGCCGCACAGGAGATGGACGAACGCATCCAGGAGAGGCTGCATACCCAGGATATCTCGGCCAGAACGTTTCATGCGCTTGCGCTGCATATTATTCAGCAGGGCAGCAAGAAGGTCCCGTCAATCAGTAAACTGGAAAACGACGCGCAGGCGCGCCAGGCGCTGTTTATAAAAACGTGGCGGCAGCAGTGCAGCGAGAAAAAAGCACAGGCTAAAGGCTGGCGTCAGTGGCTGGAGGAAGAGCTGAACTGGGCGGTGCCGGAAGGCAGTTTCTGGCAGGATGACAGGCTGGCGCGTCGGCTCGGCTCGCGTCTCGATCGTTGGGTCAGCCTGATGCGCATGCACGGCGGTTCACAGGCCGAGATGATTGAAAGTGCCCCGGAGGCGATCCGCGCAGTGTTTTCAAAGCGCGTGAAGCTGATGGCTCCGATGCTAAAAGCCTGGAAAACGGCGCTGAAAGAGGAGAACGCCGTCGATTTCTCGGGGCTTATCCATCAGGCCATTATCATTTTAGAGAAGGGGCGTTTCGTCAGCCCGTGGAAGCACATACTGGTGGATGAGTTTCAGGATATCTCTCCGCAGCGTGCCGCACTGCTCTCGGCGCTGCGGGCGCAGAACAAACACACGTCGCTGTTTGCGGTGGGGGACGACTGGCAGGCCATCTATCGCTTCAGCGGGGCGCAGCTTTCACTGACGACAGCGTTTCACCACTATTTTGGCGAGGGCGATCGCAGCGATCTGGACACCACCTACCGCTTTAATACGCGCATTGGCGAAATAGCCAACCGCTTTATTCAGCAGAACCCGCACCAGCTGACCAAACCGCTCAACAGCCTGACGCCGGGGGATAAAAAAGCGGTCACTCTGTTAGCCGAAGATCAGCTTGAGCCGCTACTGGATAAACTGAGCGGCTACGCGAAACCCGACGAACGCATTCTGGTGCTGGCGCGCTATCATCACCTCAAGCCGGCCGCGCTGGAAAATGCAGCTACACGCTGGCCGAAACTGCAGCTCGATTTTATGACCATCCACGCCAGCAAAGGGCAGCAGGCGGATTATGTGATTGTGCTGGGGCTGAAAGAGGGCAGCGACGGTTTCCCGGCTCCGGCCCGCGAGTCGGTGATGGAAGAGGCCCTGCTGCCAGTGCCTGAAGATTTCCCGGATGCGGAAGAGCGACGTCTGCTGTATGTGGCGATCACGCGCGCGCGTCATCGCGTGTGGCTGCTGTTCAATAAAGAGGAGCCATCCGCGTTTGTCGATATTCTGAAGAGTATTGATGTGCCGGTAGCGCGTAAACCATAGCGATGTCAGGCAAGATTTTGTAGGCCGGGTAAGGCGTAGCCGCCACCCGGCAAAAAAGTTACTTCAGTCTCTCGGAGAGATAGCGCTGATAGTCCGGGATCAGGATATCAACCGGCGAATTAAACTGCGGTGATTCGATAATGAAATCCGCCGTCGACAGGTTCGTCGCCACCGGAATATTCCACACCGTCGCCAGGCGCAGCAGCGCTTTCACGTCCGGATCGTGTGGAACCGCATTCAGCGGATCCCAGAAGAAGATCAGCACATCAATTTTCCCTTCGGAAATCTGCGCGCCGACCTGCTGATCGCCGCCCATCGGGCCGCTCAGCATGGCATTCACTTCAAGACCCGTTTCGCGCTGGATCAGATTGCCGGTTGTACCGGTTGCTGAAAGGGCGTGCTTTTCCAGCAATGACTGATGGCGGCGAACCCAGTTAAGCAGCATTTGTTTACAGTGATCGTGCGCAACCAGAGCAATGTGTTTGCGTTCCGGGAGCGTGCGTGTTGTCAGTTCCATAATCATATCCATCAGGTTAACTGACTACACGATGACGGGAACCGCCTGATGCTGCAAGAGATAGGCGTAAAAAATGTGGCTTACGACGAAGGTTGTTGTTTTGCCCACTGCAAAAAGCGGGCGCGCGTATCGGGATCGGCCTGCTGGAACCAGAATTTCAGGCGTTGTTCCGTCAGCGTCTGGGACTGAGGCGGAATAACATCCAGCTCAGAAACACCGGATAACAGCGTACTGTCGTCGGCCATCATGGTGGCAAACTGCGGAAGAGAGGCGCGTTTACCCGCTTTGTTATAAGACTCGGTTGCGGCCTCGTAGTCCGTGCCTTTTGGCGAGGAAGTGAGCGCCAGAATATCAAGCTTCACCGGGATCGGCATCGAATCCCCATCCAGCAGCTCAACGCGCGGGGCGGCGTCAAAAGCGATGGACTCTTTTTCGCTCTCAAGCCGCGGCAGGGTAATGTTTACCTGACTGACCCGCTGGGTATTAAAGCTGACAATCAGTGGGGGAGAGAGGTACATCCGTTGTTCATGATTCGCAAGGCCGATCGTTTTTTCTACCCGAAACACCAGCTGATGCGGCCCGTTATCCAGTTCGATGCTCTCTGCGCCGCGCAACAATGAACTGGAGACTTTTTTTCCGTCCAGCACCAGCAGGTCAATATCAGTCGAGAGCCGAAGCGTGGTTGCAAAGACGCAAACCGGCATCACTAACGCAATCACAGCAGAGACAATGCCGGTTTTCATAGGTGACTCCAGTTGAAAATTATTCCCGCAAGAATGTATCAAAATTTTTCGATAATCACGTTTACTAACATATAGACATAATTCACCGTTTTGCCCTCATACATCTGTATGGGATGGATGGTTGAGATGTGCGCTTTGGCGTACACTTTGAAAAAAACGAGGAGAAAAACCATGAGAGAGAATGATATTGCCGAGATTTTGACATCCACGCGCACAATTGCGCTGGTGGGTGCCAGCGATAAACCGGATCGTCCAAGTTATCGCGTGATGAAATACCTTCTCGATCAGGGCTATCACGTGATCCCCGTTTCGCCGAAAGTGGCGGGAAAGACGTTATTAGGCCAGCAGGGCTACGCCACGCTTAACGATGTACCGGAAAAAGTGGACATGGTAGATGTGTTCCGTAATTCCGAGGCGGCATGGGGCGTGGCGCAGGAGGCGATTGCCATAGGTGCGAAAACGCTGTGGATGCAGTTGGGCGTCATCAATGAACAGGCTGCTGTGCTGGCGCGCGAGGCGGGTTTACAGGTGGTTATGGACCGATGCCCGGCAATTGAAATCCCCCGGCTGGGGCTGGCGAAGTAAAAAAAAGGCCCGATTATCGGGCTTTTTTTACACGCTCAGTTGCGCAGGCGCGGTGCCTGCAACTGCTTGCGGATAGTCTGCGCTAACTCATCCATCGTGGGTTGCTCCGGATGTTCATCCTGCAGCTCACTGCTTAACTGCGCCTCAGCGAGATAGGTGTGAACGGGTTGCCCGTCGTCACCTTCCATCACCACGTGGTACCAGGGCGCGGCGCGAAGCTCTGCGTCAACCGCCAGCTCGTCGGCTGACGGTTCGTCAAGGGAATACTCCGGGTCGATATCCACGACCACACCCAAATACCCAAGCAAGGTGTGGCGGACCTGCTGGCCGATACCGAATTTGCTGGCAATCATAGTCACCTCCCGGGAAACATTACTTACACACGATGTGAGGGCAATATTTCTCTTTTCAAGTTACATGACGCGACAGGCAAACCCTTTCAGATACAGCCCTTCCGGGTAGGTAGCGATCACCGGATGATCGGCCGCCTGACGGAACTGCTCTATAAATTGTACATCACGACCAGCATCTATTGCGGCATCTGCGATGATTTTCTGAAATAAATCTGTGGTCATCAGGCCGGAGCAGGAGAAGGTCAGTAGCACGCCGCCCGGGTTCAGCAGCTGGATAGCCAACATGTTGATATCTTTGTATCCACGGCAGGCGCCCATCAGCTGGCTTTTGTTTTCCACAAACTTAGGCGGATCCATCACGATGACGTCGAACTTCTCGCCCTGATCGCGGTATTTACGCAGCAGTTTGAACACGTCATCGCGCACGAACTCCGCTTTGCTCAGGTCCAGTTTGTTTAGCTCAACGTTCTGTTTCGCCACGTCCAGCGCTTCCTGCGATGTATCCACGCTAACGACCTGGGCACAGCCGCCCATCAGCGCAGACACTGCAAAACCGCCCGTGTAGGAGAAGCAGTTCAGCACGCGCTTGTTCGCCACGTACTGGCGGGTTGCCAGGCGGCTATCGCGCTGATCGAGGTAGTAACCGGTTTTATGGCCACCCTGAATATCCACCAGCAGCTTCATGCCGTGTTCTTCGATAGGCAGCAGGGCAGGCGGCAGTTCGCCGGTAACGGGCCCCTGCGTCAGTTCCATGCCCTCTTTTTTACGCACCGCCACATCGCTGCGGTCATAAATGGCGCATTCCGGGAAAAGAGACTGAAGGGCGCTGATCAGCGCGGCACGCTGATATTCCGCCCCTGCGCTTAATAGCTGCAGCACCATGAAGTTGCCAAAGCGGTCAATGGTTACACCCGGCAGACCGTCGGACTCACCGGCGATCAGCCGATAGCTGTCCAGCCCGTCACGTTTTGCCAGCCACTCACGCCACTGCTGAGCCTGCTGCAGGCGGCGGACGAAGAAATCGATATCGATGGTTTCATCTTTATCGAATGTCCAGACGCGAGCGCGGATCTGCGATGCTGGCGAGTATGCGCCGCGCGCTAACCATTTCCCCTGATGGTCAACGATATCGATGGTTTCACCGAGGTTGGCTTTACCTTCCATACGCGCAACCGCGCCGGAAAAGACCCAGGGATGGCGGCGCAGCAATGACTTCTCGCGCCCTTTGGCTAACACTAAACGTACACTCATAATTTCTATTCTGTCGATTGCATGGAAATGGCGCGTAGAGTAGCACAGAAGGCCAGTGGCAATCATCTGCGGACACTCTGCGCCCCCTTAACTAAAAATCCGCCGGGAAATAGGCAAAGTAGTCAAAATCGGCCGGGATATGTTCGCCCGTGAAATCCTGACAGCACATCCCGACAAAAGCACCGGTGAAGCGCTCTATGCCACGTTCCTTAAAATATTCATCGGACAGTTTACTGTATTCAACATAACCCCCAATCGGGAACCATTTTTGTTCATCGAGTGAGTAGTAAAAAAGAGCGCCATCATCTTTGACGCAGACTCTGAGGTAAACCAGACCTTCTGCGGCAATTTTCACTCCTTCTCCCGTTGGTAAGGAGAATCGGTTCAGGTCATTAACCATCAAATTGACCGTCCGTTCTCCCGCTTCGTTACAGGATATGTTCAGATAAACGTAGTTGGTGGTGTCGTAAAAGCAGACCAGCCCGGCCATCTGCTGGAAGGAGCGAGGCTTAAAATCTACGCATGTCTGAGCGGTAAACGTAAAATCGGTTTGTCTTCTTGCCAGCAGGCTTTGATAGTGCTGTGAACTCAGGGATTCATAACCCCGTAACCGTAGCCATCCGCGTCTTTCCGTAAGGGTGCACATTTCCTCGCTTAAGGGGATTCGCAACGACTGGTAGTGAAGTGGCAGTACCGGCGTATCGAACTCATCCCGGGTTGGCGGCTTGGGCCACGGACGTTCTTTCAGGCGCGTCTGCACCGTTAATTCTGGCGTAATGCTGTTATTTGTTAAGCGCAGCCAGCCATCATCCGTCCAGTAAACTTGTTGTATAGCGGTTTCACGGCCCATCGGGCTGCGTCCTTTTGAAGGCAGCGGTCGCCCGCATAAATGCACGATAAACCATTCGCCCAGGCCATTATCAAAAAGATCCGCATGGCCGACGCGCTGTAAAGGTAAACGACAATCAAAGCGGGATGTCATCATTTGCCCGATGGGATCGGTTTCGTAGGGGCCAAACAGATGTCGGGAGCGCGCCAGCGTGACGCCATGATTATAAAACGTCCCACCTTCGGCCACTAACAAATAGAACCAGCCGTTCAGCTCATAAATATGTGGCCCTTCGGTGATGCCCAAAGTGGTACCGGCGTAAATTTTACGGCATTCGCCGGTTAAGCGATTATTCTGCTCATCGTATTGTTGGATGATAATGCCATTCCATTTCGGGAATCCTGCCTCACCGCCGTCCCTGTAGCTCATCTCCATGCTCATAAGCCATTTCGTACCGTCACTGTGGTGAAACAGCGAGGGATCAATGCCTCTGCTATTGAGATACGTTGGCTCAGACCATTCACCTTCGATATCGTCCGTGGTCACGATAAAGTTATTCGGGTCCCAGAAACGACCGGTCACGTTTTTGACATCGGTATAAATGAGATAAAATTTTCCGGCATCGTAGGTCAGGCATGGCGCATAGATACCCCCGGAATTGGGATTCCCGCGCATGTTCAACTGACTTTTCCGCTTCAGGGGATGAGAAATCAGCCGCCAGTTTTTGAGGTCGTATGATTTATACAAACAAATCCCAGGAAACCATTCAAACGTCGATGTTGCTAAGTAATATGCTTCACCCACTCTTATAATAGAGGGGTCCGGATTAAAGCCTGGGATAATAGGGTTAGTTATTATGGTCATCTTTGATTCCTGTTATGAAAATAGCGTTGGTAACGTCAGGCCTGTAATTCATTGTGGGTCCGGTATTGCCTCATGATGAGATACATCATGAAGACAAAAGCAGCGGGAATAAGCGTAAAGATAAGCCGCACGATCAGAATGGCGAGATCGGTTTGGATCGCGGCACTGCCCACATAGCCACCAACGGTGAGCAGCCAGCCAATGATGGCACCGCCAACCGCAATGCCAATTTTTATAGCGAAAAGATTAGTTGAGAAAACTAAGCCACTCAGCGAAATGTTTGACCGTTTTTCAACGTTATCAATAATGTCGCTGAGCAGGCTCCATTGCAGGGGTGCAGAACTGGCGTCGATGAAATGAATCAGGCAGATCGCCAGGCAAACCGGCAGGATGTATTCTGCAGGAATGGTGAAAAGGATAATCAAGATAATGGCTTGTAAAATTAACGAAACTTTATATGACAATACCCGATCATAATTTTTATATAACACCGTTGTCGACAATGCGCCCACAAATCGGGTGCAGAGAATAATAATCAGCACCAGTCCCACCAGGTCGGGTCTTTTGAGGTAGTAGCTAACGAAGTAAATGGCTCCGCCTGTTTTCAGGATACCAGCGATAAGGCTTACAATATTGAGGCTGAAGATACAGCGCCAGTTATGATCTTTCACCACGACAGTCAGATCGTTATAAATACCGCGAAAGTTACGTTTTTTACCCACCGCTTTCGCGTAATGTTCCTCGGTCATGGCAAAGCAACAGTAAAACATGATGGTGCTTATCGCGCCCATAATCACCATCGCCAGAAAATACCCTTTCTGAAGATCGCCTCCACCCAGAATTTTTGTTAATGGCAACGCCACGACGGAAACAATAATCCCGCCTAAAGCAGCGAAGGCAAAACGATAAGACTGCATTGAAACCCGTTCTTTTGAATCGCTGGAGATGTTATTAATCAGCGCGCAGTAGGGAACGTTAACGAGTGAATAAAACAGCGAGAGGGCAGTATAAGAGACATAGGCGTAAATGATTTTGGCCGTCTCGCCAACATCGGGTGTATAAAACGTCAGGGCACCAAAAATGCCGAAGGGCAGCGAGAACCAGAGGAGATAAGGTCGGAACTGACCGTACCGGGTTTGAGTATGGTCGGCAAGGTAGCCAATGTAGACGTCGGCAACGGCATCAAACGCTCTGACGACCAGGAACATGGTCCCCATATGAAAAGCGCTTAGCCCGTAGACGTCAGTATAAAAGTAGGCCATGAAAAGCATTATCGTTTGCCAGATAATATTGGACGCACCATCACCTAACCCATAACCAATCTTTTCTTTGAATCCTATATTTCTCATAATAAATACCTTTTAATCAGGATGAGTACGAATCCGAAATGAGTGGCCAGTCTCAGGTTAAAAGATAAATATTAAGAGCATAAAAAAATGTATGAGAAAGGTGCTTTTATATAATTTTTTTGCGCAGGCAGATTTGTGCCGATCACAGTTTTATCAACGACGCGGTTTAACGGTTAAAGCTGCACGTTATGACCGGTTTTTAACTGTTCTGACGTCAGATTGCTGTTCCTGAATTTTTTAGGCGTAACGCCAATAACCCTTCGGAACTGAAAGCAGTAGTACGCAGCATCTGTAAACTCACATTTGTAGGCAATATCTGTGATGCTAAGTTCTGTATTACGCAACAGCTGTATTGACAGCGCGATTTTCTTCCGCAGAAGATATTCCTTAAAACTCACCTGCATAATTTTTTTAAACGTTCTGGAAAAATGACTGGGTGAGAGTCCGACCGACTCAGCGGCTTCGTTCAAACTCATCGTAAATGAGGTTTGCGTTTCCAGGTTGATCACAAAAGAGATAATAACCGCAAAGATGGATTGATGATCCGTGTCTGTAGCAATTTTCGTTGCGCTTTCGGCATGCTGCAGAACGGTGCTGAGTAACAAAATCATTAACGGTTTAATTTCTTTTTCAGAATAGGCCGTCTCATTGACTTCTGAGAACCATTTGAAAATGAATTGTAATCTCTCTGCGTCCTTTTCTTGCAGGCAGGAAACGACACCCGTATGTGATTCCAGGGCGGGTACTGGATATTTTAGATTGCTGAGCGCAGTATGATCATATTGTAAGATAAAGCGTTCATGGTCAGCCGTAAAATCCAGTTCCATATCATGCAGCGTAAGTGGGCTAACATAAACAAGCGTATTATTCTTGAGGGTGAATTTTTCACGGCCAATACTATAGCTGCCTCTGGCTTTGTAAAACCACATTATTTCATGTTCGAGATGCATATGTGGCTTGATATACATCCCTCCCTCAGGCACTTTTTCCTGTGCGCGTAATATGTAATTTAACCCTGCTTTCGTTTCCAGTTTCTCGAAGAAATAATCTGATGGTGGCATAGGTTTTTCCTAAAATTCATCTGTTTATCCTGTTATTTTGATACCATATTCTGAGACGATTTAAAAACCGGCATAATTTGCTATTCTTTGAATTCGAGTAGAAAGAGGGGCAGGCAGCGCTCCGGACGGAGAAGGAGAATAACGATGTCAAACGTGTGCACCATCGCCTGGGTTTACGGCGTCGTTCAGGGGGTTGGCTTCCGCTACAGTACCCAGCGCGAAGCCGTGCAGCTAGGGTTAACGGGATATGCGCGTAACATGGACGACGGCAGCGTAGAGGTAATGGCCTGTGGTGAAGAAGAACAGGTTGAGAAGCTGGTGGCGTGGCTGAAAGCGGGCGGGCCGCGAAGTGCGCGGGTTGATAAGGTCTTAACGGAACCGCATCAACCCGGTCGGGAGTACGTTAACTTCGGTATTCGCTATTAAATGCACTTCACCGGCTTAGGCAGGCCGGCAATCTTTGTTGCCTGTTTTGCCGGGCCTTTTGGAAACAGGCGATACAGATAACGGCTGTTACCTTTCTCTTCGCCGAATTTATTGGCCATGGCTTTGACCAGCATACGGATAGCCGGAGAGGTGTTGAATTCGAGATAGAACTCGCGCACGAAACGCACCACTTCCCAATGTTCGGGGGAAAGGGTAATCCCTTCGTTTTCCGCGATTTTCTCCGCCAGCGGTTCGCTCCAGAGCGTCGTATCTTTCAGATAGCCTTCGCTATCGGTCTCAATTTCCTGGCCTGCAAAAATGAACATAATCTTCTGTAGTATGTGAAAAAATCGGCGACAGTGTAGCAAAAAAAAGGTCTCGGGATAAACCATGACCTACAGGAGGAGCTGCAGCAGATTGTTGGCATTAAGCTTCTTCAGCGCGTTGCATTTATGCGTAGAAACCTGTTTCTCAGACATGCGCGTCACGATAGCAATGTGGCGTACCGGCATCCCGGTGAGCATCAGGTCAAGCACGTTGAACTCCAGACCTGTAAGAGAGCAGTCAAGGCTTCGGACGCGGCGAGGTTCCTTTGCCAGCACATACGCAGCATCTGCCACGGCGAGCCTGTCGTCGATGATATACAAAATTAATGTTCTGAACCGCTTGCGTAAATACGTCGCCAGTGCCCATCCTTTTTCGTTGCAAACCAGATAAAGGCTGCCTTGCCAGTGGGCAGCTTCCAGTCGGAGCAAAATAGTAATCAGCGCCTGGTGCGTCGCCGCAACGGAAAAACGGCAGCGAAGGACAAGCACGCGACGGGTAAGCAGCGTTGGCTGCCAGCGTACGGTGTCGCTTTGAATCTCTGGCGTAATGCCCCGACGCAGCAACGCATAGCGTAACCCTTCAGCGTAAAATCGATTATTGTCGAGAATGGCGTAACTCACGATGACCTCGTTATAACGTGCTGGGCGTATAGATAACGCGCAGCGTGCCGGTGTAGTCGCCCGCGTTTTTACTGCTGGCGGCAAACGCAGGGGTTTTCAGGATAATAGGCGCAGGAATGCACATTACGTTCTCGCGCCCGCCGGGCAGCACGACCTGTCGCAGATACTGCGGATCGTTCGTGCCTTGCCAAACCAGGGTTTTACCGTTCGAGACGGTTTCGGTTGCGCCTGTGATTGGATTGGTGACGGAGACCCGATAATCGAGACGATCCCGCGCATCGGTCTGGCTACCGCCACGTCGCCTGATAGAAAACGCGCCTTCGGTACGATCCGCTGAGGGAAGCCCGTCATCCTCAAAGCGAAGATAGGCGCGGGTGCTGGTACTGTTTTTGCCGTCGTAAAGGCACATATCCAGCGAGTTTTCCCCCTGGATCTCGCTGCCACCGGGCCGCCCCGGGAAGTTGGTCAGGTTGAGGTTAACGATGGGCGTTGAGTGCGGAAATGCCGGCAGATAAATCTGCTGATTACCCGGATCGACCACCTCAATGCGAATGTTTGCCTGCCACCTGGCGATGGTGAGATAGCCAGGGCATCCGACGTTTACGTCATTGAAGTTCCCACCGCAGTCGGCGCTCCCCCACTGACGCAGGTTCTGCTTCAGGGTTGCGGTCCAGATCCCCGGCAGGGCGAACTTATCCAATTCGCTTTTCACAATATAGAAATCGAAGTAGGGCTCTCTGTTCCAGTCAGCGATTGTGGCCGTTCCCCCTGTCACAAAGCTGGCGAAGGTAAATACTTTATTGTTGATAAACATATAGTGATCGCCATACACCTTGATATCTACCGTCTTGCTGGTAAGGGCATGCGTGAAACGTACATTGATGGCATAGGGCGCGGCCGGGTTACCCGAGAACCACACCGGGGCGGTCATGCAGGCCCCGTACGTGGAATCAGTCCGGGACTGACAGGTCAGGGTATTGCGCCCCCACTTTTGCGGGTCGGCGGCGTCATAGCCGCCCGATTCATGAAGCCAGATATCGAAACGCGCGGGCGGTGCCGTGCGATCGAAGCTGATCCCAACGCTGGTGTTGCGTCCCGCGGGGGCGCCCGCCAGCGCCTGGCCTGTCCACAGACTTAAAAACAGTAAAATAAAGAGGTACTTAATCACATCATTTCCCTTTAGCGAGGTTGTCGGCGTTCATGGCGGTCGGGCTGGCTGGGGTCGTTCGTCCGGCCAGCATCAGCTGTGCCTGCTGCTGGACGGCATCCGGCAGGGCGGAGAAGGTTAACTCCCGGCAAGGAATGGAACCGACGTAGCGCACCACGTCGCGCATACTCTTCACGTTCAGCACGCACTGATAAAACTGCTGCTGGCGTACCAGGTAGAGGTTATGCAGCAGGGCGTCGCTTTGGGCGCTAAACCCGCCGTTGCCAAGATCGCTCCAGCCGTTCACGTTCAGCGGCACGCCGCCGATAAACGGCGAATGACGCTCGTCGGTTAACTGGCCGAGCCAGGTGTAGCTTGCGGTGGTTTGCACATCCCGACGCAGCAGTTTGCCCGGCACCATAAACAGCGTTCTGCTGCCTGAACCTTGCGTAATCTCACTGCTGGCTCCTCGCGAGACGTCCAGCGATTCGTTAATCGTCAACGTTGACTGCTGATAGCCCGGCACTGCGAAGAGGGCGCGGCTATTGCCCGGAATGTCTGCACTACCGCCGTTATCCAGCGACACGGCGACGCTCGGACCCAGAGTCTCTTCCGGGGTGGCAACGTTAACCGCGACGGCGGAAGCAGGACGTCCGTCGCTCCAGCGGCCCAGCCACAGGCCAGAGCGCGACAGCGCAAGAGTCGAGCTGTAGTTGCCGCTGCTGCTCAGCGTATGGCGACGATCCTGACGATCCCAGGCGTCGCTGACGGTCAGGCTGCCGTTACCATATTGTCCGCCCTGGCGCGTATAGGCTGAAGTATTGAGCGAATCGCTGTTAATGCCCGACGCGCTCAGACCGTACTCATTTTCACCGCGTGCATCGGCGTACCAGTTATGCGCCACGTTGTAGCTCAGCTGATTTTTTTCACGCTGCTGGTGCTGCCATGTTGCGCCCAGAGAGGTATAGCTCGACGCATCCCCCTGACGGTTATGCGCCATGGACAGGCTCACGCTCAGGTAGCCGCCTTTGTCCCTGCCTTCACGGGAGTCATCGTTACGCATGAACAGGTTAATGCTGCTGTTAATGTTCAGGCCTCGGGTGCTAAAGGCATTGCTCAGTCCTCCCTGCCAGGCCCGCGTGCGCGTGCGGGACATATAGATCGATTCCCACGGCAAACCCGCATCGTGGCGATCGTCACTGTCCGGGAGCTCACGGCGTGAAACGTACCGTCCTTCATTGCGGTTATCCGAATACCCCAGGCTCGCATACCAGGCGCCGACAGGGACGGAAAACATCACCGAGAGGGTTCGATAGCAACCGTTCACGGCGTCAAACCCCGCGCTTCGGGTGTTGCAGTTTTCCGCTGATAGCGCGTTGCGATAGAGGCTCAGTGAAAAGCCGTCGTTGTAGCTGATTTGCTGAATATTGCCGTGTTGACCTTCGCTGCCGTAAAGGTAGCTAAACCGGGTACTCAGCACGCCGTCGATCGGGCCCGCGTTGAAGCCCCGGCTCCAGTCGATCGCGTTCTCCAGGAAACGCTGGTTTTTCTTTATCGTTGCACCGCTGGTCAGCGCCAGCGTCGGGGTGACGGGCAGGCGTACGCCCGCCTGCGCAACAGCGCTACGTTCTTCGTTTTGATCGCTATTGTCGGTTTCACCCGCCTGCAGGAACCACTCGACCCGGTCGAATGGCGTTATACCGGTTCGGGTGAAGGGTACCTGCTCGGTGCGCGTCAGCCGGTTATTTTCATAGATGGAGAGCGTCACGGTGTAGCTCCCGTCCGGGAACGATCGCGTGTCCAGGGTTTGTGCACCGGCATTCAGATAAAAACTCGCCAGCAGCTGATTGCCACGGCGGGCGTCGATCCGCGCGTCATGGGAAAGCAGCACGGTGACAGGGGTTCCCTTCGACTGCTGAACCGGATTCATCCACGCTCTTGTTGAACCCGTGCGCAGACCACGAATTTTGCCCAGCGGCAGCTGGCTGAGGTTGATATTTCCGCCGGCATTACTGAACAGATCGCGGGTATCCATCTCGCCTAGCTGGACATAGTACTGACGCAAGATATCCTGGCGGAACCAGGCGTTGTTGACGGTTATCTCCTGTTGCTGCTGACGCCGTGAACGCTGTCCCAGCCAGGTCCAGTCGAGATTCACATAGCCGTCCTGCGTGAGCGCCAGCGCGCCGTTGCCCTGTACGGTAGCCGACTGATAATCCCTGTCGGCAACAAAATTAATGTTCTGCTGATGGATCAGCGCATTTTCAGTGTCCTGCGTGGGCTGATACCACTGATTTTCCGCGGTGGCTTTAGGCAGATATTTCTTGTCCAAAAACAGGCTAATGCGGGCGTTATTCTCGTCATAGATAATGGCCGCGCGGTCAGTATCTATGTAATCGCATCCCGCTGCGGAGCCGTTGCTGCTGCAGGCCAGGTTGCCGTTACGGGCAAGCGGAACGGCCAACGCGGCAGACACGGTGGCAACGAGTGCAGGGGCGTCATTGAACCGTCGTTTGATGGCCGCAACCACGGTTTCAGGTGCGACGAAACTGACCGTTTCAAGCGTGATATCCGTTTCAAAAAGACCAAGCGATTCGCCGTAGAGGTTCACCTCCGTCCACAGGCGCTGCGTTTTCGCCAGATCTTCAAAACCCGCCGGGACGGCCATCCCGGCGCAGGCGAGTTGGATGGATGCGGGTAACAAAGCAACAAAGAGGAGAGTATTTCTGTGAAACGCCATGAACGAGCCTCGACATCATCCTGACGTCAGAGGGTGGGCACCCTCTGACGTTATTCCTTAGGTGCTGTGGTGTTACGCACCGCCTTCCGTGGTAGTCGCCTGCGTCAGCATCAGGCTGACAACGCCGCTGTACTGACCGGTTTTCAGAATGCCTTTGGTGGTCTGAGAAATGGTCAGTGGCAGAACCGCTGAACCGTTTTCGATGCTCCCCGGGAACAGTTCGGTACCGGTATATTCAACATCGGCGGTGGAGAGGGTTTTGTCGCCCAGCATCACCGTCATTGGGATGGTCTCCGCACCGTCAGCATTTGCCAGCTTCGCGGCGCTCACCAGACGGACCTTCACGTTGCTGGTGGCGGAGTTAGACCATACCTTGGTATTCAGGCGGTAGCTTTCCAGGCCACGGCCAGGCAGGTACTGCATATCGATGCTTGCTGGCAGCGGCGTGTTATCGGCCTGGGTCATATCCAGCTGTGAATCAACGCTGGCGTTGACGGTAATATCTTTTTGAATTGCCAGCGCGCTAACGGACGTGGTCATCGCGGCAACAATCATCAGAGGTTTAAAGTACTTACGCATTAATATCTCCATATTTACAAATGAGCACCCTGGCTCTTTAAACAAACCCTTTGGGGTCTTTACGGTAACGTCGTGTTATTGCACGACGGGTAAGTCAGCTTCTTCAGCGGTTTTATTCACCCAGTTGAAGTAGCGGAATTTATATTTCTGGCCTTGTGTCTTTGTGAGCATTTTTAATGTCCGTTCGGTGTCCGGATAAATCGTCGCGTCTTCTTTAATCCATTTACACGACGAATCAGCGTCACAAATACCGAGCTCTCTCAGCGGTACGCGCAGCGTACCGTTGTTTTTTAACGTACCCCTGCGAGGGTCTATCGAGAGTGAAACCACACTTTTTTCCGGTGCGAGGTGGATCAGAGCGCCCCAGATTACGTTGACGCCCAGTGTCGCCGTCGCAGCCGGGCTTTCTGTCTTGCCGGGAATAATGCTGTCAGGTTGCTTTACCCCTTCAAAATAGACGCGCCAGGTGGTCTCTTTTGCCGGTGGCGTAAGCGAGACCAGGCGAACCACGCGCATTGCGCCTGCCGCAAGAGCAAATTTTTCGGGCGTGACAACAACGCCGCCTTCTTTCCACGAGGCCACATCAATCTCTTTTTCCTGGGCAGTGCCGGGATTAAGAATTTTCTTTTGCCTCACCCGAATGAACTGAATATCATCCGTTTTCGACGCCACCTTAATTTGCGCCGCACCGGACTTATCCACGTTAAGTTCCATTGGGTACACGCTCATATTGGCCATTGTCATTTCTGAGAAAAATGGCAATGACAGCGCGGCGACATAAAAGGCTGTTTTCACGTTCACTCTATTTTTCTGTTTCACATTTAGTCTGCCTGCTCTGAGTTCATCGGCGGCGCGTTAACACCAGTACACCGTCTGCTTACGTATTGCTTCAGGGCAGGGAAACTTTAACCAGAACAGCGGTTTGTGAAAATTTGTATTAATTAACTCATTAAATACAGTTTTTTATCCTGATTTTCTGGCTTTAAGGTTGTATAGTTAAGCGAAAATGCCGCTGCCAGGGATGGAAAGAAAATTCCTTCTGATGAAAAAATAAGCAGGTCAGGAGGCGGTTTTCATGTCGACGTACCAGGGATAAAAAAACATGCGGTAACAGCCGAGAATAAAAGATGTTTTTTATATGCAATAATTCGTTGTTATTCGATCCTGAAGCACATGCAATAAGTCTTGTTGGACAACCAGAATCTGTATTAACCCTTTCGGCACCCGCCGTGCGGCTTTTGCAGGAATTTATTAAACACAAAGGACGCGACCTGAGTCGGGAGGAATTGATCGCTCGCGTGTGGGAGGAATTTGGCTTTACGCCATCGGGAAATAATCTCAATAAAGCGGTGAGCGAATTACGTAAAAGCTTCCAGTCTCTGGGCGAGGGGCACGAATTTATCGTGACCGTGCCCCGTTACGGGTTTCGTTTTGAGGCCGATGTGATTTTTCAGCCCGGAGAGAATATTCCATCCGCCGATCCGCAGCCCTCGTCCGCACCGCAAGAGGTAAAACCTCAACGCGCGCCTCTGCAAATATGGGCGGTTGTGGCCGTATTGATTGTCGCGGTGCTGGGGGCGAGCCTCTACTTTAGCCGACAGCAGGGCATTTTCGTTCCGGCGAAGCTCAAGCCGGTTAAGGAAAAAATCGCGCGTTGCAGCATCTGGATTATCAACGATCACGGAAGGCCGCTGGTGTTATCGAAATTAGCGGAGCGGCTGGAGGCTAATAACGTGGCGTGCGGACGTGAGGCGTACGACATTTATTATTTCAGCGCCCGTTTTTCTATTTCCGATGCAGATGAGGTGTTCATTGGCGCCTGCCCGGCTAGCAATACCAGCCTGTGCAAAACCATACGTTATAAAAGCGGGGCACAAAAATGAAAATAAAACTTCTTTTTGGGCTGGGCGGTGCGCTGGTCGGCAGCGCCCTGGCGCTGTTTTACTATTCCGGATGTGCGGTTAAAAAGGATGTGCTGGCCTGTAGTACGGAATTTAACTTTACGCGCAATGAGGGAAAAGCCAGTGAAGTGAAGGTCAATGCCGTGGCCCAGTTCTATTTTCATCGGGACGGTAGCGGGTTGACCACCTATAAGGGCGCTGCAAGGGCTGGCGGGCAAAGTTTTATCGTTGACAGGGATGTGGACTTTACCTGGGAGCAGCGGGACGATGATAACGTCATTGTATTGAGCTACACCAAAACCTGGCGTCGGCACAATGATAATACGCCCGATGCCCAATGGGGTAGCTTCGCTAATCCGACCGCACGCTACTACCTAACGATCTCTGAGCTCGCGCCTTCCGTTTGGCTGATTCAGGACCGGCGATACCCGACCTATATTTGCCGGGGTGAGTAGGGCATAAAAAAAGGAGAATGCCACCGGCATTCTCCTTATTGTTTCAGCAGGTCGGCTTTAATCGCGGCTGGCGAAGCCCAGAATGCTCAGCAGGCTGACGAAGATATTGTACAGCGACACATACAGGCTCACGGTAGCGCGGATATAGTTCGTCTCACCACCGCGGATGATGTTGCTGGTTTCAAACAGGATGGCACCTGAAGAAATCAGAATAAACACGGCGCTGATTGCCAGGTGCAGGGCAGGCAGCTGCAGGAAGATGTTTGCCACCATACCCACCAGCACGACCACGACACCCGCCATCAGCATACCGCCGAGGAAGGACATGTCCTTACGGGTAGTCAGCACGTAGGCCGAGCAGCAGAAGAACACCAGCGCGGTACCGCCCAGCGCCATACCGATAAGGTCGCCCATACCGGCAGACAGATACGCGTTCAGCATCGGCCCCAGGATGTAGCCCAGGAAGCCAGTGAAGGCAAACGCAGACAGAATACCAACCGGTTTGTCAGCGGTTTTGTAGGTCAGGAACATCAGACCATACATCCCCACCAGCGTCAGGATCAGCCCCGGAGACGGCAGCATCAGCACGGTGCTGGCGGTGGCGGTGATCGCCGAAAACGCCAGCGTCAGGCTAAGCATGAAATAGGTATTGCGCAGCACCTTGTGGGTACTGAGTAGCGATGTGCGGTCGCGTGAAGATGTAATTATACGATCCATGAGTCACTCTCTTATGACAGATGTAATTAACGGCAAGAATAGGAAACGGCGCGCCAGACTCAAAGTGGTTTTACCCATCTTTACTCAGCACCTTAGCGCTGAAGCTGGTTATTTCTTCTGCGAAAATCATTTCCAGCAGGATGAACAGCGGATTGCGAATTTTATTCAGATCAACCTCTTATAGGTTACTGAAAAATATTGCCTTATTTCAATCCGGGCGCTAAGAGTTATTCCCGGATCGTCATAAAACAGACAATAAGGCGAAGGACATGAAACCACAAACACGCACTAACTTTACACTCTCGTTGTTAACCGCCGCCATTCTGTGCACCAGCACGGCAGGGTGGGCGGCTAACGTGCCGGCAGGAACGCCACTGGCAGAGAAGCAGGAACTGGTCAGGAACAACGGCAGTGAACCCTCATCGCTTGACCCGCATAAAGTCGAAAGCGATGTCGAATTCAATATTATCAGCGATTTATTCGAAGGTCTGGTCAGCGTTTCTCCGAACGGTGAGATCCAGCCGCGGCTCGCGGAGAAATGGGAAAACAAAGGCAACACCGTCTGGACGTTCCATCTGCGTCCTGGCATCACCTGGAGCGACGGCACCGCCATTACCGCAGAAGATGTGGTCTGGAGCTGGCAGCGTCTGGTCGATCCTAAGACCGCCTCGCCGTACGCCAGCTATCCGGGCAACATGCACATCATTAACGCCGCAGAGATTGCGCAGGGTAAACAAGCGCCCGACACGCTGGGCGTGAAAGCCATCAACGACACCACACTCGAAGTCACGCTCACCCAACCAAATGCCGCTTTCCTGGCGATGCTGGCGCACCCGTCGCTGGTGCCGGTGGATAAAGTGCTGATTGGGCGTTTCGGTGATAAATGGACCAAACCCGAGCATTTCGTCAGCAGCGGTGCTTACAAACTGTCGCAGTGGGTGGTCAACGAGCGCATTGTGGCCGAACGCAACCCGCGCTACTGGGATAACTCGCATACCGTTATCAATAAGGTGACATACCTGCCCATCTCGTCTGAAGCCGCGGATGTGAACCGCTATAAGGCCGGTGAAATCGACATCGTTTATACGGTGCCGATCAATCAGTTTGCGCAGCTCAAGAAAACGCTGGGCAGCGAACTGGATGTTTCTCCGCAGCTTGCCACGTACTGGTATGAGTTCAACACCACCCGTCCACCGTTTAATGATGCCCGGGTGCGCAGGGCGCTGAACATGGCGCTGGATAAAGACATCATCGCAGAGAAAGTGTTAGGGCAGGGGCAGCGCCCGGCGTGGCTCGTCAGCCAGCCGGATATCGGCGGTATCACGCTTAAAAACCCGGATTACGCCAGCTGGCCGATGGAAAAACGCATAGCCGAAGCGAAAAAGCTGCTGGACGAGGCCGGTTTTAACGCCAGCCACCCGCTGCGCTTTAATCTGCTCTATAACACGTCGGAATCGCACCAGCGCATTGCCATCGCGGCCAGCTCAATGTGGAAGAAAAATCTCGGCGTGGAGGCGAAGCTGCAAAATCAGGAGTGGAAAACCATGCTGGATACCATGCACACCCACAATTTTGACGTGGTGCGCTACGCCTGGATTGCGGATTACGATGATGCGGCAACATTCCTCAACAACTACCGTAGCGGCGACAGCGAAAACACCAGCCAGTACAGCAACCCTGAGTATGACCAGGCGTTAGTCAATGCGGCGAAAGCGAAAACGCCGGAAGAGCGCGGCAAGTTCTACCAGCAGGCAGAAGATCTGTTAGGGCGAGACGTGCCTGCGATCCCGGTTTATCACTACGTGCGTACACACCTGGTGAAACCGTGGGTGGGCGGGTTCACGCCGGATAAACTGGGGTACTACTACACCAAGGATATGTACATCAGGAAGCACTAAGCCTGAATGCTGCATGTTGTGCTGAGAAAATGGTCAATACGTTGTCAATTCAACCGATTAAACGCCTATTGGCTATTTTTAAAGCGAACGAATGCCGTGGCTCTTTACAGCACGCAGCGAGGTGTTTATAGTTCGCCTCACTTAGGAAGCGTGGCCGAGCGGTTGAAGGCACCGGTCTTGAAAACCGGCGACCCGAAAGGGTTCTAGAGTTCGAATCTCTACGCTTCCGCCAAACATAAACCCCAGGTTACTCGTTAACCTGGGGTTTTTCTTTTGGATTGACCGATCCGGCTCACACTTTTAAAAAACCGCTATTCCCCTGTAGAAAACAGGCGTTATCATTCACGCCGTAAATTTTTTGCTATCTCTCACCGAGGCTTTGATGCTGGAGAATGTTTTCATCAGATAATCAGTTTCCCGCCCATTTCAGGACGGACTGGTTATCGCTGCGCTTAAACCTTACGCACGCACCTGCGGGTGTGGGCTCGTTTTTACGCATGATGATTACACAGGTTTTCCAGTATGAATTTATCCCGTCAGGAACAACGTACCTTACACGTTCTCGCTAAAGGTGGACGCATTGTGCACGTCCGCGACAGTTCTGGCCGCATCACGTCCGTTGAGTGCTACACCCGTGAAGGACTGGTGCTGAGCGACTGCACGCTTACCGTTTTTAAAAAACTCCGCACTAAAAAGCTGATCCGATCCGTAAACGGGCAGCCTTATCGCATCAATACCACCGGGCTGAATAACGTTCGCGCCCAGCTGGATAATCGGTAAACGGAAAAAACAACGCCACCCTTGGGTGGCGTTGGCCTACGATGGATCGTGAGAAATGCAGGCCGGGTAAGCGCAGCGACACCCGGCAAGAAAGGTGACGTCTAAGAGCGGATAAACGCCAGAATGTCCGCGTTGATGGTATCCGCATGGGTGGTATGCATCCCGTGCGGGAAGCCCGGATAAATTTTCAGTTCGCTGTTCGCCAGCAGCTTATCCTGCAGTAGAGAGGCATTTTTATACGGCACGACCTGATCGTCGTCGCCCTGCAGCACCAGTACGGGAACCGTGATGGCTTTTAAATCCTCCGTCTGGTCGGTCTCTGAAAACGCCTTAATTCCCTCATAGTGAGCCTTTGCGCTTCCGATCATTCCCTGACGCCACCAGTTCTGAATAGTGCCCTGTGAAACCTCGGCCCCATCGCGATTAAAGCCGTAGAAAGGCCCGCTGGCGACGTCGAGGTAAAACTGGGCGCGGTTAGCCGCCAGCGCCTTGCGGAAGCCGTCGAAAACCTCGATGGGCGTCCCGCCGGGGTTCGCGTCCGTTTTAACCATCAGCGGCGGGACGGCGCTGACGAGTACCGCTTTGGCGACGCGACCCTGCGGTTGTCCGTACTGCGCAACATAGCGGGCGACCTGGCCGCCGCCAGTGGAGTGGCCCACGTGCACCGCGTTGCGCAGGTCAAGGCTTTCAACCACGGCCGACGCATCGGAGGCATAATGATCCATATCGTGGCCTTCACTCACCTGGTCCGAACGCCCATGACCGCGACGGTCGATAGCGATAACGCGATAGCCTTCCGCAAGGAAGAAGAGCATCTGGTTATCCCAGTCATCGGCACTCAAAGGCCAGCCGTGGTGGAAAACAATGGGTTGCGCCTCTTTTGAACCCCAGTCTTTGTAGAAAATGTTGACGCCGTCTTTCGTCGTTACGAATGCCATACCGCAAACTCCTCAGTTAAAGGCAAAATGATCGCAGGCTAAAAGGCTCGAATCCTCATAGCCCTGATTGATCCGGCTTTTTCACGTTCACCGTAACGGTAGAACCTTTAAAGTGTAGGAGAAATAATAAAAGGAGAAGGTTTCATTCCCGTTAAGGGCAGCCACACGCACGCTGGCCGCAGGGGAGAAGGCCCTGCGTTTTACACCTCGGCTGAATGAGTTTTGCGCAGGTGCGTAGAAATCGAAAAATTCCTGCTTTACAAGGCGCTAATAGGTGTTTATAGTGCGCCTCACTTTGGAAGCGTGGCCGAGCGGTTGAAGGCACCGGTCTTGAAAACCGGCGACCCGAAAGGGTTCTAGAGTTCGAATCTCTACGCTTCCGCCAAATTCGAAACCCTGCGATAGCAATATCGCAGGGTTTTTTGTTTGCATGAAGAAGCCTGTGCGCTTTTTATGGCGCGGATTTACCGGCGCACAGCTCAGGGTCGAAAACGGTTTTCCAGTCTTTTTGCATATCCACGACGGTCCAGCCTTTTTGTTTTGCCTGCGCCAGTCCCTCAATCAGTTTGCCACTGGCGGAAGGATGGCTGTCATAGGCATATTCCCGCGCCGCATCCGTGTGGTGTACCAGCAGCCCAAAGGTCTTATAGTCAGGATTGGCTGCGGTATATTGCATCATCGCCAGATCGCCATCGCTGTTACCAAAAGCGCCTACTGGCCGTTGTCCCATGAAAAGGTGAATGGCGACAGGCTTGTTCGCCGCATCGTCGTTAAATGCCCCTTTCATCGTTTTACGCAGAGTCGTGCCGTTATCGGTGAGCGAAAATTCGCTCAGGGAGAAAGAGCCGACCACCTGTTCCGGTGGGATCCCGTACATTTTTTGTGAAAGGACGCGCATAAAATCGATCCCGCCACCGGAAATAATCCAGGTTTTAAACCCATTGGCCCGCAGATAATCCAGCAGCTGTCGCATCGGCTGATACGCCATCCGATCGTATCGACAGCCGAAACGCCTGTCTGAATGTGAATCCAGCCAGCTGCTTACGCGCTGTTCAAATTCTTCCGTGGTGATGTTGCTATGGGTTAACGTCAAAAGCTGTATTAGCCCTTTTTCACCTGCGGCGGCAATGGTTTTGATATCGTCACTCAGCACTGCTTTTACGAGGGGATCGTCTTTCCATTCCGGGTATTCAGGCGCAAGCCGTTTGACCTCATCAAGCGCAAACTGGATCTGAAAGGTCAGGGGCGCTTCCGGCCACAGCGTTCCGTCGTTATCAAAAACAACATACCGCTTTTCGGGCGGAATATAGGTGGCGCGGTCGGCATCGGTGGCGTTCGTCACCCACTCCTCAATCGCGCGCTTAGCAGCCGTATCATTCCATGCGGAGAGGGGATCGGCATGAGCCGTTGCACAAAGGCTGAATAGCAAAGCAGAAAGTAATGTTTTTTTCATTGATGACTCCTGTTTTCAGGGATCTGACCCGGAAGCGAAATGGGGTGCCAGAAACGGTGCCACTGGCGGAAAACATAGCGCACGGCGCGGAGCAGGGCACGACGAAAAATAAACAGCAAAGCTGCAAGGATCGCGGCACCTGCAATGCTGCTCAGGATGACCCCTCGTGACGTTCCGGCCTCTCCTTTCAGGGCCGCTTCCGCGCCTGCTGTGCCGGAGGCCTCGATGTGATAGTGACTGCCGGGCAGCTCAGCGGTTTGCCATTGTTGATGCGTGGTATCCCACCAGCGCAGCTTAATGGGGGGCAACGTTACAGTTCCCGTCTCCACCGGCAGATAACGCAGCGTTTCGACCCGTTGACCCCCTTCAAACTCGCCTCGCCCGGAGAGTAACTGACTGTTTACCGGCGTCAGGCGCTGCGTATGCGTGCCAGGAATGGCATACACCAGCGGCGGGATTTGAACCGGGAGGACACCTTTCGCCTGTACCGTCACCACGCGTTCAATCACATCCCCGGCGCGGAGAACATCCCCTTTACCGCTGCGATACAGGTTTATCTTCTGGGTCAGCGTCAGCTGCGATGCCGGAAGAAAACGGTCTGGCTGATGAACATCCTGTGGCCAGGATACGGTTTTTTTCAGCTCCGGCAGGGAGACCGTAACCGGAGCCTGTCCCGCACCGGTTAATGTCACCTCAATGGGCGGTAAACGCAGTTCCCCATTGTCCCAGGCGGAGATCTGTCGCTCCATACGGACACCGCTCCAGCTGGTGCTGCCTTCCCGGCGAGTGAGCAGCTGATTGGGCAGTTGAGTAGTCAGCAACGCGCCATTTTCCACGGGAAATACCGGCCATTCCGGCGGGGGATTAAACCAGCTGTCCGTCCAGAAGGTAACGGCCACGCGAACCGGTTGCCCAGGCACCACGTGCTCAGGCGCGACCAGCTCTCGCGTCACGGTCATGGCGGCCTGGCACGGAAGCACCGCTATGAGTAATAGCCAGATGAGCTTCATGGTGCGTCTCCTGATGGCGTGCGGTAGAGATTTTCCAGCAAACCGGTGGGGGAAACGGTGAGGTTTTCATACCATTGGTTAACCTGAGGATTACCGCCTGCCACGGGCTGGATATCTTTCTGCTCCACGCCCTGGTCGGGTTTGAGATCGTGTTTGATCTCATCCGGCTTGTAGTCCTGTTCATCCCCCTGGGCCGACTGGCGGTCTCGCTCCTTTTGCCGAAGCTGCATAATAATCGCGGCGATCTTCTCACGATTGCCCTGCGCCAGCGTCCAGTCAGGGCGCAGGCTTAATGCGCGGTCATAGCTGTTGAGCGCCTGCTGCCACTGTTTTTGCTGAGCGTAGCTGTTCCCCGTCCACAGCAGAACCTCCGGCGTTTGCTCGGCCTGACGGAAGGCGGCGGCTGCGGCGGTAAAATCACCGGCACGATACCAGGCGATCCCTTGTCTGAGAGGGTCACGAAAGCGTTGTGCGGCGATGTTGTATTCGCCACGGGAAAAGGCCTGTTGGGCCTGAATATCCGGCCTTATCCAGGCATCAAGCCAGGCGGCATGACCTGCCGGTTGCCAGAAAAGGAGAGGGGCAAGCAGCACCCAGCAAAACAGCTGACGACGCCAGAAAAAGAGCATAGCCATCATTGGAATGACTAACATCCAGCCGTCGTTGCGCCAGTGCAAATCGCTGCGGGATTGATTCTGCGCCGTTAAGGACTGTTGAATATGGCTTTGTATCACGGCGAGATCGCTGTCGTCCGCCGTGACCAGCGTGACGGGAAGCCCTGCATCGCGCACCTGTTCAAACCGGGAAACATTCAGTCGGGTATCGTTACCGCTGGCGGCGTATTTGTCCGGCAACGCGCCACCCTGTGCGGTACCCGGAACCCAGAGCTGCACCGGCAGCGTTTGACGCCCTAGCCAGGCGGCATCCTCGGCACTCAGGTTATCGGCAACCAGAATGATGCTGCGGGGTGCGGAAGGCATGTTTTTCATGGCCAGGGCGACGGCAGGCTGCAGCCCCGATCCTTCTCCCGCAGGCAAAAGCGACGGTGACTGCGCGTGCAAGAACAGGGAATAGAATGTCGTATCTACCGTCAGGGGCGTTGTCAGCCAGGCACTGGTGTTATACACCACCAGTCCGAACCGGGTGCCGGGCATACCGGACATCAGCGACATGATTTTATTCTGCATTCGCTGGTGGCGATTGGGGGCGAGGTCGCTTGCGTACATCGCCGTGTCCTGCTGCAAAATCACCATCACATTGCTCTCCGGCGTCAGCGCGGCGGGGAGCTGGCGCTGCCAGGAGGGACCGGCCAGGGCAAAAACACCTACGGCGAACAGCCATGGCAGGATTTGTGTCAGTTTTCGATGACGACCGACAATCAGCGCTTTCGCCAGCGGCTTATCCATTATGCTGTGCCACGCGCTGCGCCCGGCCACCGGGAGCCACCATAAGCCCAGACAGAGCAGCAGTAAAAGCAGGCGCCAGGGATGTAAAAAGTGGAAATCGCTCATGCCCATTTCTCCCTGACGACGCGGAACAAGGTAAAGGTCAGTAGCAGCAGTAAAGCTGCCGCCAGCGGCCACGCAAACAGGGGGACTCGCCACGACCAGCCGATGCTCTTCACCTGAACGGGCGTGGTGGCATCAATACTCTTCCAGACGGCATCCAGAGACGCGCCGCTGTTTGCCGCCGTCCATGACGTGCCGCCAGTATCGCGGGCAATCTCCTGCAATAGCCCAACATCCACTTTGTCATCACCGCTGCTGTTGACATCGCCAAAGGCAATGGTATGCACCTGCACATGGTGGCTGGCGGCCAGCTGAGCGGCCAGACGCGGGGAGAGTTGTGATGCAGTATCGTTTCCGTCCGTTAACAGAATAGCCAGCCTGCTGGCGTCGGTATGGCTGTCGCTGTCCAGCAGTTTCACCGTGACCCCCAGTGCATCACCGATGGCCGTTTGTTGACCCGCCATGCCGGGCGAGAGCTGGTCTATTCTGGACTGCAACGCCTGTTTATCTTCGCTCACCGGCGCGAAAGGCCAGGCTCCGTTGGCAAAAATCACCAGTCCGATACGATCGGATTGACGTGACGCCACGAATTTCTTCACCGACGTCTGAACGGCCTGCAGGCGGGTGAGTGCACCCTCGACATCATTTTTTTCCATTGAGCCTGACACATCCAGAACCAGCATAATATTGCGCATCGGTTTCTCAATGTGCTGCGGCGGTGAAATGAATTCGGGCCTGGCAAGCGCGCATACCATCAATGCCCAGACTCCCCAGAAAAACAGCGCCGGGAGTTTTCCGCTGCGTGCAGGCCGGGTATCCAGCTTCAGTTCCTCAATAAGGCCTGGCAGAAAAGGCACGCGAACGTATTCCCGCACGGCGCGATGGCTGTCCGGCAAAAAACGCCCCAGGAGGGGGACGACCATGAGCAGCCATGCCCAGGGCCAGGCAAATTCAAGGTTTGAGAGGATGTCAGACATCAGGCAACCCTTCCAGCCAGGTGTGCAGTTGCGCGCGTAACGCCGTGGTCCGCACGTCAGATAATTGATTGTTCGGGTGGCAGTAACGCTGAACCAGCTCCTCACGAAGCGCGTTATCAAGCGGGATCTGGGCTAGCCAACGCGCCGGATCGGTCTGCGCGGCAATCACCTCGCGGGGCTGATGAACCAGTAAAATGCGCTTCATCAGCAGCAACCAGCTGTCCACGGACTGCGGCTGCGCAATCGCGGCAAGCGCCTCGCGTCGCCAGCGATTGCGTCGCCATTTCGCCGCGCGGAAAAGGCCTATAGCGAGCAGCGCAGCCAGCAGGATCCCACCCAGAATCCACCATCCCGGCGGCAGGGGGAACCATGACGGTGCGCCGGGGAGCGACGGCTCTGCCAGCGTCGGTACCGTAAAGCCTTTCTCGAGCATTCAGACCCCTTTCTGTAACTGTCTGAGCAAATCTTCAGCCACCACAATTTGATTCACGCGCACGCCGAGCCGCGTCAGGCGTGATGCCTGTGCCGCTAAGCGTGCCGTGACGCTCTGGCGAATACCGTCCTGAAGGGCGGGAGAGAGCGAAAACGCGGTCTCGTGCTTTTCATACCGCGCAGCAAGCTGCCCGTGAGCGGGCATCCGCAGGTGGAGGTCGTCCAGTATGACGAAGGCGCTCACCTCCCCGCGACGGCGCAAGGCGGCAAGCAGCGCATCGCACTCGCGATCGAGATCGTGGAAATCGCTGATGACCGCCACCCAACCGCCGGCTGGGATCAGCCCAATCGCATGACGTAAAATGGCAGAAAGCGACATCGCTGAAGGCGATTCGTGGGGATAGTTATCCGCGACGGCGTGGTTGTATTGAACGAGATCGTCCAGCAGCAGCGGCAAGTTCCCGGTAGGGGGCCGGCATTTACGCAGCGCATAATCGTGGTCGCCAAATACAGCGCTGCCCAGCCGGTCGCCGTCGTGCCAGCTTCGCCAGCCGAGCAGTGCGGCAATGTTGGCTGCCGCGACGGATTTGGTCTGACCGCGTGTTGCAAAAAACATGTCCTGACGCTGATCGACCAGTAAAAATACCGGACGCTCTTTCTCTTCGTTGTACAGACGGATCCAGGGCGTGCGCATACGTGCCGTGGCCTGCCAGTCAATCAGGCGAACATCGTCCCCGGGCTGGTAGCGACGCAAACTGTCGAAATTGAGTCCCCGACCCTGTTGGCGTGAGATGCGTTCACCCGCCAGCGCGCCGGGCGGTATTTGTCCAGGGGGGTTAGCAATCGCGCGCGCTTGCGCTGCAAGCTTGAGTAAGGTTTCGCGACTGACACGAACGGCGCTGGTCATTACGCCACCACGGCATCAAGCAGCATCCGAACGGCATCATCCGGCGTGCAATTATCCGCGCTTGCCTGATAGCTCAGCATCAGCCGATGGCGCAAGACGGCGGGCGCAATCATTTTAATATCGTCGGGCAGTACCGCGTCACGTCCTTCCAGCCAGGCCTGCGCACGCCCACAGCGCTCCAGCGCCAGGGTGCCGCGTGGACTGATACCGAAGGAGAGATACCCAGCGAGGGTATCGCTTACGCGCTGCGGATGACGGCTCAAATCCACGATATTAACGATGTAATTTTCGACGGTTGGCGCAACGTGAATCGCAGAGATAGCCTGCCAGCACTCGGCAATTTCATGCTGGCTTAGCGTGAGCGTTTCCGCTGCGGGGGCATCGGCGGTGTCCGTCAACTGCTGGTACTTTTGCTGCTGCTCGGCGCGCACCAGCTGCATCACTTTCCGTTCGTTCTCTTTGGAGGGATAGTCCACCAGCACCTTCATCAAAAATCGGTCCAGCTGCGCTTCTGGCAGCGGCCAGGTTCCCTCCTGGTCGACCGGGTTTTGCGTGGCAAGCACCATAAACACGCCGGGCAGAGGCCAGGTTTTACCGGCGACCGTGACGTGGCGCTCTTCCATCGCCTCCAGCAGGGCAGATTGCACGCGCGCGGAGGCGCGGTTGATCTCATCGGCGAGAATGATATTGCCGAACACCGGGCCCGGACGAAAACGGAACTGATCTTCTTCCCGGGTCGCGTTTTGCTGGTAGATCTCACTGCCGGTAATGTCCGACGGCAGCAGGTCGGGGGTGAACTGGATGCGTCGGTAATCACCGCTAACGTGCCGCGCAAGCTCGCGCACCGCACGCGTTTTGGCAAGGCCAGGCAAACCTTCCAGCAAAACATGGCCGTCGCAGAGCAGGGCGATAATCAGCATCCGCACCAGCCCTTCCTGCCCAATAACCTGTTCGTTCATCCGTTGTTCAAGCTGCAATAACTTTTCACGAGCGATCATCGTTTGAGTCCTGAAAAATCACGTTTCACCAGGGTAGCGAGCCCGACCAGGATCGGCTCGGCGTAATTAAAGAAGGCTTTGATGCCCGGGCAGAGATAGTTGAGGCCCGGCTCACCGTCAGGGGCGCGAACGATGCGGTTTTTCGGGCATTCACCCCAGCACATATTCAGATAAGGGCAGGCTTTGCAATATTTCGGCAGCGTGTCGCGTTTGCCCATACCAAAGGCCTGCTGGCGCTCTGAAAAGGCCAGGTGTGCCAGTTTGGTATTTTCAATGTTGCCAATCTGGTATTCCGGGTAAACGTAATGGTCGCACGAGAAAATATCGCCGTTCTTTTCGATCGCCAGCCCTTTACCGCAGAACTCTGAGTGCGTACAAATCTGTGCGGGCATCCCCAACGTTTGAGCGACTGCCGTTTCGAACAGGTTGACCTGCACGCGGCCTAAATCGTTATTTATCCACTCCTCAAATACCGCTATCAAGAAGCGGCCCCAGTCATCCGGGTCCACTGACCAGTCGGTCACAATGGAGTCCAGATCGCCGGGATGGGCGCGTCGGCTACCCGTTACCGGAATGGCGTCGTCGTGCCAGAACTGCGGGGCGGTTTGTTTAAAGTCCACCGGTTCCACGCACGGGTTGAACTGCACGTAGGTTGCACCCAGTTCGCGGGTGACAAAGCGATAAACGTCCAGCGGGAAGCGGGCGTTGGTGCGGTTCACGGTGACGAGGGCATTAAAAGGCACGCCATGGCGCTTCAGGGCGTCTACACCCGCCATGACTTTATCGAATGTCGGTTTGCCGCTACGCGTGACGCGATAGCGGTCATGCAATTCCCGTGGACCGTCGATAGACAGACCCACCAGAAAACGATGTTCTTTGAGGAATTCAGCCCATTTATCGTTCAGCAGGACGCCATTTGTTTGTAAGTCGTTTTCGACGCGCTGACCGGGCTTCTGGTACTGCTTCTGAAACTTAACCACCTTCTGGAAGAACTCCAGCCCCATCAGGGTGGGCTCACCACCTTGCCAGGAGAAGACCACCTGATCGCCGTCCTGACCGTCAATGTACTGGCGAATGAAGTTTTCCAGCACCTCATCACTCATGCCGGTATGGCGATCCTGATGCAGCAACTCTTCTTTGTGCAGATAAAAACAGTAGGAACAGTCGAGGTTACAGGTCGAGCCGGTTGGTTTGGCCATCACATGAAAACGGCGCTTATATTCAGGGCCTTTGCCGTCATATTTCTCGGCAGAGGGTAACGCTTTTACGGGTAGTGTGGTGCTGTACTTCATAGCATGCCCCTGAGAAGTAATGACAAACTCTGTGTACTGATTCGTTCTTGTTAGATCGGGCAGACTGCCGGAGCAGTCTGCCAGTTAGCCCATTTATTTATTAATGGCTGACCCTTGATCCAGCATGGCTGAAGCATCGGAAATGGTGAACGAGCCTGGTTTTTGACGTGGCGGGAATTCTTTGAAGGTCGCCAGCATCTCTTTCGCGTACTTCTGCGCACCGCCCATCAGGAACATGCGGTCGTAGAACCAGGAGTTGTAGCCCATACCGTCGCTGCCTTTCTCAAGCGGATCGACATCCAGGTCGAAGATCATCGGCGCGCGCAGCTTGGTGAATGGATATCTCCACAGATCCAGACCAGTGTGTTCCTGAATCATAAAGTGCGCTTTCCAGCGGTCATAGCGCATGGCCAGCAGATCGCCATCATCACTCCAGTAGAAGAATTCGTGACGTTTGTTGTCGCCCTTGCCCTGCAGGTAGTCGAGCTGGTTATACCCATCGAGATGGACCTTGTAGGTCATCTGCGTGGTTTTATAGCCTTTCAACAGCTCGTCTTTGATATTGGCATCACCCGCTGCAGCAACCAGCGTTGGGAACCAGTCGTAGCTGGCAAAAATGCCGTCAACAATGGTGCCTGGCTTGATATGACCCGGCCAGCGAATCATGGCCGGAACGCGGAAGCCGCCTTCCCAGCCGGTATTTTTCTCACCTCGGAACGGCGTGATACCGGCATCTGGCCAGGTGGCAGTCATCGGGCCATTGTCGGTGGTATAGATAAGAATGGTGTTGTCTTCAATGCCGAGATCTTTAATCTTCTTCAGCACTTCGCCAATCATTTTATCGTGTTCAACCATGCCGTCAGCGTACGTTCCCAGGCCCGTAGCACCAATGCTGCCGTCTTTCAGGTGGGTTTTGTTGTGCATACGGGTAGTGTTGAACCAGGTAAAGAACGGTTTACCTGCTTTTGTCTGACGTTCCATAAAGTCGTTGTTGGCCGCCAGCGTCTCTTCGTCGATGGTACCCATACGCTTCACGGTCAGTGGACCGGTATCCTCAATTTTGCCGTCTGCGGTACTCTTAATAACGCCGCGTGGGCCGAACTCTTTACGGAAGGCAGGGTCTTTCGGATAGTCCGAGTTCTCCGGTTCCTCTTCGGCGTTCAGGTGGTAGAGGTTACCGAGAAACTCATCGAAACCGTGTGCAGTTGGCAGGAATTCATCGCGGTCGCCGAGGTGGTTTTTACCGAACTGTCCGGTCGCATAGCCCAGCTGCTTAAGGGCACTGGCAATCGTAATATCTTCTTTTTGCAGACCCTGCGGTGCACCCGGCATACCCACTTTACTCATCCCGGTACGGAATGGCATTTGCCCCGTAATAAAGGCGGAGCGGCCTGCAGTGGAGCTCTGCTCTGCATAGTAAGACGTGAATTTTGCCCCTTCAGCCGCGATGCTATCAATATTAGGTGTCCGGTAACCCATGGTGCCCTGATTATAAGTACTCAGGTTCCAGTAGCCGATGTCATCACCAAAAATGACAACGATATTGGGTTTTGATGCATCTTGCTTAGGGGCATTTTCCGGCGCGGTTGTGGTCGCCGGGGCAGCGTACACGCTGGATGCGGCACCAGCTGCAAGGGTCAGCACGCTGGCAAGCATTGTCCTTTTAAAAGGCACTCTTTTTTGCATGAGGAAAGCTCCGATCGTTAGGATGGCAAATTGATTATAGCCAGGGAAAAAGTATTTCCAGTTTTTCTGAAGAAAATTAGGTGCTTCAGCGTTTTTCCCGGCATGAAAACATTCACATTATTTGAGAGATGTAGAATATATTTTGTCTTTTATTCGTTAATAAAGAGTAATAGTCGAGGGCGTAATGAGCCAACGGAAAGGCGTTTAATAATAAATTTTCAGGGGTCGTAAAGCGTAAAAATATAAAGGGTAGGGATGATAAAGCGTAATTATCGAATAATACCGCGCATGAATTATCCATCGATATGCATGTGCAAGGTTTAAAAAATATTCTTTCCGACTCACTTGGGCCATCGCAGTGGAAAATACCCTTCAGGCACGCGTTGCAGAAGCAAAAGGCTGGTCTATGCTGAATCAGGGACCCGCCTTTCGCTGGTTGCCTGAAAAATAATAAGAATTTAGCCTTTGGGGTAGTGGTGATGAACAGGATCCTGCTCGCAGCGTTGACATGTCTTTTCGCCTCAATGACGTTTTATACCTCTGCCGCAGAACCGCGACAGGAGCCCACCGAGCAGGAGCGTGCCCGTACGGTCTACGTTTTCCATCAACCTGTTGTCATGCTGCAGGCGACGTTTGGCCTGACCACGCCGGAAGAGCGTGTATTGCGCATTCGCAATACCTTACGCAATTTCACCCAGGCTGACGTACGCGAACCTCTCAAGATTATCCCTGTGACCCGCTACAACCAACAGGGACGGCTGATTGTGATGAACAGTAAGCCGGTGATGCTTCTCACTGAGGCCGATCTCGATGAAGGGGACGATCTCACGCTCGATCAGGCTGCTGAGCGTGTATTAACGCGGCTGGAAGCCCAACGCACGGCGTTGAGGGATCAATTCAATCCGGCCTGGCTGGCGCTTTCGGTGATAAAAACAGCCGCAGGCCTGCTGGTTCTGGGGCTGCTCTACTACGGGGCATGGCGTTCCTGGCGCGGATTCCGTCGCATTTTCAGGCGCCGTATTATGGAAAATCGCAGCTGGATACCCCACAGCTGGAGGCGGTACATCGGTGCCATTGAAATCAAACTGTATGCCCTGTTAATGATCGTGCTGGGGCTTATCGCCTTTTACGTCTGGCTCAGTTGGGTATTCAGCCTGTTTCCCTGGACGCGCGTGTGGGGTACGTCGCTGGGAGACTGGTCGATTCGCGTCGTGCGGCAAATTGCTTTATCTATCGTTTCAGCCTTACCGGGCCTGATGATTGTTTTGATCATTTTCCTGATTACTGCGTTCATTCTTAAGCTTCTCAAAATGGTACTCAACCAGGTAGAAGCGGGGCGGTTGCAGCTCCCCGGCATTCACCCGGAAACGGTGGGCGCGACCCGTAAATTAATTTCCGTTGCCGTCTGGCTCTTTGCGCTCTCAGCCGCGTACCCGTTTTTACCCGGTGCAAATTCGCTGGCCTTTAAAGGCATCAGCGTCTTCTTTGGCCTGATGCTCACGCTGGGGTCGGCGGGGGTGATGAACCATGCGATGAGCGGTCTGGTGCTGATTTACTCCCGCGCCCTGCGCAAAGGCGATGTTATTCGCGTGTCCGAAAATGAGGGAAAGGTCAGTGAAATCGGCATGCTCGCCACCAAAATCATCACGCGTGAGAACTATGTGGTCACCGTGCCTAATGCGGTGATGGTGAGCGGTAAGATCACCAATCTTAGCGCGCAGCAGTCGGATGGCAGCGTTAACCTTACGGTGGGCGTGACCATCGGTTACGACACCCCGTGGCGTCAGGTGCACGCCATGCTGGAGCTGGCCGCCAAGCGGGCAAAAGGGATTGATCTCTCCGAGCCGCCGCTGGTGCGCCAGCTAGGGTTAATGGACTGGTACATCGCGTATGAACTGCAGGTACGGCTGCAGCCGGGTCAGTCTCTTGCTGTTGCCCGTAACGAGCTGCACAGCCATATTCAGGACGTCTTCAACGAATTCAACGTGCAGATTATGTCGCCGAACTTTGTGATGCAGCCGGAGGTCAGCGTGATGGTCGCCAAAGAAAACTGGTACCCGGCACCTGCGGCCCCTCCGCAGGGAGAAAAATAATGCCCTGTCTTCAGCGATCGTGAACAGGCGGTCTATTTCAACGTGGGTTTCGGGCTGTGTTCGGTCATGACCCTTTTACACATGATGACAACGAGCAGGTGGCAAATGAAAAAAAACGCAGTGATATTTCTGGGCCTGTTATTTACGCAAGCCACGCACGCGAGTGGTCTCTATTTTTATGAAATTGCCACGGAAGACGCGGCTCTGGCCGGTGCGGGGCAGGCGGCACGCGCGCAGGATGCCTCGACTATCGTCACTAACCCGGCAGGAATGACCCGCTTGCCGGACGCTATGTTTACCGGTGGGCTACAGGCGATGGACGGAGATATCTCCTATTCGCTGGATAACGATACGGGCCGCAAGAGTCCGGGCGATATCATGCGCCTTTTCCCGAATGCCAGTGCGTTTTACACCCAGAAGCTGAATGACGATCTCTTCGCGGGAATCGGTATGTATGGAAACTATGGTCTGGGGACGGATTACGGTAGCTGGGCTGGCGAGCGCCTTATCAAAAAAAGCACCATGGTTGCCCTGACGATGAGCCCGTCACTGGCCTGGAAACTCAATGAGAGAGTCTCTGTCGGTGGCTCTGTGAACGTTAACTATGGTTTTCTTTCACTCACCCGCAGCGTGGAGGGCGATGATAAAACGGAAAAAGACCATGACTGGGCCATGAGTTACCGGCTGGGCTTGCTGATGGAATTAACCGATCAAACCCGGGCGGGCATCACCTGGAACAGTAAGACCGAGTATGACTTTAATATTGATGCAAAAGCACGCTTCCCGAATTTACCGAATGTGGAATATGACCTGCCGATATCGGCTCAGGTGCGCGCTCCGCAGCAAATTATGGTAAGCCTGGTACATGACATCAGTAAACAGTGGTCGGTGATGGGCGATCTCGGCTGGCAGGACTGGAGCCAGTTTGGCGCACCGCAAATTGTGGTCGCGGGTCAGGAGGTTAACAACGAGAGTCGCCTGAAAGATACGTGGCATACCGCGCTGGGGGTGCAATATCGCCCCACTGAGCTGTGGCGTGTAAACGCCGGTGTGGCCTACGACAGCACCATCTATGATTCACAGAGTGACGTTGCGCTCACCTTACCGACGGGGGACGAGTGGCGTTTTGCCACCGGTGCCCAGTATCAGGTGACACCGCAAAGCAACATTGGGGTCGCCGTCTCATACCTGCATATGCAATCGTCACGCGTCCAGTCGCCTGCTCTTTTCAAAGGGCGGTATGACGATCCTTATCTGTGGTTTGCCAGCGTGAATTACAGTTACCAGTTCTGAGTGAGGGAGAGGCAAGAGAAAGCGTTATCCGGGCCTTACATCTTCTGGTCGATGATTGCCGATTTCATTCGGGTCAAGGCCAGAATGTTTTTTGAACGCATGTTTAATTTCTCCTGGATCCTCACCCGGTAGGTGCTGGTGGTTTTTTGTGATAATTGCAGCTTTTTGGCTATCTGGTGATTTTCCATGTGGAACAGGTTCAGCACGTCGTACTCGCGACGCGTAAACGAGTGCGTTCTGAGTGCCCGGTAGAAGCGCATCAGCTGATGAAATGGATGAGCGCTAAAATACATAGACGAATAGATAATATTGTCTATCCTGACTGCGCTGTTCGCTTCAATCTCATGCATTAACACAATGTAGTCTTGTTTTAATTTTTTAACTTGCCTGATGGTTTTATTCCGTAACGTATCCTGTTCAATCGCAATGATGAAATTCAGTTCAGGGTCGACCTGATAAAGCGTGTGAATATCCTCCTCATTGCGAATTAATCGGGTCGAAGCCTGAGCGCCGGAGACACCGGTGCAAAGATAATAATTATCGCTGATAAATACAAAGTTCATAATGGCTATTCGGGGTATCAGATAAAATTCATCAAAAATCTCAGTGGCTTAATCTCAAGGATTTTGTGCCAGAGAGAGGTGAGGTCGACGATACCCGCCATTGAGAGCAGGACTAACACCATCAACAGCGTAGACAAGGTTATAACGAACAAAAAACGCGTAATATGTTTCTGCATTTTTTGCTGATTGAGTATGCGCTGGTCTTCTTTTTCATACTCGACCATGGAGGTGATCGCCTGGCCTTGCACGTAGTACACTTTACCCTCTTCAGTCAGATCGCCGGTTATCACCAGCGACTCAAGTAATAACGTGATTTTTCTGCTGAAAGATTCATTTTTAATGTGTTTGTACCACAGCGTTCCGTAAAGCATCGCAATCACTTCCCGCTGGGTGAAACCGGACGAGATCCGCGACGGTCTTTGATTGACGTAATCCGTCACCAGCAACCGGAGCAGGTTATAACGATCCCGACTGATGGTTTCTGAATCTGATTTAAGTTCAGAGATGCATTTCCCTTTGAGGCGCGCCAGTCCGGTTTTTAAGCTGATAACTTTTGAGTAATGGTCGATGACAAAGGGAATAATACCTTTATAGGCCTGGAAGTAATGACGTTTATAGTGAATGATTTCAGTCTGCATCTCGCTGATTTCTTCCACACGCTTACAGATATCTTCATTTTTATGCATCATGCAGAGCACAACGTCGTCATCATTGACTTTTTTCAGGATATAGCGCGTATTATCCGCGTCTTTGAAATAAACCAGGAAATAGTCGTGCGGATCGTTTTTTTGGGCGCCATTTTGTTCGAGCCACGGTAAAAACTTACGCCACAGAGAAAGTTTAACTTTGCTGATAGTGATCATATTCATGAAAAAGAGTCTAGATCGGAAACCGCTGAAAAAATAAGATTCATTAATGTAAAAATAAACGTTTACATTTTAGCGACTGACTGGGTGCGCTTCCGCCAAATTTGAAAACCCTGCGATAGCCATATCGCAGGGTTTTTTCGTTTTACAGCGCAATCACCAGTTCGCCGGAATGGCTCCGCGAACAACACAGCGCCACCTGCTGGTCAGCCGCGCCTTTTTCCGCCTCCGACTGCACGCTATCCCGGTGATCCACCACGCCGTCAATCACCGGGGTCAGGCACGCGCCGCAGATCCCCATTTCGCACGACAGCGGCACGTCCACGCCGTTTGCCTGCAATACCTGGGCGATGGTTTTATCCGCAGGCACCGGCCAGCGCTCACCGGTGGAGGCAAGTTTGACCGTAAAGATCTCGCCCGCCTCACCCGTTGAAAGAGGGGCTACGGGTTGAAACGCCTCGCTGTGAAGATGGCCGTCATCCCATCCCTTCGCCGTGGCGACCTCGCGCACTTTTTCCATAAACCCTGCCGGACCGCAGATCCAGGCGTGAAGCCCCGCCTCTGCCGCCGGGAGATGATCTGCCAGCGCTGTGCGCGGGCTGGCGGTATGAATGATGCACTCCTCACTCTGCGAGAGTTCGCGTGCAAACGCCGCGCTTTCGCGGTTTCTGACGTAATAGTGCAGCGTAAACGGCGTTCCGGCCGACTTCAGCTGCAGGGCCATCGCATACAGCGGCGTAATGCCAATCCCTGCCGCCAGCAGCAAAACCCGCTCTGCCTGACCAAGCGGGAACAGATTGCGCGGGGCGGAAATCATCAGTTTCTGCCCGGGACGCAGCGTCTCGTGAACGTAGCGCGACCCGCCGCGCGAGGCGGTTTCCCGCCCCACGCAGATAAGATAGCTCTCGTCCTGACATGCCCCGGTGAGGGAATACTGGCGCACCACGCCGCAGGGCAGGTGGACGTCAATGTGCGCGCCGGGCTGCCACGGCGGCATCGCTTCACCGTCTTCAGACACCAGCCTGACGGCGAGGCTTTTGTCACCCTCGCGCCATAGCCCGTCAACAATTACGCTCAGCATATCGGCCTCCGTCATACCAGGAAAAATTCGCCAAAGCCCATTTTTTTCAGTCCCCGACGGTAGGCAATGGAGCTTTTATCGGCGGGAATATGGGCTTCCAGCGTCAGATCCAGCGGCAGGCTTTCCGGGCGCTGGGTTTCCACCATCAGGCGATCTTCTTCGAAGATGCGCAGGTTAAAGGCATGCACCTCTTCCACCGGAATATGCAGGTCAAGGTTGCGCGCAATAGGGGCGAACATGCGGGTCACGCGCGATGACACGGGCGACGCAGCGTTCATGATCACCAGTCTCGACTCTCCCGGAAAATGAATCGTCAGGGTGGCGGTAAACGGCAGATGCATTTCAAAATGGCGCAGCCACCGGAACCCTTCTGGCACCTGAACGGGTGAACCGGCGGGATAGTTGCTCACGGAGCTCCAGTAATCGGCAACAAAGCCAAATTCGGTCTCCTGCGGCTGATAGGCGGGCACAAGCTGATTATTGGGATCGGCAAAGGTATCGGTGTGGATCCACGCAAAGTGTGCCACGTCCAGAAACCCCTCCACCTGACGCCCGGCAAAGCCGTTCACCTCAAACGCCGGGCAGTTAATCTGCTGAAATCCGTCGTCATCCCAGTGCGGCATGGTCGGCAGCGGCGCGGGGTTTTCCGGGTCAAACGCCAGGCAGGTCCAGATCAGGCCGAAGCGCTCCTCCACGGCGTAGTTAATCAGGTTCAGCTTCGCCGGAACGGGCTGGTCGGGGCTGGACGGAATACGGTTGCAGCGCCCGTCTTCTCCAAAGCGTAAGCCGTGGTAAGGACAGATAATCCCGTACTCGTCGTGATAGCCGAGCGTCAGCGGCACGCCGCGGTGCGGGCAGACGTCACGGGCGACCACGACCTGATCGTGGATCCGGTAAATCACCAGCTGTTCATCCAGCAGGGTCGCTTTGACCGGCGCCGGGCCGACGTCGCAGGCGCGGGCGACCGGGTGCCAGCATTTCGCCAGGCGCAGCCAGTCCTCTGGCTCAAACGTGCAGTGGGCGGGTGGAGTCGGTTCTCTTTTCATCGTTGTCCCTCTTGCGTTCAGCCTAACGGGCCGCCCTGAATGGTCTCGCACAGACCGTTGATGATGCGCTCGCCGGTCTCCTCTTTGAGCTCCTGGTACCAGGCCTGGGTCAATGCCATGTCTTTCCCGTGGGTGACGTCGCAGCGTTTACGCGCCTTGAGCACCAGGTCGCGCACCCGGTCGCAGCGCAGCGCTTCGTACTGCCGCAGCGCCAGCGTAATGCTGTGGTTTTCACGCAGGCACTCTCCCAGCACGACGGCATCTTCCATCGCCGCACAGCCGCCCTGGCCGATATCCGGCGTGGTGCTGTGCGCGGCATCGCCGAGCAGCGCGACGTTGCCGCGCACCAGGCTGTCGAACGGCTCAATGTCGTGGATTTCAATGCGGTTGGTGGTTTCAGGATCCAGCGCCGAGATAAGCTTCTGCACCGGCGGCGCCCAGCCGCGGAAGTAGCCCGTGAGATCGGCGCGCAGGGTGGTGCGATCCTCCGCAAGGCCTGCGGGCAGCGGCACGTCAAAAAAGAAGTAGAAACGACCGCCGGAGACGGGCATCAGCGACACGCGTTTGCCTTCGCCAACGAAGGTGGTCCACTGGTGCGCCGGGGCAATCTCTTCGTCAATCTTCACCAGCCCGTTCCAGTTCACGTACCCGGCGTACCGGCGCTCCGGGGTATAGCCCAGCACATACGGGCGAACCGCCGAGTGGCTGCCGTCGGCGGCAATCAGAAAATCACCGGATGCCGTGGTGCCGTCGGTAAAGGTCACGCTCACGCCCGCGTCGTCTTCATGAACGTGTTCCACACGCTTGCCGAACTGCACCCTGTCGCGGCCCCAGAAGTCCAGCATTTCGCGCTGGAGTTCAGCCCGCGAGACAGGGCTGGGACGTCCGCCGGTACGCTCAACCAGCGGGGCCAGGCTAAAGCGGGTCAGGGTCTCGCCGCGCCGGTAATCCTTGTAGGCCATAAAACGCATCGGCCCGCCGTAGGTCTCGATGATGTCGCCCATGCCGAGGTGCTGCATGCATTTCACGCCGTTAGGCCAGATGGAGATGGCCGCCCCGACGGGCCTGATCTCCTTTACGGCTTCAAATACGGTACAGTCAATGCCCGCTTTCTTCAGCGCGACGGCGGCGCTCAGGCCGCCAATTCCCGCGCCAATAACGATTGCTTTCATGCTTCTCTCCTTTTGCAGGGTGTAAACACATTCAGCAATTTGCGTACCAGGCTGCAGAGTGGCGAAAACGGCGTTGTGGGAGGTTAGTCTGCACTGCTAAGGTGCACAAACGCGGTGAAGGTGCCTTTTTATGAATCAATAATTTCCTGTTCAGCCATACAGAATCGACTGTTTCACCCCGGCGACAAGAGTGGCGTGGTTTGTGCAACACCCCGGAGGATGACAATAAAGGAGACGCTATGATCGCACTGCACGACTTCAATCATCTTCCTGAGAAAGAGGCTCTCTCGCTGCTCCACCCCTGCGTGGCGCTCCCCGACTGGGCCGACGCGCTGGCTCTTGGGCGGCCGTACGCCAGCCGGGACGAATTGTTCAGTACGGCAAAAGCGCTGACGCAAAACTGGGACGAAGCGGCGCTGGCGCAAGCCCTGAGCGCCCATCCGCGCATCGGGGAAAAGCCCGCAGGCGCACAGGCGGAGGCGGCGCTGTCGCGTCAGGAGCAGGGCGCGGTGAATGACCGCGATGCCGACCTTGCCCAGGCGCTGCGCGAGGGCAATGCCCGCTACGAGGCCCGTTTCGGGCGCGTCTTTCTGATCCGCGCGAAGGGCCGCAGCGGCGAAGAGATTTTACAGGCGCTGCACGCGCGGCTGGCGAACAGCGACGCGCAGGAAGTCCGTGCCGCGCTGGAACAGCTGCGGGAAATTACGTTACTACGGCTGGAAGGAGTCATTAGCGAATGAGCACACTCAGCACCCATATTCTGGATATTTCGACGGGCAAACCCGCAGAGGGCGTGACGGTTCATCTCGAACGGGAGGGCGAAATCATGGCGACGGGCGTGACCAACGCAAATGGTCGCATCACCGAATTCGTCCCGTTCCTGCCGAAAGGCCGCTATCGGCTGGTGGCGGAGATCGGCGCGTGGTTTAGCGAAACCGGTCGCGACACGCTCTACCCCTGCGCGCAAATTGATTTTGTGACGGGAGAAACGGCAGGCGAGCACTTCCACCTGCCGTTTGTGATTGCGCCCGGCGGGTGGTCAACCTACCGGGGCAGTTGACCACACCCGCTCGCCGTTGACCCAGGTCTCGCTGATGTTGCGCTCGTCGCCGAGCGTCATCAGCACAAAAAGCTGCTCGTAGATATCCTGACAGCGGCGATTGCGCAGGCGCTGCAGCGGCGTTACGTCAGGGTCGATAACCACGAAATCGGCCTCTTTGCCGGGCGCGAAGTTGCCAATCTTATCGTCCAGCCGGAGGGCGTGCGCGCCGCCCAGCGTGGCGTGGTAAAAGGCCTCGCTGGCGCGCAGGCGGTAGCTCTGAAGCTGGCCGACCTTGTAGGCTTCCCCCAGGGTGCGCAGCATGCTGAAGGTGGTGCCCGCACCGACGTCGGTGCCGATGCCCATCCGCACCCTGTGCTGCCAGCAGGCGGGCAGGCGAAACAGCCCGCTGCCGAGAAACAGGTTAGAGGTGGGGCAAAACGCCACCGCCGAGCCGGTGTCGTGCAGGCACTGCCACTCGCTGTGGTGAAGATGAATCGCGTGAGCAAACACACTGCGCTCGCCAGTCAGGCCGTAATGGTGATACACGTCCAGATAGCGCGCGTGCTCCGGCCAGAGGTCGCTCACCCAGGCCACTTCGTTGGGGTTTTCGCTCAGGTGGGTCTGCATCCAGGTATCCGGGAACTCCTCTCTGAGCAGGCTGACCGCGGCAAGCAGCTCGGGGGATGAGGTCGGGGCAAAGCGCGGCGTAATGGCGTAGCCCAGCCGTCCACGGTGATGCCAGCGCTGGATCAGCGCCCGCGTCTGGCGGTAGCTCTGCTTCGCGTCTTCGCTCAGGTAGTCCGGCGTGTGTCGGTCCATCATCACCTTTCCGGCGATAAGGCGCATGTTGAGGCGCAGGGCTTCGGTAAACAGCGCCTCGACCGATTCCGGATGCAGCGTGCAAAACACCAGCGCGGTGGTGGTGCCGTTGCTCACCAGCTGCTGAATGAAAAATTCGGCGATCTCTTTCGCGTAGGCTTCATCGGAAAACTGGCTCTCCACCGGGAAAGTGTAGGTGGTCAGCCACTCCAGCAGCTGCTCGCCAAAGGCGCCGATCATCTCCGTTTGCGGATAATGGACGTGGGTGTCGACAAAACCGGGCAGCAGCAGCCTGCCGCGCAGGTCGGTGTAGCCCTTGTGGGGGTCAAGATACTGCTCGCCCTCCTGCCACGGCATGTGCGCCAGAATTTTCCCGCTCTGTATAAACAGCAGCCCGTCCTCAAGGTAGCGCGCGTGTTGGGCAATCGCGTCTGCGCTGTCGCAGACCTGGGCAATATCAAAAAATGCACCGCGGATCGCTGTCTGGTAATCCATCATGGTTCCTGCCTTAGTGTTTGCGTAGCGGGGTGATAAGGCGCAGCAAGAACGGTGCCAGAATGAACGGGCCGCAGACACGCTGCGGCCGGAAGGAGAGAGTTACTCTTTTTGCGTTGCCACGCGGGAGCTGAACGACGTTGCGCCCGCCGTCTCGCGATCTTCCCGCGCCAGCCAGCGGTAGGTCACGCCGCCGAGGAAGACGCCGATGAACCAGCTGAAGTTCGCCACCTCATGCAGGGCCGGGATGAAGCTAATCACCAGGCCCACGGCCACGGACGGGATCAGCGCGCCAATGGCTTTAGGGTTAAAGCCGTTGCGGTACCAGTATTTGCCCTTTGGCGTGTCGTCGAACAGGTCGTCAACCGACACCTTGCCGCGCTTAATCAGGTAGAAGTCGGCAATCAGAATGCCGAACAGCGGGCCGATAAACGCCCCGAGCACGTCCAGGGTGTAGTGGATAAGCTCCGGCGAGTTGAACAGGTTCCACGGGGTGAGCAGGATCGAGCCGACGGCGGCAATCATGCCCCCGGTACGGAAGCTGATTTTCTGCGGCGAGCAGTTAGAGAAATCAAACGCCGGGGAGACGAAGTTCGCGACGATGTTGATCCCGATGGTGGCGGTGATCATCGTCAGCAGGCCAATCGCCACGGCCAGATCGTTGCCCACGCGGCTGACGGTTTCAATCGGGTCGGTGATCATGCGGCCAAACAGCGACTGGGTGCCGGAGACAATCACCACGGTGACGATGGAGAACAGCAGGAAGTTAAACGGCAGGCCCCAGCGGTTGCCGCGGCGGATCTCGCCCATGCTTTTGCCGTAGCGGGAGAAGTCGCCGAAGTTGAGCAGCGGGCCGGAGAAGTAAGACACCACCAGCGCGGTCGCGGTGATCATCTGCCAGGTCTGCTCGCCCGCGCTCATGGATTTGCTGGCGAGGGTGAAGGAGATGCCGTCAAAACCGGTCTTGTATACAATCCAGCCTGCGAGGGCCAGCATTACCACATAAACCGCCGGACCGGCGATATCAATAAAGCGCTTGATGGCGCTCATGCCGTGCCAGAAGACCATCGCCTGCAGGACCCACATGATGGCAAAGCAGATCCAGCCCAGATGCGACAGGCCCAGGAACGCGCCGGTAGTGAGCGAAGAGAGCGACGGCCAGAACTTCAGCGCCACCAGCATCAGGGCGTTGGCGGCCAGATAGGTCTGAATGCCGTACCACGCGAAGGCAATCAGCCCGCGGATCACCGCCGGAATATTGGCCCCGAAGACGCCAAACGCCTGACGGCTGATCACCGCGTAGGGCACGCCCGCCATCTGGCTCGGTTTTGCCACCAGGTTGGCGCACAGCTGCACGATGCAAATCCCCACCAGCAGGCAAAGCAGCACCTGCCAGCTTGCCAGTCCGAGCGTAAAGAAGCTCGCGGCGACTACATAACCCCCCATGCTGTGAACGTCCGACATCCAGAACGAAAAGATGTTGTACCAGCTCCAGTTCTGGTCACGCGTCGGTGCCAGATCCTCATTGCAAAGACGTGGGCTGTAAACCGCACCGGAATCAGCGGCCGTACCCTGCTGCGCGTTTTGACTGTTTGGCATGAAACCTGCTCCTGTGAATGAAAACCCGTTGAGTGGGAGTACAGACGGTATTGCAGGATCCAGGCCAAAATAATAAATCTTGTATGCAATATTTTATTTTTATGTATACGATTCGATAACGAAGAGTAAAAGATGGAGTGGTGAATGAACAACATAAACGCCCTGCAGACCGCGCCAGACCTGCATGACAAAGATGAATCGATCTTTCAGGCGCTGATGACCGCGATAGTCGAACATCAGCTGCTGCCGGGGAGCAAACTGCCGGAAGAGGCGCTGGCCGAGGTGTTTGGCGTAAGCCGCACGGGCATCCGTAAGGTGCTGCAACGACTCGCGGCTGTGCAAATGGTCACCTTAACGCCCAAGCGTGGTGCACACGTCGCCAGCCCGACGGTGGAAGAGGCGCAGCACATCTTCCGCACCCGCGCCCTGCTGGAGGTCGCCAACCTGCCGGACGTGCTGGCCCGCTGCCAGCCGCCGCACCTTGCCGCGCTGGAGGCCATTATTCGCCAGGAGCAGCAGGCGCACGAGGCGTACGACGGCCCGGCGGCGATCCGCCACTCCGCCAATTTCCACATACAGCTGCAGGCCATCTCCGGCAACCAGGTGCTGACGGAGATGGTGACCGGCCTGAGCCAGCGCTCCTCGCTGGTGATTGCCACCTGGGGCGCGCCGTGGCGTCAGGGCTGCCGCTGCAACGATCACGAACAGCTTGTGGATCTGCTGCGCCAGAAGGCGCTCCAGCCGCTCAGCGATGCCTTAATGCACCATTTTGAACATATCGTCGCCAGCCTCTGCTTCGAGCGGGCGGGCGAGTGCCTGCCCGATTTTGCCCGGCTGTTTGCCGGCCACAAGGAGTCGTAATGTCCTCTGTCTGTATACAAGTGATTAACCCCAATACCAGCCTCGCGATGACGGAAACCATCGGCGCGGCGGCCCGTGCGGTGGCGGCACCGGATACGGAGATCCTCGCGGTCTGCCCCAGCGCGGGCGTGCCGTCTATCGAGGGCCACTTTGATGAGGCCATCGCCGCCGTGGGGGTTCTCGAACAGGTCAAACTCGGCAGAGAGCAGGGCGTGGACGGTCACGTCATCGCCTGCTTTGGCGATCCGGGCCTGCTGGCGGCGCGCGAGCTGGCGCAGGGGCCGGTGGTCGGCATCGCCGAAGCCGCCATGCATATGGCGACGCTGGTGGCGACGCGCTTTTCGGTGGTGACCACGCTGCCGCGTACGCTGATTATTGCCCGTCATCTGCTGCACCAGTATGGCTTTCAGGACAGGTGCGCGGCGCTGCACGCTATCGATCTCCCGGTGCTGGCGCTGGAAGACGGCAGCGGCCTGGCGCAGGAGAAGGTGCGCGCGCGCTGTATACAGGCGCTGAAAGAGGACGGCTGCGGCGCTATCGTGCTGGGCTGCGGCGGCATGGCGACGCTGGCGCAGGAACTGACCCGCGAGCTGCGCGTGCCGGTGATCGACGGCGTCAGCGCGGCGGTGAAGATGGTGGAATCGCTGGTGGCGCTGGGACTGTCGACCAGCAAGCACGGGGATCTGGCCTTCCCGGAGAAAAAAGCGTTAAGCGGACAGTTTCAGGCATTGAATCCATTTTAAGGTGAGGGGAGACGTAATGGCGCTTTTTGAACAGAATTACCCGCGGGATCTGCGCGGCTACGCGGGCAACCCGCCGCACGCACGGTGGCCGAATGAGGCGCGCGTTGCCGTGCAGTTTGTGCTCAATTATGAGGAAGGGGCGGAAAACCACGTTCTGCACGGTGATGCCGGTTCCGAGCAGTTCCTGTCGGACATTATCGGCGCGGCCAGCTACCCGGATAAACACATGTCGATGGACTCCCTCTACGAATACGGCAGCCGCGCCGGGTTCTGGCGGATCCACAGTGAATTTCAAAAGCGCGGCCTGCCGCTGACGGTCTTCGGCGTGGCGATGGCGCTGGCGCGTCACCCGGAGATTGTCGAGGCAATCAAGGGCGCGGATTACGACGTGGTGAGCCACGGCTGGCGCTGGATCCACTATCAGCACATGGATATCCATCAGGAGCGCGAACACTTGCACAAGGCGGTGCAGGTGCTGACCGACCTGTTCGGCAAGCCGCCGACGGGCTGGTACACCGGGCGCGACAGCCCCAACACCCGCCAGCTGGTGGTGGAGCACGGCGGCTTCGACTACGACAGCGACTACTACGGCGACGATCTGCCCTTCTGGACGGAAGTGGCCTGCGGCGACGGCACCCAAAAACCGCACCTGATTGTGCCCTATACGCTGGATGCGAACGACATGCGCTTCGCGACCGCGCAGGGGTTTAACACCGCCGAGCAGTTTTATACCTACCTGAAGGACAGTTTTGACGTGCTGTACGAAGAGGGGGAAAGTGCGCCGAAGATGATGTCCATCGGCATGCACTGCCGCCTGCTGGGGAGGCCGGGGCGTTTTCGCGCGCTGCAGCGGTTCCTGGATTACGTGCAGCAGCATGAGCGGGTGTGGGTCTGTACCCGCCAGCAGATTGCCGACCACTGGCGGGAGGTGCATCCGTTTCAGAAATAAGTGTGCCGTGTTTAGCCGGGTGGCGGCTGCGCCTTACCCGGCCTACAGGACCCCGTATTCCCGGTGGCGTTACACCATCAAACTCACCTGCGCCGCCACGATCCGCCACCCGTAGGCAAACCGCACCCACGTCTGCTGCTGGCGGCCAATGCGTTCCGTGCCCTCCCGGGTAAACTCGGTGCTGCACACGGCATAATCCTCCCCGAAGGTGGTGATGACGGTGTGGCGCAACGTCCGCTGTAACCCGGCGGACGGGCGCGCCGCGCGAAAGGTGCGGATTTCATCAATCCCGTACAGGTTTTCACCCGCCCCCAGACGCACCGTGTTTTTGTCGTGCCAGAACAGCTCGTCCAGCACCGCAACGTTGTTGCTCACCAGCGCGTCTTCATAGCGGTAAAACGCGGCGGTCACCTCGGCAACCACCCACGGCAGGTTAATGTCATCGTGATTCATCATGCGGGCACCTCCGCCGGACGGGCATCGGTGATGCCACTCTCCTCCAGCACGCGCGCGACGCGAAGGCAGGCCTGCTCGTTAAACGGCGCGGCAATCAGCTGCAGGCCAATCGGCGCACCCTGGGCGGTGCGCAGCGGAACGGTGGTCACGGGCAGGCCCAAAAATGAAATCGGCTGGGTCAGCATCCCCATGCTGGCGCGAATGGGGAGCGGCTGGCCGTTAATCTCCATGGTCTGCTCACCCGCGAGTGTTGCGCTGCGCGGCGTTGCCGGGGCGATCAGCACGTCGGCCTGCGCGAACAGAGTTTTAAACGCCTGCCGGGCGTGCGCGCGAAACCGCTGGGCCTGAATGTACCAGGCGGAGGGGATCATCGCCCCGGCCAGCAGGCGTTCCCGGGAGTGCGGTTCAAAACGCTCGGGCTCGCGGCGAAGCGCGGGCAGGTACTGATTTCCACCTTCGGAGGCGCTGATGATAAACGCCGCGGAGCGCGCCAGCTCGGCGTCCGGGAACAGCAGCTCATCCTGCACGTCGAGCGCCTTCGCCACCCGCGCCACGGCGTCTCTGGCATCCGCATCGCACCAGGTGGTGAAGTAGCCGCCGAGCACCGCGCAGCGCAGGCCGTCAAGCCCCCGGTCGAGCAGGGGGCGCGTCTGCTCGCGCGAGCTCTCTGCCTGAAAACCGTCGCTGCTGTCCCGCCCCTGCAGCGCGTCGTACACGGATGCCAGGTCGCACACGCGGCGGGCAAAGGGGCCGATATGATCCAGGCTCGCGACAAACGGATGGCTGCCGGATCGCGACAGGCGGCCAAAGGTGGGCTTCAGGCCATAGATGCCGCACAGGGAGGCCGGAACGCGAATCGAGCCGTTGGTGTCGGTGCCGAGCGAAAAGTGCACCAGCCCGGCGGCCACGGCGGCGGCTGAACCGCCGGACGATCCGCCCGCAATGCGCGCCAGATCGTGCGGGTTACGCGTGGTGCCGTAGTGGCTGTTTTCGGTTGTGAAGCCGTAGGCGTAGGCGTCCATATTCACCATCCCGGTCAGCAGCCCGCCCGCGCTGCGCAGCTGGCGCACCGCGAAGCTGTCAGCGGCCGCGGCAGGGCGCTGGCTGAACAGCTCTGCCCCGGCAAGGGTGGTGTGACCGGCAACGTCGAATAGGTTTTTTACCGCGTAGGGCACGCCCGCCAGCGGCGGCAGGGGGCGCTTTTCGCGGCGCAGGGTGTCGATGCTCTCGGCCTCGGCGAGCATGCGTTCTTCCGTCACGGCGGTCCAGGCGTTAATCTGCGGGTTCACGCGCGCAATCGCTTCCAGCGTCTGGCGGGCAATCTCGCGAGCGCTCAGCTCGCCTGCGCTCAGCGCATGCTGGATCGCGCTGATACTCATCTCGTGTAGCCTCATGCTTTGTATACTCCTGCGATCTCCAGACGGTCGTCGAGCGGCAGCGCCATCAGCGGGGCAGCCATGCTTGCAATGCGGCTGAACTGCAGCTGCAGCTCGGCGCGGCGGGCATCGTCCAGCTCTACGCCGAGCACGGACTCCATTTGCGCCAGATACGCCTGCCAGTCGGGTTGTGGTGTCGTCATTGTTTTCTCCTCAGAATCCGGCGGCCGTGCCGTTGCTGCGCGGGTCAAATGCCCCTTCGAACAGCCCGTTGGGGTGGCGAACAATCGCGCCCGCGTGGCCCATCGCTTCACTAAAGTCAGGGAATATTTCCACCTCATGTCCCCGCGCGCGGAGCTGCGAGACCGTCTCAGCGGTAAAGCGTCCTTCCAGCTTTAACGTGTCCGAGGTTTGTCCCCAGGTGCGCCCCAGCAGCCAGCGGGGGCGGGAAATGCTTTCCTGTAAAGGCTCGCCCTGAATCGCGTAGCGGGTAAAAAGCGCTGCCTGGGTTTGCGGCTGGCCGTCGCCGCCCATGGAGCCATAGACCATCACGCGCCCGTCCTTAAGACGCGCCGCCGCCGGGTTCAGGGTATGGAAGGGCTGCTTGCCCGGCGCGAGGGCCAGAAGATGCCCCGGATCGAGGCTGAACGATGCGCCCCGGTTCTGCCAGACGATGCCGGTGTCGGGCAGCACCACGCCGCTGCCGAACTCGTGATAGATACTCTGGATAAACGACACGGCGAGCCCGCTGTTATCCATTACCCCCATCCACACCGTATCGCCGGGGCCTTTTCCGGTGCCCCACGGCGCGGCGCGGCCGTCGTCAACCCTGTCGGCAAGCGCCTGCAGAGCGGCGGGATCCAGCAGACCCTGAATATCGGTTTTCAGCTCTCGCGGGTCGGTGATGTGGGCATCGCGCAGGCCAAAGGCCAGCTTGGTGGCTTCAACGATGCGGTGAATGCTGTCGGCGTCGTCGGCCTCTGCCATATTCAGGCGGTCGGTGATGCCGAGTATCGCCAGCGAGACCAGCCCCTGCGTCGGCGGGGCGTGGTTAAAGATCTCCCCCTGCTGATGCTGCAGCCTCAGCGGCGCGGTGCGCCGGGCAGCGTGCGCGTGTAAATCGGCCAGCGTCACGGGCAGGCCCAGCGTCTCCATGCCGTGCGCCAGCACGTTCGCCAGCGGGCCGCGGTAAAAGCTGTCCAGACCGTCCTCCGCCAGGCGCGTCAGGGTCGTGGCCATGGAGGGCTGGTAAAAGCGGCTGCCGACCTCTGGCGGCTTACCGTCCACCAGCCAGGTTTCCGCGAAGCCGGGGACGTCCTTCAGCTCGTCGAATTTGCTGGCCGTGGCGTGGGCCTGAGAGGCCGTGACCGGCGTGCCGTTCTGCGCATACTCAATGGCGTCGGCCAGCAGGCGGGCCAGCGGCAGCGCCTTGCCGGTCATCTCGCGGGAGACCTTCAGCGCCTCGTCCCAGCCGCTCACCGTGCCGGCGACGGTCAGCGCCGCTTGTGGTCCGCGATGGGGGATGTGCACCAGACCGTCGTAGGCGGCGAGCGTTGCGCGAGAACCCGCCGCGCCGCTGGCGTCAATGGCGACAGGTTCGCCTTCCGGCGGCACGATAAGCCAGAAGCCATCGCCGCCCAGCCCGTTCATGTGCGGGTAAACCACGGCAATGGTGGCCGCCGCGGCGACCATTGCCTCTATGGCGCTGCCGCCTTCGCGCAGCACCGCCAGCGCGCTCTGGCTGGCAAGATGGTGGGGCGCAACGGCCATGCCGTGCGTGGAGACATTACTTTGCATGAAGCATCCTCGTAACCCTGAAAGGCACAAGGTGCTGCAAAAGCTGTTCCAGTTCTGAAAGAAAAGTTTCAGTAAACTGGCACGTATAATGAAAGGTAGAATGAAAGGCAAAATGTGATGAAACAAAAGTTACAGAGGCGCTATGGAACAACTGGATGAACGTCTGAAAGCACAGTACCCGTCGCTGTCGCCGCAGGAGCAGCGGGTGGCGGATTTTATTTTCGATCATTTTGACGATCTGATTAGCTATAACAGCGCCGAGCTGGCGCAGCTGAGCGGGGTGTCGAAAGCCACGGTCAGCCGTCTGTTTAAGCGTCTGGGCTATGAGAAATATAAGGACATGCGCGACGAGCTGCGCACCCTGCGCCAGAGCGGGATGCCGCTCACCGATAACCGCGACGCGGTGCAGGGCAATACGCTGCTGGCGCGCCACTATAAGCAGGAGATGGCGAACCTGACCCAGTGGGTCAATGCCCTCGACGCGCAGCAGTTTGCCGACGCCATGGCCTGCATGGTGAAGGCGCGGCGCATCGTTATTATCGGCATGCGTAACGCCTATCCGGCGGCGCTGCACCTGCGCCAGCAGCTGCTGCAGGCGCGCGGTCAGGTGCTGGTCCTGCCGCAGCCGGGGCAGAGCCTGGGCGAAGAGCTGGTGGATTTAACGCCGGACGATCTGGTGGTCATGATGGCCTTTCGCCGCCGCCCGCGCATTATCCGCCCACTGATGCAGCAGCTTCAGAGCAGCGGTATTCCGGTGCTGCTGATGTGCGAGCCGCAGGCGCACAGCCTGTTTCCGCTGGCGAGCTGGCAGCTCTGCGCCCCGCTGGACAGCGTCTCGGCCTATGACAGCTACTCCTCGGTCAACAGTCTGATCAACCTGCTGGCAAACGCCTTCCTGCATGAAATTCTCGATAAAGGCCGTCCGCGCATTCACGACATTGCCTCCCTCTACCAGCAGCTGGACGAACTCGAACAACGATAATGGGGCATCAGGCTGGTGCTTTGCATTGAAATGGTGCGGCCAGACGGGGCGAAAATGGAGAGCATTTTCGCCCCGTCCGCGTTTTATCAGGCTTCACAACAATATTTCCCGCTTCGCCTTATCTGGCACATTAGTTGCAAAATCACACTCAAAGAATCTTTTGTTTCATGTTAACGTTACGGGGAAGCACCATGAAAAAATTGTTGATTGCACTGGCCGGGGCCGCATGCCTCTTCACACAGCTGCCGGCAAAGGCTGACCAGCTTCAGGATATCGAGAAGCGCGGCACTATCCGCATTGCCGTTCCGCAGGACTTCCCGCCGTTTGGCTCGGTGGGGACCGATCTGCAGCCGCAAGGCTATGACATCGACATGGCGCGCTATCTGGCCAAACAGATGAAGCTCAAGCTGCAGCTGGTGCCGGTGACCAGCGCCAACCGCGTGCCGTACCTGCAAACCGATAAGGTGGATCTGGTCATTTCAAGCCTCGGTAAAAACCCGGAGCGCGAGAAGGTGATCGACTTCAGCCGCGCCTACGCGCCGTTCTTCCTCGGCGTGTTTGGCCCGAAAGGCGCCGAGCTGAAGGACGCCGCCGCGCTGAGCGGAAAAACCATCGGTGTGACGCGCGGGGCGGTGGAGGACATGGTGCTGACCGGCCTGGCGCCGAAAGACGCGAACGTGAAGCGCTACGAAGACAACAACACCACGCTCTCCGCCTATCTTTCCGGACAGGTGCAGTACGTGGCAACCGGCAACCTGGTGGTGGCGGCCATTTCGCGCCAGAACGCGGATAAAGCCCCGGTGCCGAGCTTTATGCTGAAAGATTCGCCGTGCTTTATCGGCCTGAAGAAAAACGAACCGGCCCTGAAGGCAAAAGTGGATGCGCTGATTGAGCAGGGCATCAAGGACGGCACGCTGAACGGCCTGTCTGAGCAATGGCTGAAGGCCCCGCTGCCGGCAAACCTTGGCGCCTGAGCCGATGACGGAGCAACTTGATTTCTCCGCGCTCTGGCCGCACTGGCCGGAGCTGCTGGCGGGGCTGTGGGTCACCGTTCAACTGACGGTGATGGCGACCGTCGGCGGGCTGGCGATAGGCATTTTCGGGGCGGCGATCCGCAGCGGACGCACCACCTGGTTCAGCCGTATCTGGGGCGCGTACGTGGAAATCATCCGCAACACGCCGTTTGTGGTGCAGCTGTTTTTCATCGTCTTCGGCCTGCCGAATCTCGGGCTGAAGATGACGGCGGGGGAAGCGGCGCTGCTGGCCATGGTGGTGAACCTGGGCGCCTACAGCACCGAGATTATCCGCGCGGGCATTCAGGTCACGCCGAAAGGACAGTGGGAAGCCGGACGCGTGCTGGGGCTGACCCGCCTGCAGACCTTTATTCGCGTGGTGCTGCCGCCCGCGCTGCAGCGCATTTACCCGGCGCTGGTGAGCCAGTGCATTATTGTGATGCTCGGCTCGTCGGTGGTGTCGCAGGTCTCGTATGAAGAGCTGACCTTCGCCGCCAACCTGATCCAGTCCAGAACGTTTCTGAGCTTTGAGGTCTATCTGGTGACAACCGGGATTTACTTAGCGCTGTCGATTACCCTGCGCCAGCTGATGATGGCGGCGGGACGCAAATGGCTGGGGGTGCAGGCATGATGACCACCTTTACCGACTGGGACATTATTCGCAACCTGCTGCTGGCCGGACGCTGGACGGTGCTGCTGTCGCTGGTGGCGTTTGTCGGCGGGGCGGCGGTGACGCTGCCGCTCCTGCTGCTGCGCCTGACGGGCGGGCGCACGGTGAAGCGCATCATCCGCGGCTATATTGAGCTGTTTCAGGGCACGCCGCTGCTGATGCAGCTGTTCCTGGCCTTCTTCGGCGTGGCGCTGTTCGGCATCGACGTTTCGCCGTGGACCGCCGCCTCGCTGGCATTAACCTTCTACACCAGCGCGTTTCTGCTCGATATCTGGTTCGGTAGCATTCGCGCGCTGCCGAAAGGGCAGTGGGAAGCCTCGCGCTGTCTGGGGCTGACCTTTGGCCAGACCCTGTTTCGCGTCGTCGCCCCGCAGGCGCTGCGCATCGGCATCGCCCCGACGGTCGGCTTTGCCGTGCAGGTGATTAAAGGTACCGCGCTGGCGTCGATTATCGGCTTTATCGAGCTGACCAAGGCCGGGACCATGCTGACCAACGTGACCTATCAGCCGTTTAAGGTCTTTGCGCTGGTAGCGCTCGGCTACTTTATTCTGTGTTATCCGCTGTCGCGCTACAGCCGCTATCTGGAGACGAAATTCAATGCCTCTCATCACCATTAATCAGGTGCAGAAGTACTACGGCGATAACCACGTGCTCAAGGGCGTCGATCTGGATATCGACATGGGCCAGGTGATTTCCATTATTGGGCGCAGCGGATCGGGCAAAAGCACGCTGCTGCGCTGCATCAACGGACTGGAAGGCTATCAGGACGGCAGCATCAAGCTGGGCGGCATGACCATTACCGACCGGGATTCTCAGGCGCGGGAAATCAGCCGCTCGGTCGGGATGGTGTTCCAGAGTTTCAACCTGTTCCCGCACATGACGGCGCTGGAAAACGTGATGCTCGCCCCGCGTCGGGTGCTGAAGAAAAGCGCCGCCGAATGCCGGGCGCTGGCGCAGCAGATGCTGGAGAAGGTCGGCTTAGGCGATCGCCTGGATTACTACCCGTCGAGCCTCTCCGGCGGCCAGCAGCAGCGCGTGGCCATTGCCCGGGCGCTGGCCATGTCGCCGAAAGTTTTACTCTGTGACGAGATCACCTCCGCGCTCGACCCGGAGCTGGTGGGTGAAGTGCTCAAGGTGCTGGAACAGCTGGCGGCCGAGGGGATGACGCTCATACTGGTTACCCATGAAATGAATTTTGCCCGCGAAGTGGGCGACCGCGTGGTGTTTATGCACCAGGGGAAAGTCTGGGAGCAGGGCGACAGCAAAACGCTGTTCGCCAACCCGCAGACCACGGAACTGAAGCAGTTCATCTCCTCCGTGCGCGGCCTCAACTGATAAGGACTTAACAATGGATATCGCACGCTTTCCGCAAATCAACCCGCCCCAGCGCCTGCTGATGGGGCCGGGCCCGATCAACGCCGACCCGCGCGTGCTGCGCGCCATGTCGAGCCAGCTGATCGGCCAGTACGATCCGGCCATGACCCACTACATGAACGAGGTGATGGCGCTCTATCGCGGGGTGTTCCGCACCGAGAACCGCTGGACGATGCTGGTGGACGGCACCTCCCGCGCGGGAATTGAAGCCATTCTGGTCTCCGCCATTCGCCCGGGAGATAAGGTGCTGGTGCCGGTCTTTGGCCGCTTTGGTCATCTGCTGTGCGAAATTGCCCGCCGCTGCCGCGCGGAGGTACATACCATCGAGGTGCCGTGGGGCGAGGTGTTCACCCCGGACCAGATCGAGGATGCGATTAAGCGTATTCGCCCGCGCCTGCTGCTGACCGTGCAGGGCGACACCTCCACCACCATGCTGCAGCCCCTCGCGGAGCTGGGTGCCATCTGCCGCCGCTACGACGTGCTGTTTTACACCGACGCCACCGCATCGCTCGGCGGCAACGCGCTGGAGACCGACGCCTGGGGGCTGGACGCCGTCTCGGCCGGGATGCAAAAGTGCCTCGGCGGCCCGTCGGGCACGTCGCCGATCACCCTTAGCGCGCACATGGAGGAGGCGATCCGCCGCCGCAAATGCGTTGAGGAGGGCATCCGCACCGACGCCCACCGCGACGGCGACGAGGAGATGATCTACTCCAACTATTTCGATCTCGGCATGGTGATGGACTACTGGGGCCCGGAGCGTCTGAACCACCACACCGAAGCCACGACCGCGCTGTTTGGCGCCCGCGAGTGCGCGCGGCTGATCCTGCAGGAAGGGCTGGATAACGGCATCGCGCGTCATAAGCTGCACGGCGATGCACTGCTGAAGGGCATTCAGGCGATGGGGCTGGAGACCTTTGGCGACCTGAAGCACAAGATGAACAACGTGCTGGGCGTGGTTATCCCGCAGGGCGTCAACGGCGACCAGGTGCGCAAGCTGATGCTGGAGGATTTCGGGATTGAAATCGGCACCTCGTTTGGCCCGCTGCACGGCAAAGTGTGGCGCATTGGCACCATGGGCTACAACGCGCGCAAGGACTGCGTGATGACCACCCTGAGCGCGTTGGAGTCGGTGCTGAACTACCTGAAATTCACCACCACGCAGGGTGCCGCCATGCAGGCCGCGTGGGACCACTATCGCCGCGAGACGCCGCAATGAGCCCGGCGGCAGAACGGGTGATGGCGCGCGCCGACGCGCTGGCCGCCATCAGCGAAACCCCGGATGCGCTGACAAGGGTCTATCTCTCCACGCAGCATCTGCAGGCCAACCAGCTGGTCGGAGAGTGGATGCGCCAGGCGGGAATGACCGTCTGGCAGGACAGCGTGGGCAATATCTGCGGTCGCTATGAAGGCCAGCAGGAAGGGGCGCAGGCGGTGCTGCTCGGCTCGCATCTGGATACCGTACGCAATGCCGGGCGCTACGACGGCATGCTCGGGGTGCTCACCGCCATTGAGGTGGTGGACAGCCTGCACCGGCAGGGGCTGCATCTGGCCCAGGCCATCGAGATTGTCGGCTTTGGCGACGAAGAGGGAACCCGTTTTGGCATCACCCTGCTAGGCAGCCGGGGCATAACGGGCACCTGGCCGCAGGGCTGGCTGGAGACCTGCGATGCCAGCGGCATCAGCGTGGCGCAGGCGATGGTGCAGGCAGGATTAGATCCCGCCCGCGTGGCGCTCGCGGCACGCCATCAGGACGATTTCAGCGCCTGTCTGGAACTGCACATCGAACAGGGGCCGTGTCTGGAGCAGGAAGGTCTGGCGCTGGGCGTGGTGGAAGCCATTAACGGCGCGCGCCGCCTCAACTGCCGCTTCACCGGAGAGGCCGGACACGCGGGAACCGTGCCGATGAGTCACCGTAAGGATGCGCTGGCCGCCGCCGCTGAATGGATGGTGCTGATCGAAAACACCACCCGACAGCGGGGCGGTAATCAGGTGGCGACGGTCGGGGAGCTGCGCTGCCTGCCCGGTGCGGTCAACGTTATTCCGGGCGAGGTTGCGCTCTCGCTGGATATTCGCGGCCCGCAGGATGGCCCGCTTGACGCGCTGCTCGCGGAACTGCTGGTGCAGGCGCAGGCCATTGCCGCTCGTCGTGGGCTGAGCTTCAGCGCCGAGGAGTTTTACCGTATCGCCGCCACGCCGTGCGATGCGCGTTTGCAGAATCTGCTGGGGCAGGCCGTTGAATCGGTGCAGGGGCGCTCATTATCGCTGCCGAGCGGAGCCGGGCATGACACCATCGCGCTGGCGGAACGCTGGCCGGTTGGGATGCTGTTTGTGCGCTGCAAAGGGGGCGTCAGCCACCATCCTGCGGAATCGGTGATGGCTGAGGATGTTGCCCTGGCGATTGAGGCGTTTGGGCGGGCGGTGAGAACGCTGGGTGCGACCTGAGTATTGCCCGGCGGCGCTACGCTTGCACGGGCCTACGGGATGGGTAGGCCGGATAAGCGCAGCGCCACCCGGCAAGGTCAGCGTTACTCCAGCCCCAGCGTATATTGCGCGATCTTAAAGTAGATAATCAGCCCGGTGCCGTCGATAAGCGTCGCGATAAACGGCGCGGAGACGACCGCCGGGTCAATGCCGCAGCGCTTGAGAACCATCGGAATGACGGACGACACAATCGCGCTCCAGAGCGTAATGCACACCAGCGTCAGGCTGACGATAAGCGTGATTTCCAGCCCAATCCCCATCATCCAGGCGCGGATACACCCGGCAATACCGAGCGTGGCGGCAATCATCAGCGAGGTGGTCATCTCTTTACGCAGCACGCGGCCAACGTCGCGCAGACGGACTTCTCCCAGCGCCATGGCGCGCACCAGCGTGGAGGTGATCTGCGTCCCGCTGTTGCCGCCCGTGCCGATCAGCAGCGGAATAAAGAACGCCAGCGCGATGGCGGACTCCAGCGCCTCTTCAAAATGCTGGATCACCGAGCTGGTGTAGGCCTCTGCGACAAACAGCAGCAGCAGCCAGACGGAACGTTTCTTCCACAGGCTGTACGGGCTGGTGTCCAGATACGGCTTCTCCAGCGGCAGCGTCGCCCCCTGAAGCTGAGCGTCTTCGGTGACGTCATCTTCCAGCAGATGGGCGATTTCGCGCTCGGTCAGGCAGCCGACGAGCTTGCCGTGGGTGACCACGGGCACCACGTCCGCGCCGCCGTGCGCCAGCAGCCCGGCAACGTCGGCACGTTCATCCTCCGGTTTGACCTGCAAAAACTGCGAAATCATCAGCGATTTCACCGGCTGTACCGTATCGGCGGTCTGCAGCAATTTACGCACGGCAATCATGCCCGCCAGGCGGCCATTGTCTTCAATAAAAATATGAGACGGAATATCGTCGTCTTTTAATTTTTCGAAGAATTGCTCGCGCGCCAGCGCCACGCATAATGAAATATCGAGGACAATAAAATCGGTATTCATATATTGCGCGACAGCGCTGTCATTGAATGCCAGATTCTGGTTGTGAATAGCGTAAGACATAGTGAATTCCCTTTGAATAATAACATCTCTCAGGGGCGAGCAAGACAGGGCATGTCGAAGAGGAGATCCCCACGTCCTGGGTTCAGCACTGTACACCGTATCCCGTGAGGGAAGTTATACTGACAAAGCCTTGATTCGACAGTGCCTGTTTTACCCTGTGCCGGTTCTCTCGAACCCACCAGAGCGATAACGTGTATTTGTACAGGAGCCTCGCCATAACGAGATCGTTGTAAAACGTGAGAAATAATACGCTTATTTGATATTGTCGCTCGGGAAATTAAATAATGTTTAAGAACGGTTTAGGAGAATCTTATTAATAAAGCGTTGACGGTTTATTTAAGGTAATTCATTTCTAATGGAGGATTATATAATCAACGGAGGAGAGGAAAATGGCGTGGTTTGATAATTTGCTGAATCATTTTGCGCTCTATCCGGCACATCTTTTCGCGCTGTTATTTGTGATGGCGCTGAGTAAATCGACGGTGCTGATCTCCTCCGTACTGCCGCCCGCCTCGGTGATGCTGCTGGCGGGCATTACCGTCAGCCAGGCGAGCATGCCTCCCGCGCTGGCGTGGCTCGCCGTGGTAATGGGAGCAGCGGCGGGTTCGGTGCTGAATTACCATATCGGCCAGCTGATGGGGCACACCCGGCTGGTCACGCGCTTCACCTCAAAGCATGCCGATAAGTTCTTGCGGGTACAGCATCAGCTGCAAAAGAACGGCGTCATCGTGCTGTTTACGTCGCGCTTTCTGGCGGTGTTGCGTTACATCGTCCCGCTGGCGGCGGGGATGCTCAGGCTGAATGCAGCAAAGGTCTACGCCGTCAGCCTGCTTTCCGCCTGCGCATGGGCGGCGCTGTATGTCGGCATCGTCACCGGCATCAGCGCCTTTTGAGTTATAAACTCCCCATTCCGCCGTCCACCAGCAGCTCCGTTCCCACCGTGTAGCTCGACTCGTCGGAGGCCAGATAGAGCGCGGCTTTTGCCAGCTCCGTCGTCGAGCCCATTCTGCCGAGCGGCACCAGCTTGATGACCTCTGCCATCATCGCGTTAAGCGCCTCGTCGCTTAGGCCCGTCTTCGTAAACGCCGGGGTTTCCACCGGACCGGGGCTCAGGCCGTTGACGCGGATCCCGCGCGGCAGCAGCTCCGCCGAGAGCGTGCGCGCCAGCGACAGCAGGGCGGCCTTGCTCGCGGCATACACGCTGCTGGTGGGCAGACCGATGCGCGCGCTTACGGAGCCGCAGAGGATCACCGACGACGGATTATTCAGCAGCGGCAGAAGCGCCTGAATTAAAAAGAACGGTCCCTTCAGGTTGATGCCCATCAGGCGGTCCCAGGCATCCTCCTGCCAGGCTTCCAGCGGCGCGTGCGTGACGTCGCCCGCGTTGAGAAACACCGCGTCCAGGCGAGGCCAGCGGGCGGCGAGGGTGTCCGCCAGCGCTTTTTGCGACGCGATATCGCCCGCATCGGTTGGGATCACCCAAGCTTTATCGCCAAGAATACGTTCTGCCTCGGCGAGCGTTTCCGGGTTACGTCCGGTCACGGCGACGTGCGCGCCTTCGGCGATAAACGCCTGCGCGGTGGCGAGGCCGATGCCGCTGGTACCGCCGGTAATCAGCGTATATTTATCTGTTAAACGACCCATGTTCTTCTCCTGAAATGTCACTGGAGAAAGCACTATAGAAACGTTAGTATCGAAAGGAAACCAGGTACCAAATGGATACTAACGAGGCAAGAGGTGTGCTATGGCAGAAAGGCTGGAGGTGTGCTGCGAAAAAAAATCTGAGGCGTATACTTGCCCGATGACGCAGTTTGTCAACCTGATATCCGGTAAATGGGCGATCCCCATTCTCTACCGCCTGATTGTGTTCAACACGCCCGTACGCTTTGGCGATCTGCTGCGAGCCGCTGCCCCCATCACGCAGAAAGAGCTGACGAAGCAGCTGCGCCTGTTCGAGCAGCGCGGGCTGGTGACGCGGACGGTCTACCCGGAGATCCCCCCGCGCGTGGAGTATCAGATCACCGGGCTGGGGCTAACCCTGCAGGACGCACTCTCGCCGCTGGCCGCCTGGATGAGCGAGTACGGCGACCAGCTTGAGCGTTAGGCTACTGTTTTACGTAGCGCGGGGCCGGAATGCCGGTGCGCGCGCTGTTGAATAGCTCAAGGCGCGCCGCTTCGTAGCGATCCCACAGGCCTGCGTCGTGCATCGGCGGGATGGTGATCGGTTCACCCTGATCCAGACCCGCCAACGACGCATCCACCATATCGTCGGTGGTCATTACCGATCCTTCCGGCAGATCGTTCACCGTGACGCCCGAATGACTCCAGATTTCTGTCGCGGTGGCGGCGGGCAGTACGGCCTGAATGCGCACGCTGCTGTCGGCAAACTCTTCCTGTAGCCCACGGGTAAAGCTCAGTACCCACGCCTTGGTGGCGCTGTAGAGGGCGCTACCGGCGCGGACGTGCAGCGCTAACACCGAGGCGATATTGATCAGCGTGCCGCGATTGTTCTGCGCCAGACGGGGCAGGATGGCGTAGGTCAGACGCATCAGCGCCGTGGTGTTCAGGGTGTTAATAGCCTGATGCTGCGCCACATCGCCTGCGAGGAACGGTGCCATCTGCGCGGTGCCCGCGTTGTTAACGAGCGTATCAATGGCGGTATTGCTGCGCAGCGCCTCTTCCACGGCGCGGATCCCGGCTTCATCGGTGAGATCGGCCACCAGAATGTCGACGGCCACGCCATAGCGCGCACGCAGGTCGGCAGCGAGGGTTTTCAGGCGATCCTCGCGGCGGGCAACCAGCACCAGGTTAGCGCCGCGCGCGGCAAGACGGTCGGCATAGACGGCACCAATTCCGGAAGAGGCGCCCGTAATCAGGGCGGTGGTGATTTGCGTAGTCATCGTGTGTTACCTCAAGGCAAAGTGGGTTATTTGGTTTCAAGATGAAACTTAATTAACTCTCGGCTATTTGGTTTTATAATGCAACCATTTTGGTGGGCATTTTGTGCTTTTGCCTTCGGGAACGATCAGGAGGGGAGTTTAGCCACGATCTCTTCAGGCGTCAGTTCGCGCCCATCATCGGCGATAAGCGCCAGCTTGCGCAGGGGTTTGCGCTGTTCGGCATCGACCAGCACGGTGCCGCATTCGTTTTCAGCAAACAAAAATTCATTCCCCCACTGGGAGAGGGCAACCAGCACCGTTTGCAGGGCGCGCCCTTTCTCGGTCAGGACATACTCCTGCCAGGCGCTGCCGTCGGACGCGGGCTGAAGCCGGAGGATGCCTTCGTCGACCAGCAGCTTCAGCCGCGTGGTCAGCATGTTTTTTGCGATACCGAGGCTTTTCTGGAACTCGCCGAAGCGTTTAATCCCGCGCAGCGCGTCGCGCACGATCAACAGCGACCACCAGTCGCCGATGATATCCAGCGAACGGGCGACGGGGCAGGTGCTCTCTTCGAGGCGGGTACGTTTCACGGTCAATTCTCCGGTAGGGTGTGGTTTTATTATAAAACTAATCTGCGCGCGTCGTAAGCACGTTAATCATCAGTTTGAGAAATGCTTCCCGGAAAATTGTCACCAATCTGTCACACTGAACGCGACATTTTAAAACGAGTGAGGAATTAGGGATGAGAAAAGCACTACTCGCGCTGGCAGTCGCCGGTTCCATTTCAGCAACGTTTGGCGTGCAGGCGCAAGAGACGCCGGAAGGGTATCAGCTGGAGCAAGTTTTAATCATGAGTCGCCATAACCTGCGCGCGCCGCTCGCCAATAACGGCAGCGTGCTGGAGCAGTCCACGCCGAAGCAGTGGCCGGAGTGGGAGGTGCCGGGCGGTCAGCTCACTACCAAGGGTGGCGTGCTGGAAGTCTATATGGGCCATTACATGCGCGAGTGGCTGGCGCAGCAGGGGATGGTGAAGACGGGAGAATGTCCAGCGGCGGATAGCGTTTATGCCTATGCCAACAGCCTGCAGCGCACCGTCGCCACCGCGCAGTTCTTTATCACCGGCGCGTTCCCGGGCTGCGACGTTCCCGTGCACCATCAGGAAAAAATGGGCACCATGGATCCGACCTTCAATCCGGTGATTACCGATAACTCGCCGGAATTCCGTGAAAAAGCGCTGAAGGCGATGGAGTCCGAGCGGCAGAAAATGCAGCTTACCGAAAGCTATAAGCTGCTGGAGCAGATGACGAACTACGCCGATTCTCCGTCCTGCAAAGAGAAAAAGGTCTGCTCGCTGGCAGACGCGAAAGACACCTTCAGCGCCGACTATGAAAAAGAGCCTGGCGTATCCGGGCCGCTGAAGGTGGGTAACTCGCTGGTGGACGCGTTCACGCTGCAGTATTACGAAGGCTTCCCGGCCGACCAGGTGGCCTGGGGCGAAATCAAAACCGACCAGCAGTGGCGCGTGCTGTCGAAGCTGAAGAACGGCTATCAGGACTCGCTGTTTACCTCTACCGAGGTGGCGCAAAACGTGGCGAAGCCGCTGGTGAAGTACATTGATAAAACGCTGGTCACCGAACAGGCGAAAGCGCCGAAAATCACCCTGCTGGTAGGGCATGACTCGAACATTGCTTCCCTGCTGACTGCCCTGGATTTCAAACCGTACCAACTGCACGACCAGCAGGAGCGCACCCCGATTGGCGGCAAAATTGTCTTCCAGCGCTGGCATGACAAAAACGCCAACCAGGAGCTGATGAAAATTGAGTATGTCTACCAGAGTTCAGAGCAGCTGCGTAACGCCAGCGTGCTATCGCTGCAGGCCCCTGCGCAGCGCGTGACGCTGGAGCTGAAAGGCTGCCCGGTGGATGCGAACGGCTTCTGTCCTGTCGATAAATTCAATGCGGTGATGAATAACGCGGCGAAGTAAAAGAGAACCCCCCGCTGCGGCGGGGGGAAACGCTTAGACGTTTTTACGTTCGATGGTTTGCTCACCCCAGAAGAGCGAGTCTTTATCCGTTTTTTCGAAGGCGCGCACCAGCACCTCATCGTTACCTTCTTCCCAAATCTGCTCGGCCAGCTTTTCATCGTACTTCGCGACTTCAAAGATAGCTTCGGCAATCTCCGGAGAGGTGTTGCGTAAACTTGCCCATTCGCCCACGTGGTGAGCTTTGGATTCTTGAGTTGGCATGCTTGTCCTCCTGTTGGGTGTTAGCCGTTCAGTTTTTTGGCCAGACCCGCGACGTGTTCACCCTGATAGCGGGCGATAGCCAGTTCTTCATTGCTTGGCTGGCGTGAACCGTCCCCACCGGCAATGGTGGTTGCGCCGTAAGGCGTACCGCCGCGCACCTGGGAAACGTCAAACAGTTCCTGCGCGCCGTAGCCAATCGGCACAATCACCATCCCATGATGAGCAAGGGTAGTCCAGGTTGAGGTAATCGTCTGCTCCTGACCGCCGCCGGTGCCGGTAGAGCTGAATACGCTGGCGAGTTTGCCGTAGAGCGCCCCGGATGCCCAAAGTCCGCCGGTTTGATCGAGGAAGGTACGCATCTGGCCTGACATATTGCCGAAGCGGGTCGGGGTGCCGAAGATAATGGCATCATAATCCGCCAGCTCCTGCGGGGTGGCGACCGGAGCGTTTTGCGTTTTGCCCCCGGCTTTCGCGAAGGCTTCCGCCTGCATGGTTTCCGGTACGCGTTTCACCACAACCTCAACGCCATCAACCCTGTTTGCACCTTCTGCTACCGCGTGAGCCATGGTTTCAATGTGTCCATACATGGAATAATAGAGCACCAGAACTTTTGCCATTTTGCATCACTCCTCGTTTGTTTTTTCTGACAGCGGATCGCTGCGTTCTTTTAAAGATATGCCATCACAGCCAGACTGCAAAAATGAAGGGCATTTCTTTGATTTATAACAATATGGTTACAAAAAAGGCTTTGTAGCAAAATGAAACAACTTTCTGTCAGTCGAATTTTGAAATGATAAGAAAGGTTTATGAGTCGCCGTCGCGTCGTCTCACCCAAAAGACTGAGATCATGTTGCAGAATATTACCTCTGGCTTGATGGATAGCCGCATTCCACTAAGCTTAGTTTCACGCGGCACAGATAAAGGCACTGTCCTTGAGTCGCGAGGTGAAAGAATCCTCTTTTACTGAATGCAATATGATGTCTAATGTTTCACACTCTGGAGGTTAGAGATGGCAAACCATCGTGGTGGTTCAGGTAATTTCGCTGAAGACCGTGAAAGAGCATCAGAAGCAGGTCGTAAAGGTGGCCAGTCTAGCGGGGGGAACTTCAAAAATGACCCTCAGCGCGCATCTGAGGCTGGTAAAAAAGGGGGCAAAAACAGCCACGGCAGCAACAAGTAGTACGCCGGGTTGACTCCCTGCCGCCGGGCTCTCCCGGCGGTTTTTTTATTTCTGCAACATTGAACTGTAACCAAAGGCAACGCACACTAGAGAATTGATCTTAATTGCGAGTGCCGCATGTCTGTCTCACGCTTCAAATTCTCCGTTAAACCGCAGGAAGCCATCCTCATTCTCATTACCATGTTCTGGGGCGGGACGTTTCTGGCCGTTCAGTACGCGGTAACTCTCAGCGATCCGTTCTTTTTTGTTGGCCTGCGCTTTGCGACGGCGGCGATTGCGGTAGGGCTGATTTCGCTTAAAACGCTGCGGGGGCTGACGCTTAAAGAGCTGAAGGCGGGGGTGGCGATTGGGGTAGCGATAGCAATGGGCTACAGCCTGCAGACGTGGGGATTGCAGACCATCTCCAGCAGCAAATCCGCGTTTATCACTGCGATGTATGTACCGCTGGTGCCGCTATTGCAGTGGCTCTGTCTCGGCAGAATTCCGGGCCTGATGTCCTGCATCGGCATCGTGCTGGCGTTTATCGGTCTCATCTTACTGGCCGGGCCGGAAAATAACCTGCTGGCGCTGGGGTCGGGCGAAATCATCACCCTGATTGGGGCGATTGCCATTGCGGCAGAAATTATTCTGATTAGCGCCTGGGCGGGCAAGGTCGACGTCAAGCGGGTGACGGTGGTGCAGCTCGCTACGGCGTCGCTGGTGGCCTTTGCGACGATGGTGCCGGCAGGCGAGTCCGTGCCGCCGATGTCCACCGGTCTGGTGGTGGTTGCACTGGGGCTGGGTATCTTCAGCGCCATTATTCAGGTCACCATGAACTGGGCGCAGCGCAGCGTATCGCCAACCCGCGCGACGGTGATTTATACCGGAGAACCGGTCTGGGCGGGCATTTTCGGACGCATTGCAGGTGAGCGTCTGCCGCTGCTCGCGCTGGTGGGCGCGGCATTTATTGTCGCCGGGGTGCTGGTGAGCGAGTTAAAGCTCAAACGGAAGAAAAACGCGCTGCCAGAAAATGACAGCGCGGCGTTAAATCAGGAATCCTGATGCACCACGGTGCCCTGCGGCGCGGCGGCCATCCGGCGGCTCAGCAGGGCGTTAAGCAGGATCGCGCCGAAGGTTGCCGTGCCAATCCCGCCAATCGTGAACCCGCCCAGCGTCAGGGCAAAATCGCCCGCGCCCAGCACCAGCGTGACCGCCACCATAATCAGGTTGCCGTTCTGGCTGAGATCGACCCGATGCTGCACCCAGATGCGCGCCCCGGCCACGGCGATCAGCCCAAACACCACAATCGATGCGCCGCCGATGACCGGTGACGGAATAGTGTGGATCAGCGCGCCGAACTTCGGCGAGAAGCCGAGCAGCATCGCCATCACCGCCGCCGCCACGAAGACCAGCGTCGAGTAGACCTTGGTCACCGCCATCACGCCGATGTTTTCCGCATAGGTGGTGACGCCGCTGCCGCCCACGGAACCGGAGAGCATGGTCGCCAGCCCGTCACCGACGAACGCACGGCCCATGTAAGGGTCCATGCTGCGCCCGGTCATCCCGGCGACCGCTTTCAGGTGACCTAAGTTCTCTGCCACCAGGATCACCGCCACCGGAGCGATAAGCATCATCGCCTGGGTGTTGAAGGTAGGCGCGGTCACCTGCGGCAGGCCGAACCAGGCGGCTTGATGCAGCAGGGTAAAATCAACCGGCTTGCCCAAACCGAAAACGTTGGCCAGCAGGGCGTAGACCAGGCAAGCCACTATGAGTCCGACCAGGATCAGCAGCCGCTGGATCATGCCGCGCGTGAACACCGCCACCAGGCCGATGCACAGCACGGTGATCACCGCCATCCAGCTTTCAAACGGCGAGGCTGAGACGCTCCTGACCGCAATCGGGGCGAGGTTAAGGCCAATCGCCATCACCACGGCGCCCGTCACGACCGGGGGCATCATTCGCTCGATCCAGCGCGTGCCGATTTTCATCACCACCAGACCAATCAGGGTGTAGACCAGACCGCAGGCGATGATGCCGCCGAGGGCCACGCTCAGGTTGGGGTTGATCCCCTGACCGTTAAACCCGGTGGTGGCGATGACCACCCCGACAAAGGCGGCGCTGGAGCCGAGATAGCTGGGCACGCGCCCGCCGGTGACGAAAAAGAACAGCAGCGTACCGATACCCGACATCAAAATAGAGAGGTTGGGATCGAGTCCCATCAGCATTGGCATCAGCACCGTAGCGCCAAACATGGCGACCGCGTGCTGAACGCCCATCACCATCGTCTGCCCGAGCGGGAGGCGTTCATCCGGCGCGACCACGCCTGCGTCTGTGGAGGTCGATTTCAACTGCCAGTGGGGAAATCCGAACATGGTCTGTCTCCTTAGAGCGGGTTAACAGGCGGGGCGCATAAGCGCGTGGTAGCCGCGGTCAAACCACACCAGCCCTTGGGGCGCGGGGTGGCGGATAATCGAAACAATGTCGCAAAACAGAATGTCGTGGGTGCCGACGCTCACCACCTGGCTGATGCGGCAGTCAAACGAGGCCAGCGCATCCTCCAGGCGCGGGCAGCCCGTGTCGCCCGTCTGCCAGCGGGCGGCGGCAAAGCGTTCCTCCATCGGCGTTTTCCCGCCAAACAGGTTAGATAAAGGCTCCTGTCCTGCGCTCAGGGTATTCACGCAAAGGGTGCGGTTTTCGCTGAACGTGGGCCAGACGGACGCGCCGCGGTTCAGGCACACCAGCAGGGTGGGCGGTGAATCCGTGACGCTGCACACCGCGCTGGCGGTGAAGCCTGCCAGCCCCGCCGGGCCGTCGGTGGTGATGATGTTGACCGCCGCGCCAACGCAGGCCATGGCGTCGCGAAAGGTTTGTTTATCCGGTGTCGTCATAATCGCTCCTTACGCCAGCCCGCAGGCATCGTCGAAGGTCAGACGCGGCAGGCGCCCGTAGAGTTTGCGGGTATCGCCGTAGCCAATGTTGATCAGCAGATTGCTTTTAAGCGTGGTGCCGGTGAAAAAGGCCTCGTCGACCTTTTGGCGGTCAAAGCCCGACATCGGGCCGGTATCCAGCCCCAGGGCGCGACAGGCAAAAATCAGGTAGGCGGCCTGCATCGAGCTGTTGCGAAAAGCAGTCTCTTCCGCATGCGCGGGGCTGGTGGTAAACCAGCTCTTTGCATCGCCGTGCGGGAACAGCTCGGGCAGGCGCTCGTAGAATTCTCCGTCCCAGGCGACAATGGCCGTGACCGGGGCGGTGAGCGTTTTTTCGAGGTTGCCGCTGGAGAGCGCCGGGCGCAGCTTCTCTTTTCCCTCTGCGCTTCGCACAAACACAATTCGCGCCGGGGAGCAGTTGGCGGACGTTGGCCCCCATTTCATCAGGTTGTAGATCTCGCGCAGCGTTTCGTCGCTGACGGGCATATCCTGCCAGCCGTTATGGGTGCGGGCGCCGGTGAACAGCGTTTCCAGCGCGGCGGGGGTAATGGCTTCGCTCATTAAAGCTCCTTATAAAGCGGGTTCCGGGCTGTGCAGCAGGCTGGCAAGCCCGTTCAGCAGCAGGGTGTTAAAGGTGTCCGGCTCGGTGACGTTGCAGGCGTGCCCGCCCTGGCGCATCACCGCGCTGCGGCTGTGCGGGATCGCCGCCTGCAGTTCCGACGAGCAGACGGAGGGCACCAGCATGTCGTCGGCGGAACAGATGATCTGTACCGGGCAGCGAATGCGCGCGGCATGGCGGCTGAAGTCGGCCTTTTTCAGGGCGCTGAGCCTGTGCAGCAGGTTGGATTTGCCCTGGAAATGGGCCAGCGCCAGCGCTTCTTCTGCCTCCAGACGGGGCGCGCGGGCGGCCATCCAGTCCGCCGGGTAGAGAAACAGCGGCTGCGCCTCGACCCACGCCTGCGCGCCGCCGGAATGCAGTAGGCGCTCGCGGACCTGAAAGCAGCGCCGGGTGTGGGCGTTGAGGGTCAACCAGCCGTTGACGCACACCAGCGCGGTGAGGGCGTCTGGCCTGTCGAGGGCCAGCTGCAGGCCGACCAGCGCACCCAGCGCATGGCCCACGACGCTGTAGCGGGCAATCCCGGCATCCGTCAGCGCCTGGGCCAGCTCGTCCGCCATCTGCGCAAGGCTGTACCCTTCCGGCAGGGTGTCAGGGTTATTGCCCGTTCCCCGCTGGTCATAGCACACCACCTGATACTCCGGCTCCAGCGCGGCCAGCTGGGGCAGCCAGTAGCTGCCGCTGCCGCCGAGACCGGAAATAAAGACCACCACGGGCGCGCCCTCATACGGGGGCGGCGAGACGGAGAGTTTCATACCTGCCTCACTTCGCGATGTGCGCAACGGTGGCGATCTCAACCAGCGCCTCTGGCTTCACCAGCCCGCACTGAATGCAGAACCGGGCCGGTTTATCGCCGGGGAAAAATTCGGCGTAAATCTCGTTAATCGCGGCGTAGTTTTTCCAGTCGGTGATAAAGATGCTGTTGAAGGTCACGTCCTCCATCGTGCCACCCGCCGTTTCGATCACGGTTTTGATCGTCTCCAGCACGTGGCGGGTTTGCGCCTTTGGGTCGTTGATAAACACCACGTTGTTGTCTTTATCAAACGGCAGCGTGCCGGAGACATACACCACGCCGTCGGCGAGGGTGCCGGGAACAAACGGGGCAATGGGCGTGCTGGTGCCCGGCGGAATAATCACGGATTTTGGCATCAGGTGTCTCCTCAGGCGATACGGGCAAGCGGGGGATTCAGGGCGTCGCAGAAATCTGCAACGTTACTGACCCAGCCAAAAAAGGTTTCGATATTGAACAGGGCCGCCTTCTGGGCGAATTCCGGCCCGGCCTGATGGGTCGCGTCCTCCAGCACCACGCCAAAATATTCGAGGAAAAAGCCGTCGCGCAGGGTCGACTCCACGCAGACGTTGGTGGCGATGCCAGTGAACACCAGATGACGAATGCCCCGGCTGCGCAGCAGGCTGTCGAGCGGGGTGTTGAAAAAGCCGCTGTAGCGCGGTTTGGGCAGGACGATATCGCCCGCCTGCGGCACCAGCTCATCAACCAGCTGATAGTCCCAGCCGCCTTTCGCCAGCAGCTTGCCCTGCAGTTCGGGCCGTTTACGCATGGTTTTCAGGGCGTTCGACTTGTGGAAGTTGGGCGAGCCGGGGCCGCCGGCCTCGACGTACTGGTCATCCCAGCCGTTCTGGAACCAGATGATGAGCATCCCCGCTGCGCGCGCGGCGGCGACGGCGGTTTTGATGTTCTCAATCACAGGCCTTGTGGCGGAGACGTCGAACCCCGCCAGATCCAGATAGCCGCCCTGGCTGGCGTAGGCGTTTTGCATGTCCACCACGATCAGCGCGCTCTGCTGTGGCGCGAAGGTGATGGCTTCCGGGCGTGCGTTAAGGGTCGTCATTACGCCACCTCCTTCGTGACGGCAGGGATGTGGGCGCGGCACTGCATCAGCGGCTGGATGCGCTCGCCGAAGGTCTCCACGCCGGTCAGGAAATCATCGAAGGTCAGCAGGACGCCTCCCGCCCCGGGTACGGCCGCCACTTCGTCAAGCATTCTGGCGACGCTGGCGTACGAGCCGACCAGGGTGCCCATGTTGATATTGACCGCAGAGGTCGGGTCGGCCATCTGGCGAACGTTGGTATCCGCCCCGGAGCGGGTATCCTTCTGGCTCTGCTCGGTGAGCCAGCTCAGGGCCTCCTCGTCGGCGCCGTCCTTATAGCGCTCCCATTTCGCGCGCGCGGCGTCGTCGGTTTCGTCGGCAATCACCATAAACAGCACGTAGGAGCCCACGTCGCGTCCGGTCTTGTCGGCGGCCTCTTTCATCCGCGCGGCGGTCGGGGCGAAGGCGGTAGGCGTATTCACGCCTTTACCGAAGCAGAAGTTGAAGTCGGCGTATTTGGCGGAAAACTCCATCCCCGCGTCGCTCTGCCCGGCGCAAATCACCTTCATCGGCACCGACGGTTGCGGGCTGACGCGGCAGTCGTTCATGGTGAAGAAGTCACCCTTGAAGTCGCTTTTGCCGGTACCCCACAGGTCGCGCAGCACCTGCACGTATTCGGTCAGGTAGTCGTAGCGACGCGAGAAGTAATCGTCACCCGGCCAGAGCCCCATCTGCTCGTACTCGGGTTTTTGCCAGCCGGTGACCAGGTTGACGCCAAAGCGCCCGCCGGAGATGGAGTCGATGGTGGAGGCCATGCGCGCCACGATCGCCGGGGGCAGGGTGAGGGTGGCGGCGGTAGCGTAGATTTGGATCCGCGAGGTGACCGCGGCCAGCCCGGCCATCAGGGTAAAGGACTCCAGGTTGTGATCCCAGAATTCGGTTTTGCCGCCAAAGCCGCGCAGCTTGATCATCGAAAGCGCAAAGTCGAAATGGTAGTGCTCCGCCTTCTGCACGATGGCTTTATTCAGCTCAAAGGTCGGCATGTATTGCGGTGCAGTGGTCGAGATAAGCCAGCCGTTGTTGCCGATAGGTACAAATACGCCAATTTTCATCACGAACCTCTCTTCATTTCAGTGTGGGGTGAAAGTCAGACGTGGCGCTGCATCCTGCATATCCTGTTCAGCCTCGTGAGAAGGGATTTGCAAAGGGGATGCCAGTTTTCAAAATTGCTTTGTTATTAATGTGTTAATAAGGGGTTGGTGAATTGGGTGTAAATAAAGTGGACTAAATGGTCAAAAGAAATGCACACAAAGCAGGCAACGGTGCGCGATGGCGGTGCAGGGGCAGTGAGGGGATTGGGGAGCGGGTCGTCCGCAATGAGCGAGGAACGGACATTGTTAACAGCATTTTGGTCAAAGATAGGCATTACTAACATTGCCGTATTTTATCATCAGTGAGTAGGTCACAGGCATGAGATAGTCAACATTAGTGACTGGCTTCGCGTCGATCCGACTTTCCGTGGATAGGATCACATAAATGTAGAAAGAGGCTGCTCAGTTTGAGGCACCGACTATAGTTGTAATCAATGCTCTACATTACGGTCAAAACTTAAATCGAGGCTGTGTATGACTGATTCAACAACGCATATTGTAACGGGCTTGCCCGAAGATTTTTATGAATTTCTTCATAATGTTATTCAAGATGCTCAGGCAAGTGGTTCCATAGTGAATATAATCACAATAATACCAGGCCAATTAGATAATGGAGATGGGATGCAAATACAAGGGTGTAAACCAAAAGCTGAAACTTGCCCTAAAACATAAGAGAAATAGCAAGTATGAGACTATCCAACAGCATTCGAATTCTTAAAGGGGCAAAAAGATTTGCTTTATACAATTTAGAGCATAGCTTTGTTGAGCCTATTTCATTGTTGCAAGCGAACATTTTACAAGTTCTAGCTTCTGGAAAAGTTGCAAAGTATTCAAGTTTAGGTGTATCAAGAAATGAGTTTTGGTCCGCTATATGGTCGCTAAAAAAACTTGGGGCTTTTCGTGCTGGTCGCCCCAAAAAAATCGATATTGAATTTAACACTCAAGAAACCAGCTTCAAACTATCGAGATTAAAACAGGCCTGGATAGAGGTAACTAACTCTTGTAATTTATCTTGCGCACATTGCTATTCTGAATCCAGCCCTAAAGTTGACAGGAGTGATGAATTAAGCTTCGAGTCATGGAAAATAATCATAGAAAAACTAGCGCGTCAGGGTGTTGATTTAATAACCATAATTGGTGGCGAACCTCTTGTAAGACAGAGACTAGTTAAAGAACTCATTATTTACATTAAATATAACCATCCGGAGATAAAAGTAAATATCTTCAGTAATTTGACATTATTACCACCTAATAAAGAATTCATCTCCACCTTGAAAAAATATAACATCCGAGTTGGAACGTCTCTTTATGGGATAGATGAAAGTACACATGATGCGATGACAAAACGTAATGGGTCATGGAAAAAAACGACCGCAAACATAGATGAACTGACACGATCTGGAATTGATGTTTTCGCAGGGTACTATAGGCAATTAAATTGCACATTAGAAAAAAAACAGATAGTTGAATTTATTGAAAGCTTGGGAGTTTTTGACTATGAGATTTCTTCACCATCTCAAGTTGGCCGAGGTAAGGATACTGAATGGAAGATTTTGAATTTAGAGAACACGTTACCGCAAAGAAAGTATTTTGGCTACTCGCCTCCAAGTAAAAACATTCAGGTTCATAATTGTTATGCGGATAGGTTTTCGATCAATCAGGCCGGAGAGGTTTTACCGTGCATTATGACACGCAACATCTCTTATGGGAACATAATCAATTCAAACCTCGAGGATGTAATTAAATCTGCCAACTATAAAAAATACTCAACACTATCAAAAGATAAAATAGATGGCTGCAAAGATTGTGAATTCAAATATGGTTGCTTCGATTGCAGGCCTGATGCGCAAAATGGTAGTGGGAATATACTAAGGAAACCAGATTGTGGGTACTCTCCATATGATGAACTTTAAACCAATAACAAACACGCTGAATAATGAGGGGTTTGTTTTTTTTACTAAGCATGATATAGCTATGGATGAATTTGAAAAAATAGCGGGAGTGCAATTTTCACATATTGCAAAGGATTTCATTAGGCCACAAAAAGAAAATCATAATAACCCGGGAGCATGGAGCAACATATATTCAGATGGAAAATTCCCACCTCACACTGACTTCGCCTACCAATCATCACCTCCCAAATACATTATGCTGTATTGCACTGACAACAAAAATAGTAACAGATCGACTTTCGTTTTGGACATTCATTCAATTCCTCTTTCGGCAAGGAATAAGTTATCACAAATCCTTTGGAAAATGTCTCACCCTGAAAGAAGCAAAGCCTTAAGGCTATTGAAAATGTCTCATAAATATGGTCAGAGTATTCTCAGGTATGACCCTACATGTATGAAACCATACTTTAAAAAAGACGTGTGGGCGATTGATTTCATCAATTCAATTTATAATGAATTCTCAAAAGAAATAACATGGAAAGAAGGAGGGGTCTTAGTTATTGATAACTGGCGCTGCCTCCATGGGAGGGGTGATAATAAACTCACCCAGCACTGTGAAGAAAAACGAATCTTTGAAAGATATTGTGCTTATCTGTAGAAATCACACGAATGCCATTATATGTTTTTGAGTGTGACCTGCTCCCCGCTGATCCACACAAACTTTTATTAGCTCCTTCCGCTTTTGGCACAAAGCGGACCGTCTAAATGACCAAGGAGTCAGATATAAAGAAAGGCTGGCACCATTCGCACCCGAGCTCCCACAACAGCTTTCCTTTTTCGATTTGGCACAGCCCTGCCCCCCCAAAATGTCGAGAGAAAGCAGGGCTTTTGCTATGCTATGGCAAACCAATAAGGAGAGCGGGAATGGCACAAGGCGCAGTGAAAACACCAGGTAAACGTTCGCAGGCGGTGAGCGCTAAGAAACAGGCGATCCTCAGCGCGGCGCTGGAGACCTTTTCGCAGTTTGGTATTCACGGCACGCGCCTGGAGCAGGTGGCGGAGCAGTCCGGGGTATCCAAAACCAATCTGCTCTACTACTACCCGTCTAAAGAGGCGCTCTATATCGCGGTGATGCAGCAGATCCTCGATATCTGGTTAGCGCCGCTGAAAGCGTTTCGCGCAGAGCTGGCCCCGCTGGTGGCGATCAAAGAGTACATTCGCCTGAAGCTGGAGGTGTCGCGCGATTACCCGCAGGCATCACGGCTGTTTTGTCTTGAGATGCTGCAGGGCGCGCCGCTGTTGCAGGCGGAACTTACCGGTGATTTAAAGCAGCTGGTGGACGATAAGTCGGCCATTATTGCCGGATGGGTCGCCAGCGGAAAGCTGGCTCCGGTCGACCCGCATCATCTGATCTTTATGATTTGGGCCTCCACCCAGCATTACGCTGACTTTGCGGCCCAGGTTGAAGCGGTGACCGGCAAAACGCTGCAGGACGAGGCGTTTTTCCACAGCACCCTGGAAAACGTGCAGCGGATGATTATCGAAGGGATCCGCGTGCGCTAGTTCCCCGGCGGGAGAGGGAGTTCCAAGAATTTTTTAACCAGAAGCGATTCCGGTTTTTGAAGCCAACTGATTTACTCGCAGCGATGCTCTGGTCCGGCTGTAAGTCGCTGAGGCGTTTCCTGCAGGCCGGGGCGAGGCGCAGGGATGCGCCGAGAGGGCGGGCTTTACAGGGACGTTACCTCCGCCCGTCCCCGAAAAGCCGGAAGGAATTAGCCGAAGGTACCGCGAAGCGGCGATTTACCGCCGGGAGCCCGGGTTGCCAGGGTGGTGGCGATTGAGCCACCCTGGCACGTTCACAGGTTATGACGTTACAAAGTAGCAAGGAACGTAAAGTGAACGGAATGACCACCAGAGCTGTATGTTCCCCCTCACCCCAGCCCTCTCCCTCAAGGGAGAGGGGGCCGTCCGTGAAGGCATTATTTTGTGCGGATCCCTCAGCCCGGCGGGAGAGGACAGCTTAAGTCGCCCTCTTCACACTGCATCAGCGAGGCCAGAAACGCTTCGCGCTCGACGGTTTTTTCCGCCAGACACTGATTCACAATCATTGGCTGGACGCTTCCGCCTTCCGTCCCCGAACCGATAAACGCGCAGTCCGCGTCGCGCAGGGTAATCCACGCCTGCTGCGCTTTTTTCAGCAGGTCGCGCTGGGGGGCCGCCGCACGTTTGATGGCGGCCTGATAGGTCTGGTTGAGTTTTTTATCGGCAGCCTGGTACTGCTGCGCGCTACAGTTATTCAGCTCAAGCTGGGTGGTCGCTTTGTCGCACTCGTCGGCCAGCGCGCTGGCGCTCAGCAGCAGTGCTGCGCCTGCGAGAAATACTCTTTTCATCATTCCCTCCGTGTAAAAAAGCCGGATGCGCTGCGCTTATCCGGCCTACGGTGATTTTGTAGCCCCGGTAAACGTAGCGTCACCGGGGAGAGTTTACACGATTAACCGATTGTCATCAGGCTGGCGTTACCCCCCGCCGCCGCGGTGTTGACGCTGAGCGAGCGCTCCACGTACAGACGCTCCAGCAGCAGGTTGGTTTCCCCGCGCGCAAAGCCCTGCACGGAAACGATGGCCCCGCTGCGGGCCGCAACCTGCTCGCACAGTTCGCGCAGCTGGTCGGAATCACCGTGGTAAATTACGGCATCAAACGGCTGCGTCAGCAGCGCATCGGCCTTCGCAAAGCGAATACGGGCCGAGACCGCTTTCGGCAGTTGTTTGGCGAGATCGCGATGCAGCGCATCTTCCGGCCACAGCACTTCACACCCGGTTGCCATCGCGGCAGCCAGCTGCACCAGCGCGTCCTGCTCGTTATCGGCCACGCACAGCACGCGCTCGCGCGGCATCAGCGTCCAGGTGTTGCGCTCGCCGGTTGGACCCGGCAGCAGACGCTGCGTGCCCGCCTGCGCCAGCTCGCCGTACTGCTGGGCAACCGTACGCAGTTCAGGACGTTTTTCCGCCCAGGCGATCAGCGCCTCCAGCGGCTGGGTCAGCACGGCTTTCACCTGCGTATCCACCGGATAATGTGCATCCTGACGTGCCAGCGTCACACCCAGGGCGTTCTCCGGACGGTTCGCCAGCAGACGGTACAGGTAGAGCGGGCCGCCCGCTTTCGGACCGGTGCCGGAGAGACCTTCACCGCCGAACGGCTGCACGCCCACGACCGCACCAACCATGTTGCGGTTGACGTACAGGTTGCCGACTTTGGCATTGCCGGTGACCTGCGCAATGGTTTCGTCGATACGGGTATGCACGCCGAGCGTCAGGCCGTAGCCGGAGGCGTTGATCTGCTCAACCAGCTCGTTCAGGTTGTTACGGCTGTAGCGCACCACGTGCAGTACCGGGCCGAAGACCTCTTTTTTCAGCTCGTCGAAGCTTGCCAGCTCGATAAGCGTCGGCGGTACGAAGGTACCGGACTGCCACTCGCGGGCGTCTTCGCTGTTCTCGCGCACCGCCTGGAACACCGGACGGCCTTTCGCGCGCATGGCCTGAATGTGGTTTTCAATGTTGGCTTTGGCTTCTGCGTCGATCACCGGGCCGATGTCGGTGGTGAGACGGCCCGGGTTGCCCATGCGGCATTCCGCCATCGCGCCGCGCAGCATCTTCAGCGTGTGGTCCGCCACGTCGTCCTGCAGACACAGCACGCGCAGGGCGGAGCAGCGCTGACCGGCGCTGTCGAACGCGGAGGCCAGCACGTCGACCACCACCTGCTCGGTGAGCGCGGAGGAGTCAACGATCATGGCGTTCATCCCGCCGGTTTCCGCGATGAGCGGCGTTGGGCGACCCTGCGCATCCAGACGGGTAGCAATGTTGCGCTGCAGCAGGGAGGCTACTTCGGTCGAACCGGTAAACATCACGCCGCGCACGCGGTTATCGGAGGTCAGTTTGGCGCCGACGGTTTCACCACGGCCCGGCAGCAACTGAACCACGCCCGCCGGCACGCCGGCCTCCAGAAGAATGTTGATACCCTGCGCGGCAATCAGCGGGGTCTGCTCTGCCGGTTTTGCCAGCACGCTGTTGCCTGCGGCAAGCGCGGCGGCAATCTGGCCGGTGAAGATCGCCAGCGGGAAGTTCCACGGGCTGATACAGACGACCGGACCCAGCGGACGGTGGGTTTCGTTATCGAAATCATCGCGCACCTGACCGGCGTAGTAGTGCAGGAAGTCGACGGCCTCGCGCACTTCGGCAATCGCGTTGCTGAAGGTTTTACCCGCTTCGCGCACCAGAATGCCGATGAGTGACTGCATCTGATCTTCCATGAGCACTGCGGCGCGTTCCAGAATCGCGGCGCGCTCCTGCGGCGGCGTGGCGAACCAGATTGGCGCGTTGTTCACCGCGCTGTCCAGCGCCAGATCCACTTCCGCTTCGGTGGCTTCACGTACGTAGCCGACGATATCTTTTGGCTCTGCCGGGTTAATGACCGGCTGCATTTCGCCGTCCTCGACGGACTGCTCAAGGATCGGTTTGGCCTGCCATTTCTGCAATGCGCTGTTGAGCAGGGCAGAGGAGAGTGACGCCAGACGGTGTTCGTTGGCGAGATCCAGACCCGCCGAGTTGACGCGGCCTGCGCCATACAGTTCACGCGGCAGGGCAATCTTCGGATGCGGCAGGCCAATCTGGCCTTCCTGCGCCGCCATCTTCTCTACGGCCTGCACCGGATCGGCCACCAGCTCGTCCAGCGGCAGGGTGGTGTCGGCGATGCGGTTAACGAAGGAGGTGTTCGCGCCGTTTTCCAGCAGACGACGCACCAGGTACGCCAGCAGGGTTTCGTGGGTGCCCACCGGAGCATAGATACGGCACGGGCGGTTCAGCTTGCCGTCCGCCACTTTACCGGTGACCTGCTCGTACAGCGGTTCACCCATGCCGTGCAGGCACTGGAACTCGTACTGGCCCGGATAGTAGTTCTGCCCGGCCAGGCTGTAGATTGCCGCCAGGGTGTGGGCGTTATGGGTGGCGAACTGCGGATAGATCAGGTTCGGCACGCCGAGCAACTTTTTCGCACAGGCGAGGTAAGAGACGTCGGTGTAAACCTTGCGGGTATAGACCGGATAGCCTTCCAGACCTTCCATCTGGGCGCGTTTGATTTCGCTGTCCCAGTAGGCGCCTTTCACCAGACGGATCATCAGGCGACGGCGGCTGCGGCTGGCCAGGTCAATCAGGTAATCAATGACGAACGGGCAGCGCTTCTGGTAGGCCTGGATAACGAAGCCAATGCCGTTCCAGCCTGCCAGCTCCGGCTCGAAGCACAGTTTTTCCAGCAGATCGAGGGAGATCTCCAGACGGTCGGCCTCTTCGGCGTCGATGTTAATGCCGATGTCATACTGGCGCGCCAGCAGGGTCAGGGACTTCAGGCGCGGGTAGAGCTCTTCCATCACCCGGTCGTACTGCGCGCGGCTGTAGCGCGGGTGCAGGGCGGAGAGCTTAATGGAGATGCCAGGACCTTCATAAATACCGCGACCGTTGGACGCTTTACCGATAGCGTGGATCGCCTGCTGGTAAGAGACCATATAGGCCTGCGCGTCGGCGGCGGTCAGGGCCGCTTCGCCCAGCATGTCGTAGGAGTAGCGGAAACCTTTATCTTCCAGCTTGCGGGCGTTTGCCAGCGCTTCGGCAATGGTTTCCCCGGTGACGAACTGCTCGCCCATCAGGCGCATCGCCATGTCCACGCCTTTGCGGATCAGCGGCTCGCCGCTCTTACCGATGATGCGGTTCAGGGAGCGGGAGAGGTTGGCTTCGTTATGGGTGGAGACCAGTTTACCGGTAAACAGCAGGCCCCAGGTTGCCGCGTTAACGAACAGCGACGGGCTGCGGCCAATGTGGGAGTGCCAGTTGCCGTTGCTGATCTTGTCGCGTATCAGCGCGTCGCGGGTGGCTTTATCCGGAATACGCAGCAGCGCTTCCGCCAGACACATCAGCGCCACGCCTTCCTGTGAAGAGAGGGAAAACTCCTGCAGCAGACCCTGAACCATCCCGGCGCGGCCGGTGGCGGTTTTCTGGTTGCGCAGCTTGTCGGCTAGCTGATAGGCCAGGCTATGCGCCTGTGCGGCAATGGCTTCCGGCAGGCGAGCCTGCTCCAGCAGCATCGGCACGGCGTCGGTTTCGGCACGGCGGTAGGCGCCGGTAATGGCGGCACGGCTGACGGACTGCGGCAGGATCTGCTCGGCAAATTCAAGAAACGGCTGATGGTTCTCATCGCCAGCGGCTGGCGTTTCCTCACTTTCGTTCGCTGCGCCGGCCAGCAGGGCAGGCAGCTCCGGCAGACCCTCATCGCTCTCGAGTCTTTCGAGATAGTTAAAAATCGCCTGCTTAATTAACCAGTGCGGCGTGCGGTCAATGCGGGTTGCTGCGGTCTTAATCCGTTCGCGGGTTGCGTCATCCAGCTTAACCCCCATGGTGGTCATACCCATGCCAAAGCTCCTGTTGTTCTGTAATAGCGTTCTGTAGATAGCGTGAAATATCCCCCATGTTGCAACTTTGTGCAACCGTGTTAAATGTGACCTGGTTTGCAACCCGGAAAATGAATGGATTGTTAACGAATGGTTAGCTGGTAAAACGCGCTGGCTTTTGTGCGGGAAGCCTGTTTTTATGCGGGAGTTAACACTTTTCAAAGGTGCAACCCGTAAAAGCGTGAGCGAGTGCAACCTATAGGAAACTCGTATCAAACCGGGGATGAAATTGATGTAAATGCAGTGTTAAATCGTTTGTCAGCGGGATGCGCATACGGCAGGATAGCGCGCCCAACAGAAACACAAGATACATTCACCTCGTTCCGGTGATCATATAACAAGGCAGCCCGGATGGCTGTCGCTCGACATTTTGGAGAATTTGAATGGCTATTAGCACACCGATGCTGGTGACATTTCTCGTTTATATTTTTGGCATGATCCTGATAGGGTTTTTGGCATGGCGTTCAACAAAGAACTTTGACGACTACATTCTGGGCGGACGCAGTTTAGGCCCGATGGTTACCGCACTCTCTGCGGGCGCCTCCGACATGAGCGGCTGGCTGCTGATGGGGCTGCCGGGCGCGATTTTCATCTCTGGTATTTCCGAAAGCTGGATCGCCATCGGCCTGACCGTCGGCGCGTGGATCAACTGGAAGCTGGTGGCAGGCCGCCTGCGCGTGCATACCGAGGCCAACAACAACGCCCTGACGCTGCCGGACTACTTCACCGGACGCTTTGAAGATAACAGCCGCATCCTGCGCATTATCTCTGCGGTGGTTATCCTGCTGTTCTTCACCATCTACTGTGCCTCCGGCATCGTGGCCGGCGCGCGTCTGTTCGAAAGCACCTTCGGCATGAGCTACGAAACCGCCCTGTGGGCCGGTGCCGCGGCGACCATCCTCTATACCTTCGTGGGCGGTTTCCTGGCGGTGAGCTGGACCGACACCGTGCAGGCGAGCCTGATGATCTTCGCCCTGATCCTGACCCCGGTGATTGTGATTTTCACCGTTGGCGGCTTTGGCGAATCGCTGGAAGTGATCAAGCAGAAGAGCATTGAAAACGTCGACATGCTGAAAGGGCTGAACTTCGTTGCCATCGTCTCCCTGATGGGCTGGGGACTGGGCTACTTCGGTCAGCCGCACATTCTGGCGCGCTTTATGGCAGCGGATTCTCACCACACCATCGTTCACGCCCGTCGCATCAGTATGACGTGGATGATCCTGTGTCTGGCGGGTGCGTGTGCGGTCGGCTTCTTCGGCATCGCGTACTTCAACAACAACCCGGCCCAGGCGGGCGCGGTGAACCAGAACGCCGAGCGCGTGTTCATCGAGCTGGCGCAGGTCCTGTTCAACCCGTGGATTGCCGGTATTCTGCTCTCCGCGATCCTGGCGGCGGTAATGTCCACCCTGAGCTGTCAGCTGCTGGTCTGCTCCAGTGCGATCACCGAAGACCTCTACAAAGCCTTCCTGCGTAAAGACGCGAGTCAGAAAGAGCTGGTGTGGGTAGGGCGCTTTATGGTGCTGGTGGTGGCGCTGATTGCCATCGCGCTGGCGGCCAACCCGGAAAACCGCGTGCTGGGCCTGGTGAGCTACGCGTGGGCGGGCTTTGGTGCGGCGTTTGGTCCGGTAGTGCTGTTCTCCGTACTGTGGTCACGCATGACCCGTAACGGCGCGCTGGCGGGGATGATCATCGGTGCGGTAACCGTCATTGTCTGGAAGCAGTTCGCGTGGCTGGGCCTGTACGAAATCATTCCGGGCTTCATCTTCGGCAGCATCGGCATCGTGGTGTTCAGCCTGCTGGGTAAAGCGCCGTCTGCCTCCATGCAGAAACGCTTTGCTGAAGCAGACGCGCACTACCACACTGCGCCGCCGTCTAAGCTCCAGGCAGAATAATTTTCCCCTCACCCTAACCCTCTCCCCAAAGGGGAGAGGGAATAAACCTCTCTTGCTAAATTCTGCAATTTACGTTGATATCGCTGCACTTATAACAATGAGGATAGCGACACATGACCATCAAAACAGGGGTAATGGCAGCGGCATTTTTGATGCTGGCTGGCTGCAACGCGCCATCGCAACACACAGCGGTGGAGACCTGCAAAGCGGATAACCAGATGCAGCAGACCACGCTCTATTTCGGCTTAAATCGCCCGGCAGGGGCGCAGATTACCGGCAACGAGTGGCAGCAGTTTGTTGACCAGGACGTGACGCCGCGCTTTCGCGATGGTTTAACGGTATTTGACGCGCGCGGGCAGTGGCTGGGGAACGACGGGAAAGTGGCGCGCGAGCCGAGCAAGGCATTGTTGCTGATCCACGGTAAAGATGCGCAGAGCGAGAAGAATATCGAAGCGTTGCGCGGGATTTATAAATCACGCTTCGCGCAGGAATCGGTGATGCGCGTCGACCAGCCGGTGTGCGTACAGTTTTAATGAAAACGGCGGGATAACCCGCCGTTGTTGTTTTGTAGGCCGGGTAAGCGAAGCGCCACCCGGCATTGCATCAGAGCACCAGCCCCGCAAAGCTCGCCGACAGCAGGCTCACCAGCGTCGCGCCGTACACCAGACGCAGACCAAACCGTGAGACCACATTGCCCTGCTGCTCGTTCAGCCCCTTAATCGCCCCGGCCACAATGCCGATGGAGGCGAAGTTGGCGAACGACACCAGGAAGACCGACAAAATGCCCAGCCCGCGCGGGGACATCTGATGCGCGATTTTTTGCAGTTCAATCATCGCCACAAATTCATTCGCCACCAGCTTGGTTGCCATAATACTGCCCGCATTTAAGGCATCGCTCAGTGGGATCCCCACCAGCCAGGCCAGGGGATAAAATACATAGCCCAGGATCTGCTGGAAGCTCATGCCAAATACGCTGGAGAAGAGGGCGTTAACGGCGCTAATAAGCGCGATAAAGCCAATCAGCATCGCCAGAATAATCATCGCCACTTTAAAACCGGCCAGAATATACTCGCCCAGCATTTCGAAGAAGCTCTGCGATTCATGCAGTTTTTCCAGCTTGATATCCGGCTCCGCTTCAGGACGCGCCGGGTTGATGACCGAGAGAATAATAAAGGTGCTGAACATGTTCAGAATCAGCGCCGCGACGACAAATTTGGCGTCGAGCATGGTCATATAGGCGCCGACAATCGACAGGGAGACCGTCGACATTGCCGTGGCCGCCATGGTGAAGAGACGGCGAGAGGAGAGATCCCCCAGCACGCCCTTGTAGGCAATGAAGTTTTCCGACTGGCCGAGGATCAGCGAACTCACCGCGTTAAAGGATTCCAGCTTGCCCATACCGTTCAGTTTTGACAGCAGCGTGCCGATGACCCGAATAAATATCGGCAGGATCCGCCAGTGCTGAAGAATACCAATCAGTGCGGAAATAAAAATAATCGGGCAAAGCACGCCGAGGAAAATGAACGCCAGCCCTTTTTCTCCCATTCCGCCAAAGACGAAATTCGTCCCTTCGGCCGCAAATTTAAGCAGCGATTCGAAGAAACCGGAGACATATTTAATAATAAACAGGCCGCTTTCTGCGTGCAGGAAAAAGAAGGCCAGCGCAATTTCAATAATAATCAGCTGTAAAACAAAACGAATGCGAATTTTTCGGCGGTCGAAACTCACCAGCCAGGCAAGCGCAAGAATAATCACCAGCGCCAGCAGGAAATGGATAATCTTAAACATGGTTTATTTTCAGTTGGTTTTCGAGGTGGATATTTAGCCACAGCGCTGATTAACCGTAAATGGGCATTTTCGTTATAACTTATAAACGCAATCGTAACGGATGGAATTATTATCCTGCGATGCGGTTACAACTCGTCATCAAAACACCACATATTTCGCTTGTTTTTCTTCTTGCCGTAATGATAATCACTATCACAAGAATTTACCTTTCTTTGCATCAGTTGACCGCGATAAACATTTAAGGTGTCGGCATGTTTGTTCCATTTCTCATTATGTTACGTGAAGGCCTTGAAGCGGCCCTGATTGTCAGCCTTATCGCCAGCTATCTGAAGCGAACCCAGCGCGGGCGCTGGATTGGCGTGATGTGGATTGGCGTTTTCCTCGCCGCGGCGCTCTGCCTGGGCCTGGGTATCCTCATCAATGAAACCACCGGTGAATTCCCGCAGAAAGAACAAGAGCTGTTCGAAGGGATCGTCGCCGTGATTGCGGTAGTGATCCTGACCTGGATGGTGTTCTGGATGCGTAAAGTCTCCCGTAACGTGAAGGTGCAGCTGGAGCAGGCGGTGGACAATGCCCTGCAGAAGGGGAACAACCACGGCTGGGCACTGATCCTGATGGTCTTTTTTGCCGTCGCGCGTGAGGGGCTGGAATCTGTCTTCTTCCTGCTGGCGGCGTTTCAACAGGATGTAGGCATCTGGCCGCCGGTTGGCGCGATGCTCGGGCTGGCAACCGCCGTTGTGCTGGGCTTTCTGCTCTACTGGGGCGGCATTCGTCTCAATCTGGGCGCGTTCTTCAAGTGGACCAGCCTGTTTATTCTGCTGGTGGCAGCAGGGCTGGCGGCAGGGGCGATACGCGCCTTCCACGAAGCGGGCCTGTGGAACCACTTCCAGGACGTGGCGTTCGATCTCAGCAACGTTCTCTCCACCCATTCACTGACCGGCACGCTGCTCGAAGGTATCTTCGGCTATCAGGAAGCGCCGAGCGTCAGCGAAGTGGCGATGTACTTTATCTATCTGGTTCCGGCGCTGGTGCTGTTCGCTATGCCGCCGCGCACCGGGAGCCAGGCGTCGCGCGTCGCGCCGTAATTTTTGATTTAGTTACAACATACTTTTAAAGGGTAGAGTCATGGCAATTCAGTTCCGTCGTAGTGCGTTATGCGCAGGCATTGCCGCGCTGTTCGCTTCTGCATTCTCCGCCTGGGGCGCGGATGTTCCTCTGGTCAAAGTGACCGTCAATGATAAACAGTGCGAGCCGATGACCATCACCGTCAACAGCGGCAAAACCCAGTTTATTATCCAGAACCACAGCCAGAAGGCGCTGGAGTGGGAGATCCTCAAAGGCGTAATGGTGGTGGAAGAACGTGAAAACATCGCCCCGGGCTTCAGCCAGAAGATGACCGCCAACCTGCAGCCGGGTGAGTACGACATGACCTGCGGTCTGCTGACCAATCCGAAAGGCAAGCTGATCGTGAAGGGCGACGCCACGAAGGATGCCGCGAAGGGCGACGCGCTGCTCAGCCTGGGCGAGGCCATCACCGCCTACAAAGCCTACGTCACCAAAGAGACGGCGGACCTGGTTGCGGGCACCAAAGCCTTTACCGATGCGGTGAAAGCCGGGGATATCGAAAAAGCGAAATCCCTGTACGCGCCAACCCGTCAGCACTACGAGCGCATCGAACCGATTGCCGAGCTGTTCTCTGACCTCGATGGCAGCATTGATGCCCGTGAGGACGATTACGAGCAGAAGGCCGCCGATCCGAAATTCACCGGCTTCCACCGACTGGAAAAAGCCCTGTTTGGCGACAACTCCACCAAAGGCATGGAGAAATACGCGTCGCAGCTGAACGGCGACGTGCTGGAGCTGCAAAAGCGCATCAGCGAGCTGGCCTTCCCACCGTCGAAAGTGGTGGGCGGCGCGGCTGGTCTGATTGAAGAAGTGGCCGCCAGCAAAATCAGCGGTGAAGAAGATCGCTACAGCCACACCGACCTGTGGGACTTCCAGGCCAACGTCGACGGCGCGCAGAAAATTGTCGATCTTCTGCGTCCTCAGCTGCAGAAAGAGAACGGCGAGCTGCTGGCGAAGGTGGATGCCAACTTCAAAAAAGTCGACGCCATTCTGACGAAGTACCGCACCAAAGACGGGTTCGAGACCTATGACAAACTGACCGACGCCGACCGTAACGCGCTGAAAGGCCCGATTACTACCCTGGCGGAAGATCTCTCCCTGCTGCGCGGCGTACTGGGTCTGGACTAAGCACGATGAACAAGCATGACGAGCACGACGTGGCGGAACCTTCCCGACGTCGTTTGTTAAAAGGGGTAGGGGCGCTGGGCGGCGCGCTTGCCCTGGCAGGCGGCTGCCCGGTGGTGCATGCGGCTAAACCGCAAAGTGCCCCCGGCACGCTGTCGCCGGATGCGCGCATGGAGACGCAGCCGTTTTATGGCGAGCATCAGTCGGGCATTCTGACGCCGCAGCAGGCCTCTATGATGCTGGTGGCCTTTGATTCGCTGGCCAGCGATAAAGCCGATCTGGTGCGTCTGTTTCGCCTGCTGACAACGCGTATTGCGTTTCTCACCGCGGGCGGTCCGGCACCGGAAACGCCAAATCCGCGCCTGCCGCCGATGGACTCCGGTATCCTCGGGGCGTTTATCGCCCCGGATAACCTGACCATTACCGTCTCTGTGGGCGAGTCGTTGTTTGATGAGCGTTACGGCCTGGCAAAACAGAAGCCGAAAGCGCTGCAGAAAATGACGCGTTTCCCGAATGACTCTCTCGACGCGGCGCTGTGCCACGGCGATCTGCTCCTGCAGATTTGCGCCAATACCCAGGACACGGTGATCCACGCCCTGCGCGATATCATCAAGCACACGCCGGATCTGCTTAGCGTGCGCTGGAAGCGGGAAGGGTTTATCTCTGACCACGCCGCCCGCAGCAAAGGCAAAGAGACGCCGGTGAACCTGCTGGGCTTTAAGGACGGCACGGCCAACCCAGACAGCAGCGATGCAGCGCTGATGAAAGACGTGGTGTGGGTGACGGCAGAGCAGGGCGAACCGGCGTGGGCGGTGGGCGGCAGCTACCAGGCGGTGCGTATTATCCAGTTCCACGTGGAGTTCTGGGACCGTACGCCGCTAAAAGAGCAGCAGACCATATTTGGCCGCGACAAGCAGAGCGGGGCGCCGCTGGGCATGAAGCACGAGCATGATGTGCCGGACTACGCGAGCGATCCAGACGGGAATACCATCGCGCTCGACAGCCATATTCGCCTTGCCAACCCGCGCACCAAAGAGACGCAGTCCAGCCTGATGATGCGCCGCGGCTACAGCTATTCGCTGGGCGTGACCAACTCCGGCCAGCTTGATATGGGGCTGCTTTTTGTCTGCTATCAGCACGATCTGGAGAAAGGCTTCCTGACCGTGCAAAAGCGGCTGAACGGCGAAGCGCTTGAGGAGTATATAAAACCTATCGGCGGCGGCTATTTCTTTGCCCTGCCTGGCCCGCGCGACCGGAACGCGTACCTCGCTCAAGGGCTGATCGAAGCCTGATAATCGTCCCTGCGATAGTTCGCGGGGACATTATTTTTTCATATGACTATCTTGTTGTTATTTTTCTGTAATATTTCTATATAAGACTGATTCCACTGCAGGTGCAGTCTTAAAAGTTGCATTCAGGTAAAATAAATGTTGCATTTATGATAACTCCTGATGTACTTAAGATAAGACAGCGGTAGTTCCCGGCAGTGATGCTGAATCACAATGGAGATCGCGAATGGTTGCGTCCTGTACTGGACAAGGTAAACATAACAACCGCAGCACCCGGCGCGGAGGCTCAGACTCCGGCAGCGATTTCCTCACCACTAAATTTTCCCCTTCACCTCAAGAATCTGATTCCACCGACGTGCAGACTGGTGCGCGTAGCTATTCTGTATCGTCATCCGGTAAAGCAAGCAATGGCTTACAAGGAAGCCAACCCTCTGATGTTCGTGCGCATAATCGTGCCGAAGCTGGCGCGTGTGATGAATACCAACAACTCAAGGTGCTATCCATGGGAAGACAAAAAGCAGTGATCAAAGCTCGTCGCGAAGCAAAACGTGTGCTGAGACGGGATTCACGTAGCCATAAACAGCGTGAAGAAGAATCGGTCACCTCGCTTGTGCAGATGAGTGGCGTAGAAGCAATTGGCATGGCCCGAGACAGCCGTGATAATTCTCCAATTGTGGCGCGCAATGAGGCTCAGGCGCACTACCTGAATGCTATCGAGAGTAAACAGCTCATCTTTGCAACCGGTGAAGCCGGATGCGGGAAAACCTGGATTAGTGCAGCCAAAGCGGCGGAAGCGCTGATCCATAAGGACGTGGAGCGCATTATTGTTACCCGTCCGGTACTGCAAGCTGATGAAGATCTCGGCTTCTTGCCCGGAGATATTTCGGAGAAGTTTGCCCCGTACTTCAGGCCCGTTTATGACGTGCTGGTGAAGCGACTGGGTGCATCCTTTATGCAGTACTGCCTGCGACCAGAGATTGGCAAGGTGGAAATCGCGCCGTTCGCCTATATGCGCGGACGTACATTTGAAAATGCGGTCGTCATTCTTGACGAGGCTCAGAACGTGACCGCTGCGCAAATGAAGATGTTTTTAACGCGCCTCGGGGAGAACGTGACGGTTATCGTTAACGGCGATATTACCCAGTGTGACCTGCCGTCCGGCGTGAAATCCGGATTGAGCGACGCCATGTCACGTTTTGAGGAAGATGAAATGATTGGGGTGGTACGCTTCACTAAAGATGACTGCGTGCGTTCGGCGCTGTGTCAGCGTACGCTGCAGGTCTATTCCGACTAAAGGTAATGCATTATCGTTTTGCCTCTTTCCTGTAATGTCTTCCCGGCGTAATGCCGGGAAGCTTCTTTTATTAAATGCAGAACTCATCTGTTTTAAATAATTAATCATTTTTAGGTTTAATTATTTAACGGCTGTTTTTTATTTGAGCGGTAGAAGTGTGACGTGTGTTTATAATACCCACAAAATATCTATGAATATTATGATCGCGCTAATTGTCAGGTAAAAATTAAACGTGAATGTTGTCACAGAACATTACTACGAAGTAAAAATTAAGTTGGTGTCTTCAGGGGAGTTATCTATGTTTCGTACTTGCTCGAACAAAAAATTCTAAGAAGAAACACAACAGGGGATCCGTTCCCCCGAAACATCACGCTGAGGGTCATACATGAACGAACTGGTTGGTGCTATTAATGGTGTAATCTGGAGCCCTGCGTTAATATTTTTATGTCTGGGTGTCGGCCTCTATTTCTCGCTGCGTAGTCGCTTTCTGCAATTACGCCATATCAAACATATGATTACCCTGATGTTCCAGGGGCGTCCTACCGATGCAGGCGTATCGTCGTTTCAGGCGCTGACGATGACGCTGGCAGGCCGCGTGGGGACAGGCAATATCGCCGGCGTGGCCACGGCGATCACCTTTGGTGGACCGGGCGCGCTGTTCTGGATGTGGATAGTGGCGTTTTTGGGGGCCAGCTCCGCGTTTGTCGAATCCACACTGGGGCAAGTTTATAAAGAAAAAATTAACGGTGAATATCGCGGTGGTCCTGCCTTTTATATTGAAAAAGGATTAGGGGTTAAGTGGTACGCATGGTTATTTGCTATTGTCACTATTTTCTCCTGCGGATTATTACTTCCGGGGGTGCAGGCAAACTCGATTGGTGCGAGCCTGGATATTGCTTTTGGTTTGAGTCCGAATGTCACGGCGGCATTACTTGCTGTGCTGTTAAGTTTTATTATTTTCGGCGGTGTGAAAAGGATCGCCAGCTTTAGCAGCATGGTCGTTCCATTTATGGCACTCGGCTATATTATTGTCGCCTGCGTGATTATCGCCATTAATATTAACCAGCTCCCTTCGGTTATTCTGCTGATCTGGAAAAGTGCGTTCGGTCTCGAAGCAGGCTTTGGCGCTATTCTCGGTCAGGCCATCATGTGGGGCGTTAAGCGCGGCGTCTATTCCAACGAGGCCGCGCAGGGAACCGGACCGCACGCGTCATCGGCGGCGGCGGTGAGCCACCCGGTTAAGCAGGGGCTGGTTCAGGCGTTCTCGGTCTACATTGATACGCTGTTTGTCTGCTCTGCGACAGGGTTTATGCTGCTGATCACCGGCCTGTATAACGTGCAGGGCGTCGACGGCGCAGCGCTGTATACCGGGATTGCTGGCGTGGCCGCAGGTCCGGGCTATGTCCAGACGGCGATGGAAAGTATGATGCCGGGCTTCGGTAATTACTTTGTTGCCGTTGCACTGTTCTTCTTCGCCTTTACTACGATCATTGCTTACTACTACATCGCTGAAACGAATATTGCTTTCATCAACCGTAAAATTCACCGCCCGTGGCTGACTTTCCTGCTCAAGTTATGTCTGATGGCTTCGACGGTATATGGCACGGTTCGCACCGCGGATCTGGCCTGGGGCCTGGGGGATATTGGCGTAGGGCTGATGGCATGGCTCAACATTATTGCCATTGTCCTGTTGCATAAAAAAGCGTTTGCCAGCCTGAAGGATTATGAAATCCAGAATGCGCAGGGGCTGGATCCACATTTTGATCCCGTTCGACTGGGAATTAAAAATGCGGATTACTGGCTTAATGGACGTAAGGATGAGGATGGTGTTCAGCCTGAGCAGGTTTCATCTCTTGAAAGAAAGCAGCCGGCAGGGAAGTTGAATAGCTAAGGAATAGAATAGAAAAAGCCCGTGCGCGAGTACGGGTTTTTTTTTACCTGAGGCTGCTCAGTCTGCACCGGGGAGGATTGACTCGCTTCGCTCTCAGTCTGTCCAACTGGCTGTCGCCAGTTGTCGAACCCCGGTCGGGGGTTCTCATCCCCCCTTTTAGGAGAATATAAAAGAAAAAAGCCCGTACTTTCGTACGAGCTCTCATCTTAAATATGGCGGTGAGGGGGGGATTCGAACCCCCGATACGTTGCCGTATACACACTTTCCAGGCGTGCTCCTTCAGCCACTCGGACACCTCACCATATTGTTTTGCTGCCTGACCGCTTGGGGGGCAACGGGGCGCTACTATAGGGAGTTGCGCTAAAGCGGTCAAGCAGATTTTCAGCTTTAGTGCCTGTTCGGTTAAGCAATAATCAGCTCCACGGTTTTTACGCCGTGGAGCGGGCGATTAACGCTGTGAATCGAGCACTTCGCTGTTTTTAACCACTTCCTGTGCTTTGCCGTAGCTTTCGATCAACAGCTGGTAAGCCGGGAAGATGTGGGTGTATACCTCAGCCCACTCTGCCGCGTCTTCACGATTCCATGTGCGCTGGATCTCAGAGGCCACCGCCGCCGTATCCATTGGTACCACGCCAGCCTGCACCACGCGCGCCAGGGTGATCTCCTGCGCCATCTTACTGTAGGTGCCGGAGGCATCAATCACCGCAAATACTTTGTACCCGTCCGCCACCGCGCTGATCGACGGGAAGGCCATGCAGACGCTGGTGATAGTGCCCGCGATAATCAACGTCTTGCGTCCGGTCGCTTTCACCGCGTCCACGAACTCCGGGTTATCCCAGGCGTTGATTTCACCTTTACGGGCAACATACTGCGCATGCGGTGCGTTAGCATGGATCTCCGGGATCAGCGGGCCGTTCGGCCCCTGTGGCACGGACGCCGTGGTGATGACCGGAATTTTTGCCAGGGTAGCAATCTTCGCTAACGCCGCGGCACGAGCACGCAGCTCCGGCATTGGCATGTCACCGACGGTCTGGAACAGACCGCTCTGGTGATCGATCAGCAACATCACCGCATCGTTAACATCAATGACCGGACGTGCTCCATTAAAATTCGCAGGTGTAGACATGTTCTTCTCCTTTATTACGATTACGTTCAGATCTGGCCGAAGCGGCCGGAGTTGAAATCACGAATAGCTTCCGCGATCTCGGTTTTAGTGTTCATTACAAACGGGCCATAGCCGACGATGGGTTCATTGAGCGGCGCGCCGGCCATCAGCAGCACTTTGGCATCGCTGCTTGCCTCCAGGTGCAGTTTGTCGCCTTCCTGACTCAGCACCACCAGCTGGGCTTCTCCCGCCTGAGCAGTGCCGTTCACCATAACGTGACCTTCCAGCACCACCAGCGCCGTGCTCCAGCCCTCCGGCTGAGCGAGCGTAAGATGGCTTCCCTGATTAAGGGCAAGATCCCAGACGTTCAGCGGCGAAAAGGTGTGCGCAGGGCCGGTAATATCGTCGTAGCGTCCGGCGATAACCCGCACCGTTCCGCTGTTATCCGGCAGTGCCGCAACCGGGATGTCGCTTTTGGTGATGCTCTGGTAGCCCGGCGTCGCCATTTTGTCTTTGGCTGGCAGGTTGACCCAAAGCTGCATCATTTTCAGTTCTCCGCCTTTCTGCGCGAACGCGCTGGAGTGGAACTCCTCGTGCAAAATGCCTGCACCTGCCGTCATCCACTGCACGTCGCCGGGGCCAATGACGCCGCCTTTACCCGTGGAGTCGCGATGCTCCACTTCACCGGAATAGACGATGGTGACCGTTTCAAAACCCCGGTGTGGGTGTTGGCCCACGCCGCGTTTCGCCCCATCGGCCGGAAAGGTGTACGGACCCGCGTAATCCAGCAGCAGGAACGGACTCAGCGGCTCGCCGTGGGTTTGATAAGAAAACATCGAGCGGACCGGGAAACCATCGCCAACCCAGTGCTGGCGCGGAGCGGTATAAACGCCTGTTACGTTTTTCATGATTAACTCCTGATGTTCTGTTGATGTAATTAGCTTATATTCAGAGTTAATATCCCGGTAGATAGTGGAAATGGCATTCACTGTTCTAAAAATGGAACGATGAGGATTTATGCAGGATCTCAATGACTTTGTCTGGTTTGTGAAGGTGGTCGACTACGGTGGCTTTGCGGCGGCGGGAAGGGCGCTCGACCAACCCAAGTCCAAACTGAGCCGCAGGATCGCGCAGCTGGAGGAGCGGCTTGGCGTGCGGTTGATACAGCGCACTACGCGGCAGTTTACGGTGACCGAGGTCGGTCAGACTTTCTATCAGCACTGTAAGGCGATGTTGATAGAAGCTGAAGCGGCAGAGGAGGCCGTCGCTGTGCTGCAGGCTGAGCCGCGCGGCGTTGTCAGGCTCACCTGTCCCGTCACGTTACTGCACGTCCACGTGGGACCGATGCTGGCGCGGTTTATGGCGCGCTACCCCGGGATTAATCTCCAGCTTGAGGCCACCAATCGGCGGGTGGATCTTGTTGGCGAAGGCATTGATGTGGCGATCCGCGTGCGTCCGCGTCCGTTTGATGACAGCGATCTGGTCTTAAGGGTGCTGGCTGACAGGGGGCATTGTCTGGTGGCGAGCCCGCAGTTGATCGAACGTATGGGCAAACCGCGAATGCCTTCTGAACTCAGTGAATGGCCTGGTTTAAGTATGGGGGCCGGTAAACAGGTGCATAAATGGGAACTCAGTGGTCCAGAGGGGGCGAAAGCGGAGATCCACTACGCACCGCGCTTTATTACCACCGACATGCTGGCACTGCGGGAAGCGGCGATGGCGGGCGTGGGCGTTGTTCAGTTGCCGATATTGATGGTGAAGGATCAGCTTGCGTCAGGGGAACTGGTACGGGTGCTGGACGCGTGGGAACCCCGACGGGAAGTCATTCACGCGGTTTATCCTTCGCGGCGCGGCATGCTGCCGTCGGTCAGGACGCTGGTGGATTTTCTGACCGAAGAGTATGCGCGGATGGTGGAAGAGTAGTTTTTTGTAGGTCGGGTAAGCGCAGCGCCACCCGACATGAGTTTCGCACAGAGCCGCAAGGTTCGAATTCCCCGCAGGCGTGCAACATGCGAAAAAAAAAGCCCGCATTTTCATGCGAGCTCTTCTTTAAATATGGCGGTGAGGGGGGGATTCGAACCCCCGATACGTTGCCGTATACACACTTTCCAGGCGTGCTCCTTCAGCCACTCGGACACCTCACCATATTGTCATCCCGTTGTTGCCGGGACGGGCGCTAATGTAAGGAAAAGCCGAACTGCCGTCAACTCACTTTTTCAGTAATTTAGCGCGTTTAGACAAACTTCAAGCAACCTGACTCCTAAATGTGCACAAAGCGCCTCTTTTATCAGCAACGCGGTTTCCTGATAAATTTGTTATGCTGGCAATCCATTTGAAAATGAAAACAAAACAGCGCAATAAAAGGCAGGAATGACCATGGATATTCTCTTCTATCACCCTACATTTGATACCGCTTACTGGATTGACGCACTTTCGGCGGCGCTGCCCGGCGCACGCGTACGCGAGTGGAAGCGTGGCGATAATGAACATGCCGACTATGCGCTGGTCTGGCACCCGCCGGTTGAGATGCTGCAAGGGCGCAAGCTGAAGGCTGTTTTCGCGCTGGGCGCGGGCGTTGATTCGATCCTCAGTAAACTGAAAGCGCATCCAGAAATGCTGCCTGAAAATATTCCGCTGTTCCGGCTTGAGGATACCGGAATGGGCCAGCAGATGCAGGAATATGCCGTGAGCCAGGTGCTGCACTGGTTCCGCCGCTTCGACGATTATCAGGCCTTTAAACAGCAATCTCACTGGGAGCCGCTGCCGGATTATCGATATGAAGATTTTACCGTCGGGATCCTCGGCGCGGGTGTGCTCGGCTCCAAAGTGGCAGAAGCGCTCGCCCCGTGGGGCTTCCCGCTGCGCTGCTGGAGCCGCAGCCGTAAGGATTATCCAGGCGTTGAGAGTTTTGCCGGAACGGATGAGCTTCCCACATTCCTGAAAGGGACGCGCGTACTTATCAACCTGCTGCCGAATACCGCCGAAACGGTGGGCATTATCAATAGCACTCTCCTGAACCAGTTAGCCGAGCAGAGCTATTTAATGAATCTTGCGCGCGGGGTCCACGTCGTGGAAGGGGATCTGCTGAACGCGCTGGAAAGCGGAAAACTCAAAGGCGCCATGCTGGATGTCTATAGCCGTGAGCCGCTGCCAGCGGAAAGCCCGCTGTGGGCGCACCCGCGCGTCGCGATGACGCCGCACGTGGCTGCCGTGACGCGTCCGGCAGAAGCGGTGGCGTACATCTCCCATACCATCAGCGAAATGGAAAAGGGTAACGCGGTCACCGGCCAGGTCGACAGACAGCGCGGCTACTGAGAGAAACCCGGCGTTCGCCGGGTTTTTGCTAATATTCGCCGCTGATAACTGCTATCCTTTGGAAAAACCGCAGAGGAGAGAAAGATGTATCCCGTAGACCTGCATATGCACACCGTCGCCAGCACCCACGCGTATAGTAACCTCCATGATTATATCGCCCAGGCAAAGCTCAAGGGCATCAAGCTTTTTGCGATTACCGATCATGGCCCGGATATGGCGGATGCGCCGCACTACTGGCATTTTGTGAATATGCGTATCTGGCCACGTCTGGTAGACGGTATCGGGATACTGCGCGGCATTGAGGCGAACATCAAAAATACCGACGGTGAGATCGACTGCACCGGCCCGATGCTGACCTCTCTTGACCTTATCCTCGCCGGTTTCCATGAGCCGGTCTTTGCGCCTCAGGATAAAGAGACCAACACCGCGGCGATGATTGCCACCATTGCCAGCGGCAATGTGCACATTATCAGCCACCCCGGTAACCCGAAGTATCCGATTGATATCCAGGCTGTCGCGCAGGCGGCAGCGAAACACCGCGTGGCGCTGGAGATTAACAACTCTTCGTTTGTTCACTCGCGTAAGGGCAGTGAAGCCAACTGTCGCGAAGTGGCTGCCGCAGTGCGTGATGCGGGGGGGATGGTGGCGCTGGGGTCCGATTCTCATACCGCGTTTACGCTGGGTGATTTCAGTGAGTGTATGAAAGTATTAAATGACGTTGGTTTTCCGGAAGCGCAAATCCTGAACGTGACGCCACGCCGCATGCTCGATTTCCTCGAGTCACGCGGAATGGAGCCGGTTGCGGAATTTGCCGATCTTTAATTGTGTAATGGAATAAAAAATGAACGAGTTCTCCATCCTTTGCCGCGTGCTGGGTACGCTCTATTATCGCCAGCCGCAAGACCCGTTGCTGGTTCCGCTTTTCACGCTGATCCGTGAAGGCAAGCTGGCGCAAAACTGGCCGCTGGAACAGGATGATTTGCTGGAACGCCTGCAAAAAAGCTGCGACATGCAGCAAATTTCAACGGATTACAATGCGCTGTTCGTCGGTGAAGAGTGCCGGGTTTCGCCGTACCGTTCTGCCTGGCAGGAAGGGGCGACGGAAACAGAAGTGCGCGCGTTTCTCTCCGAGCGCGGAATGCCGTTGAGCGATACGCCAGCCGATCACATCGGCACGCTGCTGCTTGCGGCCTCCTGGCTCGAAGACAACGCCGGTGATGACGAAAATGAAGCCATCGAAACCCTGTTCGAAACGTACCTGCTGCCGTGGGTGGGGACATTCCTGGGTAAAGTCGAAGCCCATGCCACCTCGCCATTCTGGAGAACGCTGGCACCGGTGACGCGTGATGCGATTGCTGCGATGTGGGATGAGCTTGAAGAAGAAAATGAAGAGTGATTTAGATCACAAAAATCCTGCAACGATACATTTCAACTTGCACATAATGTGCTTCTGATCGCATTTCTATGGCGCGCTTCTGCTAAGATGCGCGCCATGAACATATTACTTTGTATTGCACTGACAACAGGCATTCTCTCCGGGATCTGGGGATGGGTGGCCGTGTCTCTCGGATTGCTCAGCTGGGCCGGGTTCCTCGGCTGCACCGCCTATTTCGCCTGCCCACAGGGTGGCGTCAAAGGGCTATTTATCTCTGGTTGTACCCTGATGAGCGGTGTGATTTGGGCGCTGGTGATCATGAAGGGCAGCGCGCTGGCGCCGCACCTTGAGATCCTGGGCTATGTCATGACGGGCGTGGTTGCATTTTTGATGTGCGTTCAGGCAAAGCATTTGCTTTTGTCGTTCGTACCGGGAACATTCATGGGGGCCTGCGCGACTTTTGCAGGGCAGGGGGAATGGAAGCTGGTCGTTCCCTCGCTGGCGCTGGGACTTCTCTTCGGCTATGCCATGAAAAACAGCGGCCTGTGGCTGGCAGCGCGGCGAGAAAAAGCGCAAAACATCACCGCGGTAAGTGAATAAAAAAAGGCGAGACAGGGATCTCGCCTTTTTTATGCGCTTTCGATCAGGATTCCGGCGGCACCGACATATCGCGGTATTTCACCAGTACCGGGTTTTGCGCTTCTGATTTGTTCTGCAGATCCCACAGCCCGCGATCGATACCATCGTTAATCAGGAAGATAACTCCGGTTTCGATAGCCGACATCAGACACAACATCACCGGTTCGTTAGAGGTATACCCGATTTCACCCTCCAGCAAACGCTGATAGTCGATAAAGCGGAAAACCCCGGCCTGTACTTCATACGAGAGAATGGTTTTGCTGGTGTTCACGGAGGATAAGATCTCACCCGTGCTCACGTTAACCACGCGCAGGTTGACGGCAATCTGGTCGAGTTGATACTGCGTGTCAGCACCGATGCCGAAGTAACGCGCGCCTGCCCCCCCCGATTTCACGTTACTTTCGTAACCGATAATCGAGCCTTCTACCATTATATTGGCCGCGGTAAGCGACTGAAGTGGCATACGATTATTCACGCCAACGGTTCCGTTTTCCTGTGCGGCGCGGATGATTTTTCGTTCATTCAGCAGGTTTTGCAATCCCTGGCGTTCCAGAGGGATAAACCAGCGCGAATCCTTCAGGGCAGTGACCAGCATGGCGGTCGCACTCTGCGGCACGGCCGTAGAGAAGTTACTCGCCGGATACGGTTTAAACTGTCCTGTTTCATCCTGAATGTTATATACCGAGACAAATATCTTACCGGTAGGTGTCGGCAGATGGGTTAAATCGCGGTAGCTTTGTGCCCGAGGCATTAATGTTGGCTTAGCGGCTTCTTTGGGTGGAGCAGTTAAACAACCGCTCAATAAGCACACTGCAACAAAGATCAAAAAGCGCTGCATGATAATTGTCCTTATTTTGGGGTTGTTTAAAAATCAGTCGAACTGGTTTGCAAACCCGACACCTGGATTGTCGATGTTTTTCCGGTTTTGCGATCCGTTACGTTCAGCTGAAGCTGCCCATCTTTGTTGGCGATATCGACGATAAAGTCGTTAGTCACCATGCGCCCGGGTTTACCGGTATTAATATTGGTTAATAAGCCACCTAATATTTGCGACTGAATGGCCTGGGTGAAGTTATCCAGCGCTGACGGGGTTTCGATACCGAAATCGTCGTCAAAGCTAGGGTCTTTGTAGGAGTTTTGAGCCTGGGCTTCGTTAAGCATGAATGCCCCGTTGTTCGGGTTGCCGCCAAAATTAGGGTTGCGGAACTGGAAGGTCATATTTCCGGCCCAGCTTAGCGGTGCAATGAGCATTAACGAAATCACTGTGTGTGCGAGACGCATTACAGCCTCCGAAATAAGTATCGTTGCTAGAACTCATCTTTTGCTAAATCGCCTGTGCTCAGAAGGGCTTTATCTAACTGCAGACGATTAATAGCTTCTTCTGTTTGTGCCAGGGCAAAAGCGACGTTCTGATCGAAGTCTCTTTTGGTGGGAAACAGGAAAGTCTGGTAAATAACATCCTGATTGGCTGTTATTGTGATCCAGCTTCCCCACCGTGCACTGGGCCGTTCGTTGATTGTTAAGTTACCGGGGTAGTCACTTTCCCATTTATCGCTGAAGGCTCGGTAGAAATCGTGCCCGATAGATGAGACGGTGTGGTCGGTTAACAATCCGGGAACCTCAACTTCCACTGCCTGGAGGTTCCCGGCCGCAAGCAGGAAACCTGCTGCAGCAATCCAACTCAACGTGCGTTTCATGCTATTAACGCCTGAGGTTATCGTTTGCCCATGAAACTGCCTGAGTCCGGTTTTTAACAGCTATCTTCTTGAAAAGATTATAAAGGTGCGTCTTGACCGTATTTTCGCTGATAAATAACGAACGGGCGATTTCAATGTTTGAAGCACCAATGCGCAACTTGTTCAGGATCTCTTTCTCACGATGCGTCAGCAGTGCAGACTCTGTACTGTTGTAGCGATAATTTCCGGAGTGTGTAATGAGGTAGCTGGCAAGCTTTTGCGAGAAATAGCATTCGCCTCGCAATATGCCCTGCAAGCCCTCTACGACACGATTCTCTTCTTCAGTGACGTAGAACACGCCATTGATATGCGGCCAGCTTTCTATGTCTCTAAAAGGATACTCATCAGGGGTATTCAATAATAACACGCGGATATTATTGTTTTTCCTGCTTAAATTATCTTGCCAGTAATGGATCAGCTTTTTATCCGCTTCCATCATATCGAGAAGAATGATGCTGCCAGGTGCAATTTCATCAAAAGAACGTTGAATATTATGCAATTTCCCGTTCAATGAAAGTGACTGCTTTAAATGCTGCAGTAATGCTGTCGCTTGTAAAGAAGGTTTGGTGATCAACAATAATGTATGACCATGTAAACTATGGACTTCATTAAACATGATGAAACCCCACTTTATTTATGACACCTGGCAGCTATCCCTTGTTTATAGATAAGGAATACCAGAAGCACTGACAGATGTGGCACTGCTGTGTGTAGAATCAAACCATTCCTCCAGAGGAGGACGGAAATAAAAATAAAATGACTTACTACTGTTTTCAATCTAGCTATTACAAACGTTAAAGCAAGTGTTAATCATGTAACTAAATGTAAAATTCAATATTAAATTGTGTATTGAGGGTAATAAATTAGTTTTTGTTTAAGAGGAAAGTTGTACATCAGAATAACACTGCACACATTTTAAAAATCATACAAATAATTATAAGCGTATGAAAAAGAAATGAATTTATAATTCTAATCCCACCAGCGAAAGGTATGAGAGACATAAGAAAACTAAGCCTTCTCTCATCAGGGCATTCCTTCTTAAGAAAACTCACCCTCTGTGACAAGGATTTCAAATTGTCTCGCTTGGGTGTAGTGAAGCCAGGCTGGGTAAGGCTGGACAACAAACCGGCTATTGTACAGGATCTGCGACAGACGTTTTTTTTCGCCCGCTAAATCCAACTTATATCAGCGTATTTTTATCGAAATTAATACTTTGAGGTGAACTCATTAATTAAAATAAGCCGCGCGGGTGAGATATTTAAATTGTTTCGGCAGACATACTCTTTTTCGTAACGCGACGTTAACAAAAAAACGATTCGCGTTTATGCATGAAGAAACGTTATTTTGTGTATAGCCAGGTCCAGGGTGACAACATGAAAAACAGAACGTTATTTATGATGTTTACATTACTGGGTGCGCCTGGATTTGTAACCGCAGGCGGTTCAGACTTAGCCGGTTCTGAATATAATTTTGCGGTTAATGAATTAAGTAAGTCTTCCTATAATCAGGCAGCCATTATTGGTCAACAGGGTTCAGGTAATTCTACTGATATTCGTCAGGACGGTTCCAAATTAATGTCCGTTGTCTCTCAGGAGGGTGGAGGCAACAGAGCGAAGGTTGATCAATCAGGAACTTATAACCTTGCTTATATCGATCAAGATGGAAATGGTAATGACGCGAGTATTAAGCAGGACGCTTTTGGTAATACCGCAATGATTATCCAAAAAGGGTCGGCTAACAGAGCGAGTATTACGCAATATGGTACGCAGAAAACAGCAGTTGTAGTGCAGAGACAGTCACAAATGGCCATTCGCGTTATTCAACGTTAGGGCGTTGTGGCGACTTAATCAATCCGATGGGGGTTTACCATGAAACTTTTTAAAGTGGCAGCAATTGCAGCAATCATCGTTTCTGGCAGTGCTTTCGCAGGTGCGGTACCTCAATTTGGCGGCCACGGTCATGGCCATGGCGGTGGCGGTGGTAATAGCGGTCCTGACTCAACCCTGAGCATTTACCAGTTTGGTGGCGGCAACTCTGCTCTTGCCTTGCAAACGGATGCAAGAGATTCAGAAGTAACCATTACCCAGCATGGCGGCGGTAACGGTGCTGATGTTGGACAAGGATCTGATGACAGCACCATCGATCTGCTGCAGAAAGGCTTTGGTAACAGCGCAACCATTGACCAGTGGAACAGCAAAAACTCCGTCATCGATGTTAAACAGTACGGCGGCGGCAACGGTGCGGCAGTGGACCAGACAGCATCGGGATCAACTGTGACCGTGCATCAGGTCGGCTTTGGCAACAATGCGACTGCACATCAATACTGATTTCAAATCTGTGCTACAAAAAAACAGGGCATTTGCCCTGTTTTTTTTCGGGAGGTCATCATGAATACGTTAATACTCCTTGCCGCGCTTTCCAGCCAAATAACCTTCAAAACTTCGCAGCAGGGAAATATGACCACCATTATTCCGCAGGTCACCCTGACACACGCATGCGATTGTCAGGTTCAAATTTTGTCCGTTCGACAAGGGCAGGGAGGACAAAGTACCTCACGCCAGCAAAATACCTTCTCTATACCCGCTAATCAGACGATTGATTTGATGAGAATGAGTTTAAATATTGGCACAGGGGATACGGTGAAAATTACGGTCACCGTCTCTGACGGAAAGTCGCTTCATTTATCACAACAATGGTCACCTTCAGGGGACTCGCTTTAATCATTCATAAAATCAATGATTTGAGAATGTGGCGGGAGTTGAAAGGTGTAACTATGATGTTATCAGGAGCTGAACAATTTTCGCTGTTCAATTACCTGATACCGCGTTGTCATACTGGAGCACTTTTACCCCTCAAGGATGATTTATTTTGAGGAGTACATCTTGTGACCAAATCTACCGCTCTGCTCATCTCAGGTTTTAGCCTGTTAGTCTCGGTTTATATGACACCCGCATTTTCAGCAACGATTGCTGAAGGCGGTGTGATCCATTTCCGTGGTGCCATTGTTGCCGATCCCTGTGAGATTACCCCTCAACATCGTCAGTTTGCGATGTCCTGCCCGGAAAATAACCGTATCCAGACCCGGATGGTCAGCTATGAGGATGCACTCAATGGGCGCTCGACCTATCCGGGGCTGGCAACCGTGAGTATGCAGTATCTCAATCCTGAAAAAACGCTGGCCGTTGTTAAGGTCGATTATCGCTAGCCGTTTTAAACGATAGTTTTTTCTGACCCTCCCCTCTGCGATACACTTAAGAAAAAGGCGGGTAGCAGGGGGAATATATGAGACCGCAAATCGAGATTATTCACGGCGATATCACAACGTTACATGTTGATGTGATCGTCAATGCAGCGAATTCATCTTTGCTGGGGGGCGGCGGCGTGGATGGTGCCATTCATCGCGCCGCGGGACCGCAATTGCTTGAAGCCTGTAAGGCCGTGCGTCAACAGCAGGGGGAATGCCCGCCGGGGCATGCCGTGATTACGCTGGCAGGGGATCTGCCAGCTAAGGCCGTTATTCACGCTGTGGGACCGGTGTGGCAGGGGGGCAATCACCACGAGGCACGGATCCTTGAGGATGCTTACCGTAACTGCCTGCGCCTCGCTGCGGACAACGGCTATAAAACCCTGGCGTTTCCTGCCATCAGCACCGGTGTTTATGGCTATCCCAAAGCGGCTGCCGCGACCATTGCGGTGAATACCGTGTACCACTACCTTTCCCTGAAGCCCATGCCGGAAAAGGTCATCTTTGTCTGTTTCGACGAAGAAACCACGCATCTCTACCAGAGACTTCTGACCCAGCGTGGAGAAGAACTGGAGGGCTGATACAAAAGCGGCGCCGTATTGGCGCCGCTTTTTCGATTACGCTTTAACCTGCGGTTTCCCGGAGAAGAGGAACCGCAGTAGCGGGATACGCAGGTGGATCTCGTACAGCACGATGGCAATCCCGATCACGAAGACCAGCCCGGTGAAGAAGCCCAGCGTGTTGGAAGCAATATGCGGAGTGATGTAAGCGCCAAAGAACAGCGTCAACGGGTGATGCACCAGATAAATGAACAGTGACGCATTGACGAAATAGGTAACGCGGCTGGATTTAAAGTTCAGCAGGCGATGACCGAGGGCAAACACCACGTTCACCATCCACAAGCCCAGCAGCATGGTAATCACACTCTCCGTTTCGTACATCCACGCGTCACCGCTGCCGTAGCGCTGATTGAGAAGATAGGCCACGAAGGCAAGGGCGGCACCGACGGCACACCAGGGCGAGGGTTGGGTAAACAGCGCTTTTAACTGCGGATAGACAAACGCCAGCGCCCCCACCAGGAAGAACGGAATGTAGAAAAGCGACTGCATCACCACGAAGTTAAACAGCCCGTCGCTCAGAATAGGCGGATAGAGAATGAACAGCGTGCGCCTGATGGCCGCGTAGACAATACCCAGTACCAAAAAGAGCAGGGACAGTTTACCGAGCGTGATGTTGGCAAAGAATGAGTCTGACGTAGCGCTTAAATGACGGCGCAGACGGCTAAAGATGACCAGACTGACGGTGGTGAGAACCACCAGAACCAGCAGGAACCAAAGGTGCGAAACCAGCTCCCAGACCAGCGTATTGTACTTTTCATACAGCGACAGGTTAGGCCAGTTTTCCGCTTTGCCTTTCACATACTGCAACATAATGAATTGCGGCAGCGTCAACAGCGGGATGGCGGTGAGCATCGGTATGCCGACGCGCTCTACGCGCACCTTCCACCATCGCTTAAGCGGGTAGCGCAAAAACAGCATATAAGAGAAGTAGCCGGATATGACAAAAAACACCTGCATACGGAAGGCGTGAATGAAGTCATTAAACAGCGTCAGCCACCAGGAGGGCATTTGGCTGTTCACGTGCCAGGTGTGGCTGGAATAAATCAATGAAATGTGAAACGGGATCCCCAATAGCATCAGCCATGCCCGGATCGAGTCGAGGAAATATTCACGTTGTACGGGTGTTGTGCTCATATAACTCAGTACATTCTCAGACTAATCGTCTTATCCCTAAGACGCATAATGGTTACATTCGAAGCCAACCCTACACCAAGACCGACACCCTGTCTCCAGGATAAGCACGCAAAGTGAAAAGCGGGTTCTTTCATTTGCTTAATCCCTGAGCCAGCGAGCTGAACAAAGCAGTGATAATGTTGTCGGATTGCCTGAGTTTCCATTAAAATGGATCGGATCGATATAAGCACACAAAGGGGGAAGTGCTTACTTATTATGAAACATAAATCACAAATGATGAAAATGCGTTGGTTGGGTGCGGCAGTGTTGTTGTCCCTGTATACCTCATCGGCCTGGTCCTTTACCATCGATGACGTTGCTAAACAGGCCAAGTCTATGGCTGGCAAGAGCTACGAAGCGCCAAAAAGTAACCTGCCCTCCGTTTTCCGTGACATGAAGTACGCGGACTATCAGCAGATCCAGTTCAATCACGACAAAGCATACTGGAACAACGTTAAAACCCCGTTCAAGCTTGAGTTTTATCATCAGGGTATGTATTTCGACACGCCTGTTGCTATCAATGAAGTGACGGCAACCGCGGTACGTAAAATCAAGTACAGCCCGGATTATTTCAATTTCGGCGATGTGCAGCACGACAAAGACACGGTTAAGGACCTGGGCTTTGCCGGCTTCAAAGTGCTTTACCCGATTAACAGCAAAGATAAAAACGATGAAATCGTCAGCATGCTCGGTGCCAGCTACTTCCGCGTGATTGGCGCAGGGCAGGTGTACGGGCTTTCAGCGCGTGGTTTGGCTATTGATACCGCGCTGCCATCAGGTGAAGAATTCCCACGTTTCCGCGAGTTCTGGATCGAACGTCCAAAACCAACGGATAAACGTCTGACAATCTATGCGCTGCTGGATTCCCCTCGTGCAACAGGCGCATACCGCTTCGTGATCATGCCGGGACGCGACACCGTCGTTGACGTGCAGTCCAAAGTTTACCTGCGCGATAAAGTGGGCAAGCTGGGCGTCGCACCGCTGACCAGTATGTTCCTGTTCGGGCCGAACCAGCCGTCTCCGGCGACCAACTTCCGCCCGGAGTTGCATGACTCTAACGGTCTCTCTATCCATGCCGGTAACGGCGAGTGGATCTGGCGTCCGCTGAATAACCCGAAACACCTCGCGGTGAGCAGTTTCGCGATGGAAAATCCGCAGGGCTTTGGCCTGCTGCAGCGTGGTCGTCAGTTCTCTCGCTTTGAAGACCTGGATGACCGTTACGATCAGCGCCCAAGCGCCTGGGTAACTCCGAAAGGTGACTGGGGTAAAGGGAAAGTCGAGCTGGTTGAAATTCCAACCAACGATGAAACCAACGATAACATCGTCGCCTACTGGACCCCGGATCAGCTTCCGGAAGCCGGTAAAGAGATGAACTTCAAATACGCCATCACCTTTAGCCGTGACGAAGACAAACTGCATGCGCCGGATAACGCGTATGTGATGCAGACTCGCCGTTCAACGGGGGATGTGAAGCAGTCAAACCTGATCCGTCAGCCTGACGGCACCGTGGCCTTCATCGTGGACTTCGCGGGCCAGGACATGAAAAAACTGTCCCCGGATACTGCCGTGACCGCGCAGGCGAGCATCGGTGATAACGGTGAGATCGTTGAAAATGCCGTGCGTTACAACCCGGTAACGAAAGGGTGGCGTTTGACCCTGCGTGTGAAAGTGAAAGATCCGAAACAGACCACTGAAATGCGCGCTGCGCTGGTCAGCAACGATCAGCCGCTGAGTGAAACCTGGAGCTACCAGCTACCTGCCAATGAATAATACATCTGAATATATTGATGCCATGCCGCTGACGGACATTGAAAAAGCGGCACTGCCTAAAAGCGACATCCGCGCGGTACATACCGCGCTGGATGGCGAACATCGTCAGTTTACACGTGATGATGATACGCCGCTGGGGTCAGTAAAGGCGCGTCTGGAGCAGGCCTGGCCAGACTCGCTGGCAGAAGGACAGCTGATTAAAGACGACGAAGGGCGTGACCAGCTTCAGGCGATGCCGAAAGCCACGCGTTCTTCTATGTTCCCCGATCCGTGGCGCACCAACCCGGTGGGTCGCTTCTGGGATCGCCTGCGCGGACGTGACGTCACCCCGCGCTATCTGTCGCGTCTGACCAAAGAAGAGCAGGCCTCAGAGCAGAAATGGCGTACTGTCGGAACGATCCGTCGCTACACGCTGTTACTGCTGACGCTGGCACAGACGGTGGTGGCAACCTGGTACATGAAGACCATCCTGCCATATCAGGGCTGGGCGCTGATCAACCCGGCTGACATGGTAGGCCAGGATATCTGGGTCTCCTTCATGCAGTTGCTGCCTTACATTCTGCAAAGCGGGATTCTGCTGCTGTTCGCCGTTCTCTTCTGCTGGGTCTCGGCGGGTTTCTGGACCGCGCTGATGGGCTTCCTGCAGCTGCTGATGGGGCGTGATAAATACAGTATTTCGGCGTCAACGGTCGGGGATGAACCCCTCAATCCTGAGCACCGTACTGCGCTGATTATGCCTATCTGTAACGAAGACGTTGACCGCGTGTTTGCGGGGCTGCGCGCAACCTGGGAGTCTGTTAAGGCGACCGGTAACGCAGAGCATTTCGACGTTTACATCCTGAGCGACAGCTACAACCCGGATATCTGCGTAGCAGAGCAAAAAGCCTGGATGGAACTGATTGCGGAAGTGCAGGGCGAAGGTCAGATTTTCTACCGCCGTCGTCGTCGTCGTGTGAAGCGTAAAAGCGGTAACATCGATGACTTCTGCCGTCGCTGGGGGAATCAGTACAGCTACATGGTGGTACTGGATGCCGACTCCGTGATGAGCGGTGAGTGTCTGAGCGGTCTGGTCCGCCTGATGGAGGCCAACCCTAACGCCGGTATTATTCAGTCCTCACCGAAAGCGTCCGGAATGGACACGCTGTACGCGCGCTGCCAACAGTTTGCGACCCGCGTGTACGGCCCGCTGTTTACGGCTGGTCTGCACTTCTGGCAGCTGGGTGAGTCCCACTACTGGGGCCACAATGCGATTATCCGCGTGAAGCCGTTCATTGAGCACTGTGCGCTTGCGCCGCTGCCGGGTGAAGGGTCTTTTGCCGGGTCGATTCTGTCGCATGACTTCGTGGAAGCAGCGCTGATGCGTCGCGCAGGGTGGGGCGTCTGGATTGCCTACGACCTGCCAGGCTCATACGAAGAACTGCCGCCGAACCTGCTGGACGAGCTCAAGCGTGACCGCCGCTGGTGTCACGGTAACCTGATGAACTTCCGCCTGTTCCTGGTGAAAGGGATGCACCCGGTTCACCGTGCGGTATTCCTGACCGGCGTGATGTCCTATCTCTCCGCACCGCTGTGGTTTATGTTCCTGGCGCTGTCGACCGCCTTACAGGTGGTTCATGCCCTGACGGAGCCGCAATACTTCCTGCAACCGCGCCAGCTGTTCCCGGTGTGGCCGCAGTGGCGTCCGGAGCTGGCGATAGCGCTGTTTGCGTCGACAATGGTGCTGCTGTTCCTGCCTAAGCTGCTCAGTATCATCCTGATCTGGTGCAAAGGCTCGAAAGAGTACGGCGGTTTCTTCCGCGTGACCCTTTCTCTGCTGCTGGAAGTGCTGTTCTCCGTGCTGCTGGCGCCGGTACGTATGCTGTTCCACACCGTGTTTGTGGCCAGTGCGTTCCTCGGCTGGGAAGTGGTGTGGAACTCGCCACAGCGTGATGACGACTCCACGCCGTGGAGTGAAGCCTTCATGCGTCACGGTTCGCAGCTGCTGCTCGGTCTGGTGTGGGCTGCGGGAATGGCGTGGCTGGATCTGCGCTTCCTGTTCTGGCTGGCACCGATTGTCTTCTCGCTGATCCTGTCGCCGTTTGTGTCCGTGATCTCCAGCCGTTCAACGGTGGGGCTGCGTACCAAACGCTGGAAGCTGTTCCTGATCCCGGAAGAATATTCCCCGCCGCAGGTGCTGGTGGATACCGACAAGTATCTGGAGCAGAACCGCAGCCGTTCGCTGGATGATGGCTTTATGCACGCGGTGTTCAACCCATCGTTCAACGCCCTGGCAACGGCAATGGCGACCGCGCGTCACCGCGCCAGCCTGGTGCTGGAGATCGCTCGCGATCGTCACGTTGAGCAGGCGCTTAACGAGACCCCGGAAAAACTCAACCGCGACCGTAGACTGGTGCTGCTGAGCGACCCGGTGACAATGGCGCGTCTTCACTACCGCGTGTGGTCCGCTCCGGAGAGATACTCTTCGTGGGTGAACTACTATAAGGACATGAAGCTGAATCCGCTGGCGCTGAAGGCGAAGTAAGCTGCGAAGTAGGGCGGGTAGCAAAGCGCAACCCGCCAAATAAAATACCGGCTGCGAGGCCGGTATTTTTTTAGAGGTAATGAATGAAAATAATTGTCGTGGTGTTGATGACATGCCTGCTCAGTGGCTGCGGCAGCATTATCAGCCGCACTATTCCGGGACAAGGTCACGGGAATCAGTACTATCCCGGCGTTAAATGGGACGTACGAGATTCCGCCTGGCGCTACCTGACCGTGCTCGATCTGCCGTTTTCGCTGATCTTCGACACGCTATTGCTGCCCATCGACGCCAGCCATGGCCCTTACGAGTAATGACAGCTTAACGTTCGTCCCACTCATCGGCTGCGGTCTGGCCCTCTTCGGTATCCAGCGGCGGTTCGAGCTGAAATTCGCCCTCATCCCATTCATGCAGGGTATTTTCTTCAAGCCACTCCTGGCGTAACTCAATTTCGTCGTAATCGCCGTCAAAGACGGCCTGAGCACCTTCACCGCTCAATATCGGCAGACATTCTCCCTCTTCACCTTCGTCGGCAAAGAATTCGGCCTGCCACATAATATCCCCATCCTGCAGAACGTATTTTTGGATATTAAGCTGTTGCACGTCAGCATCTTCTTCTTCAACGCCGGGGTTGTCGGCGAGGAACTCTTCACGAGCGGCATCAATAGCTTCTTCCAGCGTGGCGTACATGGTCATTGGTGTCTCCCTGTTTTCCAGAAGGTTTCAGGGAAAGAATAGCTGAATATAAGATTCTGCAAGTATGAATGCGAAAATAAGCCGTCAGGCATTTGTCTTATTCAGTTCAGAGCGCATCGTCCGGGATAAACTGAACCAGGAGTAAATGGCGTTAAACAGCACGACACCAGCGGTGACGATAAAAACGGCGCGAAAGCCAAAACTGGCTGAAATTCCCGCCCCGACAAGCGGCCCGGTGACGTTGCCGATATCACGAAACGACTGGTTATAGCTAAAAATACGTCCGGCGATTTGGTTCGTTGAGTTATAGACCAGCAGGGTCTGTACGGCAGGTAATAACGCACCGTCTGCCGCGCCGAGCAAAAAGCGCAGCAGGCCGAGCTGCCAGGGAGACTGCACCATCGCCATCGGAATGAGTAACAGAACGGAAATCACCAGCGCGCAAATCAGGATCTTTTCGGGCCCTACGCGGTCGCCGAGTTTGCCCAGCCTTGGGGCGCTGAGCAGTGCCGCCACGCCAGGTACTGATGCAATCAACCCGCTGATAAAGGCAATATTACTGACGTTGCCCGCCAGATCGCGAACGTACAGGGTTAAAATAGGGGCGATCGACCCGGTCGCCACCTGAATAATCATGGTCGTCACGAACAGGCTCAACACCAGTTTGGGGTTTTTCAGCGAGGTAAGAACATCCCGGGCATGAAGCATCTCTTTTTTGGCGACCGGCGTGAATTTTTCACGAATGCAGAGCAAGGTGACGACAAAGCAGAGGAACAGCACGCTGGCGGTGATGAAAAAGACGGGCCGCAGCCCGTAGCTATCCGCCAGTAATCCGCCCGCCAGAGGACCAAGAAGCGCACCGCTGACGCCACCTGTTGAGAGCGTCCCGAGTGCCCAGCCGCTTTTATGGCGTGGAATTTGTGTGGCAATCAGGGCGTTGGCATTGGGGATGAATCCGCCCAGCAGCCCAAGCAATGCGCGCAGAATCAGGAACTGCCAGACGTTTTGCGCCACGCCCATCAGCGCCATAATGATGGCCATCCCCAGCGCTGAGCGCAGCAGCATAATTTTACGTCCCTTGCGGTCTGCAAGGCCGCCCCAGAATGGCGAAGCGATAGCGGAGAACAGAAAAGTGATGCTAAACACCAGACCTGACCACATATTGAGCGCGCTGTGGCCCGTTACGCCAAGCTGTTCAACGTAGAGAGGCAGGAAAGGCATGACCAGGCTGAACGCCGCGCCCGTCAGAAAGCAGCCGAGCCAGGCAACCGCGAGGTTACGTTTCCAGTTTATGGGAGCATCTGAGGGTGACATAACTCTCCGCAAATTAAGATACAGCGCGCCGGGAAGGGGAAGTAATAAGCGTGCTAATTATGCGCCTGGGTCAGGATTGCCGCAATGAGGGGGAGCTTTTATAGCTAAAACAGCATGCGGCCCGGAGGCCGCATGACAATCAGTATCGGGAGGGAACGCCTTGCGGGCGTGTTTTAAAGCGGCGATGGAGCCACATGTACTGCTCTGGTGCCATCATGATGCATTTCTCCACAATATCGTTCATCCAGCGCGCGGTGGTTTCTGCGTCGTCCAGAGGAGGCGTGAGTTCTGGCTCAAGCATGATGAGCTGATAGCCTGAACCATCCGGCTTGCGGCGTGGGACAAAGGGAACAATTGCCGCTTTAGACATTCGGGCCAGCATCCAGGTCCCCGTGGTGGTCGCCGCTTCTTCGACGGCAAAAAACGGTACAAACACGCTGGATTGCGGGCCGTAATCGTGATCGGGGGCGTACCAGACCACCTCACCGGATTTAAGGGCACGGATCATGCCCTTCAGATCTTTACGGTCAATCATGCTTTTGTTAGAGCGCATGCGGCCATTGGTCTGGATGAGATCGATGACGGGGTTGTCATTCGGCCGATAAACGCCAATACCGGGCGCCTGCATGCCAAACATACGCGCGCCGATTTCAAGCGTCAGGAAATGGACGCCTATCAACAGTACGCCGGTCTGATTAGCCTGCAATGTGTGTACAGGCTCCATACCTGTTCCGGCAACTTCCGTCCAGCGGGCCATTCTTTTGTCCGACCAGAACCATGCTATTCCCGTTTCCATCAGACCCATCCCAACGGATTCGAAATTTCTAACGACCATATCGTGACGCTCTGTCTCGCTCATCTGCGGAAAACAGAGTTCGAGGTTGCGGTAAGCAATCCTGACGCGGCGTTTCATGAATCTCCGGGCAACATGGCCGATCCCTTTACCCAGGCGGAAAAGAATCGGGTAAGGAAGTTGTACGATAAGCCACAACAAGCCAATGCCAATCCAGGTAAACCAATAGCGGGGATGCAAAAGGGCGGCAGTAAATTTCGGTAACTGGGTCATGTCTGTCCTGTGTTCTTACGTCCTGAATGGCTATTCTCGCATTTTTTAGTACGTAGCCAAAATGTCTGTCATCGAAACGTGCACGAATCCAGCAATTGTTAATCCTGGTAAATCAGGTAGGCTGAAATGTAGCGTAAATTGTGTGGATGTAAATTAGCTTTGTTTGCTATATGATGCCGACCGATTTTAATTCTCTAACGATTGCAGGACTTGTACACCATGCCAGTGTTACACAACCGCGTATCGAATGAGATGTTGAAAGCGCGCATGTTGGCTGAAACCGAACCGCGCACGACCATCTCATTCTACAAATATTTCACTATCAACGATCCGCAAGCGACCCGCGATGAACTCTATCAGGCATTGACTACCCTCAATGTCTTCGGGCGCGTCTATCTGGCGCGTGAAGGCATCAATGCGCAGATCAGCGTGCCGGAAAGTCAGGTTAACGCCTTCCGTGATTTTCTTTACGGCTTCGATCCGGCGCTTAACGGCTTACGCCTGAACGTTGCGCTGGATGATGACGGGAAATCGTTCTGGGTTCTGCGCATGAAAGTGCGTGAGCGTATCGTGGCTGACGGTATTGACGATCCCAGCTTCAATGCGGGTGACGTCGGGGAATACCTGAAAGCCGCTGAAGTGAACGCCATGCTTGACGATCCTGATGCGGTCTTTATCGATATGCGTAACCACTATGAGTATGAAGTGGGCCATTTCGAGAACGCGATGGAAATTCCCGCTGATACCTTCCGCGAGCAACTGCCAAAAGCGGTTGAGATGATGCAGGAACATAAAGACAAAAAGATCGTGATGTACTGCACCGGCGGGATCCGCTGTGAGAAAGCCAGTGCGTGGATGAAGCACAACGGTTTCAACAAGGTCTGGCACATCGAAGGCGGCATCATTGAGTATGCTCGTCGCGCGCGTGAGCAGGGCCTGCCGGTGCGCTTTATCGGCAAAAACTTTGTCTTTGACGAACGCATGGGGGAGCGTATTTCCGACGACGTGATCGCCCACTGCCACCAGTGCGGAACGCCTTGCGATACGCATACCAACTGCAAAAACGACGGTTGCCACCTGCTGTTTATTCAGTGTCCAATCTGCGCTGAGAAATTTAACGGCTGCTGTAGCGAGTTGTGCAGCGAAGAGAGCGTGTTGCCGGAAGAAGAGCAGCGTCGCCGTCGCGCTGGCCGCGAAAACGGGAACAAGATTTTTAATAAATCCCGCGGACGGCTGAATACCAAACTGGGTATTCCAGACCCTGAGTAATGTTTATGCCCGACGGAAATACCGCCGGGCATATTTTTATCCCTTCTGCTGAACGCCTTCCACGGAAATAATCAGTTCAACATCCTGAGATGCCGGGCCTAAATCCGTGGTGATGTTAAAGTCTTTCAGATGAATTTTACCTGCAGCTTCAAAGCCTGCGCGTTTCCCGCCCCACGGATCGTCACCCTGACCGAGTAATTTCGCATTAAGAGTGACGGGTTTCGTTACGCCATTAAGCGTCAGGTTGCCGGTAATATCCAGCTTGTCGCCGTCCTTTTTCACGCCGGTAGAGGCGAATGTTGCCTGCGGGAATTTCGCTACGTTCAGAAATTCTGCACTGCGTAAATGTTTATCGCGCTCGGCGTGGTTGGTATCCACGCTATTGGTATTAATGGTGACATTGACTTTATCCGCTGCCGGATTTTTATCGTCAAAAGTAAAGGTGCCATCAAAATCGTTAAAAGTGCCATACAGCCAGCTATAACCAAGATGCTGAATACGGAAATTGACGAAGGCGTGCTGGCCTTCTTTATCAATTTTATAATCAGCCGCAACAGCAGAACCGGTGGTGAATAACAGTGAACCTAAGGCGATGCCCAGCAGGTGTTTTTTCATTTTTATGCTCCAGAGTCAGAAGACGAACGGCCAAGCATGCGCTTCAGCGTGTCGTCTTTATCGATAACGTGATGTTTGAGGGCCGCGAGCCCGTGAAGGACAGAAAGAATAACCACGCTCCAGGCCAGCCACAGATGGACAACGCCAGCGGTATCCGCCTGGACGCCGGCATCGCTGAGCGTGGCGGGAACGTCAAAAAGACCAAAGACGCTGATCGGCTTGCCATCCGCCGTTGAAATAAGGTATCCGCTAATCAGAATGGCAAAAAGCAGGGCGTAGAGCGCAATATGGGCCGCGACAGCGCTCACGCGCGTGAATTTCCCGTGGGTTTTCGGCGCGGGCGGCGGCGGGGAAATATGTCGCCAGACTACGCGAACAACCAGACCCATCATCAACAGGACTCCTATGCTTTTATGCAGTTCCGGTGCCTGGTGGTACCAGCCGTCATAATAGCTTAAGGTGACCATCCAGAGCCCAAGCCCGAACATAGCATACACCGCGAGCGCAAATATCCAGTGCAAACCTATGGATATTATTCCGTAGCGATGGGGGGTATTACGCAATTGCATAGGAGATACCGTTCTGAATTATTCGAACAATAAAAATGAACGGGAACACAGAATATTGCAACTGAAATAAGTGGATAAGGTTTTTAATTTAATTTATTTCAGCGCATTTGAAGGTGTTGCATGAATGTATTTCAAAAGCTTCGAGCAATAAAAATCTGTCGGGATCAGCGAGTGCGTGAAAAATCTATTTAACATCAAGAAGTGTCAATAAATGTCAGCGTTTCTTTTCAGTAAAATACAATGTAAATAACGTCAATGATTGCCAGCAGCGCCCACAGCAGCAGGTAGAGCATAAAATGCTCGCGAATATTATTGACGAGTAAATCGACGATCCTGCGCATCATTTTTCCTCAGATAAAAGAGGCTCCGGGTGTCCGGAGCCAGGCGGGTATTATCCGTTAAAACGTGAGAGCGAGAAGGGCTGCAGATCAAATGGCGGCGTAATACCCTGAGCAAACTGCGCGGCAATTTCACCCAGCACGGAGGCGAACTTAAAGCCGTGGCCGCTTAGCCCGGTAATGAGCAGCGTGTTGTCGTGCCCCGGCAGGGTATCAATGATGAAGTCTTCATCAGGTGTATTGTCATAGGTGCAGGCCGCGCCGTACAGCAACCCGCCAATGCCCGGCAGGATATTGCGCAGGAACATGAATGCTTCTGAACCATCCTGAGGGTACGCGCCAAAGGGTTTGCGCTCCTCAGGCGTGGAGATAATTTGTCCGCCGTTGTGTTTGCCAATCTTAAGCGCGTCCTTCTCAGACGGGAACCCGTAGAACTGATCGCCGTTCGGTAACTCGCCGGTGAACGCCGGGAATTTATTCTGCGCACTGTAGCGACCGTCGGACTGGAACCAGGAGAAGACTTTACGCACGGGCTGAATGGGCAGGTCAGGGAGGAGTTTCGTTACCCAGGTTCCGGCGCTGATCAGCAGCCGAGACGCAGTATAGTCTCCGTCAGCGGTGGTGACGGTGACACCGTCAGCATGATGGGTAATGCCGCTTACGGGGCAGTTGAACAGCTGGGCACAGCCTGCTTTTGCCGCCAAATCAATCCAGGTCTTAATGGCCGCTTCACAGTGCAGTACGCCCGAGTTGGCTTCAAACAGCCCGATGTAATCATCCGGAACGGCGATCTCGGGCCAGCGTTGCATAATGCCGCTGGCATCCAGACGTTCAACATCAAGATGAAATTCCTTCGCGCTCTGTTCGACGTTCGCAAGAAATGCAGAGCTGGCCGGGCCAAGGTTGATAATCCCCGTGCGGTCAAAAATGCGTTCTTCGGTCAGCTTCGCCAGTTCATCCCACAGCGCCTGAGCACGCAAGACCAGCGGGACATAACGCTCTCCTTCGCCATAGGCGTGGCGAATGAGGCGGGTATCACCGTGATGGCTACCTTCCGCGTGCGGAGGAAGATGGGCATCAATCATCAGAACCTTCAGACCGGCCTGCGTTGCGTAATAACCGGCAGCAGACCCCACGGAACCGCTGCCAATAATGATTAAGTCGTATCTCATATGCATCTCGTAAACTCACGCTTTGTTAGCAGAGTAATTAACAATGCGGGCTGATACAAGGGAGAAATAAATAAGGCACCACGTGGGTGCCTGTTGAGTGAAAAATGGGCATTGTACTAATGCCGTTTATACTCATTTTCCTGATAGTCGCCAGATTCTATTTTTGCGATACCTGCTTCTAAAATAGAAATAAACTGACGGGCGACGTCTGTTGTAAGCCACAGCGTCTGTCCAACTTCCGCTTCGTCACGGTTGAGTTGATTTGGGGTCTGGTAGTGCAAACGCAGCATCAGCGCATCGTAGCTATCTACGGTACTGATATCCCAGCCGACAAGCGGGTGGGTCTGGATGACTTCACTATTCTTTTCCATTATAACCCCCTAAATGCGTGTTAGAAGACAACGGCTTTGAGGTTCAATGCATGTTTTTCTGAAAGCATCTTCAGTATACAAGTAATAAGGGTTCCGAAGAGAAAAATAAACAGCTGGCAACACATTTTTCTGCGTTTTAGGATTCTTCGAACAATAAAACACCGTCTTGTTCACGATTTTCTAAGAAGATGCTGAAATAATTTGAACTTATCCAGGATAAAAACAAAAAAAGCCGGGGCGACCCGGCAAAACAAAACAATGAGGGAGCAAGGTTAATCCGTTATGAACCAGTCGTCGGCGCTTTCCCACGTTTCCTGCAGGATATCTCTGATACGATCTTTGTCTTCTTTTGCGCCGCCGATGACGGAGAGGTTGTTTGCAGCTGCGTAACGTACCGTTACGGCGCCATCATTTTCAGGAAAGGTACTGTGAATACGACGGGATAACTCGCCCGCCAGCGCATCAAGTGCGCCAGCAGGCAGAACGGTTGTTTTGGCAATGGTGACTTCAATACGCATAAATGCCCCCTGTGCAATATACTGTTTATATATACAGGTATATTATGGGTTTGACAACAAGGGGCGTTGATTTTTTAACGTTTTACCGTCCAGTGTACGGTTTCACCGGCCAGGAACGGGATCAGCGTGTCATCCGTCAACGGAATCGCGTCGTCCACCTGGCTTGCTTTGCGCTCCAGCTCGATGAAGGTCTCATTGACCGGCAGACCATAGAAGCGCGGACCGTTGAGGGAGCAGAACGCTTCAAAATGTTCCAGCGCATTCATCTCTTCAAACACGGTGGCATAGCTCGCCAGCGCGGTTGGTGCGTTGAAGCAGCCCGCACAGCCGCAGCTGGCCTCTTTACGATGACGCGCGTGCGGGGCGGAGTCGGTACCCAGGAACGCGCGGGAGAAGCCGCTCGCAACCAGCTCGCGCAGGGCTTGCTGATGAATATTGCGTTTGAGGATCGGCAGGCAGTAGAGGTGAGGACGCACGCCGCCCACCAGCATGTGGTTACGGTTAAACATCAGGTGCTGAGGCGTGATGGTGGCGGCGATAAGATCGTTGCCATCGCGAACATATTCCGCGGCATCTTTGGTGGTGATGTGTTCAAACACCACTTTAAGGGCAGGCAGACGCTGGCGCAGCGGTTCCATTACCGTTTCGATAAACCGGGCTTCACGGTCGAAGATATCAATCTCGGCGTGCGTCACTTCCCCGTGTACCAGCAGCGGCATGCCCAGTTTTTGCATCCGTTCCAGAACGGGCATGATGGCGTCAATGCTGGTCACACCGTGGCTGGAGTTGGTGGTGGCATTGGCCGGGTAGAGTTTCGCCGCGGTGAAGACGCCTTCGTTAAACCCACGTTCCACTTCGTTCGGGTCGAGTGAATCGGTCAGGTAACAGGTCATCAGCGGGGTGAAATCATGCCCCGCCGGGACGGCGTCAAGAATACGCTGGCGGTAAGCCATTGCAGCATCGACGGTGGTGACTGGCGGAACCAGGTTAGGCATAACAATCGCGCGGCCATAAATTTCGCTGGTGTAGGGCACGACGGTTTTCAGCATATCGCCATCGCGCAGATGGATATGCCAGTCGTCAGGGCGGCGGATTTTAAGAACCTGGGGTTGTGCAGTCATGGAAGCTCCGGCTTGTCAGGAATCAGTCATAAGGATGGCTGTTTTTGCCGGACACAAATCATAAGCGGAAACGTTTTCGTTTGCACACTTTTCTGCGAAAAAAAAGGGCGCTTCAGCGCCCTTCAGGTTAATCGGTGAAAGGAATAATGATTTCTCCCGGTTTCACCTCTATCCCTTTTGCATATTTTTTCGCGAGCGCTTCACCCTTGCTCTTGTCTTCGCTTAAGACATAGGCGGGCTGCTGGTTGAAGTAATTACGCAGCGACTGATTCAGATATGGCATCAGGGTTTGCAGTACCGGCTTCATTTTGTCCGGCGTGACGACCGCATCGACGATCTCCATTTCCTGCAGGAAAATGGCCCCTTTCTCTTTGTTGAAGACCGGCAGCGCCTTGAGCTTCAGCTTAATATCGGCTTTCTGGTTGCCGAATAATGAGGTCATATCCAGCGTGGCATCACCGGAAAGGGTGACTTTGTTCGGCTCTTCGCGACCAATCTGACTGGCAAGGTTGCTGAGGACGATATGGGCATCGGCAAGGCCCGGTACGCCGATGTCTTTGGCAAAGTTATTGTGTTTTTCCAGCGCCTGATTAATTTCCTGCTCACTGACGGTGTACTGCGTAAGCTGGTTGCAGCCTACCAGCAGGCCACTCACAATTAACGCAGCGGCAATGACAATCTTCTTCATAGTGTTCCTCAACGAAAAATCGGCGCATCTGTCCTGATGCGCCAGTATGTCAGTGTGAAACGGTAGAAACCAGCAGAAAAAACTGAGAATTGAGGCGGGAAAAGCCCCCGCCAGAAAGAAGAACTAGGCGCCAGGTTCGAGCATCCCGCTCGCGCTGCGCTTCTGGCTGAATTGCCACCACAGTGCCAGCAGTGTCATAAAGCCCACCACGCCGAGCATCATCCACGGCAGTTCCGGCTGGCTCAGCGCTTTACCTGCGTCGAGCAGCCAGCCGCCTCCGGCATAGCCCAACGCGCCGCCAAGGGCGAGGCCAAGCCGACTGAACCCCATATAGCTGCCACGCGCGCGCGCATCTGCCAGCGAGGCACTCAAAGTCTCACGCGCGGGTTCGGCAATAATCGAGCCGATGTAGAAGGTACAAATCAGCATGAACAGCTGCTGCAGCGAATTCACGAGCCCGATGGGCATCATGCTCAGCGTCATCAGCAGAAGCCCTGTCATCAGGCGATGCTCCAGACGAAAGCGGCGTTCGCTCCAGCGGGCGATCGGGTAGAGCAGCGTCAGTGACAGGCAGGCCTCAATGGCATACATCCACTTCACGGCGGCAGGAGTGCCTGCAATGTCGTTAACCATGATTGGCAGCATCAGCATAACCTGCACCGCCAGCATGTAGTACCCCGTCAGGGTGAGCACATAGGTGACAAAGCGTTTGTCGCGAAGCACGCGACCCAGACCTTCTCGCACCGGTGCTTTCACCGTCGACAGCTTCCACGCGGGCAGGAACAGTCCGTTGAACAAGGCGCAGAGAATAAACAGCACTGCACCGGTCGCGCAGACCAGACGGAAATCATACTGCAGGAGCCAGCTGCCCAGCAGCGCGCCAATCACCGCGCCGGCGCTGTCCTGCATCATCAGAATCGAGAAGAAGCGCCCACGGTGCTGCGGGCGGATAAGCTTCACCACCAGCGCGGTACGCGGCGGATCGAACAGGGTGCCGCCAATCCCGGAGAGGAAGCAGGAGAACCACAGCAGCCAGGGCTCGTGGGCGATTGCCATGGTGGCAAAGCCCGCCGCGCGTAACAGCATGCCGGTCACGATCATCGGTTTAGCGCCGAAGCGGTCAGCAATGGCCCCGCCAAAGACGCCCAGCCCCTGCTGGACAAACTGGCGCAACCCCAGTGCAATGCCAACCATTAATGCCGCCCAGCCCATCTGATCGACAAAGCGGATCGAAATAAGCGGAAACACGACAAAAAAGCCGAGCACGACCAGCATGTTATCGACTAAGAGGAAATATTTACCCAGGCTCCTGGCCTGTGATACGCGGGACATTTTCCCTCCAGGGAAAATAAGAAGGTGAGCACGCTAACATTCTGCGGTGTCGCCGCGTTTTTTCCCACCCCCGGGCGTGACAATATTTTTTTATCAAAAGGGTGCTTTGATAGAGAGTTCTCATCGAAAAATGTGAAAAGAGGTCAAAATGGTATGTCACTGTTTTCACAGACGGCGCAGGCGCAGGTATAGTAAAGCTAATGGGTAGAACAGAAGTGACGGGAAGGAGTGGTATCGATGTTTGGCTATCGCAGCAATGTGCCAAAAGTGCGTCTGACAACGGACAGGCTCGTCGTTCGTCTGGTGCATGAGCGTGATGCCTGGCGTCTGGCGGATTATTACGCCGAGAATCGCCAGTTTTTAAAGCCCTGGGAACCCGTTCGGGATGAGAGCCATTGTTACCCCTCCGGCTGGCAGGCGCGTCTCAGCATGATCGCGGAATTTCACAAACAGGGCAGCGCGTTTTATTTCGCGCTGCTGGATCCGGAAGAAAAAGAGATTATCGGCATCGCCAATTTTTCTAACGTGGTCCGCGGATCGTTCCACGCCTGCTATCTCGGCTACTCCATCGGTCAGAAATGGCAGGGGCAGGGGCTGATGTTTGAGGCGTTAACGGTGGCGATCCGCTACATGCAACGCACGCAACATATCCACCGTATTATGGCGAACTACATGCCGCATAATCAGCGCAGCGGGGATTTGCTGGCGCGCTTAGGCTTTGAGAAAGAGGGCTATGCTAAAGACTATCTGCTTATCGATGGCGAATGGCGCGATCATGTCCTCACCGCATTAACCACCCCGGACTGGACTGCAGGTCGTTAAGGAGAAAAGATGAAATATCAGTTGAGCGGCGCAGAAGCGCGCGTTGTCGGCAGCCTGCTGGAAAAACAGGTCACCACGCCGGAACAGTATCCGCTTTCGGTTAATGCCGTGACGATGGCCTGCAACCAAAAAACTAACCGTGAGCCGGTGATGAACCTCAGCGAGCATGACGTTCAGGACGTGCTGGATGCGCTGGTCAAACGCCACTACCTGCGCACCGTCAGCGGCTTCGGCAACCGCGTCACTAAGTATGAACAGCGCTTTTGTAACTCCGAATTTGGCGATCTGAAGCTGAGCAGTGCGGAAGTGGCGGTCATCACCACGCTCCTGCTGCGCGGCGCGCAGACGCCGGGGGAACTGCGGACGCGTGCCTCCCGTATGCATGAGTTCAGCGACATGCAGGAGGTCGAACAGACGCTTGAGGGGCTGGCGGCTCGTGAGGATGGCCCTTACGTCGTGCGTCTGGCGCGCGAGCCAGGAAAACGCGAAAGCCGCTATATGCACCTCTTCAGCGGCGACGTTGAAGCCGCAGGCGCGACGGCGGAATCGGATCTCCCGGCAAGCAATGACAGCCTTGCCGCGCGCGTAGAGGCGCTGGAAGAAGAGGTGGCCGGGCTAAAACAGCGTCTGGATGCATTGCTCGCACATCTGGGAGACTAACGGTGAAAAAATTACGCATTGGCGTGGTCGGTCTGGGCGGTATCGCGCAAAAAGCATGGCTACCGGTGTTGGGCGCAGCATCTGACTGGACGCTGCAGGGGGCCTGGTCGCCCACGCGCGAGAAGGCCGAGCGCATCTGTGAAACCTGGCGCATTCCGTATGCCGGTTCGCTTCAGGATTTGGCCCGAGAGTGCGATGCGGTATTTGTGCATACCTCAACGGCAACACACTATCAGGTGGTGAGCGAACTGCTCAACGCGGGCGTCCACGTGTGCGTGGATAAGCCGCTGGCGGAAAATGTTCAGGATGCCGAACGTCTGATTGAGCTTGCGGCGCGCAAAAAGCTGACGCTGATGGTGGGTTTCAACCGCCGCTTTGCGCCGCTTTATCTACAGCTTAAGGCGCAGTCGGGCACGCTTGCCTCGCTGCGGATGGACAAGCACCGCACCGACAGCGTCGGGCCGAACGATCTACGCTTCACCCTACTGGATGATTATCTTCACGTCGTGGATACGGCGTTATGGCTGACGGACGGCAGTGCACAGCTGAAAAGCGGCACTCTGGTGACGAACGAGCAGGGGCAGATGGTCTATGCGGAACACCACTTTGCCGTTGAGCATCTTCAGGTGACCACCAGCATGCACCGTCGGGCCGGTAGCCAGCGTGAATCCGTGCAGGCGGTGACCGACGGCGCGCTGTATGACATTACGGACATGCGCGAGTGGCGGGAAGAGAAGGGCAGCGGCGTGGTGACGCTCCCGGCGCCAGGCTGGCAGAGCACCCTGGAGCAGCGCGGTTTCGCAGGATGCGCCCGTCACTTTATCACCTGCGTGCAAAATCAGACGGTTCCTGAAACCTCCGGCGAGCAGGCGATTCTGGCGCAGCGTATTGTGGAAAGGCTCTGGCGCGACGCCATGAGTGAATAACTCGCCGTAACATCTGCGGATAGTAATTCGTTGAAATCCGGTTAGACTAAGCGCCGCTTGTTGGCTTTGCCGGGTGGCGCTTACGTTTACCCGGCCTACAAATCCGTATGGTTCTGGAAATTCACGTTAATGAACTTATTAAAATCGCTGGCGGCCGTCAGCTCGATGACCATGTTTTCCCGCGTGCTGGGCTTTGCGCGCGACGCCATTGTGGCAAGGGTATTCGGTGCAGGGATGGCCACGGACGCCTTTTTCGTCGCGTTCAAATTGCCGAACTTATTACGCCGTATTTTTGCGGAAGGCGCGTTTTCCCAGGCCTTCGTGCCGATTCTTGCAGAATATAAAAGCAAGCAGGGCGAGGACGCGACCCGCGTTTTTGTCTCCTACGTTTCGGGGTTACTGACCCTGGCGCTGGCGGTGGTGACCGTCATCGGGATGCTGGCCGCGCCCTGGGTGATTATGGTGACGGCACCGGGCTTTGCGGATACGGCGGATAAATTTGCCCTGACCTCGCAGCTTCTGCGCATTACCTTTCCGTATATTCTGCTGATTTCGCTGGCCTCGCTGGTGGGGGCGATACTCAATACCTGGAACCGCTTCTCCGTCCCGGCGTTTGCGCCGACGTTTCTTAACGTCAGCATGATCGGCTTTGCGCTGTTTGCCGCGCCGCATTTCAACCCCCCGGTGCTGGCCCTGGCCTGGGCCGTGACCGTGGGCGGCGTGCTGCAGCTTGCTTACCAACTGCCGCACCTGAAGAAAATCGGCATGCTGGTCCTGCCGCGTATCAACCTTAAAGATGCTGGGGCGATGCGCGTGATCAAGCAGATGGGGCCCGCCATTCTTGGCGTCTCCGTCAGCCAGATCTCTCTCATCATCAACACCATCTTTGCCTCTTTCCTGGTGTCTGGCTCGGTCTCCTGGATGTACTACGCTGACCGTCTGATGGAGTTTCCGTCCGGAGTGCTGGGCGTGGCGCTGGGGACGATTCTACTTCCGTCTCTGTCCAAGAGCTTTGCCAGCGGCAACCACGATGAGTATTGCCGCCTGATGGACTGGGGGCTGCGTCTCTGCTTCCTGCTGGCGCTGCCGAGCGCGGTAGCGCTGGGGATTCTGGCGAAACCGCTGACGGTGTCGCTGTTCCAGTACGGCAAATTTACCGCCCATGACGCCGCCATGACCCAGCAGGCGCTTATTGCCTATTCTGTAGGGTTGATGGGGCTGATTGTCGTGAAGGTGCTGGCACCGGGATTCTATTCACGCCAGGACATCAAAACGCCGGTGAAAATCGCCATTGTGACGCTGATTATGACCCAGCTGATGAACCTGGCGTTTATTGGTCCGCTGAGACACGCCGGGCTGGCGCTGTCGATTGGTCTGGCGGCCTGCCTGAATGCCGGGCTGCTGTACTGGCAGCTGCGTAAGCAGGATATTTTCACGCCGCAGCCGGGCTGGTCGCGTTTTCTTGTGCGTCTGGTGATCGCGGTGCTGGTGATGTCGGCGGCACTGCTGGGCATGCTGTATGTGATGCCGGACTGGTCAGCGGGCACTATGCCATTCCGTCTGATGCGCCTGATGGCCGTTGTCGTGGTCGGCGTGGTGGCGTACTTCGCCACGCTCGCCGTGTTGGGGTTCAAGGTGAAAGAGTTCACCCGCCGTACGGCATAAACGCCAAAAGGGGAGTTCACCTTATGGTGCTCCCCACAGCCTGATTTGCCGCTAAGGCGTCAAATCGAAATCTTTTTCCCGCCCGTAATGCGTGCCGTGGCCGTCTGACCATCCGCACCATACAGCCCAGGCTCTTTATGAGGCTTTAACACTTCCAGAGCCTGCTGATTACGCACCATCTGTCCCTCAAGTAACCAACCGTTATGCTGGTTGAGATCGCGCAGATGCTGGGTTTTTTCCGTAATCGTTTGCCAACGTTCGACAATTTCATCGTTGGCGCTGCGCTTCTGATCCTGCTCAGCGCGTCGCTGCTGCTCAAGGTAATCCAGCGTCGCCAGAAGCGAACTTTTGTCTTCAGTAATGCGTTGCAACGCGCTGCCGTTGATTTGACCCGAAGACAGGTGTTGTTGTTCAGCATCCATTACCGTTTTCAGGTCGTTCAGGACAACCGTCATCTGATCCAGTATTTCTGACAGTCGACTCATACGGTTATTTACTCTGTAAGAAACTCTGCGCTTCCTCGATCAGCGCGTCAGCGATTTTGCTGGTATCCATTTTCAGCTCGCCGTTACGAATGGCCGTTTTCAGCGCGTCAACACGTTCCATGTTGATATCGCTGCTGCCCGGCTGCATCAGTTTGGACTGCGCGTCGCTCAGGGTCACGCTGGTGCTGTTAGCCGTAGACGGTTTTTCCAGACGCGTTTTCTGCGCGGGAGCGTCATTCGTTTCGCGAGGTTGTACAGTGCTAACCGGCTTCAGGGCTGATGTACGATCAATGCTCATAGTGTTGTCCTCATCGAGGGTTCGCGGCGTTTGCGCCTGACATCATCATTAGTTGAATATTTATCGGCAGGCACCGCGAAATCTTTAAAAAGATTATAGGTTAATCAGAATATTCCCATCAGAATCGACGGTTCCGCTAACCACCTGGCCTGAAGACATTCTGACCCGGGCATTTTGCGCCACGGCGGCATTGTTTAATGCCTTACCTTCACTGTTGATACTAAAGCCGTCTCCATTGGCAACCACCATCACCTGTTGACCCGCTTTCACCCGCCACGCTTTACGCAGCATGGAGAGTTGAATGGCCTGGCCCGGTGCCATATCGCGCAGGCTGACCGCGTCCTGTGCCTGGTTTATGTCCAGCATCGTTCGCGGCGGAAGCTGATCCAGTCGACCGCGCTTAAGCGTCACGCTGCTGGCCTGCAGTACGCTGCCGCGGGCAATGGGCGCGGCGGCAACAACATAATTGCCCGTTGCCTGAACCGCAACCTGTAAATAGCGTTTTTCGTTGGCGCAGCGCGCCAGCACGTTCACATTACCCCACAGCTTTGTCGTGCCGGTCACGGTGAATGAGGGCTGTTCGCAGGTGGGATAGAGATTAGGCGGCGTGCGAACGGTGACGCTGACTTCATCGCTAAAGCCCGCCAGCTGCTGTGCAAAAAAAGCCGTCAGCTGAGCCTGTAGGTTTTCGGCCTGCGCCAGAGGGCTTAAAAGCAATAAGGTGGCCGCCAGGCCTCGTTTTATCGTCCGCATTGCACATCCCACCGTTTCCAGAATTGAGAGAATTCTACCCGCAGTGGTTTTACATCAACGCAATAAATAGCGACGCATTTTGCGCTTATTCCGTCGATAGGGGAGACGGGGTGAGATTTAAGCTGTGAACTGAAATTTTGCCATCAGCGGAGGAGACATGCTCGATAAACTCGACGCCGCGTTACGTTTTCAGCAGGAAGCGCTCAATTTACGCGCCCAGCGGCAGGAGATTTTAGCCGCCAATATTGCCAACGCCGATACCCCGGGGTATCAGGCGCGCGATATTGATTTTTCCAGTGAACTTAAAAAAGTGATGGAGCGTGGACGTGCCGAAGGAACGGGTGTCGCACTTGCACTGACATCCTCACGCCATATTCCTGCTCAGGCGATGACCGCGCCCACGACCGATTTACTTTATCGCATTCCCGACCAGCCATCGCTTGACGGCAACACCGTCGACATGGACCGGGAGCGTACGCAGTTTGCCGATAACAGCCTGCAGTACCAGACGGGTCTGACCCTGCTCGGCGGACAAATTAAAGGCATGATGACCGTCCTGCAAGGGGGCAACTAATCCATGGCTTTGCTGAATATTTTTGATATCGCCGGCTCGGCGTTAACGGCACAGTCCAAGCGTCTGAACGTTGCCGCCAGTAACCTCGCTAACGCCGACAGCGTAACCGGTCCTGACGGGCAGCCCTATAAAGCAAAACAGGTGGTCTTTCAGGTCGATGCTGCACCGGGTGCGGCAACAGGCGGCGTGAAAGTCTCTGACGTGGTGGAGAGCCAGGCACCGGACAAGCTGGTGTATGAACCGGGCAACCCGCTCGCCGATGCCAGTGGTTACGTGAAGATGCCTAACGTGGATGTGGTCGGTGAGATGGTGAACTCGATGTCCGCCTCGCGCAGCTATCAGGCAAACGTCGAAGTGCTCAACACCGTGAAGAGCATGATGCTCAAAACACTCACGCTCGGCCAGTAAAGGAGACACGCATGTCCATTGCCGTCAGTATGAATGACCCCACGAATACGGGGGTCAGCAGTACCAGCACGACCACCGGATCCAGTTCCCTGACCGGGAGCAGTGCTAACGATCTGCAAAGCAGCTTCTTAACGCTGCTGGTGGCGCAGCTGAAGAACCAGGATCCTACCAACCCGATGCAGAACAACGAACTGACCACGCAGCTTGCGCAGATCAGTACCGTGAGCGGCATTGAGAAACTGAATACCACGCTCGGCTCCGTCTCGGGTCAAATCGACAACAGCCAGTCTTTGCAGGCAGCCAACCTGATCGGTCACGGGGTGATGATCCCGGGGACCACCATTCTGGCGGGCACCAGCACCACCGATGGCACTTCAACCACCACCACCACGCCGTTTGGCGTTGAGCTGCAGCAGGCGGCTGACAAAGTGACCGCGACGATCACCGACTCGACCGGTGCCGTGGTACGCACCATCGACATCGGTGAGTTGAAAGCAGGTGTGCATACCTTTACCTGGGATGGCAGCCTGACCGACGGCACCAAAGCGCCAAACGGTTCCTATAAGGTGGCGATCAGCGCCAGCACCGGGACCACCCAGCTGGTTGCGCAGCCGCTGCAGTTTGCACTGGTTCAGGGCGTCATCAAAAGTAGCGATGGCAACAAACTGGATTTGGGTACCTCTGGTACCACCACACTCGACGAAGTTCGGCAGATTATCTAAGCCTTTACACTTATCAGGAGTAAGTCATGGCCTTTTCTCAAGCGGTCAGCGGCCTGAATGCTGCGGCCACCAACCTGGACGTCATTGGCAACAACATCGCCAACTCCGCGACCTATGGTTTTAAATCCGGTTCGGCCTCGTTTGCCGATATGTTTGCAGGCTCTAAAGTCGGCCTCGGCGTGAAAGTCGCGGGCATCACTCAGGACTTTACCGACGGTACGACCACCAACACCGGCCGTGGTCTGGACGTTGCCATCAGCCAGAACGGTTTCTTCCGTATGGTGGATTCCAACGGCTCTGTGTTCTACAGCCGTAACGGCCAGTTTAAGCTCGACGAAAACCGTACCCTGGTGAACATGCAGGGGATGCAGTTGACCGGCTATCCGGTTGCAGGCACGCCTCCAACGGTGCAGACCGGTGCGAACCCACAGGCGATTACCATCCCTAACACCCTGATGGCCGCGAAGGCGACCACAACGGCAACCCAGCAGATCAACCTGAACTCCACGGATGATGCGCAGACTGCCGCGTTCGATGCGACTAACCCGGATACCTACAACAAAAAAGGGACCGTGACCGTATTCGATACCCAGGGTAACGCCCACAACATGTATGTCTACTACGTCAAAACAGCGGACAACAAATGGGATCTGTACACCCAGGACGGTAGCGTTGCCGGTTCTACAGCAACCAAAGCCGCTCAAATGAACTTTGACAGCAACGGTAACCTGGCGGGCGTGTACAACTACAACGCGGCTGGCGTACTGAGCACGACGCCAAACGCCACGCCGGCCATTAACATCACCACCGGTTCGGTGAGCGGCGCGACGGCGGCAACGTTCTCCCTGAGCTTCCAGAACTCCATGCAGCAGAATACCGGCGCCAACAACGTTGTCGGCACTACCCAGAATGGCTACAAGCCGGGCGACCTGGTGAGCTACCAGATCAACGACGACGGTACCGTTGTCGGTAACTACTCCAACGAACAGACGCAGGTTCTGGGTCAGATCGTGCTGGCAAACTTCGCTAACAACGAAGGGCTGAAATCTGAAGGCGACAACGTGTGGTCTGCAAGCCAGTCCTCCGGCGTTGCGCTGCTCGGCACGGCGGGTACCGGCAACTTCGGTACGCTGACCAACGGCGCGCTGGAAGCCTCTAACGTGGATCTGAGTAAAGAACTGGTGAACATGATTGTCGCGCAGCGTAACTACCAGTCGAATGCGCAGACCATCAAAACGCAGGATCAGATCCTCAACACGCTGGTTAACCTGCGTTAAGCGGCTAACAGGAACGCGCAATGGATCACGCAATATATACAGCGATGGGCGCGGCAAGCCAGACGCTCAATCAGCAGGCCGTTACCGCCAGCAACCTGGCAAACGCCTCGACGCCGGGCTTTCGCGCGCAGCTTAACGCGCTGCGTGCGGTGCCGGTCGAAGGGCTTTCATTGCCTACGCGTACGCTGGTGACGGCATCCACGCCCGGTGCCGATATGACGCCGGGCCAGATGGATTACACCTCGCGTCCGCTGGACGTTGCCCTTCAGCAGGATGGCTGGCTGGCGGTGCAAACGGCAGACGGCGGCGAAGGCTATACCCGTAACGGTAATATTCAGGTGAGCGCAACCGGGCAGTTGACCATTCAGGGTCATCCGGTGATGGGCGAAGCCGGTCCGCTTACCGTACCGGAAGGCTCAGAGCTGACCATCGCGGCAGACGGCACCATCTCGGCGCTGAATCCGGGCGATCCGGCCAACACCGTTGCGCCCGTCGGGCGTCTGAAGCTGGTGAAAGCGGAAGGCAAAGAGGTGCAGCGTGGCGATGACGGCATGTTCCGTCTGACCCAGGCGGCACAGGCCACCCGTGGCGCTACGCTCCAGGCTGACCCGAGCATTCGCGTGATGTCCGGCGTGCTGGAAGGCAGTAACGTCAAGCCGGTTGAAGCCATGACCGACATGATTGCCAGCGCCCGCCGTTTTGAAATGCAGATGAAAATTATCAGCAGCGTGGATGAAAACGCGAGCAAGGCTAACCAACTTCTGGCTATGAGTTAACAGGACTCCTTATGATCAGTTCTTTATGGATCGCGAAAACCGGCCTGGACGCGCAGCAAACCAACATGGATGTGATTGCCAACAACCTGGCAAACGTCAGCACCAACGGTTTCAAGCGTCAGCGTGCGGTTTTCGAAGATTTGCTTTACCAAACCATTCGCCAGCCGGGTGCCCAGTCCTCTGAGCAAACGACGCTGCCGTCCGGTCTGCAGATTGGTACCGGCGTGCGTCCGGTGGCGACCGAGCGTCTGCACAGCCAGGGCAACCTGTCTCAGACCAACAACAGCAAAGATGTTGCCATTAAAGGGCAGGGGTTCTTCCAGGTGCAGCTGCCTGACGGTACCTCAGCCTACACCCGTGACGGCTCCTTCCAGGTGGATCAGAACGGCCAGCTGGTGACGGCGGGCGGTTTCCAGGTTCAGCCTGCAATCACCATTCCGGCAAATGCCCTGAGCATCACCATCGGGCGCGACGGTATCGTGAGCGTCACCCAGCAGGGTCAGGCCGCGCCCGTTCAGGTCGGACAGCTCAACCTGACTACCTTCATGAACGATACCGGTCTGGAAAGCATTGGTGAGAACCTCTACACCGAAACCCAGTCCTCCGGTACGCCAAATGAGAGCACGCCGGGGCTGAACGGCGCGGGTCTGCTGTATCAGGGCTATGTTGAAACCTCGAACGTGAACGTGGCGGAAGAGCTGGTGAATATGATCCAGGTTCAGCGCGCGTATGAAATTAACAGTAAAGCAGTGTCGACGACCGACCAGATGCTGCAAAAACTGACGCAACTCTAAGGTGCAGCCCGGTGCGGTCAACGCCGCACCGGCTCCCTGTTTTCGAAGATGAAGGCAATGCAAAAAAACGCGGCGTTTCGTTATCCGATACTGACTGTTCTGGCCGTCACCCTCAGCGGGTGTGCCTGGATCCCGTCTAAACCATTGGTCGAGGGTGCGACGACCGCCCAGCCCGTTCCCGGCCCCGCGCCGGTGGTGAACGGCTCCATTTTCCAGACCGCGCAGCCGATTAACTACGGCTATCAGCCGCTGTTTGAAGATCGTCGCCCGCGTAACGTCGGCGATACGCTGACCATTGTGCTGCAGGAAAACGTCAGTGCGAGCAAGAGCTCGTCGGCGAACGCCAGCCGCGATGGCAAAACCAATTTTGGCTTCGACACCGTTCCACGTTATCTGCAGGGCCTGTTCGGCAATGCGCGTGCGGATGTTGAGGCCTCTGGCGGCAATACCTTTAACGGTAAAGGTGGCGCGAACGCCAGTAACACCTTCAGCGGCACGCTGACGGTGACGGTTGACCAGGTGCTGGTTAACGGCAATTTACACGTCGTGGGTGAAAAACAGATCGCCATTAACCAGGGCACTGAGTTCATTCGCTTCTCCGGTGTGGTTAACCCTCGCACCATCAGCGGCACCAACACCGTACCGTCCACCCAGGTGGCGGATGCGCGCATTGAATACGTCGGTAACGGCTATATCAATGAAGCGCAAAATATGGGCTGGCTGCAGCGTTTCTTCCTTAACTTATCGCCGATGTAAGCGAGGTGACCCATGTTTAAAACGATCTTCGCCGTGGCGCTGGCGCTGGTGGCAACCTTCGCTCAGGCTGACCGTATCCGCGACCTGACCAGCGTTCAGGGCGTGCGCGAAAACTCGCTGATTGGCTACGGCCTGGTGGTGGGGCTGGACGGTACGGGCGACCAGACCACCCAGACGCCGTTCACCACCCAAAGCCTGAACAACATGCTTTCTCAGCTCGGTATTACCGTCCCTGCGGGAACCAACATGCAGCTGAAAAACGTGGCTGCGGTGATGGTCACCGCGTCCTATCCGGCGTTCGCGCGTCAGGGGCAGACCATCGACGTGGTGGTCTCTTCCATGGGTAACGCCAAAAGCCTGCGCGGCGGCACGCTGTTGATGACGCCGCTTAAGGGCGTCGACAGCCAGGTCTATGCCCTGGCGCAGGGTAACATTCTGGTTGGCGGTGCGGGTGCCTCTGCGGGCGGGAGCAGCGTGCAGGTTAACCAGCTGAACGGCGGGCGCATCACCAACGGGGCCATCATCGAGCGCGAGCTGCCGACCCAGTTTGGCTCAGGAAACACCATCAACCTGCAGCTCAACAATGAAGACTTCACGATGGCGCAGCAAATTGCCGATACCATCAACCGCAGCCGCGGCTACGGCAGCGCCACGGCGCTGGACGCACGTACCGTGCAGATCCGGACCTCTTCAGGTAGCAGTAACCAGGTACGCATGCTGGCAGATATCCAGAATATGGAAGTGAACGTGCCTGTTCAGGATGCCAAAGTCATCATCAACTCACGCACCGGGTCGGTGGTGATGAACCGCGAGGTGTCGCTGGACAGTTGTGCCGTGGCGCAGGGTAACCTCTCCGTGACGGTGAACCGCTCTGCCAACGTCAGCCAGCCGGACACGCCGTTTGGTGGCGGTCAGACGGTGGTGACACCGCAAACGCAGATTGATTTGCGTCAGAGCGGCGGCTCGCTGCAAAGCGTGCGTTCCAGCGCGAACCTGAACAGCGTGGTGCGCGCCCTGAATGCGCTGGGCGCGACGCCGATGGATCTGATGTCGATCCTGCAATCAATGCAAAGTGCAGGCTGCCTGCGCGCGAAGCTGGAAATCATCTAATGCTGACCGATAGCAAACTGCTGACCGGTGCCGCTTGGGATGCCCAGTCGCTTAACGAACTGAAAACCAAAGCAGGTAAAGACCCGGCGGCGAATATCCGCCCGGTCGCCCGCCAGGTGGAGGGGATGTTCGTGCAGATGATGCTGAAAAGCATGCGTGAAACCCTGCCGAAAGACGGGATGTTCAGCAGCGATTCCACGCGGCTTTACACCAGCATGTATGACCAGCAGATTGCGCAGCAGATGACCGCCGGTAAAGGACTCGGTCTGGCTGACATGATTGTCAAACAGACCGCTGCCGCACAGGGTATTCAGCCTGAGGATCAGCCGCAGCAGGTGCCAATGAAGTTCGACATCGAAACGGTGACCAGTTATCAGAACCAGGCGCTGACGCAGATGGTGCGTAAGGCGATGCCGAAGCCCGCAGAGACGCGCGACGAGCCGCTCTCCGGCGACAGTAAGGACTTCCTTGCGCAGCTTTCTCTGCCTGCGCGGCTGGCCAGCGAGCAGAGCGGGGTACCGCATCACCTGATCCTGGCCCAGGCGGCGCTGGAGTCGGGCTGGGGCCAGCGTCAGATCCGTAAGGAAAACGGCGAGCCGAGCTTCAACATCTTTGGCGTGAAAGCGACCTCCAGCTGGAAGGGGCCGACAACCGAGATCACCACCACCGAATACGAAAACGGCGCGGCAGTGAAGGTTAAAGCCAAATTCCGCGTTTACAGCTCCTACCTTGAAGCATTGTCAGATTACGTCGGCCTGTTAAGCCGTAACCCGCGCTATACCGCCGTGACGCAGGCATCGACGCCGGAGCAGGGCGCGCAGGCATTGCAGAATGCGGGATACGCTACCGATCCGAACTATGCGCGCAAGCTCACCAGCATGATCCAGCAGCTGAAATCGATGGGTGAGAAGGTGAGTAAAGCCTACAGCACCGATATTGAAAATCTGTTCTGAAAGTTCTCAAGTCCCGGTGGAGGCTGCCGATAACCTTCATCAGGACTCGTGTCTGAAAGTATAAAAGGAACCCCCATGTCCAGTTTGATTAACAGCGCCATGAGTGGCCTCAGTGCGGCACAGGCGGCACTTAATACCGTAAGTAATAATATTTCAAGCTATAACGTGGCAGGTTACACCCGCCAGAACACCATTCTGGGCGCGGCAAACAGCACGCTGACCGGCGGTGGCTGGGTGGGGAACGGGGTTTATGTCTCCGGCGTGCAGCGTGAGTATGACGCCTTCATTACCAACCAGCTGCGCGCCGCACAGACGCAGAGCAGCGGGCTGACAACGCGCTATCAGCAGATGTCAAAGATTGACGACGTGCTCTCCGATACCACCAACTCGCTCTCGACCACCCTGCAGGATTTCTTCAAGAGCCTGCAAACGCTGGTGAGTAACGCCGAAGATCCGGCAGCGCGCCAGACGGTGATCGGCAAAGCGGATGGTCTGGTAAACCAGTTTAAAACCAACGATCAGTATCTTCGCGATCAGGATGCGCAGGTAAACACCGCGATCACCACCAGCGTGGATCAGATCAACAACTATGCGAAGCAGATAGCCAACCTTAACGATCAGATTTCCCGTCTGACCGGCGTTGGCGCGGGCGCTTCGCCGAACGAACTGCTCGATCAGCGCGATCAACTGGTGAGCGAGCTGAACAAGATTGTGGGTGTGGACGTGACCGTGCAGGACAGCGGTACGTACAATATCTCCATCGCGAACGGTTATACCCTGGTGCAGGGCAGCACGGCCAGCCAGCTGGCTGCGGTGAAATCCAGTGCGGACCCGTCGCGCACCACGATTGCCTTCGTGGATGCAGCATCAGGTAACGTTGAGATCCCGGAAAAGCAGATCACCACAGGGTCGCTGGGTGGACTGTTGACCTTCCGTTCTGAAGATCTGGATAAAGCGCGTAACACGCTTAACCAGATGGCGCTGGCGTTTGCCGACGCGATGAACACGCAGCATGAAGCCGGGTTCGACGCCAACGGCGATGCGGGCGGCAAGCTGTTCGACTTCGGTTCACCTTCTGTACTGAGCAATAGCAAAAACACCGGCAGCGCGTCGGTAACGGCGAGCGTAACGGACAGCTCTGCGGTGCAGGCGACGAACTATAAAGTGGAGTACAACGGGACCAACTGGACGGTCACGCGTCTGTCTGACAAAACCAGCTTTACGGCCACGCCGGACGGCAGCGGTAACCTGTCGTTTGACGGTCTGAACGTGAACATCACCGGTGCGGCCAATCAGAAAGACAGCTTCATCGTGAAACCGGTGAACGACGTCATTATGAATATGGACGTCGCGATCAGCGATGAATCCAAACTGGCGATGGCCTCCGCCAGCGACAGCGGCGATAGTGACAATACCAACGGCCAGAAGCTGCTGGATCTGCAGAGCGCGAAGGTGGTGGGCAATAACAAAACCTTCAACGATGCCTATGCGTCACTGGTCAGTACGGTGGGGAGCACCACGGCGTCGCTGAAAACCAGCAGCGCGACAAAAGACAACGTGGTGACGCAGCTGACCAAACAGCAGCAGTCGATCTCCGGGGTTAACCTGGATGAAGAATACGGCAACCTGCAGCGCTATCAGCAGTACTACCTGGCGAATGCACAGGTTCTGCAAACGGCAAGCACGCTGTTTGATGCGTTAATCAACATTCGCTAAGGCTGGGGTTAAAAAATGCGTATTAGTACTCAAATGATGTATGAGCAGAGCATGCGCGGAGTGACGAACTCCCAGAGTCTCTGGTTGGGCTATGGCGAGCAGATGTCAACCGGCAAGCGCGTAAACCGTCCTTCTGATGACCCGATTGCGGCTTCTCAGGCCGTTGTGCTCTCCCAGGCGCAGACGCAGAACAGCCAGTATGCGCTGGCGCGTTCTTTCGCCACGACCAAGGTGTCGCTGGAAGAGAACGTCCTGAAAGAGGTGACGAATGCGATTATCACCGCGCAGGAAAAAGTGGTTAACGCCGGTAACGGAACCCTGAGTGACGATGACCGACAGTCGCTTGCCACCAACCTGCAGGGTATCCGCGATCAGCTGATGAACCTGGCAAACAGCACCGACGGTAATGGACGCTATATTTTTGCGGGTTACAAAACGGAAGCGGCGGCATTCGACGAGACGACCGGCACCTATAACGGCGGCTCTACGCCAATCAGCCAGCAGGTTGACGCCGCGCGTACCATGCAAATCAGCCACACGGGCAGTGAAGTTTTCGATACCTTCACCAGTAACGCGAAACCGGAGCCGGACGGCAGCGCGCCGGAAACCAACCTGTTTAAGATCCTGGATACCGCTATCGCTGCGCTGAATACGCCGGTTGAAGGCGACCAGACAAAAGCCGATGCGTTTACGGCGGCGATGGATAAAACCAACCGCGGCCTGAGCAACTCGCTGAACAACGTGCTGACCGTGCGTGCCGATCTGGGGATCAAGCTGGACGAGCTGGGCAAACTGGATTCGCTGGGCGATGACCGTGCTTTGGGCCAAACGCAGCAGATGAGCGACCTGGTCGATGTGGACTGGAACTCGGTGATCTCTTCTTACTCTATGCAGCAGGCGGCCCTGCAGGCCTCCTATAAGGCGTTTAGCGATATGCAGGGGATGTCCCTGTTCCAGATGAATAAATAACGTCTTAACCTCTTAGAACATGTCTTGAAACTGGGCATGTTTTGACTGCCCAGTCCGCATGGACCGGGCATTTTTTTTACACGGTTTCAGCCTGAGCGGATGTTACCCGGGCGTTTTCAATCAGTCTGATGACCAGGGCAATAACGCCGCACAGGGTTGCCAGCGCCACCACGCCAGGCCAGCCAGCCATCGTATAAATTTTGCTGCCGAGCGCCGAGCCTAGCGCCATCCCGATAAACACCACCGTAAAGAGCAGGGCGTTCAGGCGACCGCGTGCCTGCGGTTCAAGGCTGTAAACCAGGTTCTGGTGAGCCACCAGGCTTGACTGCAGGCCAAGGTCAAAACCGACGGCGGAGACGGCAATCAGGATCAACTGCCCGTGAACGCCGAGGGCGGGCATCAGGAACATCAGCGCAAACGAGACGGTGACGAGCGCGGCACCCAGCTGCGTCACTTTTCCTGCACCCAGTTTATCCGCCAGCCCGCCAGCCAGCGGCGCGGCTAATGCCCCGGCGGCACCTGCGATACCAAACCCGCCCGCGACGGCGCTGCCCAGGTGGTAGCGTTCCAGCAGCATAACGGCCAGCGTTGACCAGAATGCGCTAAAGGCAATCGACAGAAAACCCTGAGCCAGTGCCGCGCGACGCAGTGCCGGGTAACGACGCCACAGATGCTCCATGGAACGCATCAGCGCGGGATAGCTCAGCGTGGAGTGAATAGCAAAACGTGGGAGTACGGCCCACATCACCGCGCCGACAAAGGCAATGCTTGCAGCAGCCAGCTGATACATCACCCGCCAGCCAAAGGCTTCACCGACCACGCCGCTGACGGTTCTCGACAGCAGTATGCCCAGCAGAAGACCTGTCATGACGGTGCCCACGGTTTTCCCCTGTTTACCTTCAGGAGCGAGGATAGCGGCAGCGGGAACGATATCCTGCGCCATGGTAGCGGCCATGCCAATCAGCAGGCTTGCCAGCAGCAGCGACGGGAGTTGCCCGGTGAGACTACAGCCCAGAAGAAACAGCGCCAGAGCGGCACTTTTAATCAGAATCAGCGTCCTGCGGTCATGGCGATCGCCAAGCGGCAGCAGGAAGAGGATGCCGAGCGCGTAGCCGGCCTGAGTCAGCGTCGGCACCAGGCCCATTCCTTCAATACTCAAATGCAGGTCTGCGCCCATCAGCGGCAGCAAAGGCTGTGCGTAGTAAATGGATGCCACGCTGAAACCTGCACCCAGCGCCAGCATTAAAATCACCCAGCGGCTTACGGCATGGGAGGCAGTTGTTGTGTTCATAAGACGTTCCTCAGTCATAGTGTGAGGCTATTTTTTATCACCGCGCCTTGCGGCGGTAGACGGGCCGATGGTAAAACGCTTATACGTTAAACGTATGGCAGGGAAAATCATGAAGCGAGTTGAGCGTATAGACAGGGTCGAGCTGATGCGAACCTTTGTTCGCATCGTAGAAACAGGTTCGCTCTCGGCAGCGGCAAGGCAGCTTTCGACGACGCAGGCCACGGTAAGCCGACGTTTGCAGTCTCTGGAAACCTTGCTGGGGGCTCGCCTGCTGCTGCGTACCACCCATGCTACCAGGCTCACTGACGACGGTGAACGCTGCTATCAGCATGCCCGGCGGGTGATTGACAGCTGGCTGGCGCTGGAAGATGAAGTCGGGCAGGCGGAGGATGAGCCGGTTGGGGTATTGCGGGTGCGGGCACCGCACGCCTTTGGTCAGGAACAGCTTCTGAAGCCGTTAACGGATTTTTTGCAGCGCTACCCTCAGCTTTCCGTTGAGTGGATGCTGAATGACAAGTCGGTGGATTTCCTCAGCGACAATATTGATTGTGCGATCCGCGTGGGCGCCGAGGTCGATCCTGCCACGGTTTCCGTTCAGCTGGCAGAGGTACCGCGCTCCGTCGTCGCCTCCCCGGAGTTGCTGGCACGATTCCCAAAGGTTAGCAAGCCGGAGGATTTACAGGCGCTGCCCTGGATTGCCATCAACACCTTCTACCAGCGACACGTTGAGCTGTTTGATGGTGACGCGCAGCCGATACGCATCGCCATTACGCCGCGTCTGAGTACGGACAGCCTGTACGTGGCGCGAAATACGGCCCTGACAGGGCTGGGGGTAGCGCTGGTATCAAGCTGGACGGTGAAAGAGGATATTCAGGAAGGGCGCTTAATTCATCTTCTGCCCGAGTGGCAACCTACGGCGCTGCCCGTCCATCTGGTTTATCCGTGGTCGCGATATTATCCGGCGCGCTTGCGTCGTTTTCTGGAGATGATGAAGCAGGTGATGCCGGGCATTGCCGGGATGAGAAAGCCAGCAAAGGCGCAATAAAAAAGCCGACCCTGAGGTCGGCTTTTCGTCTTAACGCGTGTTACTCAACGGACTGTGGGCGGGTTGCCGGTGCAGTCGCCTGATGCGTCGCGCTGTGACCACCTGCGGAACCTTTGCCGTCAAAGTTGAACTCCGGGCGAACCCAGTCGCTTTGACGCGGTGCTTCCGGCACATACTCAGGCGCAGGGGCGCGAGTCATGGGTGCCGTTGCAACGTGTGCTGCCGCTGGTGCAGCAACCACAGGCTCTGGCGCAGCAGCCACTGGCGCTGGTTTCACCTCAGGCGCTGGAGCTTCTTCGGCTTCACGAACCGGTTCAACGTCAAGTTCAACGTCCTGAACTACTTCTTCCGTCACCGTTTCGCTAACAACGTCAGCGGTGTCTTCAACCGGCGCGGCGGCTTCAACTTCTTCAGCAACCTCTTCGGCTACAACGGTGTCTTCTTCGGCGATGAACTGCGGTGCGGCATCAACCGGAGCAGCAATCACTTCAGGATGGGTGGTTTCCACTTCAACCGCGTGTGGGGCTTCGGCTTCCACAGCCTGCGGCTCAACCACCGTCGCTGCTGCCGCCACAACCTCTTCAGCCGCAACGACAGGTGCAATCACCTCTTCGGTGACAGACTGTTCTTCAACAATCTGCTCCGGACGAGCAACCGGGTAGCGGATCCAGACTTTACCGGATGCCATTTCAGGTGACGCGCAAGCGATGGCTAACGGCATTGGAGACTGGGTTGGGTAACGCTCGTCACGATAACGGCGACGACGCTGACCGCTCACGCGCAGGTGACGAGGAGAACGACGTGAACGACGCGGCATGCCTGCGTTATCACGACCTTCGCCGTTATCATCCTGCTCGGCGTTGTTTTCTACCACCGCAGGCAGATCAACTTTCGCCAGTTGGGTCTGCGGCGCGCTTTCGGCGACGGTTTCCGTAACAACAGTTGTCTCTTCAGTCGTTTCAGAAGCAAAACGGACCTTCTGATTCAGCTGGCGCTGCTTACGACGCGGCATCACCTGAGTGCGTTCTTCCTGCTCAGCGTCTTGCTGTTCAACAGGCTCTTCGCGGTTCAGGTTTTTAACTTCCTGCTGCGCCTGACGCTTCTCGTCGTTGCGACGACGATTGCGCTCGCGGCGTGGCTGCTGCTCGTCGCGCTGTTTGCTCTTCTCGGACTCATCGCCCGCCGGGTGGCGAATTTCGCGATCTTCAACATTCTGCTGCTGTTTCTCGCGACGGTTGCGACGGTTGTCTTCGCGTTGCTCACGGCCTTCGTTGTTGTCAGAACGGTTGTCGCGACGCTCGTTACGGTCGCTGCGGTCATTACGATCGCGGCGGTTGTTCTGACGCTTACGACGATCCTGCTGACGCTCAGGCTTCGCTTCTTTCGGGGCTTCTTTCGGCTGCTCTGGCTGTACTTCTTCGCCAGCAAACATCTTCTTCAGCGCGCCGAAGAGGCGGCCCAGAAGACCGGGTTGCTCTGGCTGGGCTTTCGCCACGTCTGGCGCAGGTTTTTGCGCAGCAGGTTTAGCCGCTGGTTTTTCCAGCACGGCTTCCGGCGGCGCTTCCGGCATAATGAAGGTGGCTAATGCAGGCTGTTCAGGCAGTTTACGCTCGGCAGGCTCTTCATCGGATGGCAGTGCCATCTCTTCTTCATGCAGTTTCGGCAGCAGGTAGCTGAGGGTGGTCGTCTCTTCGCCCTTACGCACACGCAGCACGTGATAGTGCGGGGTCTGCATCTGGTCGTTTGGCACGATGATGCAGCGAACGCCGCCCTGACGGGCTTCGATTGCACTTACCGCTGCACGTTTTTCGTTAAGCAGGTAAGAGGCAACAGGCACCGGCACAATGGCGTGAACTTCTTTGGTGTTCTCTTTCAGCGCTTCTTCTTCAATCAGACGCAGAATGGAGAGGGACAGCGATTCGTTATCACGCACCGTACCGGTACCAGAACAGCGTGGGCAAACGTGATGGCTGGACTCACCCAGAGAAGGGCTCAGACGCTGACGGGACATCTCCAGCAGGCCAAAGCGTGAGATATGGCTGATCTGGATACGCGCTCTGTCCTGGCGCACTGCTTCGCGCAGACGGTTTTCAACCGCACGCTGGTGACGAACAGGGGTCATGTCGATGAAGTCGATAACGATCAGACCACCCAGGTCGCGCAGGCGGAGCTGGCGGGCGATTTCATCAGCGGCTTCAAGGTTGGTGTTGAAGGCGGTCTCTTCGATATCACCGCCGCGGGTTGCACGCGCGGAGTTGATGTCGATAGCGGTCAGCGCTTCGGTCGTATCGATAACGATAGAACCACCGGATGGCAGACGCACTTCACGCTGGAAGGCGGATTCAATCTGGGATTCAATCTGATAGTGGCTGAACAGCGGGATTTCACCGGTGTACAGTTTAATTTTGCTGGTGAAATCCGGACGACCCAGCGCGGCGATGTGCTGGCGAGCCAGCTCAAGTACTTTCGGGTTATCAATCAGAATTTCGCCGATGTCCTGACGCAGGTAATCGCGGAAGGCACGCACGATAACGTTGCTTTCCTGGTGGATCAGGAACGGAGCAGGGCGGCTTTCTGCTGCTTTCTGGATGGCTTCCCAGTGCTTCAGACGGAAGCTTAAGTCCCACTGCAGCGCTTCGGCAGATTTGCCAACGCCTGCGGTACGCACGATAAGCCCCATGCCGTCCGGCAGTTCAAGACTTGCCAGCGCTTCTTTCAGCTCGGTACGGTCATCACCTTCGATACGGCGAGAGATACCACCCGCACGCGGGTTGTTTGGCATCAGAACCAGATAGCTCCCCGCCAGGCTGATAAAGGTGGTCAGTGCGGCACCTTTGTTGCCACGCTCTTCTTTATCAATCTGGACGATAACTTCCTGACCTTCACGCAGAACATCTTTGATGTTTGGGCGGCCATGGGCGTTGTAGTTTGCAGGGAAATATTCGCGGGCGATTTCTTTAAGAGGGAGGAAACCGTGACGCTCAGCACCGTAATCGACAAATGCAGCTTCAAGGCTTGGTTCAATGCGGGTGATTTTACCTTTGTAAATGTTCGCTTTTTTCTGTTCGTGTCCAGGACTTTCGATATCCAGATCGTACAGGCGCTGCCCATCCACAAGGGCGACACGCAACTCTTCTTGCTGAGTTGCGTTGATTAACATTCTTTTCATCGTAACTTACTCGTTATTCTTACATTGACGACAAAGCTGCGGGCAAGGTGACGCTTTCCGGGGTATGAACCGATGGCCTCGTGTCTGTTCACGTCGCCAACCTCACGGTTGTCGCTCGCTTAAGAGGCGCAGAGTGTCGGTTGCCTGTATTTCATACGGAAACACAGCGCAATTATCAGGGGAATTGCCTGGGTAGAACTCTCCAGAAAACAATCCTTATACCGGGAAGTACTGCAACCCGCAGCCCGCTAACTGCCTGAAAGATCAATACGTCTTACGCCATTGCTGCGTGGATGATCGGTCAGACAAAATTGGTCATTCCGTCGACATCCTTACTTAACCAGGATTTAACACGGAAAACAGCCTCATTATTCCACTGCTCGCCGGGTTATAGCAAGATGACTTTTACCAATTATCACCCGGTTACTCACAGTTTCTTCACTTCGACGTGGTGATTGGTTTAATAACCACCAAATCGATTGCGCGAAACGGGGCGCAGGCCGGATAAAAGTAAATATAAGCATAGAAAAATGAGTGGCGCTAATGGCTGACGATATTTAGAATCGCCAACCATGAAAACAGAGACTCCAGCCGTAAAAATTGTTGCTATCGCGGATGACTATGCGGGGCAACGCATCGATAACTTCTTGCGCACCCAGTTGAAAGGCGTGCCAAAAAGTATGATTTACCGCATCCTGCGCAAGGGCGAGGTGCGGGTTAACAAAAAACGCGTGAAGCCTGAGTATAAGCTCGAAGCCGGTGATGAAGTACGTATCCCGCCGGTGCGCGTGGCTGAACGTGAAGAAGAGGCGGTTTCGCCTAAGCTGCAAAAAGTGGCTGCGCTGAGTGACGTCATCCTTTATGAGGATGACTATATCCTTGTGCTGAACAAACCGTCAGGTACAGCCGTACACGGTGGCAGCGGCCTGAGTTTTGGCGTGATTGAAGGGCTGCGCGCGCTTCGACCAGAAGCCCGTTTCCTTGAGCTGGTGCACCGTCTTGACCGTGACACATCCGGCGTGCTGCTGGTGGCGAAAAAGCGTTCTGCGCTGCGTTCGCTGCATGAACAGCTGCGTGAGAAAGGGATGCAGAAAGACTACCTGGCGCTGGTTCGCGGCCAGTGGCAGTCCCATGTCAAAGTGGTGCAGGCACCGTTGCTAAAAAACATCCTGCAAAGCGGCGAGCGCATTGTGCGTGTGAATCAGGAAGGCAAACCGTCCGAGACGCGCTTTAAAGTTGAAGAGCGCTATGAGTTTGCCACGCTGGTGCGCTGCAGCCCGGTGACGGGGCGTACACACCAGATTCGCGTGCATACCCAGTTTGCCGGCCATCCTATTGCGTTTGATGACCGCTATGGTGACCGCGAGTTTGATAAGCAGCTGGCGGGCACGGGGCTGTCGCGTCTGTTCCTGCATGCGGCTGCGCTGAAGTTTACCCATCCTAATACGGGGGAAGTCATCCGTATTGAAGCACCGCTGGATGAGCAGCTGAAACGCTGCCTGAAGGTTCTGCGCGGCTGATTATATGCCGGGTGGCGCTGCGCTTACCCGGCCTACGAAACCCGTAGACCCATGCAAGCGAAGCGCCGCTGGGCAAAAGTCACATCGTCAGTGGATTACACTCTTCTCGTCTTAACATCTGACACAAGGCAATCAGCGGTAACCCCACCAGCGTGTTGGGATCACGACCGTCCAGCTTGTCGAACAGCGCAATCCCCAATCCTTCACTTTTAAAACTTCCTGCACAGTTGAGCGGGCGTTCCCGACGGACATAATCCGTTATTTCTTGCTCGCTGAGATGGCGAAAGTGCACGTCGAATGGTTCGCACTCCGTTTGCAGATGACCGGAGGCGGAATTATAGAGCGCCAGCCCTGTATAAAAGGTCACGATAGTGCCACGCGCGCGCAGAAGCTGCTGGCAGGCGTTCTCCTCCGTATGGGGCTTGCCGGTGATTTCGCCGTCCAGCACGCAAACCTGATCGGAGCCTATAATCAAATGGGCGGGATAACGTGCGGCCAGCGATTGCGCTTTCTCATGTGCGAGACGGGTCACCAGATGACGCGGTGATTCGCCCGGTTGTGGCGTTTCGTCAACGTCGGGGGCAGCGCATTCGAACGGGATCCCGAGCTTTTCCAGCAGCATTCGACGGTAGGGTGAAGTGGAGGCGAGAACGAGATTTGGCATATTTTTATCACCAGATATAGCGTATCGATGCCAGCCATTTTAAACTACAGGCCGCAATGTGTGCGAATAATTGGCAAAAGGCAGCTCTGGTTGCCTTTTTCTTTGACTCTATGACGTTACAAAGTTAATATGCGCGCCCTATGCAAAAGGTAAAATTACCCCTGACTCTTGATCCGGTTCGTACGGCTCAAAAACGCCTTGATTACGAAGGAATCTATTCTTCCGATCAGGCTGAGCGTATTGCCGAATCCGTAGTCAGTGTGGACAGTGATGTAGAATGCTCCATGTCGTTCGCTATCGACAACCAGCGTCTCGCCGTTTTAACCGGTGATGCAAAGGTGACGGTAACCCTCGAATGTCAGCGTTGCGGGAAACCGTTTGTACAGCATGTTCACACAACGTATTGTTTCAGTCCCGTTCGTTCTGACGAACAGGCTGAAGCACTCCCGGAAGCGTATGAGCCGATTGAGGTTAACGAATTCGGTGAAATCGATCTTCTGGCGCTGGTTGAAGATGAAATCATCCTCTCCTTGCCAGTCGTTCCGGTGCATGATTCTGAACACTGTGAAGTGTCCGAGGCGGACATGGTCTTTGGGGAACTGCCTGATGAAGCGCAAAAACCAAACCCATTTGCCGTATTAGCCAGCTTAAAGCGTAAGTAATTAAGGAGTAAGGTCCATGGCCGTACAACAGAATAAACCAACCCGTTCCAAACGTGGCATGCGTCGTTCCCATGACGCGCTGACCGCAGTTACCAGCCTGTCTGTAGACAAGACTTCTGGTGAGAAACACCTGCGTCACCACATCACCGCTGACGGTTTCTACCGCGGCCGCAAGGTTATCACTAAGTAATCACGCGTTAGCGTGATTAGGCTTAGTGAGGATTTCCCCGTGCAAACGGGGAAGTTACCTAACCAGGCTGCGACGATACCTTGACACGTCTAACCCTGGCGTTAGATGTCATGGGGGGAGATTTTGGCCCTTCCGTGACAGTGCCTGCAGCATTGCAGGCACTGAATTCTAATTCGCAACTCACACTTCTTTTAGTCGGCAATCCCGACACAATCACGCCATTACTTGCAAAAGCTGACTTCGAACAACGTTCACGTCTGCAGATTATTCCTGCACAGTCAGTTATTGCCAGTGATGCCCGACCATCGCAGGCTATTCGCAATAGCCGTGGCAGCTCTATGCGCATTGCGCTGGAACTGGTAAAAGAAGGGCGAGCGCAGGCTTGCGTCAGTGCGGGGAATACCGGTGCGCTGATGGGGCTGTCGAAATTATTGCTCAAGCCGATTGAGGGCATTGAGCGTCCGGCGCTGGTGACGGTGTTACCGCATCAGCAAAAGGGCAAAACGGTGGTGCTGGATCTCGGTGCTAACGTTGATTGTGATAGTACAATGCTGGCTCAGTTTGCCGTGATGGGGTCGGTGCTGGCTGAAGACGTCGTGGGAATTAATAATCCCCGCGTTGCGTTACTGAATATTGGTGAAGAAGAGACCAAAGGCCTGGATAGCATTCGTGACGCTGCCGAATTGCTCAAACAGGTTCCCTCGATCAACTATATTGGTTATCTCGAAGCCAATGAGTTGCTGACGGGCAAAACAGATGTATTAGTGTGTGATGGCTTCACCGGAAACGTAACGTTGAAGACCATGGAAGGGGTGGTGAGGATGTTCCTTTCTCTGCTGAAATCGCAGGGGGAAGGTAAAAAAAGCGCCTGGTGGCTGATTTTATTAAAGCGTTGGTTACAAAAAAGCCTGACGCGGCGATTCAGTCACCTCAACCCCGACCAGTATAATGGCGCCTGTCTGTTAGGATTGCGCGGCATTGTGATTAAGAGTCACGGTGCGGCCAATCAGCGAGCCTTTTCCGTCGCGATAGAACAGGCAGTGCAGGCGGTGCAGCGACAAGTTCCTCAACGGATTGCCGCTCGCCTGGAATCTGTATTAGCTAAAAGTGACTGAGCGTACATGTATACGAAGATTTTAGGTACCGGCAGCTACCTGCCAACACAAGTGCGTACCAACGCCGATCTTGAAAAAATGGTAGATACGTCTGACGAGTGGATTGTCACGCGCACAGGTATCCGTGAACGTCGTATCGCCGCGCCAGACGAAACCGTGTCCACCATGGGTTACGAAGCCGCACAGCGCGCTATCGAGATGGCTGGCATCGATAAAGAGCAGATTGGCTTGATCGTGGTCGCCACCACGTCTGCCACGCATGCCTTCCCAAGCGCAGCGTGCCAGGTGCAGAACATGCTCGGCATTAAAGGCTGCCCGGCATTTGACGTTGCCGCCGCGTGCGCAGGCTTTACCTACGCGCTGAGCGTTGCCGATCAGTATGTTAAATCCGGTGCCGTGAAGTATGCGCTGGTGATCGGCGCTGATGTGCTGGCACGTACCTGCGATCCAACCGATCGCGGGACGATTATTATTTTTGGTGATGGTGCGGGTGCGGTGCTGCTGGGGCAGTCCGAAGAGCCGGGCATCATCTCCACACATCTGCATGCCGACGGTAGCTACGGCGAGCTGTTGACCCTGCCAAACGCCGATCGCGTTAATCCGGACAACTCGATTTACCTGACTATGGCAGGAAACGAGGTGTTCAAGGTGGCGGTAACTGAGCTTGCACACATTGTTGATGAAACGTTGGAAGCGAACAATCTTGAACGCTCTGCGCTCGACTGGCTGGTGCCGCATCAGGCGAACCTGCGTATCATCAGCGCGACCGCGAAAAAGCTGGGCATGTCGATGGATAATGTTGTGGTGACGCTTGATCGCCATGGCAACACCTCTGCGGCGTCGGTACCGTGCGCATTTGATGAAGCGGTACGCGATGGACGAATCAAACGGGGCCAGCTGGTCTTGCTTGAAGCCTTCGGTGGTGGGTTCACCTGGGGTTCCGCGCTGGTTCGTTTCTAGGATAAGGATTTAAAAATGACGCAATTTGCTTTTGTGTTCCCGGGACAGGGCTCTCAAACCGTTGGGATGTTGTCTGAAATGGCAGCAAACTATCCGGTAATTGAAGAGACTTTCCGTGAAGCTTCTGATGCGCTGGGTTATGATCTGTGGGCGTTGACTCAGCAGGGTCCGGCCGAAGAGCTGAACAAAACCTGGCAGACCCAGCCAGCACTGCTGACCGCGTCCGTTGCGCTGTGGCGTGTATGGCAGCAGCAGGGCGGCAAAGCGCCTGCACTGCTCGCGGGCCACAGCCTGGGTGAATACTCTGCGCTGGTGTGTGCCGGTGTGATCGCCTTTGCTGACGCGGTACGTCTGGTGGAACTGCGCGGTAAATTCATGCAGGAAGCGGTACCGGAAGGTACAGGCGGCATGTCTGCTATCATCGGTCTGGATGATGCGGCGATTGCAAAAGCGTGTGAAGAATCCGCTGAAGGTCAGGTAGTTTCACCAGTAAACTTCAACTCGCCGGGCCAGGTCGTTATCGCTGGTCATAAAGAAGCGGTTGAACGTGCCGGTGCTGCCTGTAAAGCCGCTGGCGCGAAACGTGCGCTGCCGCTGCCAGTCAGCGTTCCGTCACACTGCGCGCTGATGAAGCCAGCAGCCGACAAACTGGCCGTTGAGCTGGAAAAAATTACGTTTAACGCACCGACGATTGCCGTGGTAAACAACGTCGATGTGAAATGCGAAACCGCGCCGGAGGCTATCCGTAACGCACTGGTTCGCCAGCTTTACAGCCCGGTACAGTGGACCAAAACCGTTGAGTTTATGGCGTCACAGGGCGTTGAGCATCTGTATGAAGTCGGTCCAGGTAAAGTCCTCACCGGCCTGACAAAACGTATTGTTGACACCCTGACTGCCTCGGCCATTAACGAGCCGGAAGCGCTGTCAGCGGCACTCGCGCAATAAAAGAGGAATACCATGAGTTTTGAAGGAAAAATCGCACTGGTTACCGGCGCAAGCCGTGGTATCGGGCGCGCAATTGCTGAAACACTGGTTGCGCGCGGCGCGAAAGTGATTGGTACGGCAACCAGCGAGAATGGCGCTCAGGCCATCAGCGAGTATCTGGGTGCGAACGGTAAAGGTCTGGTACTCAATGTGACCGAACCTGCATCTATCGAATCTGTTCTGGAAAATATTCGCGCAGAGTTTGGCGAAGTCGATATTCTGGTCAATAATGCCGGGATCACTCGCGACAACCTGCTGATGCGAATGAAAGATGATGAGTGGAACGATATTATCGAAACCAACCTGTCATCTGTATTCCGTCTGTCAAAAGCGGTAATGCGCGCTATGATGAAAAAGCGTCATGGTCGTATTATCACTGTTGGTTCTGTGGTTGGTACCATGGGAAATGCTGGTCAGGCTAACTACGCTGCGGCGAAAGCAGGTCTGATTGGCTTCAGTAAGTCGCTGGCACGTGAAGTCGCGTCCCGCGGTATTACTGTAAACGTTGTTGCTCCGGGCTTTATTGAAACGGACATGACGCGTGCGCTGACCGATGATCAGCGTGCGGGTACGCTGGCGGCAGTTCCGGCGGGTCGTCTTGGCGACCCTAAAGAAATCGCCAGCGCGGTTGCATTTTTAGCCTCTGACGAAGCGGGTTACATCACTGGTGAAACCCTTCACGTCAATGGCGGGATGTATATGGTTTAATCACGATGAAAAATATTTGCGTTATTGTAGGGGTTGGCCTCAAAATAACGTAAAATCGTGGTAAGACCTGCCGGGATTTAGTTGCAAATTTTTCAACATTTTATACACTACGAAAACCATCGCGAAAGCGAGTTTTGATAGGAAATTTAAGAGTATGAGCACTATCGAAGAACGCGTTAAGAAAATTATCGGCGAACAGCTGGGCGTTAAGCAGGAAGAAGTTGTGAACTCCGCTTCCTTCGTTGAAGACCTGGGCGCAGATTCTCTTGACACCGTTGAGCTGGTAATGGCTCTGGAAGAAGAGTTTGATACTGAGATTCCGGACGAAGAAGCTGAGAAAATCACCACCGTTCAGGCTGCCATTGATTACATCAACGGTCACCAGGCGTAAGTGAACATCTCCAGGCGGTCATTCGACCGCCTGAGTTTTATCTTTTTTAGTCCCACGAATCTCTTTTTTTATCCCTCCCTGGAGGACAAACGTGTCTAAGCGTCGTGTAGTTGTGACCGGACTTGGCATGTTGTCTCCTGTCGGCAATACCGTAGAGTCCACCTGGAAAGCTCTCCTTGCCGGTCAGAGCGGCATCAGCCTAATCGACCATTTCGATACTAGCGCCTATGCAACGAAATTTGCTGGCTTAGTAAAGGATTTTAACTGTGAAGAGATCATCTCGCGCAAAGAACAGCGCAAGATGGATGCCTTCATTCAATATGGAATTGTCGCTGGCGTTCAGGCCATGCAGGATTCTGGCCTTGAGATTACGGAAGAGAACGCATCCCGTATCGGCGCCGCTATCGGCTCCGGGATTGGCGGTCTTGGCCTGATCGAGGAAAACCATACATCTCTGATGAATGGCGGACCGCGTAAGATCAGCCCGTTCTTCGTTCCGTCCACGATTGTTAACATGGTGGCAGGTCACCTGACCATTATGTTCGGTCTGCGTGGGCCAAGCATTTCCATCGCTACCGCATGTACGTCCGGCGTGCATAACATCGGCCAGGCCGCGCGTATCATTGCGTACGGCGATGCAGATGCTATGGTTGCGGGCGGTGCTGAAAAAGCCAGTACCCCACTGGGTGTAGGCGGTTTTGGTGCGGCGCGTGCGCTGTCTACCCGTAATGATAACCCGCAGGCGGCGAGCCGTCCGTGGGATAAAGACCGTGACGGCTTCGTGCTGGGTGACGGTGCGGGTATGATCGTGCTGGAAGAGTATGAACACGCGAAAAAACGCGGCGCGAAAATTTATGCTGAAATCGTTGGTTTCGGCATGAGCAGCGATGCTTACCACATGACGTCTCCTCCGGAGAACGGTGCGGGTGCTGCGCTGGCGATGGAAAACGCGATTCGTGATGCGGGTATTACCCCAGCACAGATTGGCTACGTTAACGCGCACGGTACTTCTACACCTGCGGGCGATAAAGCAGAAGCTCAGGCTGTTAAGTCTATCTTCGGCGAATCTGCCAGCCGCGTAATGGTGAGCTCCACGAAATCCATGACCGGTCACCTGTTAGGTGCGGCGGGTGCAGTAGAGTCAATCTACTCCATCCTTGCGCTGCGCGATCAGGCTGTTCCGCCAACCATCAACCTGGATAACCCGGATGAAGGTTGCGATCTGGACTTCGTTCCTCACGAAGCGCGTCAGGTTAGCGGTATGGAGTACACCCTGTGTAACTCCTTCGGCTTCGGCGGTACTAACGGCTCTCTGATCTTCAAAAAGGTCTGAGCCTGACTGCACGATAGCCAGTAAAAAAGGTCCGCTTGTCGGGCCTTTTTTATTAAGCGTAATCCCCTTGTCCGGTTAAAGACATCCTGCCAGACTGAACCCCCACGCATCAGGAGACATCATGTTTTTGATCAATGGCCTTGAGCAGGAGAGTCTGCCTGCCAGCGACAGAGCAACGCAGTTTGGTGATGGCTGCTTTACAACGGCGCGAATTGTTGACGGGCAAGTATGCCTGCTCGACGCGCATATCCGCCGTCTGCAAACGGCCTGCGAAACCTTAATGATCCCCTTTCAGCACTGGGACACGCTGCGACGTGAGATGAGCCAACTGGTGTCAGAGAAGAGCAGTGGCGTGCTGAAAGTCATCATCAGTCGCGGCAGCGGAGGGCGGGGTTATAGCGGGGTCAACTGTGATAACCCCACGCGCATACTCTCCGTATCCGCTTACCCTGCACATTATGAAAGCTGGCGCAAAGACGGCGTCACGCTGACGCTGAGCCCAATAAGACTGGGCCGCAACCCCATGCTGGCCGGAATTAAACACCTCAATCGCCTTGAACAGGTGCTGATTCGTACTCATCTTGAACAGACGGACGCTGATGAGGCGCTGGTTCTTGACAGCGAAGGGTTCATTACGGAATGCTGTGCGGCTAATTTACTCTGGCGGAAGGGTCGTGATGTCTTCACACCTTCACTGGAGCAGGCTGGGGTGAAGGGCATTATGCGTCAGTTTTGTTTGCAGCAGTTGGCACACTCGGGTTTTCGCGTTGTCGAAGCTAGCGAAAGGGAAGAGGCGCTACTGGCCGCTGATGAAGTTATTATTTGTAACGCGTTGATGCCTGTTTTACCCGTCCGCGCATATGGCCAACAGGTCTGGTCATCGCGCGAACTGTTTCAGTTTTTAGCCCCGTTATGTGAGCAAACCAGATAGTCATGAAGAAAATGTTGCGCTTTGTTCTCCTCCTCATCGTTGCGCTGGGTATCGCCGGCGGCGCGGGTGTGTGGAAAGTCCGTCAGCTGGCGGACAGTAAAATCCTGATTAAAGACGAGACGATATTTACCCTTAAAGCCGGTACCGGGCGCATTGCGCTGGGTGAGCAGCTTTACGGGGATAAGGTCATAAACCGCCCGCGCGTCTTCCAGTGGTTACTGCGCCTTGAGCCTGAGCTGTCTCACTTCAAAGCCGGTACGTACCGCTTTACCCCTGGTATGACCGTCAGACAGATGCTGCAGGTCCTGGAGAGCGGAAAAGAGGCCCAGTTCCCGCTGCGGTTTGTGGAAGGGATGCGCTTAAGCGATTACCTCAAACAACTGCGTGACGCACCCTATATCAAGCATACGTTAAAAGACGATAGCTATCAGACGGTCGCTGAGGTGCTGAAATTCGAGCATCCTGAGTGGGTGGAAGGCTGGTTCTGGCCTGATACCTGGATGTACACGGCGGGCACAACCGACGTTGCTATTCTGAAACGCGCACATAAAAAAATGGTCGCGGCGGTGGAGTCGGCGTGGGAAGGGCGTGTGGATGGCCTGCCCTATAAAGATCAAAACCAGTTCGTCACCATGGCCTCGATCATTGAAAAAGAGACGGCCGTTGCGGCAGAGCGCGATCAGGTCGCTTCCGTATTTATAAACCGTCTGCGTATCGGCATGCGCCTCCAAACCGATCCCACCGTCATCTACGGCATGGGCGAGAGTTATAGCGGCAAGATATCCAGAAAAGATCTGGAGACGCCAACAGCGTATAATACCTACGTGATCGCAGGCCTGCCGCCTGGCCCGATTGCGACGCCGAGTGAAGCCTCATTGCGAGCCGCGGCGCACCCGGCCAAAACACCGTATCTCTATTTTGTGGCTGACGGAAAAGGGGGGCATACCTTTAATACCAACCTTGCCAGCCATAATCGCTCTGTTCAGGACTATCTGAAGGCACTTAAGGAAAAAAATGCGCAGTAAATACATTGTCATTGAGGGACTCGAAGGGGCGGGTAAAACTACCGCTCGCAACGTAGTGGTTGATACGCTGAAAGCGCTTGGCGTTGCGGACATGGTATTTACCCGCGAGCCTGGCGGCACGCAACTGGCTGAAAAGCTGCGTAGCCTTGTTCTGGATATCAAATCCGTTGGCGACGAAGTCATCACTGACAAAGCCGAAGTGTTGATGTTCTACGCGGCGCGCGTGCAGCTGGTAGAAACGGTGATCAAACCTGCACTGGCAGAAGGTAAATGGGTGATTGGCGATCGTCATGACCTGTCGACCCAGGCGTATCAGGGCGGTGGCCGGGGGATTGACCAGACGATGTTAGCAACGCTGCGCGATGCAGTGCTCGGTGATTTTCGTCCCGATCTGACGCTCTATCTGGACGTGACGCCCGAAGTCGGCCTGAAGCGTGCCCGCGCGCGCGGTGAGCTGGACCGCATCGAGCAAGAGTCTTTTGACTTCTTCAACCGTACCCGAGCGCGCTACCTTGAGCTGGCGGAGCAGGATGCTTCCATTCGAACTATTGATGCTACACAGTCACTGGAAGAGGTGATGCGTGCTATTCAGAACACAGTCGCGCAGTGGCATCAGGAGCAACAGGCATGAAATGGTATCCATGGTTGCGCCCGCACTTTGAGCAGTTGATCAATAGCTATCAGGCGGGGCGGGGCCATCATGCGTTACTGATTCAGGCATTGTCAGGTATGGGCGATGATGCGCTGATTTACGCCATCACCCGTTTCCTGATGTGTCAGCAGCCGGAAGGGCATAAAAGCTGCGGTAAATGCCGTGGCTGCCAGTTAATGCAGGCGGGCACACATCCGGACTATTACACGCTGGAGCCTGAAAAGGGCAAAAGCACGCTCGGGATTGACGCCGTGCGTGAAGTCAGTGAAAAACTGTATGAACACGCGCGGCTTAACGGGGCCAAAGTGGTCTGGCTGAAAGATGCCGCACAGCTTACCGAGGCGGCGGCGAACGCGCTGCTCAAAACCCTGGAAGAGCCACCGGAGAAAACCTGGTTCTTCCTGTCATGTCGTGAACCGGGACGATTACTGGCGACACTGCGCAGTCGCTGTCGTCTTCATCACCTCGCAGTCCCTCAGGAAACGTGGGCGCTTACCTGGCTTGAACGCGAAGTGACGGTGTCACAAGATGCCGCCCTGACTGCGCTGCGGCTGTGCAGCGGTGCCCCTGCGGCAGCTCTGGCGTTGCTTCAGGCGGATGTCTGGTCGCAGCGTGAAACGCTGTGTCGTGCCGTCGAATCCGCGCTGGATAGCGGTGACTGGTTGAGTTTGCTGCCTGCCCTGAACAGCGATCGGGCGACCGAACGCCTGCACTGGCTGGCCGCTTTACTGCTGGATGCACTCAAACTTCAACAGGGTGCAACGCTTCTGACCAACCTCGACGCCTGGTCGCTGGTGAACACCCTGGCGAATCGCCTGTCGGGCGTCTCCTTGCGCGCTATCCTTCATGATGTTTGCCAGAGTCGCGAACAACTTTTGACAGTAACCGGTCTTAATCGCGAGCTTTTACTGACGGACCAGTTACTGCGTATCGAACACTACCTGCAACCAGGCGTGATACCGCCTGTTTCCCATCTCTGAGAGAGACATTATGTTTTTAGTCGACTCACACTGCCATCTTGATGGCCTGGATTATCAATCTCTGCATAAAAACGTCGATGACGTGCTGGAAAAAGCCGCCGCACGCGATGTCAAATTCTGTCTGGCCGTGGCAACCACGCTGCCGGGCTACCGCTCCATGCGCGAGTTGGTAGGCGTTCGCGATAACGTCGTCTTCTCCTGTGGCGTTCATCCGCTGAACCAGGATGAAGCGTATGACGTAGAAGATTTACGTCGTCTGGCGGCAGAAGAGGGCGTGGTGGCGATGGGCGAGACCGGCCTGGACTATTTTTACACGCCGGAAACTAAACCACGCCAGCAGGCGTCCTTCCGTCATCATATCCGCATTGGCCGCGAGCTGAACAAACCTGTCATTGTGCATACCCGCGATGCGCGCGCGGACACCCTGGCGATCCTTCGGGAAGAAAAGGTGACGGATTGCGGTGGCGTACTACACTGTTTCACAGAAGACAGAGAAACGGCGGGCAAGCTGCTTGATTTGGGGTTTTATATCTCGTTTTCGGGGATCGTGACGTTCAGTAATGCTGAGCAGCTGCGTGATGCTGCGCGTTATGTTCCGCTCGATCGCATTCTCGTGGAAACAGATTCGCCGTATCTGGCACCGGTACCGCATCGCGGTAAAGAGAACCAGCCAGCGATGACGAGAGACGTGGCTGAGTATATGGCCGTTCTGAAGGGCGTCAGCATTGAAGAGCTGGCTCGTGCGACGACGGAAAATTTCTCCACGCTGTTCCACATCGACCCCGCCCGCCTGCAATCTGTCTGATACACCTGTTTTTTTTAGGCTCGTAATTAATAAACAAAGCGAGTAAAGTTCACCGCCTCATTTGGGGCGGTGATGGTGTTTTTAGACACATCCAGACATGCTTTTTGTAAATATCTGAAAGTTTTTTGGCCGTCTTGAACTGAAACGTGATAGCCGTCAAACAAACCCAGAGGGAATTATTTTACTCTGTGTAATAAATAAAGGGCGCTTAGATGTCCTGTCCACGGCGCGGTACTCCCCCCGGGCCAATGCGTGAAAGCGTAAAAAAAGCACAAATACTCAGGAGCACTCTCAATTATGTTTAAGAATGCATTTGCTAACCTGCAAAAGGTCGGTAAATCGCTGATGCTGCCAGTATCCGTACTGCCTATCGCAGGTATCCTGCTGGGCGTCGGTTCTGCTAACTTCAGCTGGCTGCCAGCCGTAGTATCCCACGTGATGGCCGAAGCAGGCGGTTCTGTTTTTGCTAACATGCCGCTGATCTTCGCCATCGGTGTTGCTCTGGGCTTCACCAATAACGACGGTGTATCTGCACTGGCTGCAGTGGTTGCCTACGGCATCATGGTGAAAACCATGGCTGTGGTTGCGCCGCTGGTTCTGCATTTACCGGCTGAAGAGATCGCCGCGAAACACCTGGCGGACACCGGTGTTCTGGGCGGTATCATCTCCGGTGCGATTGCAGCGTATATGTTTAACCGCTTCTATCGCATCAAGCTGCCTGAGTATCTGGGCTTCTTCGCGGGCAAGCGTTTCGTTCCGATTATCTCTGGTCTGGCAGCGATTTTCACTGGTGTGATCCTGTCCTTCATCTGGCCACCAATCGGTTCCGCTATTCAGACCTTCTCTCAGTGGGCTGCTTACCAGAACCCGGTTGTAGCGTTCGGTATCTACGGCTTCATCGAGCGCTGCCTGGTACCATTTGGTCTGCACCACATCTGGAACGTTCCATTCCAGATGCAGATTGGTGAATTCACCAACGCAGCAGGTCAGGTATTCCACGGCGATATCCCACGTTACATGGCGGGCGACCCAACTGCAGGCAAACTGTCTGGTGGCTTCCTGTTCAAAATGTACGGTCTGCCGGCTGCTGCGATTGCAATCTGGCACTCTGCTAAGCCAGAGAACCGTGCAAAAGTGGGCGGTATCATGATCTCCGCAGCGCTGACCTCGTTCCTGACCGGTATCACCGAGCCGATCGAGTTCTCCTTCATGTTCGTTGCGCCGATCCTGTACATCATCCACGCTGTACTGGCTGGCCTGGCGTTCCCAATCTGTATCCTGCTGGGTATGCGTGACGGTACGTCCTTCTCTCACGGTCTGATCGACTTCATCGTTCTGTCCGGTAACAGCAGCAAACTGTGGCTGTTCCCAATCGTGGGTGCGTGCTATGCCGTTGCTTACTACACCATCTTCCGCGTGCTGATCAAAGCACTGGACCTGAAAACTCCGGGTCGTGAAGATGCAACTGAAGACAGCAAAGCAGGCGTGACCAGCGAAATGGCTCCGGCACTGGTAGCCGCGTTCGGTGGTAAAGAGAACATCACTAACCTGGACGCGTGTATCACTCGTCTGCGTGTGAGCGTTGCCGATGTCGCAAAAGTTGACCAGCCGGGCCTGAAAAAATTGGGCGCAGCAGGTGTTGTTGTTGCAGGTTCTGGTGTTCAGGCAATCTTCGGTACTAAATCCGATAACCTGAAAACCGAAATGGATGAGTACATCCGCAACAACTAAGTTGTGATATGGGGAGACTGAGGCAGCCGAATGGCTGCCTTTTTTATTTGTGCGGCCTGTTATGCCCGGATAAGCGCAGCGTCAACCGGCGAGACGCACGCACAAAAAAGGGAGCCATTTGGCTCCCTTTCAATACCTCTGAGCTATCAGAATTGATAGCTCGCCGTCACGCTCACGTTGCGCGGTTCACCGTAAACCAGTGAACCCTGGACGTTAGTGTCGTAAGTCTTATCAAACAGATTGTTCAGATTGCCCTGCAAAGAAAAGTTCTTCGTGACCTGATAACGGGTGAAGAGATCAATCAGAGCATAGCTGCCTTGCTCCGCGCGCCATGTACCGTAAGGTGTGGCAACATCGCTGTAAACGCGGTTTTGCCAGTTAACGCCGCCACCCACGGTCAGCGCAGGCATCGCTGGCAGACGGTAACTGGTGAACAGTTTAATCGTCGTGCGCGGCAGGTAAGGATTAACGTCTTTACCGTCGCTGTCTTCAGCCAGATAGCGCGTCGCGCCAAAGGTCATTTGCCAGTTGTCCGTCAGCGCGCCGTTAATTTCAAATTCAACGCCTTTACTTACGGTGCCATCTACGCCTTCATAAGCGGTATCGGTTGACCCCTGAATCACGCGCCCCGTACTCTGCGCCACGTTATCCTGCTCGATGCGGAAGACAGAGAGCGTCGTGGTCAGTCGGCTGTTCATCCAGTCAGACTTCAGGCCCACTTCATAATTGTTGCCGGTGATCGGGTCGAGATATCTGCCGGTGCTGTCACGGTAGTTCTGTGGCTGGAAGATGGAGGTATAGCTGGCATAGGCGGACCAGTTATCATCGATGTCAAAGACAAGACCCGCATAGGGCGTGGTATGGTTTTTTTCCATACCATAAGTCATGGTGTCGACGCTCCAGTTCGTATAGCGGGCACCGAGAATCAAATGCAGCGGATCGGCCAACGAAATGCGCGTCGCGGCGTACAGCGATTTCATATTCGTTTTGTCGTCCTGAGCCAGCGCCTGCGATCCCCAGTTTGTTTCCGGGAAATGGCCATCATAGTCGTAGAAATTACCGAATTCGTCCGGATACACGTTCGCCCACGCGTTGGTGTAACGGTTCGTTTGACGACTGAAGCTGCCGCCGAACATCACGGTATGCTGGCGGCCAAACAGGTCATAGCCACCGTCGGCAAACAGATCGACAGCATCGACCTTACGCTTCCCGCTGTTCCAGCCCGTACCGCCGATGTAGCCGTAGTCCGGTCCATAATTCGAATAAGGCCCTACCAGCATGCCGGTGGATTTGTCCACATAGGCGTCAAGATAGAGGGCTTTACTGTCGAATTTGGCTTCGGTATGGGTGGCATTCAGCGTGGCCTGCCAGGTGTCGGCAAAGCGTTGCTTGAAGGTGGCGAACACTTTGTTGAACTCTTTGTCGTTATAGGCCCAGTCAGGCGCGGTGCTGTGGGCGCGATCGTAATGCCTTACGCTGCCGTCCGTGTTCCAGCGCGGTAAGCCGCCCCAGGTCTGGTTGTTCACGTCAATGCGCTGGTATTCGTAACCTGCCGAAAATGACGTGGTATCGCCCAGGTCCGCATCAAGAATGCCCGAGAAGAACGTTTTCTTTTGATTGTAGTTATCGAGCCAGGAGTCATTATCCTGATAGCCTGCCACGATGCGGCCACGCACATTGCCATCGTCGGTTAACGGGCTTTGCAGATCCATGACGTAACGCTGTTTGTTCCAGCTGCCGTATTCCGCCGATAAATTGCCCTTGAACTCGCGGCTGGTGGCATGTTTGCGCACCATATTAATCGCTGCCGACGGGTTACCCGTGCCCGTCATCAAACCGGTCGCCCCACGCACCACTTCCACGCGCTCAAACAGGGCGGTATCCGAGAGGGCATCCCCGAGGTTCCAGCGAGATTCGAAATAGGTGGGGATACCATCAATCATGTAGTTGTCGATCTCGAAACCACGTGAGTAATAGCTGCTGCGATCGGAATCTGCGGTGTTTTTGCTGATCCCCATCGTGTTATCCATCACATCTCCCAGCGTTTGTAGCTGCTGATCTTCCATACGTTGTTCACTGACAATGGAGACTGACTGGGGGATATCGCGCTGGACCATCTGCATTTTGGTGCCGATGGTGGTGGTTTTGACGCTGTAATCCTGCTCTTCGCTGGACGCGTCTGGCTGGGAGGTACCGTCAACGACGAGTGTTTCCTCGTTTGGTGCGGCGAAACTTACGGTTGGCATCAATGCCATAGCAATGCAGGCTGCCAGCAACGAAGGCGTTGCAACAGGCTGACGTTGCCCATCCCTGGTATGATTAATGAAAGACATCATCAAACCCTTAGTGAATGGTGAAGGTGATATGCGTCAGTCCCTTAGTCGGGCTGGCGTCGTATTCTTTGTTAAAAACGCGCATGAAAATGCAAATGCGAAATATACGCATTGTTATTAGCACTGTAAACAGATGTTTCGGACGAAACTGAAATAATGTTTCAGAGAAATAGTGTTGTCTGGCGGTCACTCTCCAGCCAGCTGAGGAAGGATTGGGAAAGAAATCGAGGGAGAAGGTTGAAAGGACAGGAGAAACTCGCTCATACTCTTGCGTTGTATCACACCGTCGTAAAGACTGTATGTGTGAATAGCGGACGCATCACGCCAGATTAATCAAAAAAGGAAAAGGTCATGGCCGAAGAAACGATTTTCAGTAAAATTATCCGCCGCGAAATCCCGTCGGATATCGTCTTTCAGGATGAGCTGGTGACGGCTTTTCGGGACATTTCACCTCAGGCGCCGACGCATATCCTTATCATTCCAAATATTCTGATTCCTACCGTCAATGATGTGAAAACCGAGCATGAAGTGGCGTTAGGCCGTATGCTAACGGTAGCCGCGAAAATTGCTGAGCAGGAAGGCATCGCTGAAGACGGCTATCGTTTGATCATGAACTGCAATCGCCACGGCGGTCAGGAAGTTTATCATATCCATATGCATCTTCTGGGTGGGCGACCGCTGGGACCGATGCTGGCACATAAAGGTCTTTGATATGTTAAGAGGGCGTATTGCAGCGCTGATGATAACGCTGGTGATAGCAGGGTGCAGTGCGCGTCCTGCGATCCCCGTCAGCGACGAACAGACGCTGGTGATGGAGTCCTCAGTCCTTGCTGCAGGTATTACGGCAGAGCAGCCTTCGCTGACGATCAGCGAAATTCAACCTTCTGCTTCCTCTACGCTCTATAACGAAAGACATGAGCCAGTGACGGTGCATTACCGCTTCTACTGGTATGACGTAAGAGGTCTTGAAATGCATCCGCTTGAGGCGCCGCGTAGCGTGACCATTCCGGCAAGATCGTCGGTGACGCTCTATGGCAGCGCTAACTATTTGGGTGCGCATAAGGTGAGACTTTATCTTTATCTGTAAGGGGTGATCCTTGATTAAAAATATGAGCCGTTATGTGCTCTTAAGTGCGTTTGCACTTTTCCTCGCAGGGTGTGTGACGCGTACAGAACAACCCGCGCCAGTGGATGAGGCGAAACCGGGTACGGAACAGCCGACACAGCCAACGGAGCCTGTGCCAACGGTGCCTTCTGTCCCGACCATTCCGGCGCAGCCTGGCCCAATTGAGCACCCGGACCAATCGTCCCAGCCTGCGCCGCGCGTGCGTCACTATGACTGGAATGGCGCAATGCAGCCTATGGTGGGCAAAATGCTGCAGGCTCAGGGCGTAACGCCGGGAAGCGTGCTGTTGGTGGATAGCGTCAATAACCGCACCAATGGTTCACTCAACGCGGGCGAAGCGACCGAAACGCTGCGTAATGCGTTAGCAAACAACGGCAAATTTACCCTGGTCTCGACTCAGCAGCTGGCGGTAGCCAAACAGCAGTTGGGCTTGTCGCCGCAGGATAGCCTGGGCTCGCGCAGCAAAGCGATAGGCATTGCGCGTAACGTTGGCGCTCAGTATGTCCTCTATTCTAACGCCACCGGTAACGTGAATACGCCTTCGCTGCAGATGCAGCTGATGCTGGTTCAGACGGGTGAAATTATCTGGTCAGGTAAAGGTGCCGTTACGCAACAATAGCCTCACGCGTGACGAGGTTCTGACGCGTTATTTTCCTCAGTATCGCCTTATCGCGCCGCAGGCCCACTCCGGGCTTGGCGGCGCGAGCTGCATCATTGAGCATGGCGAACATCGGCTGGTGCTGCGACAGCATCACGATCTCTCTGCCCCTGCCTCCCACTTTCGCCGACAGTTTCGTACACTCAGGCGCTTGCCTGCGGATCTCGTGCCGAAGCCCTGTTTCTTTATGCAGGGCTGGATGGCAGTAGAGTATCTTGCGGGGGAGATCAAAAGCGCGCTTCCGCATACTCCCACGCTCGCCGCGATGCTGTATCATCTTCACCGCCAGCCTTGCCTGGGATGGCGGGTCTCGCTGCTACCGCTGCTGGAAAGATACTGGCAGCAGGCCTCGCCCGAAAGACGAACGCCATTCTGGCTTGCGCAGCTTAAACGGTTGCGGAAGAGAGGGGAACCGCAGCCCTTACGGCTTTCGCCGTTGCATATGGACGTCCACGCCGGGAATATCGTACACACGCCTGCGGGAGCCAGGCTCATCGACTGGGAGTATGCCGGAGATGGCGACGTGGCGCTGGAGCTGGCGGCGGTCTGGATGCCGGATGATGCCTCTCGTGAGCAGCTTGTAATGGCCTATGCCCGTGAAGCGCAGATGGATGCGTTAATGCTTATGCGGCAGGTCAGACGCTGGCAACCCTGGGTATTCATGCTGATGGCGGGCTGGTTTGAAATGCGCTTTCAGCAATCAAACGACAAACACTTTATTACGCTGGCAGATGACGTCTGGCGTCAGTTACAAACTAAAGGATAAGAGAGGTTCGTGTGGGTCCAGTCATGTTGGATGTCGAAGGGTTTGAGCTGGATGCGGAGGAGCGCGACATTCTGGCGCATCCGCTGGTAGGCGGGCTGATTCTGTTTACCCGTAACTACCACGATCCGGCGCAGTTGCGCGAGCTGGTTCGTCAGATCCGCGCGGCATCCCGTAACCATCTGGTGGTCGCGGTGGATCAGGAAGGCGGGCGCGTGCAGCGCTTCCGCGAGGGTTTCACCCGCTTGCCTGCTGCACAATCTTTTGCTGCGCTGCTGGGTACAGAAGAGGGCGGTAAACTGGCGCAGGATGCCGGCTGGCTGATGGCGAGTGAAATGATTGCGATGGATATCGACATCAGCTTTGCTCCCGTTCTGGATGTGGGCCATATCAGCGCCGCGATTGGCGAGCGTTCATACCATGAAGATCCGCGCATTGCGCTGGCGATGGCGACCCGCTTTATCGACGGCATGCACGCCGCGGGCATGAAAACCACCGGCAAACACTTCCCGGGACATGGCGCAGTGACGGCAGATTCTCACAAAGAGACGCCGCGCGATCCGCGTCCGGAAGCGGAAATCCGTGCCAAAGATATGTCGGTGTTCCGTTCGCTTATCACCGATAACAAGCTTGATGCCATCATGCCTGCACACGTGATTTACAGCGATGTCGATCCGCGCCCGGCCAGCGGTTCACCGCACTGGCTGAAAACGGTGCTGCGTCAGGAGCTCGGTTTTAATGGCGTAATTTTCTCCGACGACCTGTCGATGGAAGGCGCGGCAATTATGGGCAGCTATGCGGAGCGCGGGCAGGCTTCCCTGGACGCAGGTTGCGATATGATCCTCGTCTGCAATAATCGTAAAGGGGCCGTCAGCGTGTTGGATAACCTGTCGCCGATCAAAGCAGAGCGTGTTACACAATTGTATCATAAAGGTTCATTTAGCCGTCAGGAGCTGATGGATTCGGCGCGCTGGAAGACGGTCAACGCCCAGCTTGAAGCACTGAATGAGCGCTGGCAGGCACATAAAGCCAGCCTGTAAACCCTCCCGGAAGGCGTAGCGTGGTGAGAAGACAATGATCATCTATTTACACGGTTTTGACTCAAACAGTCCTGGTAATCATGAGAAGGTGCTGCAGCTGCAGTTTATCGATCCGGATGTACGGCTGATCAGTTACAGCACGCGCCATCCGAAGCATGATATGCAGCATCTGCTCAAGGAAGTGGACAAGATGTTACAGCTCAACGTCGATGAACGTCCTCTGATCTGCGGCGTGGGGCTGGGGGGCTACTGGGCCGAACGCATTGGCTTCCTGTGCGACATCCGCCAGGTCGTGTTCAATCCCAACCTGTTCCCGAACGAGAACATGGAAGGCAAAATTGACCGCCCGGAAGAGTATGTCGACATTGCCACCAAGTGCGTGAGCAACTTCCGTGAGAAAAACCGCGATCGCTGTTTAGTGATCCTCTCGCGCCAGGATGAGGCCCTGAACAGCAGCCGGGCGGCAGAACTGCTGCATCATTACTATGAAATTGTCTGGGACGAGGAACAGACCCACAAGTTCAAGAATATCTCCCCGCATTTGCAGCGCATCAAAGCCTTCAAAACGCTGGGCTAAGCCACAGCCAGGCACCCAAAACCCGGTACGCGCTCGCGGCCGGGTTTCTTTTTGTCCAGAATTGTCTACTTTTAAGCCATCAAAACTTGATGCATATCAATTTTGGTATGACCAATGCGCCTGACGTGTTATTCTCAATTCACCTGAATGGTTTCAGTGCTGTAACCTGTTGTTAATTAAGGGTTATTTTTATAACTTTTAGTTAACAATTGGTTAATAATTTGAGGGGGTCACGTTGACTACGCCATTGAAAAAGATAGTGATTGTAGGCGGTGGTGCTGGCGGGCTGGAGCTGGCCACACAGCTGGGTAAAAAGCTGGGTCGCGGCAAAAAAGCCAAAATTACGCTGGTGGATCGCAACCATAGCCACCTGTGGAAACCGCTGCTGCACGAAGTGGCGACCGGTTCGCTGGATGAGGGCGTTGATGCGCTGAGCTATCTGGCGCACGCGCGCAATCACCATTTCCAGTTCCAGCTGGGATCCGTGGTGGATATCAACCGTGAAAGCAAAACCATTACACTGGCCGAACTGCGTGACGAAAAAGGCGAACTGCTGGTACCAGAACGCAAGCTGGCGTATGACACGCTGGTGATGGCGTTGGGCAGTACCTCTAACGACTTCAACACGCCGGGCGTGAAAGAGCACTGTATCTTCCTCGATAACCCGCACCAGGCGCGCCGTTTCCATCAGGAAATGCTAAACCTGTTCCTGAAGTACACCAGCAATATGGGCGCCAATGGCAAGGTAAACATCGCCATTGTTGGCGGCGGCGCGACGGGCGTAGAGTTGTCCGCTGAGCTGCACAACGCGGTGAAACAGCTGCACAGCTACGGTTATAAAGGGCTGACTAACGAAGCGCTGAACGTGACGCTGGTTGAAGCCGGTGAACGCATTCTGCCTGCGCTGCCGCCACGTATTTCCGGTGCGGCGCACAATGAGCTCACCAAACTGGGCGTGCGGGTGCTGACGCAGACCATGGTGACCAGCGCTGACGAAGGCGGCCTGCATACCAAAGACGGCGAGTATATCAAAGCCGATCTGATGGTCTGGGCGGCGGGTATCAAAGCGCCTGATTTCATGAAAGAGATCGGCGGGCTGGAAACCAACCGTATTAACCAGCTGGTGACAGAGCCGACGCTGCAAACCACGCGTGACCCGGAAATCTTCGCTATTGGTGACTGTGCGTCCTGCGCGCGGCCTGAAGGTGGGTTCGTGCCGCCGCGCGCTCAGGCTGCTCACCAGATGGCGAGCCTGGTGCTGCACAACATCCTGGCGCAGTACAAAGGGAAGCCAATGAAGTCGTATGTCTATAAAGATCACGGCTCACTGGTGTCGCTGTCTAACTTCTCCACCGTGGGTAGCCTGATGGGTAACCTGATGCGCGGCTCCATGATGGTCGAAGGGCGCATTGCACGCTTCGTGTATATCTCCCTTTACCGTATGCATCAGATCGCACTGCACGGCTACTTCAAAACCGGTCTGATGATGCTGGTCGGCAGAATCAACCGCGTGATCCGCCCACGACTGAAGCTGCACTGATTTTTCTCTCCCTCCGGGCCATCCGGAGGGAAGTTTTTAGCATTTCATGCTGTGCATCACACTTTGTGTGCTTAAGAGTTCTCTCAAACACGATATATCTCCGCCATACGCCCATTTTTTAATCCTTTGTCTTATTGGCGACGACTGAGCCCTGCTGCAAAATAGTTTCCAATAGCAACAAAGGAGGAAGTCCCGTGAATAAATCAATGTTGGCGGGTATAGGGATTGGCGTCGCTGCTGCGCTAGGTGTGGCTGCCGTAGCCGGTCTCAACGTACTTGATCGTGGCCCGCAGTATGCGCAGGTCGTTTCTGCTACCCCCATTAAAGAAACCGTGAAAACTCCTCGCCAGGAGTGCCGTAACGTCTCCGTGACTCACCGTCGTCCGGTACAGGATGAAAACCGCATTGCCGGTTCTGTTCTCGGTGCCGTAGCCGGTGGCGTGATTGGTCATCAGTTTGGTGGCGGGCGAGGCAAAGATGTGGCGACGGTCGTGGGGGCGCTGGGTGGCGGCTATGCCGGTAATCAGGTGCAGGGCGCAATGCAGGACAACGACACGTACACCACTACCCAGCAGCGCTGCAAAACCGTCTATGACAAGTCCGAAAAAATGCTGGGCTATGACGTAACTTACAAAATTGGCGACCAGCAGGGCAAAATCCGCATGGATAAAGACCCTGGCACCCAGATCCCTCTGGACAACAATGGTCAGCTGGTACTGAACAACAAAGTGTAAAAAAGATGTTCTCTGAACTTAGCTCCTCATGCGCTCAGGCTGAGGAGCTTTTTTTTGCCCTAGAGTTTAAGCAGTTCAGGCCACAGGCGCAGCGTGGTTTGCGTAATACCCTGCAGTTTTTCAAGCGTAGCCCCTTCACGGGCGCTGATGGACATACCCTGTAAAATACAGCTCAGGTATTGCGCCAGCTCCTGCGGGCGGCAGTGCGCCGGGATTTCACCGCGCTGCCGCCGCTGGGCCAGAAACGTACTTAACGTCTCCTCCTGCATGGCATGGCGTGATTTCACCGTATTGGCAATCTCTTTAGACGACGCAGCAAGCGTGGCGGAGGTGTTGATCATAAAACAGCCCGCGGGTGTGTCTTTGCTCGTAAAGCAGGTCGCGACGGCGCAGAAGTAGTCCTGCAACGCCTGCTCAACGCTTTTCTCTTCGCAAAAAAGCTGCGCTTCGTGTTTTGCCGCAAAGCGCGAGATGTATCTGTCCAGTACTGCCCTGAACAGCCCCTCTTTGTTGGTAAATTCCGCATACAGCGTGGGTGCCTTGGCGCCGGTCGCTTCCACCAGATCGGAAAGCGAGGTCGCTTCGTACCCATGTTGCCAGAAGAGTGTCATGGCCTTATCGAGCGCCGCATCCCTGTCGAACACTTTTGGTCGGCCACGGCTTTTCTTTGCGCAACTCGTGACATCGGTTGTCATTTGCCGTTGGTCCTCAGTTGGTTTGTTGAATGACCATTATAAAAATAAACCCATCCCGCGACCAGCGTAGTTTGCTTAAAAATAAATTAATCATATGGGTATGAAAATTAAAGAGATTAAAATTAATTTAATGGTCGTTATAAAAACATGTTGACGTGTGAGCTGGATCACATCTATCATTTACCTATCGATCGTTAAGTAAATAACTTACGACGCCAAATTCATCTGCCTAAAGGTAAAAATCATGAAAAACGTAAAAACCCTGATCGCTGCTGCTGTACTTAGCTCACTCTCTTTCGCAAGCTTCGCCGCTGTAGAAGTCCAATCTACTCCAGCTGACCAACAAAAAGTGGGGACCATCTCTGCAAACGCGGGGACAAACCTGGGCTCTCTGGAAGATCAGCTTGCGCAGAAAGCGGATGAGATGGGTGCTAAATCTTTCCGTATCACCTCAGTAACCGGCCCTAACACCCTGCACGGTACTGCTGTTATCTATAAATAAGCCTGGCTAAACCCTCATTTATGCCACTGCTATAAAAAAAGCCCTGCATTTGCAGGGCTTTTTTTTGGCGCTTACATTGACTGCGGAGTGACATCTCCATGCCGCGTGACGTCGACAGGCATTCCTGACCGGGCTTCCATCGCGCGCTCCATCACCAGGCTATCGGTGTTCGTATTCGATTTAAAGCTCACCAGCGCGGCATTCAGTGGAATGGGCAGTGTCTGCGGATCGTCACCGAGGTGTTTTGATAATGGCTGGTGAATTTCGACCAGCCGTACGCCACCCGGCTCTTCTGAAACTTTGATTGGCGTATTGATAATATTCACTTTTGTGCCCGGCGTAATCACGCTATAGAGCGTCTTGATGTCGTCATCGCGCAGACGAATACAGCCGGAGCTCACGCGCATACCAATGCCGAAATCCGCATTTGTTCCATGCAGCAGATAAACCCCGCCATAAGCTGCGAGGCGGATCGCATGATGACCCATCGGGTTGTCCGGGCCCGCTGGCACGACTGTAGGCAGATCGATACCCTGAGCTTTATAGCGTGCGCGAATATTTGCCGTGGGTGTCCAGGTTGGGTTAGCGCGTTTATCCGACACGGTAGTGACCATCGTTGGGGTCAGCGTGTCGCCGCCCAGCTGGCCGATACCGATAGGGTAAACGGTCACTTCTTTTTTACCCGGCGGATAATAGTAAAGTCGAAGCTCGGCAAGGTTGATCACGATCCCCTGGCGCGGTGCATCGGGCAGAATGGCCTGAAGCGGGATCGTCAGCACGCTGCCGGCGCGCGGCACGTAAGGATCGACTCCGGGGTTGGCCTGCAGCAAGGCCAGAAAGCCGACATTATATTTTTTGGCAATGGCCTCCAGCGAACCCCCATTATTTTCAACGACGTGAAAACGGTTCTGCCCGACAACATTGCTGCCAGGGGGGGGAAGGGGCCAGGTGTTTGCGCGAGCAGGTAGCGCAACGGCTACCGTAGCGGCAAGCGCAAGCAGGGTGATCCAGCGACTGAAACGCGAAGCGGTCATCATCATAATCCGTATAAATGATAAGGTTATTGTTTTATAAAGGGTTAATGATAATTATGGCGAACAGGTCTGTCGGGAAGATCGGGTGAAGTGCAAAGAGTTTGTAAATTGTCCCCCGCTAGCCAGGCGCTAACGGGGGAGAAGATTACGCGATAGCGTTCTCTTCAAGCTGGCGCATAAAGTTGCGCACCCAGTCCATGCGGGTTTTGCGTTCTGTTAGCTCCTGAGTAAAACGCAGGCGCGTCGGACCGTCCAGGCGGAAGTGCTGCGGCTGTTTTTGCAGCAGGCCAATCAACCACATCGGATCGACATGGTTTTTTTCCGCGAACTCAATCACGCCGCCTTTTTCATTTCCTTCGAGCTTACGAATGCCCAGCTTTTGCGCCTGCTGACGAAGCCGCGCAATATCCAGCAGATTTCTCGCGGCATCCGGCAGCAACCCGAAGCGGTCGATCAGCTCCACTTTGATCTCTTCCAGCTCGTTTTCTTTTTTCGCACTGGCGATACGTTTGTAGAACGACAGACGGGTATTCACATCAGGAATGAAATCATCCGGCAGCAGGGAAGGCATACGCAATTCCACCTCGGTCTGCTGGCTGGTCAAATCTTCCAGCGACGGCTCGCGTCCGGCCTTCAGCGCATCGACGGCATTTTCCAGCAGTTCCATATAGAGCGAGAAGCCGATGGTTTCCATCGAGCCGCTCTGGTCTTCACCCAGCAGTTCACCGGCGCCGCGGATCTCGAGATCGTGTGTCGCCAGCGCAAAGCCCGCGCCGAGGTCTTCCAGCGAGGCGATGGCTTCCAGACGCTTTTGCGCGTCGGTGGTCATCGCTTTCGGATGCGGCGTCAGCAGCCAGGCGTAGGCCTGATGGTGCGAACGCCCGACGCGACCGCGCAGCTGGTGCAGCTGCGCCAGGCCAAAGTGATCCGCGCGTTCGATAATAATCGTGTTCGCGGTCGGGATATCAATACCGGTTTCAATGATGGTGGTACACACCAGCACGTTGAAGCGCTGGTGGTGGAAATCATTCATCACCCGCTCCAGCTCGCGCTCGCGCATCTGCCCGTGACCGATGGCTATACGCGCTTCCGGCACCAGCTCCGCCAGCCTGTCCGCCGCTTTCTGAATGTTCTCTACGTCGTTGTAGAGGTAGTACACCTGACCGCCGCGCAGCACTTCACGCAGGATCGCTTCGCGCACCACCAGATTGTCATACTCGCGGACAAAGGTTTTTACCGCCAGACGACGCGCCGGTGGCGTCGCGATAATCGACAGATCGCGCATGCCGCTCATTGCCATATTCAGCGTACGCGGGATCGGCGTGGCGGTCAGGGTCAGGATATCGACGTCGGCACGCATCGCTTTGATGCGCTCCTTATGGCGCACCCCGAAGCGGTGCTCTTCGTCGACGATCAGCAGCCCCAGATCTTTCCACTTCACGTCGCTTTGCAGCAGCTTGTGGGTGCCGATCAGAATATCGATTTTGCCTTCGCTTGCCTGTTCCAGAATTTGCGTCTGCTCTTTGGCGCTGCGAAAACGGGAGAGCATCTCGATACGCACCGGCCAGTTGGCAAAGCGGTCGCGGAAGTTGTCGAAGTGCTGCTGGGCAAGCAGGGTAGTAGGGACCAGCACCGCCACCTGCTTGTTGTTCTCTACGGCCAGGAAGGCGGCGCGCATGGCGACTTCAGTTTTACCGAAGCCCACGTCACCGCACACCAGGCGGTCCATCGCCAGCGGCTGACACATGTCGCTCAGCACGGCGTTAATGGCCTGCGCCTGATCCGGCGTGGTTTCAAACGGGAAGCTGTCGCAGAACAGCTGATACTGCTCTTTATCATGCTTAAACGCATAACCTTCTTTTGCCGCGCGCTGGGCGTAGATGTCCAGCAGCTCGGCCGCCACGTCGCGCACTTTTTCCGCCGCCTTCTGGCGCGCGCGCGCCCAGGCGTCGCCGCCCAGCTTGTGCAGCGGCGCATTGTCTTCGGCACCCCCCGCATAGCGGCTGATCAGGTGCAGGGACGAGACCGGCACGTAGAGCTTGGCGTCGTTGGCGTAGGTCAGCATCAGGTATTCGCCTTTGATACCGCCCGCTTCGAGGGTCGTCATCCCCTGGTAGCGTCCGACGCCGTGCTCGAGGTGAACAATCGGCTGGCCAGGATGCAGTTCGGCCAGGTTGCGGATCAGCGTGTCCGGATTGATGGTGCGACGGCTATCCTGACGGCGGCGCGCCACGCGCTCGCCGAGAAGGTCGCTTTCGCAAATCAGTGCCATGTTGTTGAGCGTGTCGATAAACCCATGCTCAGCGGCACCGATCATCAGATAGCGGCCCGTTCCGGTGGCGTCGTCCAGCCGCAAAATGCGCTTTGGCGCGATCTTGATGCGGCCAAGCAGTTCGCCTAACGCTTCGCGACGACCTTCGCTCTCAACGGAGAACACCACCGGCCCGCTAAAGGATTCCAGGAACTTGCGCAGATTATCCAGCGGGGATTTTTGCTGCGCCTGAACGGAGAGGTCCGGCAGCGTTTGGAAGGCCAGGTTGGTATTGGCCGCTTTATCCGCGAGCGAGTCGGTTCTGAGCTGCATGCGCGGCCAGCGCTTCAGCTCGGCGTTGAGCTCATCGGTGCGCAGCCAAAGCGTCTCAGGCGGCAGCAGCGGACGCATCGGATCCACGCCACGGTTCTCGAAGCGGGCGCGGGTTTCGCTCTCAAAGCGGCTTGCGCTGGTCTCGATATCTCCGGTGTTTACAATCAGCGTATTCGCCGGGAAGTAGCTGAACAGCGCGGGCAGAGGCTCGTTAAAGAACAGGGGCTGCCAGTATTCGATCCCCGCAGGCAGCGTGCCTTTGCTGACCTGCTGATAAATGTGCTCGGCATCGCGCTTCACGTCAAACCGGTCGCGCCACTGGCTTCGGAAGAGCTCGATAGCGGTTTTGTCCGTCGGGAATTCATGTGCGGGCAGCAGGTTGATGGATTCCACCTCTTCCAGCGTGCGCTGCGTGTCGGCGTCGAACACGCGGAGGCTGTCGATTTCATCATCAAAGAAATCCAGACGGTACGGCTGGTCGCTGCCCATTGGGTAAAGATCGAGCAGCGCGCCGCGGGTGGCGTATTCGCCGTGCTCCATCACCTGATCGACATGGCGATAACCGGCACCGTCAAGCTGCGCGCGCAGGGCATCACGCGACAGGCGCTGGCCTTTTTTCATCACCAGCGCATGGCCGTGCAGATAGCTGTGCGGGCAGACGCGCTGCATCAGCGTATTGATCGGCACAATTAACACGCCGCGCTGCATGGTCGGAAGCTGATAGAGCGTTGACAGGCGTGAAGAGATGATCTCCTGATGCGGGGAGAAGCTGTCATACGGCAGCGTTTCCCAGTCGGCCAGGCTGGACACCAGGCTATCGGTAAATTGACGGATTTCGTCATGCAGGCGCAGGGCATTTTGCATATCCGGGGCAACCAGCACCACCGGGCCGGGATGGCGCTCAGCGATTTCTGCCACCAGCGTGGCGCACGCCGCGCCCGTGAGTTCGCCCAGCTGGCGTTGGTCGCCTGCTTTAACAGGCAAGGTAAAGCGATAGTGTTCAGGCATGGCTATGTCAGAGTCTCTTATGGATATACCAACAGTATTGGGGCATATCACTGATACGCAATGTCTTTATTATCCTCGATCGTTTTGCATTAGCAAATCGTAAGCGTATGGGAGGCAGTTCGCCCCCGAAAAGGGGGCGGAGAGGAGATCAGCGGGTCGCAGTTGACGGGGCGAGCGTAGCGGGTGGGGAGAAAAAGACATCGCCAAAGAGAGAGGTGGAAATCTTGCGTATGCCGAGCCCAACAAGGGTGCAGACCAGCAGGCTGGCGAACGGATAGACCAGAATCAGCGTTAACTCGGCCCACACCGGCCAGTACGCGGCATTCATTTCACCAATCAGGAACAGGCTGAATGCCTCTATTAAAATGCGATGCGTGGTGTAAATCGCAATGGTATTCGAACCCACCACATTCAACAGGTTGTCGGGATGAACGGCATAACGTTGTTCAACGCTGTAGAAAAGCTTCATGATCAGCACAATCGACAGCAGGGAGAGCAGGAGCGGAACGTTTGCAAACCACAGCACAACGGATACCCCGGCGAACGCGACCATCGCCAGCCAGACGCGACGTATTTCCAGCGCCTTCATCCAGGCCATGAGCTGCGCACCGTACCACGCGCCCAGGCTGTAGTAGATCATATTACGCACGACGCTGTTCATTCCCCACCACGGCAGCGGCAGGAAGTTAATGGCAATGCTTGCCAGCGCGAGCAGTCCCAGAACTGGCAATTTCCAGCGGCTCAGCAGTTTACACAGCGTGAAGTAGACCACCAGGGCATACAGATACCACAGGCTGGTGCTGGCCGTGAGCATACCCAGAATAAAGCCCGAGACCGAGTCGGCGTAGGCCGCATTCGACGAGGTTGCCAGTTCACGTTCCGGTGCGAGCCAGGCATTCAGGTGGGTCAGCGCCTGCCACTGCAGGATCCCCCACAGCGCCAGCACCCAGACGATGCTCCAGATGCGCTTGTCGAGGCTGGTGCGCCAGTCCACTTCATCAATGTATCGGCGGATCAGAAAGCCGGAGATAAAGAAGAACACCGGCATGCGGAACGGTGCGAGATACAGGTTAAAATAGACCCAGCATTTGGCGAGAAGCCCTGACAGCGGATGCTGCAGCCCGCTGAGATGAGGATAAAAGGTGATGACCGAGTGGTAAATCACCACCAGGCAGATGCACAGCCCCTTTATCTGATTAATCCATAATGCTTTTTGTTTCATCGGTAACCAATACCTGTTTTGCCATAAACGAACGGGCAATTGTTCTAAAACGACAAAGAGATGTAACGGGTAACTGTCTGTATCGGGACGTTTTTCGGAAAAGGTGGAGGGTGTGCAGAGCAGAAACCGAAAGTACCACCCTGATTTATCTGAGTTTTTAGGAAAAATGATTACCAAAGCTTACGGTTTCAGTCATTTACGCTTAACGGATTCGCTTATATACTCGTGGGTCTGCTATCAGCAAACAGACGGACTTCATGTATCAACCTGTCGCACTCTTCATAGGCTTACGTTACATGCGTGGGCGCGCCGCGGACCGCTTCGGTCGCTTTGTCTCCTGGCTTTCGACTATTGGCATTACGCTTGGCGTGATGGCACTGGTGACGGTACTTTCCGTCATGAACGGCTTTGAGCGCGAGCTGCAAAACAATATCCTGGGGCTGATGCCGCAGGCCGTTCTCTCATCATCCAACGGTTCGGTTAACCCGCAACAGCTGCCGGAAAGCGCGGCGAAGTTACAGGGTGTCACGCGCGTTGCGCCATTAACCACCGGCGATGTTGTGCTGCAAAGCGCCCGCAGCGTGGCGGTCGGCGTGATGCTGGGTATCGACCCGGCGCAAAACGATCCGCTGACGCCGTATCTGGTTAACGTGAAGCAGACCGATCTGGAAGCCGGAAAATACAACGTGATTCTGGGTGAACAGCTTGCCGGACAGCTTGGCGTCAACCGTGGCGATCAGCTGCGCGTGATGGTGCCGTCTGCAAGCCAGTTTACGCCTATGGGTCGCCTGCCAAGCCAGCGCCTGTTCAACGTGATTGGTACCTTTGCCGCCAACAGCGAAGTCGACGGCTATCAGATGCTGGTTAACATTCAGGATGCGTCGCGCCTGATGCGCTACCCGGCGGGGAATATCACCGGCTGGCGCCTGTGGCTCGATCAGCCGCTCAAGGTGGACACCCTCAGCCAGCAAACGCTGCCGGAAGGCACCAAATGGCAGGACTGGCGTGACCGTAAAGGCGAACTGTTCCAGGCCGTGCGCATGGAAAAAAACATGATGGGGCTGCTGCTGAGCCTGATCGTCGCCGTGGCCGCATTTAACATCATTACCTCGCTGGGCCTGATGGTGATGGAGAAGCAGGGCGAAGTCGCTATTCTGCAAACCCAGGGGCTGACGCCGCGCCAGATCATGGCCGTATTTATGGTTCAGGGGGCGAGCGCAGGCATCATCGGCGCGCTGCTCGGTGCCGTGCTGGGCGCGCTGCTTGCCAGCCAACTGAATAACGTAATGCCGATCATCGGCGCGCTGCTTGACGGCGCGGCGCTGCCGGTGGCTATCGAGCCGCTGCAGGTGGTCGGTATTGCGCTGGCCGCGATGGCCATTGCGCTGCTTTCTACGCTTTATCCTTCCTGGCGCGCTGCCGCCACTCAACCCGCTGAGGCTTTACGTTATGAATAAGATCCTGTTGCAATGCGACAACCTGTCCAAACGCTATCAGGAAGGCACTGTGCAGACCGACGTGCTGCACAATGTGAGCTTTAGCGTGGGCGAAGGCGAGATGATGGCGATTGTCGGTAGCTCCGGCTCCGGCAAAAGTACGCTGCTGCATCTGCTGGGGGGGCTGGATACGCCAACCGAAGGCGACGTGATTTTCTCCGGCCAGCCGATGAGCAAAATGTCCTCCGCGGCGAAGGCCGAGCTGCGCAACCGCGAGCTGGGCTTTATCTACCAGTTCCACCACCTGCTGCCGGATTTCACGGCGCTGGAAAACGTGGCGATGCCGCTGCTGATTGGCAAAAAGAAACCGGCAGAAATTAACGCCCGCGCCAGCGACATGCTGAAAGCGGTAGGGCTGGGCCATCGCGGTAACCATCGTCCCTCTGAGCTTTCCGGCGGCGAGCGCCAGCGCGTGGCGATTGCCCGTGCGCTGGTCAACAACCCGCGTCTGGTGCTGGCGGATGAACCTACCGGTAACCTGGATGCCCGCAATGCGGACAGTATTTTCCAGCTTCTGGGCGAGCTGAACGCCTCGCAGGGGACCGCGTTTCTGGTGGTAACCCACGATCTGCAGCTGGCAAAACGCATGGGTCGCCAGCTTGAGATGCGCGACGGCCATCTGAATGCGGAACTGACCCTGATGGGAGCAGAGTAATGGCGTCACCGTTATCGCTACTCATCGGCTTACGTTTTAGCCGCGGTCGCCGTCGTGGCGGCATGGTGTCGCTCATCTCCGTGATCTCCACCGTGGGTATCGCGCTCGGTGTGGCGGTATTGATCGTGGGCTTAAGCGCCATGAACGGCTTTGAGCGCGAGCTGAACAACCGCATTCTGGCGGTGGTGCCGCACGGGGAGATCGAGCCGGTTAACCAGCCGTGGACAAACTGGAGCGACGCACTCAACAAAGTCGAAAAAGTGCCGGGTGTTGCCGCAGCCGCGCCCTACATCAACTTTACCGGGCTGGTGGAGAGCGGAGTAAACCTGCGCGCCATTCAGGTGAAAGGGGTAAACCCCGCCCAGGAAGAACGTCTCAGCGCGCTGCCGCAATTTGTGCAGAACGGCGCGTGGGCGAACTTTAAGGCTGGCGAGCAGCAGATCATCATGGGCAAAGGCGTTGCCGATGCTCTGAAGGTGAAGCAGGGCGACTGGGTATCGATCATGATCCCGAACGCCAGCGCCGACCACAAACTGCAGCAGCCTAAGCGCGTGCGCCTGCACGTTGCCGGTATTCTTCAACTGAGCGGTCAGCTCGATCACAGCTTCGCCATGGTGCCGCTGGAAGACGCGCGCCAGTATCTCGACATGGGCGACAGCGTGACGGGCATTGCCATTAAGGTGAACGACGTCTTCAACGCCAACAAACTTGTGCGTGATGCAGGCAGCGTGACTAATAACTATGTCTACATCAAAAGCTGGATCGGCACTTACGGGTATATGTACCGTGATATCCAGATGATCCGCGCCATTATGTATCTGGCGATGGTGCTGGTGATTGGTGTAGCGTGCTTTAATATCGTCTCGACGCTGGTGATGGCGGTCAAAGACAAGAGCGGCGACATCGCCGTGCTGCGTACCTTAGGGGCAAAAGACGGTCTTATTCGCGCCATCTTCGTCTGGTACGGTCTGCTGGCGGGGCTGTTCGGCAGCCTGTGCGGCGTGGTGATTGGCGTGGTGGTTTCCCTGCAGTTGACCCCAATCATCAACGGGATTGAAAAGCTTATCGGCCACCAGTTCCTGTCGGGTGATATCTATTTTATTGACTTCCTGCCGTCTGAACTGCACTGGCTGGACGTTATTTATGTGCTGGTTACAGCACTTTTACTGAGTCTGCTGGCAAGCTGGTATCCGGCGCGTCGCGCAAGCCGAATTGATCCGGCGAGGGTACTAAGTGGCCAGTAATTACGTCATGGTATAGCGGTCCTGAGGCCGCTATGTCAGAAAGAGGAATGCGTTATGTATTATGGATTTGATATTGGCGGCACCAAGATTGCGCTCGGCGTGTTTGATAAAGACCTCAAACTTCAGTGGGAAACCCGCGTTCCCACGCCACGCGAAAGCTACGATGAATTTTTAACCGCCATTGCCGCGCTGGTGGCGCAGGCCGATGAACGCTTTGGCGTCAAAGGCAGCGTCGGCATCGGCATTCCCGGGATGCCCGAAACCGACGACGGCACGCTGTATGCCGCCAACGTGCCTGCCGCCAGCGGTAAACCGCTCCGCGCCGATCTCTCTGCCCTCCTTGAACGCGACGTGCGTTTAGATAACGATGCCAACTGTTTTGCCCTCTCCGAAGCCTGGGACGATGAGTTCCGTCAGTATCCACTGGTGATGGGGCTGATCCTCGGCACGGGCGTTGGCGGCGGGATCGTTATTAATGGCAAACCGATTACCGGGCGCAGCTACATCACCGGTGAGTTCGGCCACATTCGTCTTCCGGTGGATGCGCTGGACGTCGTCGGGCGCGATTTTCCGCTCACCCGCTGCGGCTGCGGCCAGCACGGCTGTATTGAGAACACTCTCTCCGGCCGCGGGTTTGCATGGCTTTACGAACACTTCTATCATCAGAAACTTGAGGCCCCTCAAATCATTACCCTGTGGGAGCAAGGGGATGCGCAGGCGCGCGAGCACGTCGAGCGCTATCTGGATCTGCTGGCGGTGTGTCTGGGAAATATTCTCACCATCGTCGACCCGGATCTGCTGGTGATCGGGGGAGGGCTTTCAAACTTTACCGCGATTACGGAACAGCTGTCCGGGCGTTTGCCCCGACATTTATTGCCGGTCGCCCGCGTGCCGCGTATTGAACGCGCGCGACACGGGGACGCAGGAGGCATGCGCGGAGCCGCATTCCTTCATCTCACCGATTAGTTTACGAGGTTTCTATGCTGTCGCGTCGCCAGGGTCGACTCAGCCGTTTTCGCAAAAATAAACGCCGCTTGCGTGAGCGCTTGCGCCAGCGGATCTTTTTCAGAGACAGAATGATGCCAGAAGCGATGGATAAACCCAGAGTGGTGGTGCTGACCGGCGCGGGGATCTCCGCCGAGTCAGGAATTCGAACCTTCCGCGCGGCGGACGGGCTGTGGGAAGAGCACCGCGTGGAGGATGTGGCGACGCCGGAAGGTTTCGCCCGCGATCCGGACCTGGTGCAGGCGTTTTATAACGCCCGTCGTCGTCAGCTTCAGCAGCCTGAGATTGTGCCGAACGCGGCCCATCTGGCGCTGGCGAGGCTGGAAGAGGCGCTGGGCGATCGTTTTCTGCTGGTGACGCAGAATATCGACAACCTGCACGAGCGGGCCGGTAACAAGAACATCATCCACATGCACGGCGAGCTGCTCAAGGTTCGCTGCGCCTGGAGCGGTCAGGTGCTGGACTGGAAAGAAGACGTTCTGCCGGAAGACAAATGCCATTGCTGTCAGTTCCCTGCGCGTTTACGTCCGCACGTGGTGTGGTTCGGTGAAATGCCGCTGGGCATGGATGAGATCTACAGCGCGCTGGCGATGGCGGATGTGTTTATTGCCATCGGCACCTCCGGGCATGTCTATCCGGCGGCGGGATTTGTTCACGAGGCTAAACTCCAGGGCGCGCATACGGTTGAGCTGAATCTGGAGCCGAGCCAGGTGGGCAGTGAGTTTGAAGAGAAACACTATGGTCTGGCTAGTGAAGTGGTGCCAGCTTTTGTGGATAAACTCCTGAAGGGGTTGTAGTTGTGACGGGCGACATTGCGTCGCCCGTCATCTCTCAACGACCTGCTTTTAACTTCTGATAATACTCTTCATAAAGACGGCTCGCGTCACCGACGTCGTTCTGCCATTCGCCTTTGCTGACGGTATCAGCATCAGGGTACAGCGACTTATCATTCGCGACTTCAGGGCTTAACAGCTTGCGCGCAGCCAGGTTTGGCGTCGGGTAGCCAATTGTCTCGGCAACCTGTTTCGCCACGTCGGGGCGCAGCAGGAAGTTAATCAGCTTCAGCGCGCCGTCCACGTTTTTCGCATTGGCCGGGATAGAGAGGCTGTCCATCCAGAAGATCCCGCCTTCTTTCGGCCAGACGACCTCCAGCGGCGTACCGGCCTGGCGAGCAACATACGCGGAGCCGTTCCACACCATCCCCAGATTCACTTCGCCTTCCATATACGGGTTTGCCGGGTTATCAGAGTTGAATGCCGCCACGTTAGGCATCAGCTTTTTCAGCTCGTTATAGGCTGCTTCAATCTCTTTCGGATCGGTGGTGTTACCGGAATAGCCGAGTTTACGCAGCGCAATCTGGAACACCTCACGCGCATCGTCGGTTAACAGCAGGCTACCTTTGTACTCGGGTTTCCACAGATCGGCCCAGCCTGTCACCGTTTTCGGATCGATAGCATCGCTGTTCACGCCAATCGCGGTTGCACCCCAGATGTACGGAATGGAGTAGTCGTTATTCGGGTCGAACGGCTTGTTAAGCATCTCCGGATCGAGGTTTGAAAAATGGGTTAGCTTCGTTTTGTCGATCTTCTGGATCATCCCCTCTTTGCGCATTTTGTCGACAAAGTAAGTTGAGGGAACGACCAGATCGTACGCGCCGTCTTTGTAGGTTTTCAGCTTGGCGTACATGGTTTCATTCGACTCATAGGTCGAGTAGATCACCTTGATCCCCGTTTCTTTGGTGAACTGCTCCAGCAGGCCCGGCGGCACGTATTCGGTCCAGTTGTAGAAGTAGAGCGTTTTGCTGTCATCAGCGTGCGCGGCACTCATGCCAAGCACCAGCGCTGCAGCGGCGAGCATTTTTTTCATTTCATTGTCCCCTGAGATTTTGTTTTATCACGAGCAATAACCTGGCTGGCGATCACCAGAACCAGCGACAACACCAGCAGAATGGTCGCCAGCGCGTTCACCTCTGGTGAGACGCCGACTTTCACCATTGAGTAGATCTTCAACGGCAGAATTTCATAGCTCGGCCCGGTGACGAAGGAGGAGACCACCACGTCATCCATCGACAGAGTGAAGCTGAGCAGCCATCCGGCCGCCACGGCAGGCATCGCCAGCGGCAGGATGATTTTACGCAGGATGGTCATCTCGCTGGCGCCCAGATCCTTCGCCGCCTCCAGCATGCGCACGTCGAACCCTTTCAGGCGCGCGAAAACGGTCACCACCACAAACGGCAGGCAGAAGGTGATATGGGAAAACAGCAGCGACCAGAAGCCAAGCTGTACGCCCAGCAGCATAAACAGCACCAGCAGCGAAATGGCCATCACGATGTCCGGCGACATCATCACCACAAACAGCATGCCGCTGACGAACGGTTTACCGCGAAAGCGATAGCGATACAGCGCCACGGCGGTGAGGGAGCCAATCAGCGTCGCGAAGGTGGCGGAGACGATCGCCATCGTAAGCGAGTGCTGAGCGGCCTGCAGCAGGCTGTCATTATTCATCAGCAGGCTGTACCAGTTGGTGGTAAAACCCTGCCAGTTAATCCCGAAGCGCGAGCTGTTAAACGAGTTCACGATCAAAATAACGATCGGGATATAGAGATAGGCATAAATGGCGGTCATAAAACCGCCGCGAAGCAGTCGACCGATCATTCGAGTTCCACCTTTTTATTCAGCAAGCGTGAGGCGCGCCAGTAGACCAGCAGCATCAGGCCCATCACCACCGTCAGCGTAATGCTGGTGGCCGAGCCGAACGGCCAGTCTCGGATGTTCAGGAACTGGCTCTTGATCACGTTGCCGATCAGCAGGTTTTTCGCGCCGCCCATCAGATCCGACACATAGAACAAGCCCATCGCCGGGAGCATCACCAGCAGACAGCCCGCAATAATACCGGGCATCGTCAGCGGAATAATAATGCGGATAAAGGTCTGCAGCTTGCTGGCACCCAGATCTTTTGCCGCTTCCAGCAGCGGTTTATCCAGCTTCTCGATGCTGGAGTAGAGCGGCATCACCATAAACGGCAGCAGTATGTAGACCAGTCCGACAATCACCGCGCTCGGGGTAAACATAATGCGGATCGGCGTATCAATCACCCCCAGCCACAGCAGAAACTCGTTGAGATAGCCTTTAGTGCTCAGGAAGATTTTCAGCCCGTAGATGCGGATTAACGAGTTGGTCCAGAAGGGAACAATCAGTAAAAACAGCAGCAGGGGGCGTACCTTTTGCGGCAGGCCCGCGAGAAACCATGCGAAGGGATAACCCAGTACCAGACAGGCAAGGGTGGCAATCAGCGCCATATTGAGCGAGTGCAGCAGCACGTCAAAATAGAGCGGATCGAGCAGGCGCGTGTAGTTGTCCAGCGTAAAGACCAGCGAAACGAAGTTAGCGTCGTCGCGAGTCAGGAAGCTGGTGGCGATAATCATCAGGTTGGGTAGAAAAACAAACAGCACAAGCCAACCGACGATCGTGGCGATCACCACATTCTGGAATTTACTTGTGTTCTTCATCAGCCAGCACAACCTCCCAGCTTTCTACCCAGTTGATAACCATTTTCTGGTCGAGAGAGTGGTCGAAGTCCGGGTCATCCTCGTTAAAGAACTCACTGACCATCACCATCTTGCCGTTCTCCAGCTCGACGACAGATTCCAGCGTCATCCCTTTGTAGTTGCGCTCGCGGATATAGCCGATTAACCCTTCGGCCTCGGTATTGCCGTGAATTTCATCGACGCGCAGATCTTCCGGGCGCAGCAGAACGTTGAGCTTTTGTCCCTTTTCAACGGGAAAATTCACCGTGATAGCGCACTCGCGTCCTTCGACGCTGGCGCGTACGCGCTGGTCGTCCAGACGCTCAATTACCGTGGCGTCGAAGATATTGATCTCACCGATGAAGCTGGCGACAAACAGATTTTTCGGCTCTTCGTAGATTTCGCGCGGCGTGCCGTCCTGCTCGATTTTGCCGTCGCGCATCACCACGATGCGGTCGGACATGGTCAGGGCTTCTTCCTGGTCGTGAGTGACAAAGACAAAGGTAATGCCGAGCTTGCGCTGCAGGGCTTTGAGTTCGTTCTGCATCTGCTTGCGCAGCTTGTAATCCAGCGCGGAGAGGGATTCATCCAGCAGGAGCAGGCGAGGCTTATTGACCACGGCGCGGGCGATGGCCACGCGCTGCTGCTGGCCGCCGGAAAGCTGATGGGGTTTTCGCTGGGCAAACTCTTCCAGTTGCACCATCCGCAGGGCTTCGGTGACGCGCGGCGGGATCTCGGCGGCAGGTGTTTTTTGCATCCGCAGGCCAAACGCGACGTTCTCAAACACGGTCATGTGCGGGAACAGGGCGTAGCTCTGAAAGACGGTATTGACGTGTCTGTCTTCTGCGGGAACCTGGGTAATGTCCTGGTTCTCTAGATGGATATGGCCGTTATCAACGCTTTCCAGCCCGGCGATAAGCCGCAGTACGGTGGTTTTGCCGCAGCCAGAGGGGCCAAGCAGCGTCAGAAACTCACCGTCGTTGATGGTGAGAGTAAGGTCGGAAATAACAACTTTGCCATCAAAGCTTTTACGAATTCGTTCCAGCTGCACCAGCGGTGAACGTGAACGGGAATGTGTATTCAATTTTTGCGCTGTCCCATATAGACGCCTCAGGCAGCAGACTGAAGCGGGGTTTGTGTGTAACCACCTTGGTGACTCGTAATGAGGGCGGACATTCTACGGCAATCCCCTCCAATCGCCAATCCTTGTCACTGATTCATAAGCTACATTTACTAACGCATAACGATATAAACGGAAAATATTCTCGTTTGCGGGATAAAAGTGACCTGACGCAATATTTGCGTTTTGATGCTTATTGATAATGTTGTCACAAAAAGTGAGGGTGACTGCATGGATAAATTACTTGAGCGTTTTTTACAGTACGTTTCGCTGGATACCCAATCTAAGCCGGGTGTTCGCCAGGTGCCGAGCACCGAAGGCCAGTGGAAGTTATTAAACCTGCTTAAAGAGCAGCTTGACGCCATGGGGCTGGTCAACGTCACGTTAAGCGAGAAAGGCACTGTGATGGGCACGCTGCCTGCCAATGTCGACGGGGATATCCCGGCGATTGGCTTTATCTCCCATGTCGACACCTCTCCGGATTTTAGCGGCAAACATGTGAACCCGCAGATTGTTGAAAACTACCGCGGCGGCGACATTGCGCTGGGCATTGGTGATGAAGTGCTCTCACCGGTGATGTTCCCGGTGCTGCACCAGCTGCTGGGCCAGACGCTGATCACCACCGACGGCAAAACGCTGTTGGGGGCGGATGACAAGGCGGGCATTGCGGAGATCATGACGGCGCTGGCGGTGCTGAAAGGCAAAAATATCCCGCACGGTGATATCCGCGTGGCCTTTACGCCGGATGAAGAGGTGGGCAAGGGCGCAAAACATTTCGACGTCGAGGACTTCAATGCGAAGTGGGCCTATACCGTTGACGGCGGCGGTGTCGGTGAACTCGAGTATGAGAACTTCAACGCCGCGTCGGTGACGATCAAGATTGTGGGGAACAACGTTCACCCAGGCTCCGCGAAAGGTGTAATGGTGAACGCGCTGTCGCTGGCGTCGCGTATTCATGCTGAGGTTCCGGCGGAAGAGAGCCCTGAAATGACGGAAGGGTATGAAGGTTTTTATCACCTGACCAGCATCAAAGGCACCGTGGACAGCGCGCAGATGCACTACATCGTTCGCGATTTCGACCGCAAGGCCTTTGAGGCGCGCAAGCGTAAGATGATGGAGATCGCCAAGAAGGTGGGTAAAGGGTTACACCCTGATTGTTACATTGAGCTGATCATTGAAGACAGCTATTACAATATGCGTGAGAAGGTGATGGCGCATCCGCATATTCTCGATATCGCTCAGCAGGCCATGCGCGACTGTGACATTGAACCGCAGCTGAAGCCGATTCGCGGCGGGACGGATGGCTCGCAGCTATCGTTTATGGGATTACCTTGCCCGAACCTGTTTACCGGCGGGTATAACTACCACGGCAAGCATGAGTTTGTGACGCTGGAAGGGATGGAAAAAGCGGTGAAGGTGATTGTGCGGATTGCTGAATTGACGGCAAAACGCTGAGAAAACGCCCGGTGGCGCTATGCTTACCGGGCCTACATTCGGATCGTAGGCCGGGTAAGGCGCAGCCGCCACCCGGCATTAAGGCAAGGAGCGCCATGTCAAACTACCGTCGCCACTACATCCCAGGTGGAACCTGGTTCTTCACCGTCAACCTGCAAAAGCGCCAGAGTGATTTGCTTACCCGTCATATCGACAGCCTGCGTGCTGCCACCTCTACGGTTAAACGCGCGAAGCCCTTTACCATAAACGCCTGGGTTATCCTTCCCGAACATATGCACTGTATCTGGACCTTACCGGAAGGCGACAGCGACTTTTCGGCCCGCTGGCGGGATATTAAAAAAACGTTTAGCCGCAACATCGACATGCGCCACATATGGCAGCCGCGCTTCTGGGAGCACACCATTCGCAATGAACAGGATTACCGGCGGCATGTGGATTACATCTATATCAATCCGCTGAAGCATGGCTACGTCAGTAAGGTTCGCGACTGGCCGTATTCAACGTTTCATCGGGACGTACGGGAAGGGTTATATCCAGAGGATTGGGCGGGAGAGATCGAGGATTTTATGGCGGGTGAGCGCAGATAAAAACGCCCGGTGGCGCTACGCTTACCGGGCCTACGGGATCGTGCTTTTGTAGGCCGGGTAAGGCGCAGCCGCCACCCGGCAAATATCACCGATCAGTCCTCAAAGAACCAGTACCCGCTGTTCACCAGCGCGGCCAGCATCGCGAGGAATGACGGGTCTTCCAGCGCGTCGCCAAACGTTTCGGCGTGCAACACCTGATGGCTGGCGATGGCTTCCAGCGCCGGACGGTGCGGAGAATCCAGCTTTTCGCCGTTCACGAAGACATCTTCGCCAATGCGCAGCACGCGTAACCCACCGAGGCGAACCAGCTTGTCACCCTGCTGCAAGGCATCATAAATCTCATCGGCCTGATACGGTGGCTCCGGCGGCGCAACGTCAAGCTCGTGGCGCGACTGGCTGACGAACTCACCAAACCACTGTTTGAAGTGCTCCGGCTCGTTGATCAAATCCAGCATCATGCCGCGCAGCTTATCCAGTTCTTCTGGCAGGATATCCGCCGGATGCTCGCGTGCAGGTACGTCCGGGTCGCTGTAGCGATAGCTGCCCAGCTCGCGCTGCAGAACGTAGTCAGCAAAGCCGCTGATCATCTCGCGACCGCTTGGCGCGCGGAACCCCACGGAGTAGTTGAGTGAGTTTTCCAGGGAGTAACCTTCGTGAGGGAATCCCGGCGGAATGTAGAGGATATCACCCGGCTCCAGCTCTTCGTCGATGATCCCTTCAAAGGGGTCAACCTGAAGAAGGTCCGGATGTGGGCAGTGCTGTTTCATCGGCACTTTGTCGCCAACGCGCCAGCGACGGCGGCCGGTACCCTGAATGATAAACACGTCGTACTGATCCAGATGCGGGCCAACGCCGCCACCGGGAACGGAGAAGGAGATCATCAGGTCGTCCATTCGCCAGTCGGGCAGGGCGCGGAACGGGCGCATTAAGGCGGCGGTAGGCTCGTGCCAGTTGTTGACCGCCTGCACCAGTAAAGACCAGTTGTTCTCGCCCAGGTGATCGTAACTTTCGAAAGGACCGTGGCTAACCTGCCATTTTCCGTCCTGGTGGCTTACCAGGCGGCTGTCGACTTCGTTTTCCATGGCCAGGCCGGCCAGTTCGTCAGGCGAGATAGGATCGACAAAATTGCTGAACCCGCGTTTAAGAACCACCGGGCGTTTTTGCCAGTAGCGCTCGATAAACTCGGGCCAGTTCAGTGCTAAGTGATATTCCATATTTTTGTATTCCGCAGGCTCTTATTGAGTCGGATTATAACGGAAGCTCAGGAGCCTGAGTGCGAGATCCGCGCATTTTTCACATAACGGGTCAAGTATCGTTCGATGTGGGATGCTGGCGGCCAAAAATAGCCTCCATTCGCGCACCGCCCAGCAGGCTTTCACCCGTTTCAATTTTGCCATCGTACTGATCGACAATCTCCCGGGCGACGGCTAACCCCACCCCCTGACCCGGACGCAGCGTATCGGCGCGTTGACCACGATCAAACACCACTTCACGTTTGTTGCGCGGAATGCCTGGCCCGTCGTCTTCAACGATGATATGCAGCTCGTTATCCGTCTGGCGCGCGGACACTTCCACAAACTCCAGGGAGTATTTACAGGCGTTATCGAGCAGGTTACCCATCACTTCCATGAAATCATTTTTCTCGCCCACGAAGCTGATTTCCGGCGAGATATCTAGGCTGATATTCACCCCTTTACGTTGATACACCTTGTTCAGCGCGGAAGTGAGGTTATCCAGTAAAGGTGCCACCGGATGCAGCTCGCGGCTCAATAACGCACTGCCTGAACGCATGCTGGCGCGATGGAGATAATAGCCAATTTGCTGCGAGATACGGCTGATCTGCTCGAGCATCACAGGCTCTGCATCATCAACGCTGAGCGTTGAGCTACGCATGGAACGCAGCGTGCTCTGCATGACCGCCAGCGGCGTCTTAAGGCTGTGCGTCAGGTCGGTGAGCGTAGTGCGGTATTTATCATAGCGTTCGCGCTCGCTTTTCAGCAGGCGGTTAAGATTACGCACCAGGCTGGTGAGCTCGCGCGTGGTTTCCGGATTGAGCTTTTCGCGATGATGTTCTTCCAGCTCGCGAACCTCTTTGGCCAGTGATTCTATCGGGCGCAAGCTCCACCATGCAGCGACCCACAGCAGAGGGATAACCAGCAGAAGATTGGCGGCCAGAACGTACACGAACCAGCTCCAGACCATGTAGGAGCGTTTAAGCTCAACCGGAATGGTGTCAATCACCACGATGGTCAGCTGCGGCATGTTCATGGTAGCGGGATAGAGATTAATGGCGACGGAGTGGGTCATCTCCGTGTCGTCGTCATCTTCACGTATCTCATTAAGCTTTTGCTGAAGGGCGCGATCGTCATGCAGCAATGCGCTGGTTGAATTGAGATCGGCCTCAATCTCATGAAAACCATTCGTCCTGAGCCATTCCGGGCGAATGCGTTTTTTCAGCCAGGGGACGTCGCGCTGAGCCCACAGCAGTTTGCCTTTTTCATCATAAATCAATGCCAGCGTTGGGCTTTGCTGGTTGAGGTGCTCAGGCATATCCACGGTAATGTGGTTATCTTCCCACTTCGCCAGGGTATAAAACAGGTTACTTTCGCCGCGTAACAGACGGAAGGTAGTTTTATCGAAGCTCACGCTATACCCGACCAGCGCCACTATCCCATAGGAAAGAGAAAGTACCAGCACCACGGCAGCGGTTGCCAGCAGAAAGCGAACCCGCAGCGAAAGGGGTAGAAAGTGTCGCGAAATCCCTTTCATTAGCGTAATTCGAACAGGTAACCCTGACCACGAACCGTGGTGATCACGTCATGTGGGTATTGCGCCTGAATTTTTTTGCGCAAACGACCCATCAGCACGTCAATGGTGTGGCTCTCCCTTAGTTCGGCATCCGGGTAAAGCTGGAGCATTAAGGAATCCTTGCTTACCACTTTGCCGTTATTACGGATAAGCGTCTCCATGATGGTGTATTCGAACGCCGTCAGCTTGATCACTTCACCGTTGATGGAAAATTCGCGGCGGGAAAGATCAACCTGGAATGGCGGAAGGGAGATAACCTGCGAGGCCAGCCCGCTGTTGCGGCGTAACAGCACCTGCATGCGCGCCGCAACTTCTTCGATATGAAACGGCTTCGTCACGTAGTCGTCCGCACCCGCGCTGAGCACTTCAACTTTATCCTGCCAGCCTTCACGGGCGGTCAGGACCAGCACCGGCAGAGAGACGTCATGGCTGCGCCAGCGGCGGATCAGTGAGAGACCGTCTTCATCCGGCAAGCCTAAATCGACAATGGCGATATCCGGTAAGTGTTCATTGAGATAATAATCGGCTTCTTTTGCATCTTCAGCATCGTCCACCTGATGTCCCATCTCCTGAAGCTGAACTTTCAGGTGATGACGTAGCAATGCGTTATCCTCAACAACCAGTACGCGCATCATCTCTTCTCCCTAAATAATTGGTATGAATAGTTTAACGCTGATTATGTTGTTGTGGTGATAAACATTGACTAAACCGGGGAAAAGCATCCCCCTTTTCGGGCGAAAAGGGGGGGAGAGGAGGGTTACTTCAGCTCGTCAACCATCGTGACGGCGCGACCAATGTAGTTCGCCGGGGTCATCGCCTTGAGGCGCGTTTTCTCGTCTTCCGGCAGTTCCAGACCGTCGATAAACTGCTTCATGCCTTCGGCGTCAACGCGTTTGCCGCGGGTCAGCTCTTTCAGCTTCTCGTACGGTTTTTCAATGCCGTAACGGCGCATCACGGTCTGAATTGGCTCCGCCAGCACTTCCCAGTTGTGATCCAGCTCGTCCAGCAGACGGTCACGGTTCACTTCCAGTTTGCTCACGCCTTTCAGGGTAGATTGATACGCGATCAGCGCGTAGCCAATGCCCACGCCCAGGTTACGTAGCACGGTGGAGTCTGTCAGGTCACGCTGCCAGCGGGAAACCGGCAGTTTGCTCGCCATATGCTGCAGCATAGCGTTCGCCAGGCCCAGGTTGCCTTCGGAGTTTTCGAAGTCGATCGGGTTCACCTTGTGTGGCATGGTGGACGAGCCGATTTCACCGGCGATGGTTTTCTGCTTGAAGTGGTTCAGCGCGATGTAGCCCCATACGTCACGATCGAAGTCGATCAGGATGGTGTTGAAGCGGGCGATGCAGTCAAACAGTTCGGCGATATAGTCGTGCGGCTCAATCTGGGTGGTGTACGGGTTCCACTGAATGCCCAGAGAGGTCACGAACTCTTCGCTGAACTGGTGCCAGTCCACTTCCGGGTAGGCGGCGATGTGGGCGTTATAGTTGCCAACGGCACCGTTGATTTTGCCGAGGATCTCAACCTGCTCCAGCTGACGGTATTGACGCTCCATACGGTATGCGACGTTCGCCATCTCTTTACCCATGGTGGATGGGGTCGCTGGCTGGCCGTGGGTACGGGAAAGCAGCGGAATGTCGCGGTATTCCACGGACAACGCTTTCACCGCGTCGATGATTTTACGCCAGTATGGCAGCACGACTTCTTTGCGCGCGGTGGAGAGCATCAGCGCGTGAGACAGGTTGTTGATGTCTTCAGAGGTGCAGGCAAAGTGAATGAATTCAGACACGGCGTGCAGGGCAGGAACGCTTTCCACTTTTTCTTTCAGGAAATACTCAACCGCCTTCACATCGTGGTTGGTGGTGCGTTCAATGGTCTTAATGCGCGCAGCGTCTTCTTCGTTGAAGTCAGCAACGATTTTATCAAGGTAATCGTTTGCCTTTTCGTCAAAAGCAGGAACTTCCTTGATTGCTGCCTGGGCGGCCAGCTTCTGCAGCCAGCGTACTTCGACCTGAACACGGAACTTCAGCAAACCATATTCGCTGAAGATCCCGCGCAGCGCGCTGACTTTATCGCCGTAGCGTCCATCGACAGGGGATACGGCGGTCAGTGAGGATAATTCCATAATTCGCAACTCCGGGAGGTTAACAATGAGCAAGAATTTGTTTTGCCTGAGTGGTCAGGCGATTACGAGAAAACATTAACTGCAGGCGGCCGCCGCCGACCTGATGCCACAGCACGGCGGCGCGGATGCCTGCGAGCAGCGAGGCGCGAACCTTCGCCTGCACCTGTGGGCTTTGCAGTACGGCAGGAGAGCCGGTGACCTGAATGCGCGGGCCAAGCGGGCTGATGACGTCGACATAAATCCCCGCCATCGCGCTCAGCAGCGTTTCCGACTGCAGGTCAAAATGCTCGAGCTGACGCTGCAGCCCGGCAATGCGATCGCCCAGCGTATTCATCGCGCCTTTTGCGCCGTTCAGCTTACGCTCCAGTACCATCAGGCTTAACGTGTAGCGGGTTAATTCCGCGTTTAAACCCTGACGGTTGCTGGCATTGAGCACGCCGAGCAGGGTTTCAAGACCGAGACGAAGATTGGCTTCACTGCCGCCGAAAACACCCAGCGTAGAGCCCGGGTTGAGATCGATAACGCTGTTAAGTGAAACGTGCAGGGCGTCAGCGTCGCAGTGACCCTGATGCGCCAGCTGTTGCACCAGACGGGCTGACTGGCAAATTCCCGCCAGCGCCAGGGTGATGTCGTAGTAGTTCTTCGCCACACGGTCTCCTTTATGTGTGCAATCGTATTAAACAGCGGGCAGCGGCAGGCGCTGTTCTATGATCCCGCCGCCCAGGCAAATTTCGCCGCTGTAAAAAACAGCTGACTGGCCCGGCGTAACGGCAGAAACCGGCTCGTCAAAACGCACCTCTATGCGATCGTCATCCAGCGCGGTGACGGTGCAGGGAATATCGGTCTGACGGTAGCGCGTTTTTACCGTGCAGCGCAGCGTGCCTTTCAGCGGCTCACGATCGACCCAGTGCAGCTGCTGCGCGATAAGGCCAACGGACATCAGACGCGGATGATCGTGGCCCTGAGCAACAACCAGAATGTTGTTTTCAACATCTTTGTCGACGACGTACCACGGATCTTCGCTGCCGTCTTTGGTCCCGCCGATACCCAGCCCTTTACGCTGGCCGAGCGTGTGGTACATCAGACCCTGATGCTGACCAATTTCATCGCCGTCAACGGTGACAATTTTGCCAGGCTGCGCGGGCAGGTAGCGCCCCAGGAACTCGCGGAATTTACGCTCGCCGATGAAGCAGATGCCGGTAGAGTCTTTTTTCTTGGCGGTGATCAGGTCCAGCTCTTCGGCGATTTTACGCACTTCAGGCTTTTCCAGCTCGCCAACCGGGAACAGGCTTTGGGCAATCTGTTCGTGGCCCAGCGTATAAAGGAAGTAGCTCTGGTCTTTATTGCCGTCCAGACCGCGCAGGAGCTGGCTTTTGCCATCCACGTCTGCGCGACGCACGTAGTGACCGGTCGCAATATAGTCTGCGCCCAAATCTTCTGCGGCGAATTCCAGGAAGGCTTTGAATTTGATCTCTTTGTTGCAGAGAATATCGGGGTTCGGCGTGCGGCCCGCTTTGTACTCTTCCAGGAACAGTTCGAAGACGTTGTCCCAGTATTCCGCAGCAAAGTTTACGGTGTGCAGTTCAATGCCGAGCTTGTCGCACACGGCCTGCGCATCGGCGAGATCCGCAGCGGCAGTGCAATATTCCTCACCATCATCTTCCTCCCAGTTCTTCATGAACAGGCCCTCCACCTTATAGCCCTGTTGCTGTAACAGGTAGGCGGAAACGGAGGAATCGACACCGCCGGACATGCCGACGATCACTTTTTTCTGGCTATTATCTGACATGGAATACTCACGACATTGAACTTCAAGGCGGCGTATTCTATCACGCCCCCCCACCGTTGACACCCTCTGTAAACGGCCAGTTAAATTCTCCGATGACATCCAGCGGCAGGCGACCCGCAGACTGCCAGCAGCGGATGCTTTCCGCAACCAGCGGCGAGCGCAGGTTTGGCGCGCTCAGGATCTCGTCGGCGGTCACCCACAGGCAGCGATCGATATCGTCATCGTGCGGCTCAGTGGCGCACGTTTCGCTAAGCTCAACGGCGAACAGAAAGCGCAGGAACGGGGTGCTATCGGGCGCGATCCACTGGTGCATACGGATGAAGTGCTGGGGCTCAGCGTGAATGCCGGTCTCTTCCCACAGCTCGCGTTTCGCTGCCTGCACCAGGGTTTCATTGGCTTCAAGATGCCCGGCAGGCTGGTTCCACAGCGCTTTACCGTTGATGCTCTCTTCAACAACAAGGAATTTGCCCCGGGCGTGAACCACACAGGCGACCGTAACATGAGGTTTGAACATCGTCTCTCCTTAAGGGACAGCGTCCCGCCATTCGCCGTTCGCCAGTGAATCCAGCGTGTAGCTGCCCATGGCGTAGCGAATCAGACGCAGGGTAGGGAAGCCAACGTGTGCCGTCATCCGGCGAACCTGTCGGTTGCGGCCTTCATACAGGGTGATTTTAAGCCAGCTTGTCGGAATGGATTTACGTTCACGAATCGGTGGGTTGCGCGGCCATAGCCATTCCGGCTCATTCACACGCTCAATACCCGCAGGCAGGGTGGGACCGTCATTTAACGTTACGCCGCTGCGCAACGTTGCCAGCGCAGCGTCATCCGGCTCGCCTTCCACCTGCACAAAGTAAATTTTCCCGGTACGTTTGCCCGGCTGCGTGAGCTTTGCCTGTAAGGCGCCGTCGTTGGTTAAGACCAGTAGCCCTTCGCTGTCGCGGTCCAGTCGACCGGCTGCGTAGACGCCCTGGACGGGGATGTAGTCCTTCAGCGTGCTTCGCCCGGCTTCGTCGGTGAACTGCGGCAAAACATCGTAGGGTTTATTGAACAGAATCACCCGCGTTGGCTGGGTTTCTTGCGGTCTTCTGGTGGCTTGTCGCGAGCTGAATCGCTCAACCCGGTGTTTTGTAAAAGAAGTTTTCTTCATGGTATTTTCAGGCGTTATCAATTGCCGCATTATAGCCTAATAACGAAGACCTTTCATGGCGTCGGACAATCAGGTACTATCGAAGGGCTCATTACAATTTATTAACATAAGATCAGTAACAACCAGAAGCGCTCGAAGGAGAGGTTAATGGAAAGCAAAGTAGTTGTTCCGGCGGAAGGTAAAAAGATCACCCTGCAAAACGGCAAGATTAACGTTCCTCACAATCCGATTATCCCGTTCATTGAAGGCGACGGTATCGGTGTAGACGTTACCCCGGCAATGCTGAAAGTGGTTGATGCCGCTGTTGAGAAAGCCTACAAAGGCGAGCGTAAAATTTCCTGGATGGAAATTTACACCGGTGAGAAATCTACTCAAGTTTATGGCCAGGACGTCTGGCTGCCAGCAGAAACGCTGGACCTGATCCGCGACTACCGCGTTGCTATTAAAGGCCCACTGACGACGCCAGTTGGCGGCGGTATCCGTTCCCTGAACGTGGCATTGCGTCAGGAGCTGGATCTGTATGTGTGTCTGCGTCCGGTTCGTTACTACCAGGGCACCCCAAGCCCGGTTAAGCACCCTGAACTGACCGACATGGTTATCTTCCGCGAAAACTCAGAAGACATCTACGCAGGTATCGAATGGAAAGCGGACTCTGCTGACGCAGAAAAAGTGATTAAATTCCTGCGCGAAGAGATGGGCGTGAAGAAAATTCGCTTCCCTGAACATTGCGGTATTGGCATCAAGCCATGCTCAGAAGACGGTACCAAACGTCTGGTGCGTGCGGCCATCGAATACGCGATCACCAACGACCGTGACTCTGTGACCCTGGTTCACAAAGGCAATATCATGAAGTTCACCGAAGGCGCGTTCAAAGACTGGGGCTACCAGTTGGCGACCGAAGAGTTCGGTGGTGAGCTGATCGACGGCGGCCCATGGCAGAAGATCAAGAACCCGAACACCGGCAAAGAGATCATCATCAAAGATGTGATCGCCGATGCGTTCCTGCAGCAGATCCTGCTGCGTCCTGCTGAATACGACGTGATCGCCTGTATGAACCTGAACGGTGACTACATCTCTGACGCCCTGGCAGCGCAGGTTGGCGGTATCGGTATCGCCCCTGGCGCGAACATCGGTGACGAGTGCGCCCTGTTCGAAGCGACCCACGGTACTGCACCAAAATACGCAGGCCAGGACAAAGTGAACCCAGGCTCCATCATCCTGTCCGCAGAAATGATGCTGCGTCATATGGAATGGTTCGAAGCCGCAGACCTGATCGTTAAAGGTATGGAAGGCGCGATTAACGCGAAAACCGTAACCTATGACTTCGAACGTCTGATGGAAGGCGCTAAGCTGCTGAAATGTTCAGAGTTTGGCGACGCGATTATCGCGAATATGTAATCCAGATACTGGGTTAAGCAGTAACGGGAGCCTGTTGGCTCCCGTTTTTTATTATTTTTAGGAAGGGTCGAGAATACTTGTCCCAATCCTTTAAAAAATTGCGTCCTCAGATGTCATCAATGATATTTGGCCGAAGAGCTCTCTTTCACTGGATATACAGAAGCCAAATCGCCAGCTTACTGCCTGCTTTATCCACATCAGATTGTTCGTAATAAACGAGCTTAAGCGCAATGCACACCTGACTGCAAAAGTAGTGGATGTTTGCTACCCTAAGGAAGACAACGCTTTAGATCCAGAGCGTTCGAACGTTAATGGAATGAATAACGATGAGTGAAAATGATACTAACCCAAAGAAGTCTAAAAGCCAGATTAACAAAGCGGTATTCTTTACATCTGCTTTGTTAATTTTCCTTCTTGTCGCCTTTGCCGCCGTATTCCCGGATGTCGCCGACAAAAATTTTAAATTACTGCAACAACAAATCTTCACAAATGCCAGCTGGTTCTACATCCTTGCTGTGGCTCTGATTTTGCTGAGCGTCACGTTCCTGGGACTCTCACGATACGGAGATATCAAGCTGGGTCCGGACCATGCGCAGCCCGATTTCAGCTATCACTCCTGGTTTGCGATGCTTTTTTCGGCAGGGATGGGGATCGGCCTGATGTTCTTTGGCGTTGCCGAGCCTGTGATGCATTATCTTTCGCCTCCCGTCGGCACCCCAGAGACCGTTGCGGCAGCGAAGGAAGCCATGCGCCTGACGTTCTTCCACTGGGGTCTGCATGCATGGGCAATTTATGCCATCGTGGCGCTGATTCTGGCCTTTTTCAGTTACCGTCACGGTCTGCCTTTAACGCTGCGTTCTGCACTCTATCCCATTATCGGCGATCGCATTTACGGGCCTATAGGCCATGCGGTTGATATCTTCGCCGTTATAGGCACTGTCTTTGGCGTTGCGACATCGCTGGGCTACGGTGTATTGCAGGTGAATGCCGGTTTGAACCATCTTTTCGGCGTGCCCATCAATGAAACGGTACAGGTCATTCTGATCGTGGTCATCACGGGGTTAGCGACGATTTCGGTGGTGTCCGGCCTGGACAAGGGAATACGCATCCTGTCTGAGCTTAATCTGGGCCTGGCGGTGTTGCTCCTGGCGCTGGTCCTGTGCCTGGGCCCCACTGTGCTTCTGCTGAAATCATTTGTGGAAAATACGGGTGGTTATCTTTCGGAACTGGTGAGTAAAACGTTCAACCTTTACGCCTATGAACCGAAGTCAAGTAACTGGCTGGGGGGCTGGACGTTATTATACTGGGGATGGTGGCTTTCATGGTCGCCGTTTGTGGGGATGTTCATCGCACGCGTTTCCCGTGGCAGGACAATTCGTGAGTTCGTGACTGGCGTGTTGTTTGTTCCCGCCGGTTTTACACTCATGTGGATGACGGTGTTTGGAAACAGCGCCATTTATCTCATCATGAACCAGGGCGCCACTGACCTGGCAAATACCGTCCAACAGGATGTGGCTCTGGCGCTGTTTAATTTCCTGGAACACTTCCCGTTCTCGTCTGTGTTGTCATTTATTGCAATGGCGATGGTTATTGTTTTCTTTGTAACCTCTGCTGACTCGGGCGCAATGGTTGTTGATACTCTGGCGTCTGGCGGCGTCGCTAACACGCCTGTCTGGCAGCGAATTTTCTGGGCATCACTCATGGGCGTTGTTGCTATTGCCCTGCTGATAGCAGGGGGGCTGAGTGCGTTGCAGACCGTAACGATAGCGAGCGCATTACCCTTCTCAGTGATCTTACTGATATCAATATACGGTCTGTTAAAAGCGCTCCGTCGTGACCTGACCAAGCGTGAAAGTCTGAGCATGGCGACCATTGCTCCGACGGCTGCTCGCAACCCTATTCCCTGGCAGAGAAGGTTGCGTAATATCGCTTATTTGCCAAAGCGTTCTCTTGTGAAACGTTTTATGGACGATGTTATCCAACCTGCCATGACGCTGGTTCAGGAAGAACTGAACAAACAGGGGACGATAAGTCATATAAATGATGGCGCCGATGATCGTATTCGACTTGAAGTCGATTTAGGCAACGAGCTAAATTACATTTATGAAGTAAGGCTTCGTGGATATAACTCACCGACTTTCGCACTGGCTGCGATGGATAATGATGAGCAGCAGGCTGAGCAACATCGATATTATCGCGCTGAGGTCTATTTAAAAGAAGGCGGTCAAAATTATGATGTGATGGGCTGGAACCAGGAACAGCTTATTAATGACATACTGGACCAGTATGAAAAGCATCTGCACTTCCTGCACCTGGTTCGTTGATTTCAAAATGCCGTCCAATGGGGCGGCATTTTTTGCCTCTGCCTGCGGGAGACCACTCGATGTTAGCGACCATCCTAATTGCTGTTGTTGCGTTCATTCATCTCTACATTCTTGTCCTGGAAATGTTTCTGTGGAATACCAGAACGGGGCATAAGGCTTTTAATCTCAGCCCGGAGTTTGCGCATGAAACCCGCGTGCTGGCCGCGAACCAGGGACTGTATAACGGTTTTCTGGCGGCGGGCCTGCTGTGGAGCCTCTGGCTCGGTGAAAAGGGGAGCGATGTGGCCATCTTCTTTCTGACCTGCGTGCTGATAGCCGGTATATTTGGCGCAGTCACTGCCAGCCGGAAAATTTTGTATGTGCAGGCAATGCCGGCGCTTGCGGCACTTCTTGCGCGACTTATCTGAAGCAACGCTTTGGTCGGCGTAAACCGTCCGATATACTCATCACTTATTCTTACAGGTTAAAGACGAGACCGTTATGAACAACACTATCCCACTGAAATTTTATGACATCGTCGATGAATACTCGACTGAAGCGGCTGAGCCCGTAAACGACGCTGAACGCGACGCATTGGCTCATTACTTCCAGCTGTTGCTCACCCGTTTGTCGAATAATGAGGAAATCAGCGAGGAAGATCAGCAAGAGATGGCTGATACAGCAGGAATCCGCACTGCTCGCATTGATGATGTCGCGAACTTCCTGAACCAGTGGGGCAACGAGTAGCGCGCATTATCGGGCCAACTCTGCAACATGCGCTTTTCCAGTGCGGAGGCGACAGGTTGGGAAGATTTTCGGAATAGCTCTAAAACGTATGAGGCATTTCGCGCTGCTTGTCTTTTTGTTACCCGACAATAACCGCGTTTACCGCATTATAGAGCGATAATGACCAGAAGCCTTGAAATGGAAGCAACGGCAATGGTCTTTTTCATTTTCCTGTTTTCCTGTCAGCTGTTCAAAACCATTCAAACCGTGTCGACAGTATGAACAATAATGTGCTCGCAGAAATCAGGTTAAGGCAAATAACGAACTTGCTTGATACGTTCATGGGGTCAATGACATGATTGCTAAGAGAAGAGGTAAAGCATAGCGCTTAAAGCAAAATTCGCAACCAGCCAATCCAGGTAGTTACAAGTTCATGGCTTAAGTACAATTTATTTTCCTCTTATACTGACCTTTGTTACAGTGACAAGAGTTGTCAGCCAGGGATATCAGGCGTGATAAGGTGGATTAGCTCGTGCATGTGAAAAACGCGTTTAACACAACAACCATTACCGTCATCATCGTCTCACTGATTATTTCGCTGTCGCTTGTCGTTCAGATCGCCACGTCCAGGCAGCAATCAATTCAACAAATTAATACCAGCGTTGCCAACCTGAGCCATACCCTCGATGTGTACACGGAGGGGATTATGCGCCAAAGTGAAATGTTGATTACCACCGTCTCTGACATGATTGAAATTTATGGCATGACGCCGCAGCAGGCTGTGAATATTCAGCGGGTAATAAAAAATCAGGATGATTTACTTTCTCAGATAAATAATGTCGTTGTCTACGATGCGAAAGGGGATATCTTCACGGCATTGCATGAGGGTTTTTCCGGTTCCCGTAAAGGGGCAGACAGGCCATTTTTTGTCTATCACGAAGAAAATAAAAGTTCGCAGATTTTTATTGGTCAACCTGTGGTGAGCAGAACAAACGGTAAATGGGTGATTACCATCAGTCGACGCCTGCAAACGCATTCGGGGGCCTTTAACGGGGTTGTCGTGGTTACGCTGGGTATCGAAAACTTTCTTGCGTTGTACGGACAGATTAACATTGGTCATTCAGGGGTTATTGGTTTAACGACACCCACTGGCGTATTACTGGTTCGGCATCCTTTTAAAAATAACTATATTGGTGCGATTGTTTCTGACTCACCCCTCTTTAAGGAGTATCTGAAGGTACAAAATGCCGGGATAGCCAGTTCCGTCTCACGGTTTGATAAAATCGAACGCATTTATGCCTTTGAGAAAAACAAACGCTATGGTTTAGTGACCACCGTAGCGGTCAGCAAAGAGGAGGCACTCTCTCCCTGGCGCAAGCAGGCCATTCAGCTCTCCGTTGTTATTCTTATTTTAACCGCCGTGCTGATCGTCGCGTCCTACTTTTTATATCTAGATCTCTCCAGAAAAAACCGGGCAAATAAAGAGCTTCAAATCATTGCCTCTGAAGATGCATTGACCGGGCTTTTCAATCGCCGCGCATTTGATGAAAAGATCCTGTCTGAAATCGCACGCTGCGCGGCTGACAATTCGCCGCTTTCGGTGCTGATCGTGGATGCGGATTTCTTCAAAAAATACAATGACAACTACGGGCACCCGGAAGGGGATCGCTGTCTTAGCCTTCTGGGCGATTGCCTCAGGAAAAGCCTTACCCGTGACAACCAAATTGTGGCGCGATACGGCGGAGAGGAATTTGCACTCATCTTGCCTGACACCGATATTGAGGAGGCGTGTCGCCTGGGCAAATCGATTATTCGCAATGTTTGTGCCCTCAATATTGAACACAACTTCAGCCCCTTTGGGCGGGTAACGGTAAGCGTAGGGGTCTCTACCGCGCGGGCAGTGGAGATTGCAGGCAGCCAGCAGAACATTATTATTGCTGCCGATCGTGCGCTCTACCAGGCAAAACGGGCAGGACGAAATCAGCACGCCTTTATTGCGGTATGATATTTCGGTTTTTTAGACAAAAAAAAGCCCACTCAAGAGTGGGCAAGAAATACTGGAAGCAATGTGAGCAATGTCGTACTGAATACCTGAGTATTTCACTCAACTATTCAGTGTTGAGAAAGATAATCTTTCTCAACAAAAGTTGCAACCCCACACTTCATGTGGAACGACATTTTTTATAGGTCAGATTTTACTCAATCAAACCCTGTGATGCTTATCACAAATTTCCTTTCTTAAATCCTGTGCTATCCTTTTCTGTGTCGTTGATTTAATGACAAAAACCATACAGAGAGGAAAGCTATGGGAATTTTATCCTGGATTATCTTTGGGCTGATTGCGGGGATCCTGGCGAAGTGGATTATGCCGGGCAAAGATGGTGGTGGGTTCTTCGTAACCGTAATACTGGGGATCGTGGGTGCAGTCGTTGGCGGCTGGATCAGTACCCTGTTCGGGTTCGGCAAGGTGGATGGCTTCAATTTTGGCAGCTTTGCCGTTGCGGTGATTGGTGCCCTGGTGGTTCTGTTTATCTACAGAAAAATCAAAAGCTAACTCTGTTATTTGCTGAAAAAGGCTGCCAGACGGCGGCCTTTTTACATTGGAGGTTTACCACCAGCCGAACTGTGAACCTGCGACAGCCACGATTGCCACGATCAACATAATGATGGTTGTTTTTCTCATTTATGCCCCCGGCGCAGCGTAACCGCCAATGAAAAACCACGCTAAAAAAACCACCGCCGTTATAAAAATAACAACCGGGAAGAGGATCCCTATTCTCATGCCATCACCTTTATCGTTTTACGAAACGCCATAGAGTGTACGGGGTTAATCCATCGTGAGAAAGCGTGTTTTGCTTTTTCCTTTTTTGTCCTGATACATCGCCATATCCGCCGCCTGTAACGCGCTGTCCGCATCGGTACTGGCGGGATCAACTTCGACGACGCCCAGGCTCGCACCCGGATACACAATATGAACCTGACCGAGCCAGTATTCACCCGCAATACGGGCGCTAAGCCGGGTTTTCAGCAGATTAACCTGCGTCCTTTCGGCTTCTTCCGTGCTTTGACTCAGACAAGCTACCAGAAACTCGTCGCCGCCTAGTCTTCCGACGATCTCGTCCTCGTCCTGTTCCACAGTGAGTCGCTTGCCCACTTCGATCAGGAACCGATCGCCCGTTTCATGCCCGAAGCGATCGTTAATCAGTTTGAAATCATCCAGATCGATAAATGCAATAATGGCGCTGCGTTTAAGGTGTTTAGCTAAGGAAAACAGGGTGGTGAGATTCTCGAAAATCGCCCGACGGTTGGGTAACCCCGTGAGGGCATCGGTATACGAGTGGGCGATGAGCGCTGCATTGGCTTCGCGAAGCTGTGCAACCAGGGACTCTTTCTGAATGTACTGGGCAATTAAACCGGCAAACAGTTTCAGCACTTGCTCACCGCGCTCGCTAAGCCGCTTTTTTTCCGTGCTGGTCGCGCAGAGGGTACCGTAAATAGAACCATCAGCGAGGTGAATAGGAATACTCATGTAGGTTGTAATCCCAAGCGCTTTTGCCGCTTCGCAATCAGGCCAGCGACCCGCCACGTCGTTGCTGAACAGGGTATCGCTGTCAATTGCGCGCTTGCACAGGGTATCCCCCCACGGAACGCTCAGCCCTTCAGGGATCTGCATCTGCTTACTGTTGCGGGCATAAAGAATGTGCTGCAGCCGCGCGTTGATATCCACCTTTGTCAGGTAGGTGGACTCCATTTCGGTCACAATTTCCAGCATCTCCAGCAGCTGGCGTACAAGGCTTTCTAAGGATTGCTCGGTGGCGAGTGTTTCAGAAACACGGGCAAGGATGATATCCGACATGACGTGGGTAGACTCCCATACAGAAGACGTCTGCATCTGCATGTTATGCTGAAATTTTCCAATTTCGACATAGTAAAACATGAATATAACAAATTTTATACATTCTCCGGGGCGATTCTGGAGACAAAAAGGCCCCGGTGCAGAGACCGGGGCAAAGACATCTTGATTACGGAATGATGTTCTCTGGTCATATCGAGAACACGCGGTACTGTAAGGCTTAAAAGTGCAGTTACGATGGAGAAATCATGGAGAAAAGCCTCCTGACCCGTTACCCTGACGTTTTCAGGACGCTTTAAGGAATCGCGATGAAGAAATATCTCTTACTGGCGCTGGCGTTACCGCTCGCGGCATGCACAACAAAAGCCACTCAACCCGACGCGCCAATGCCGCCGCACGAGGTAGGGATGGCGAACCCGGCCTCCGTTTACTGCCTGGAGAAAGGGGGCGAACAGGTCCCTGTGCAAAGTCCCCAGGGCGTGCGTACCGAGTGCAAACTGCCTGGCGGTGAAGTGATAGATGAATGGGACCTCTACCGTCGCGATCATCCGCAACCTGCCAGGTGACATCGGGATACTGTCTGCGATACACTTCTATTTAGGATTATTCTTAGCCAGTTTCTGGCGATATTGACCGCGAGAGAAGTATGTTTCAGTTAAAGCCGGGCAGCCTGGCGATAATCATTGGCGCGCGTACGCCAGCTGGCCGCCGTAACGTTGGAAAATCTGTGGAGCTGTTTGGTCTTTGCCAGCCAGGTCAGCGTTTTGTTAATCCAGTAAACGGCGTGATGACGCAACTACCTGCCACGGCGGATCGTGCGCTGTGGCTGGTGACGGGTGATGTCTACGCGTTTGATAACCAGCACGGCTTTGCGTTTGTCCGCCCGGAACATCTGCTGCCGCTGACGCCGGACGAAACATCGCAGACCTGTGATGAACTGACGATCGGTTGATTACAGATGGCGCAGCCAGTCGGCCAATACCAGGGCATGATTTTGCGCCTTGTCTTTAGCGCCGTAGAGCAGGGTTAAGGTCTGCCGGTTTGCCAGAGCCGCAAGACGCTGGCCTTCGTCTTTATGCTGCGCCAGTTCTTCCCGGTACGCCTTACTGAAAGCCGCGAAATCAATCGTTTCGCTATGAAATGCTTTTCGCAATGTATTTGAAGGCGTGAGCGTTTTACACCATTCATCATACGCGAGGTCTGTTTTTTTCACCCCGCGTGGCCACAACCTGTCCACCAGAACCCGATAGCCGTCGTCCTGACTCGCCCGATCGTACAGGCGCTTGCACTGAATCATATTTCGCCCCTCCCAATTTAAGGTATTGTGATAATTGCAGAAGATCGGTAGTCTGAGGTTCCTTATGTTATCTGATAATTCTTTGGCATAAGGACTCCCTCATGGAACATCTCCCGGTTAAAACGACGCTGCGCATTGCCCTTGTTGGCGATTATAACCCTAATGTGGTTGCGCATCAGGCGATCCCACTGGCAATTGACGATGCCGCTGCTGTACTGGATCTCACCGCCGACTACGACTGGCTTGCGACAACGGAGCTGACCAGTCCGGAAGACCTGGTAGGCTATGATGCCATCTGGCTGGTGCCTGCAAGCCCCTATAAGAACACCGAGGCGGCCTTTATCGCCGCACGCTACGCCCGTGAAAACAGTATTCCCTTCCTCGGGACCTGCGGCGGATTCCAGCATGCATTGATTGAGTACGCGCGCAATGTGCTGGGCTGGAGTGATGCGGCTCATGCCGAAACGGATACCGAAGGGACGATGGTGATTGCGCCGCTGACCTGCTCGCTGGTGGAAAAAACCGATGCCATTGAACTGCGCAATAATACGCTTATCGCGAAAGCCTACGGAAAGCCGGAAATTGTAGAGGGTTATCACTGTAACTATGGCGTGTCGCCAGAATTTGCGCAGGAGCTGGCAAGCGGTGATATGCGCGTCACGGGCTGGGACGAGCAGGGCGACATTCGCGCAGCCGAACTGGTTACGCATCCGTTCTTTGTGATCACCTTATTCCAGCACGAACGTGCCGCGCTTGAAGGGCGTCCGGTGGTGCTGGTGCAGGCCATGCTGCGAGCGGCACGCGGATAAAACAAGGGCAGACCATCGGGTCTGCCCTTGTCATTAGCGGGGTGTGATCTCCCGGTCACGCCCGGCAAGCACGCCGCAAACCGCCATCACCGCGGCGGCCAGCGCGCAGGCCATCAGTGGAATGCGCCAGTCTCCGGCTGTGTCGTGGATTTTCCCCATCAGCGGTGGCCCGCAGGCGGCCAGCAGATAACCAATCGACTGCGCCATACCGGATAACGCCGCCGCCTGGTGCGCAGAGCTGGCGCGCAGACCGATGAAGGTCAGGCCGAGGATCATGGTCGCACCGGATCCAAAGCCAAACACCAGCGTCCATATTACCGCCATATCAGGCGCAAACCAGAATCCCGCCGCGCTCACCGCGCACATCAGCGCCACGATACCGGCGATCCCGCGCTGATCCTTCAGGCGATGGAGGAGCAGTGGGACAACAAAACCCGGCACGGCGGTGGCCAGCTGTAGCAGGCCGTGCATCGAGCCTGCCTGTGTTTCGCTGTAGCCGTGGCTGAGTAAAATCGCCGGCAGCCAGCCGATGATTACGTAGTAAATCAGCGAGTTGATTCCCAGAAACAGAGTCACCTGCCAGGCAAGGGCAGAGCGCCAGATGGCGCGATTGTTCAACGCGCCTGCGCCGGTCACGGTGGCGGCTGGTGTCTGGCGCCACTGCGGCAGCCACAGCAGCAGGGCGACCAGCGGGAAGATCATCAGCATCAGCAGCGCGCCGTGCCAGCCCGCATCACCCAGCGCCAGGGGAACAATCATCGCGGAGCCTAACGCAGCAGACGCCCCCATTGTCAGGGAATAAGCCCCGGTGAGCTTAGCCACCTGTCCCGGGAAGTCGCGCTTGATTAACCCCGGTAACAGCACATTGCCCAGTGCGATACCGCAGCCGATGACCGCCGTACCGATAAACAGCAGAGAGGCCGAAGGCAGGGAGCGTACGCCAATTCCGGCGCAAATCAGCAGCAGGGCGAGAAACAGGCTGCGCTCAATACCGATACGGCGGGCGACGCCTGCGGCGAGGGGAGAGATTAACGCGAATGCCAGCAGCGGCAGCGTGGTGAGCAACCCAGTTTGTGCGGTGGTTAAACCGTAGTCCTGACGGATGGTGTCGAGCAGCGGCGCTGCCCCGGTAAAGGTGACGCGAAGCGTGGTGGCAATCATCAGGATGCCTGCAATCAGCAGCGCGCCCTGTTTTCCTGACGTTCGAATAGCTGTAGTCATTATGTTCTCATACGTTCAAGCGAGCGCACACCATACCGATTTTCAGCCTGGTTGAAATCAAGCTAAAATGACAGTTTATCGCTAATATCGGACAACTTTATGATCGGTCTTGGGCTGGATGGCTACGATCCGGATAGCCAGCACGACGCTGCGATGGCGTTTCGCATCCGGGTAGTGGCTGAAGAACAGCATATTCCGCTGCATCATCACCGCAAAGGTCAGCTGATTCTGGCGCTGGGGGGCGCGATCACCTGCGATGTGGAAAACGCCATGCTGATGGTGCCGCCGCAGTATGCCGTATGGGTTCCGGGGGAGATGCCGCACAGCAATAAGGCCACGCCGGGCGCACAGCTGTGCTTTTTGTTTATTGAACCCGGTGCCGTCAGTCTGCCCGATCGCTGTTGCACGCTGAAAATCTCCCCGCTGGTGCGGGAACTTATTTTGTCGCTGGCGGATAGATCGCGTGAAGAGATGCGCCTTGCCGCCACATCTCGCCTGGTGGAGGTGCTGTTTGATGAGCTGCCGCGTCAGCGTCAGGAGCATCTGCAGCTGCCCGTCTCACCACACCCCAAAATTCGTCTGATGACAGAGAAGATGGCTGAAGAGCCTGCTGAATGGCAAACGCTGGCGCAGTGGGCGAGTCATTTCGCCATGAGCGAGCGCAACCTGGCGCGGCTGGTCGTAAAAGAGACGGGGTTAAGCTTCAGGCGCTGGCGACACCAGCTGCAGTTGATTGTCGGCTTGCAGCTATTGATTGGCGGGAACTCCGTGCAGCAGGCGGCACAGTCACTGGGATATGACTCCACCACCGCCTTTATTACCATGTTTAAGAAAGGGTTGGGTCAGACGCCTGCACGCTATATTGCCAGCCTGACTACGACTTCCCAATAAACAGCGAAACCAGCCCGGCGGCAATCAGCGGCCCCACCGGAACGCCGCGGAAGAGCGCCACGCCCAGAACGGTGCCCACCAGCAGACCCGCCACCAGCGAGGGCTGGCTGCTCATCAACGTGACGCCGCGCCCGCCCAGCCACGAAACAAAAATCCCCACCGCGATCGCCACCAGCGATTTCCAGTTCACAAACGAGTGCAGCAGGGTTGATGCGGGAAGCGTGCCGCTGGCGATGGGCGCCATTACCCCGATGGTTAAAATGATTATCCCGATGGTGAGGCCTTGTTTTTCTATCCACGGGAAAAAGGTATTTAACGGGGTCACGCGCACAATAATCAGCACCAGAATCGAGATGGCGACCGTGGTGTTATGGCTGACAAAGCCGAGCGCGGCAAGTGCCAGAAGAATGAGCAGAGTAGGGTCAAACATAGGGAATCCTTGCCAAATAATTAACCTGCTTACTGTACGCGCAAACGCGACGCAGGACAGTTTAAAAAAGATTTTATTGTTGTCATAACCTTGTCATTTACGCGGATTAAAACGGAGGCAGATATCGCAAAAGGGGTCGCCATCATGAACGATCACATGTTTGTTGAAACGCTGATTATCTCCTCATCGTTTTTCGCTATTGCCGTTATTCTCGTCGCCTCCGTGCTGTTTCTGGAAAGAAAAGGCTGACGGGGCGTCAGCCTTAGCGGTTACGCTTTATGGAAGGTCACCAGCTCAGGGCGGGCAATACGCAGGTAATCCTGGGTATCCATAATGACGGATTTCTCCAGCAGGCCAGCGTTAAATGCGATTTCGTCGAAGCGCTCGAACAGCAGCGGGTCGGCCACCAGCGCTAAATCAGGATGGAAGCTAAAGGGCGGGATAGCGCCGAAAACGCAGGCGGTCAGGGTATCGACCTCGGCCGGGCTGGCGAGCGAGGCCTTAAGCCCGCCAAAATGGCTGGCAAGCTGGCCCAGGTCAGCCTGCAGATCGGCGGCCAGGATCGCCAGAACGTGTTTTTTCACGCCGTTGCCTTTCACTTTGCACACCAGCGCTTTCGCGCCTTGCTTCAGATCGGTCCCGCGAATTTCACTTACCGCTTCACATTTCCCCACCGCCTCGTGCTCCATGACGCGAAACCGCGCGCCCTGCTCGGTAAGTAAGGTAATCAGTTGCTGGTGAGTTGCCGTCCCAATAACATCTTCAGACATAACGATTTTCCCGGTAATAAACCCATTTGCAGCTTGCTACATTATCACGGGATGAGCGGGGTCGAAAGAAAACAGCCAGCGGATTCGCTGGCTATTGGGTTATGCACTGCTGGTGGCAGACTGCTTGTGGAACAGCTCCCGGAATACCGGATAGATATCATCCTGATCGCGGATATGCTGCATGGCAAAGTTATCGAACATCGACTGCAGATGTTCATACTCCCGCCACAGGGTCTGGTGCGCGCGGCGGGTGATTTCGATATAGCTGTAGTAACGCACGACGGGCAGAATTTTCTTCGCCAGAATTTCATGACACAGCGGCGAGTCGTCGGCCCAGTTATCGCCATCCGACGCCTGCGCGGCATAGATGTTCCACTGCGCCGGGTCATAACGCTCTTTCACCACTTCATCCATCAGCTTCAGGGCGCTCGATACAATGGTCCCACCGGTCTCTTGCGAGTAGAAGAACTCGTGTTCATCCACCTCTTTCGCCTGAGTATGGTGGCGGATATAGACCACTTCCACGTTCTTATAGGTTCTGCTCAGGAACAGGTAGAGAAGAATATAAAAACGCTTCGCCATATCTTTGGTGGCCTGGTCCATGGAGCCAGAAACGTCCATCAGACAGAACATCACCGCCTGGCTGGATGGCTCTGGACGTTTTTCGTAGTTCTTGTAACGCAGGTCAAATGTGTCAATAAACGGCACGCGGTCGATTTTTGCCCGTAGCTCGGCAATCTCTTTGCGCAGGCGCTCCTCTTCCAGCAGTTGCGCCGGTTCCGTGTTTTCCACGACCTTCAGGCTGGTTTCCAGCTCGCGCAGCTCACGTCGTTTACCGGCCGTCATCGCCGTCCGTCTCGCCAGCGAGTTCTGCAGCGAACGCACGACGCTGATGTTGGCGGGCACGCCGTTTGCGGTATAGCCCGCGCGATGGGTTTTGTATTCGTTGAGCTGACGGTGCTGGTTCTTTTTCAGATTCGGCAGGGCCAAATCCTCAAACAGCAGGTCGAGATATTCATCTTTCGAGATCTGGAAGACAAATTCATCCTGACCTTCACCGTCCTGGCTGGCCTGTCCCTGACCGCTTCCAGAACCGCCGCCACCGCCTTGTGGACGCTCGATTCGGTCATTCTGCACAAAGTGATCGTTACCTGGGTGGACGCGATGGCGCAGACCGCCTCGCCCCTGATGAAACATCGGTTCGCTGATGTCATCAGTGGGGATAGAGACAGACTCGCCGCTGTCTACGTCAGTCACCGAGCGTTTGTTGATGGCCTCGGAGATCGACTGTTTAATTTGCGCTTTATAACGACGCAAGAAGCGCTGGCGATTCACCGTGCTCTTGTTTTTGCCGTTAAGACGCCGGTCAATAAACCAGGTCATATACCCCCCGTACTGCATTTGCCAACTTGCATTTTGTAGGCCCGGTAAGCGTAAACGCTACCGGGCACTTGTTTTAAGACGATTTGCGCACGCGCAGGTACCATTCGCAGAGCAGGCGGACCTGTTTGCGGGTATAGCCTTTCTCCATCATACGGTCGACAAAATCGTCGTGCTTTTTCTGCTCGTCGGTTGAGGTTTTGGCGTTAAACGAAATAACCGGCAACAGCTCTTCGGTATTGGAGAACATTTTCTTCTCAATGACCGTGCGCAGTTTTTCGTAGCTGGTCCAGTTCGGGTTACGCCCGTTGTTATGCGCTCTGGCGCGCAGGACGAAGTTGACAATCTCATTACGGAAGTCTTTCGGGTTGCTGATACCGGCAGGCTTCTCAATTTTTTCCAGCTCCGCGTTCAGGGATTCACGGTCGAACAGCTGTCCGGTATCCGGGTCACGGTACTCCTGATCCTGGATCCAGAAGTCAGCGTAGGTAACGTAACGGTCGAAAATGTTCTGCCCGTATTCTGAATAGGATTCCAGATAGGCCGTCTGGATCTCTTTGCCAATAAACTCGGCGTATTTCGGAATCAGGTAGCCTTTCAGGAACTCAAGATAGCGTTCAGCCTGCTCCTGCGGGAACTGCTCGCGCTCGATTTGCTGCTCCAGGACGTAGAACAGATGCACCGGGTTGGCCGCCACTTCCGCATGGTCAAAGTTAAAGACGCGGGAGAGGATCTTAAACGCGAAACGCGTGGACAGACCGTTCATCCCCTCGTCGACGCCGGCGTAATCGCGGTACTCCTGATACGACTTCGCCTTCGGGTCGGTGTCCTTCAGGCTTTCACCATCATAGACGCGCATTTTCGAGTAGATGCTGGAGTTTTCCGGCTCTTTCAGGCGCGACAGAATGGAGAAGCGAGACAACGTTTCCAGCGTTCCCGGTGCGCAAGGGGCGTGCACCAGCTCACTGTGGTTAAGCAGTTTCTCGTAAATTTTGATCTCTTCCGAGATCCGCAGGCAATAAGGCACTTTGACAATGTAAACACGGTCGAGGAACGCCTCATTGTTTTTGTTATTACGGAAGGTGACCCACTCTGATTCGTTGGAGTGCGCCAGAATGATGCCGTTAAACGGCAGGGCGGAAATACCTTCCGTCCCGTTGTAGTTGCCTTCCTGGGTGGCGGTCAGCAGCGGATGCAGCACTTTGATCGGTGCTTTAAACATCTCGACGAACTCCATAATCCCCTGGTTGGCACGGCACAGAGCGCCGGAGTAACCATAAGCATCCGGGTCGTTTTGCGCGTGATGTTCCAGCTTACGGATGTCGACTTTACCGACCAGGGCCGAAATATCCTGGTTGTTCTCGTCGCCGGGCTCTGTTTTGGCGATGGCGATCTGCTCCAGAATCGACGGCCAGACTTTGACGACGCGGAATTTGGTTATATCGCCACCAAACTCGTGCAGGCGTTTTGCCGCCCACGGCGACATAATCGTGCCGAGATAGCGGTGTGGGATGCCAAACTCTTTATCAAGGATCTGCGCATCTTCCTGCGGATTAAACAGGCACAGCGGATGGTCATTGACCGGGCTGCGTTCCCCGTTGGCACTCAGCACGTAAATCGGCACGCGCTGCATCAGCGCTTTCAGGCGCTCGGCAAGCGACGATTTACCGCCACCCACAGGACCCAGTAAATAGAGGATCTGCTTCTTCTCTTCCAGGCCCTGAGCAGCATGCTTCAGGTAGGAGACGATCTGCTCGATGGCATCTTCCATGCCATAGAACTCTTCAAACGCCGGGTATCGGGCGACGACCCGATTCGAAAAGAGACGGGAAAGCCGTGGCTCCAGGGCAGTATCAACCATGTTAGGCTCACCAATAGCCATCAATAGCCGTTCTGCCGCATTAGCATAGGCACTGCGATCTTGCCGACAAATGGTAAGAAACTCCTGCAGTGTGAACTCTTCGTCCTTGGCAGCTTCGTAGCGCTGGCGATAGTGATCGAATATATTCATGGCATGCCGTCCTTTCGTTTTTTAGCACAGGATAAGAGCCGTTCGTATGAGTAGTGGAGGCTCCCGGAAGAGAATTTCTCGCACCTCACTGCCAGAGCAGCAACCTGTGTGCCAGGTCAGACGCTAAGAAGTGCGGGGGTGTGCAGCAAAATCTCTTCTTAAATTAAAGCGTAGATGGCATTTGCAAAACTTGCATGCTGAGAAAATCTAATTTCAATGACATATCAATAACTCATCCAAAAATTCCCACGTGCGTAATAAGGCGAAGCCGCGTTTTTCATTCAGTGTTCACATAAATGAAAGCAGCCTGTCATCTGAAAAGTAAAAAATAACGGGTTAATCAGACTCATTAGTCAGCAAAAAATTTTGGGATGTGCGGGAAGGGCGGTTACACTTCACCCGCTGATTATTTGACTACAGGAAAGAATGGATTGTGACCAAACTCAAACTTCTGGCATTGGGCATCCTTGCCGCTACCGCAGTGAACACCGCACAGGCAGAAGGTCAGTGGACTGTTGGCGCGGGCGCGGGTGTCATTAACAGCCCGTACAAACAGTATGACCGCGACGTATATCCCGTTCCGGTTGTCACCTATGAAGGCGATAACTTCTGGTTCCGCGGCCTGGGCGGCGGCTACTATCTGTGGAACGATACGGCTGACAAGCTTTCGATTATGGCGTATTACGACCCGAAGCACTTCAAGCCAGGCGACAGCGACAGCAACGCGCTTCGCCAGTTGGACAAGCGCAGAAGCTCGCTGATGGCGGGTCTTTCTTACGTACATAATACCCAGTATGGCTTCCTGCGTACTGCGCTGGCGGCGGATACGCTCGACAACAGCAACGGCTTTATCTGGGATCTGGCGTGGCTTTATCGCTACACCAACGGCGCGCTGACGCTGACGCCGGGCATCGGTGTGCAGTACAGCAGCGAGAACTACAACGACTACTACTATGGCGTCTCTAAAGCTGAGTCTCGCCGTAGTGGTCTGAAAAGCTACAGCGCGGATGATGGCTGGGATCCGTACCTGGAGCTGACCGCGAGCTATAACTTCCTGGGTGACTGGAATGTCTACGGTACTGGCCGTTACTCCCGCCTGAGCGATGAAATCAAAGACAGCCCGATGGTCGACAAATCCTGGGCAGGCATCTTCTCTGTGGGTGTGACCTACAAGTTCTGAGTGTGCATCATTAGCGTGCATTCTGTGCATCAAAACGGGGCGCTTGCGCCCCGTTTGTTTTATTTTGGTGCGGTAGAACAGTATTAACGTTTCACAATCTTAATCGTCTGGCCTAAACGGGACGGTTTTTCTTCACTCGCGTTTTGCGGCGTACTCACGCAGGCGGTTTCTACGCAGACAAAGGTTTTATAACCGTCTTCAGTGACGTCCGCCATGCTGACAGAAAGCGCCGGGCCTGGGTTCCAGCCCACCACGTCGCTGTGATGGTGATGAACCACTTCAATACTGCGATTCAGGGCACCGTCATGAATCACGCTGCACGCTTCCGGATGCTGGTAAACGCGGTCGGTACGATCGGGGAACGTTTGCACGCCGTCGCTCAGTTTGCCCTGCTTCGCGTTATCCACCTTGTCGATAAAGATATCACCAAGACCGCTCACTTTTACTGCATTAATGTCACCCACGTTGAAATAGGTGTGCAGGGCGGACGTGGTTTCAAATTCGCCATGGGCTTCCAGCTCTATTTCGCAGGTTTTCGCCAGCTTGAAGCGGGCGTACAGGGTGAAATCGTGCGGCCACAGGGCGCGAGTTTCATCGTTTGCCTGCAGTTCAAAGGTGAGCACCGCACCGTTATCATCTTCGTTGTGTGCTTTCAGCGTCCATTGTTGATTCCGGGCAAAACCGTGAGACGGCAAACCCGGCTGCGCGGAAGGGCCGAACCACGGCCAGCAGATTGGCACACCGCCACGGATCGCCGCCCCTTTTTTGAATGAGGTGGCATCGCTCAGCCATAAGCCTTCCACTTCTCCTTCCGGTTTCCAGGAGAGCAGGTGAGCGCCGTTCAGCGCTACGGACGCTTTTACGCGCGGATGGTCCACAACGATAATATCAGCACCGTCGATCTGACGGCGAGAGAGCACAGGGGTAAGTTGTTCGACTACCGGAAGTGCAAAAATTTTATTAATCATTAAGCAATCCTCTGTCTTAAAACAATAAAAAAGGCGACCGAAGTCGCCTTTTTGGATCAAACACTCATCTCAACTTATTTGGAGATGTGAGCGATCAGGTCCAGTACTTTGTTAGAGTAGCCGGTTTCGTTGTCGTACCAGGAAACCAGTTTAACGAAGTTGTCGTTCAGTGCGATACCAGCTTTAGCATCGAACACGGAAGTGCACACTTCGCCGTTGAAATCGGTAGATACAACGTCGTCTTCGGTGTAGCCCAGAACGCCTTTCATTGCGCCTTCGGAAGCAGCTTTGATTGCTTTCTTAATTTCTTCATAAGAAGCAGCTTTTTCCAGACGAACGGTCAGGTCAACAACGGATACGTTAGGAGTTGGAACGCGGAACGCCATACCAGTCAGTTTACCGTTCAGCTCTGGCAGTACAACGCCTACAGCTTTAGCAGCACCGGTAGAAGATGGGATGATGTTCTGAGCTGCGCCACGGCCGCCGCGCCAGTCTTTGTGAGACGGGCCATCAACAGTTTTCTGAGTAGCGGTAGTTGCGTGAACGGTGGTCATCAGGCCTTCAACGATACCGAAGTTGTCGTTGATAACTTTAGCCAGTGGTGCCAGGCAGTTGGTGGTGCAGGATGCGTTGGAAACGATGTCCTGGCCAGCGTATTTTTCGAAGTTAGCACCACGAACGAACATTGGGGTGTTGTCTTTGGAAGGACCAGTCAGAACAACTTTCTTCGCACCAGCGGTGATGTGTTTACGTGCGGTTTCGTCGGTCAGGAAGATACCGGTAGCTTCAGCTACAACGTCAACACCAATTTCGTTCCATTTCAGGTTAGCTGGGTCTTTCTCAGCAGTAACGCGGATGGTTTTACCGTTAACAACCAGGTGGCCGTCTTTCACTTCAACGGTGCCGTCGAAACGACCGTGAGTTGAGTCGTACTTCAGCATGTACGCCATGTATTCAGCGTCCAGGAGATCGTTGATACCAACGATTTCGATGTCAGAACGTTTCTGAGCAGCACGGAAAACAATACGGCCGATACGGCCAAAACCGTTGATACCTACTTTGATAGTCATATATTCCACCAGCTATTTGTTAGTGAATAAAAGGTTGCCTGTAAAATTACAAAAACCTTACGCAGCGTCAAGCGGAATCGTGTCAATCATTGCGACAAATCAATCCTGTGACTAACGTTTGTGCGACTGACTCGCCTCACTTTCCCTTTGAGCTAGCAACCACATGGGGGCTGCGCCCGGAATTTTAAAGGCCTCGCAGGATAAAAATGTGAAACAGATCACAATTGCCTGACCGCCTTTTCGCGACACATAAGTTTAGAACAAAAGTGCACGCACGGGTGTTAATGTTTTGTTAGAATTCGGGTCAGAAGATGTCTGTTTCTACAGCGAGATGTAAGCATATGTCGAACCAACGTAACCCCGACGATTTGAAAAAAAACCTCACAGAAATGCAGTTTTACGTGACGCAGAACCACGGGACGGAACCGCCATTTACCGGGCGTTTACTGCACAACAAGCGAGACGGCGTCTACCACTGTCTGGTGTGCGATGCGCCGTTGTTTAATTCGCAAACAAAATACGATTCAGGCTGCGGCTGGCCGAGCTTTTACGAGCCGGTGAGCGATGACGCGATCCGCTATCTGACGGACTCATCGCACGGCATGGTACGCACTGAAATTCGTTGCGGAAACTGTGATGCGCACCTTGGGCATGTCTTCCCCGATGGGCCTCAGCCAACGGGTGAGCGTTTTTGCGTGAATTCAGCCTCGTTAAGCTTCACTGATGACGAAAATGGCGATCACACTAAAGGCTGAAAAATCGATTCAGCAAATTATTCCTTTGAAAGGGAGACATCATGAATATTGATGACATGATTAGCGGTATGACACCGGAGGTTTATCAGCGCCTGGTGACGGCCGTTGAGCTGGGAAAATGGCCTGATGGTGTGGCGCTCACCCCGGAGCAAAAAGAGAACAGCCTGCAGCTGGTGATGTTATGGCAGGCGCGCAACAACACTGACGCGCAGCACATGACTATCGATACCAAAGGGCAGATGGTGATGAAGAGCAAGCGTGAGCTGAAAGAAGACTTTGGTATCACGCCGAAGCCGATTGCGACGATGAAAATGCAATAACGGTGCGGGTTGATGCCCTCACCCAACCCTCTCCCAGTGGGAGAGGGCTTGATGTCTTATTACTTATGCGGGATCCCGAGCGACTCCGCCAGCTGCTTCGCCAACTGATTGTTGTCATCAGCCCCGTACTCCCAGAACATCGCCCCGGCGAGACCTTTCTCTTTGATGTAGTCCGCCTTGATCGCTACGGAACGCGGGTTCTCATACGAAATCGCAAACAGCGCGTTGCCATCGGCTCCCTTCACCGACAGCCACGGCACCTTCGCCTGGTCGTCCCAGTGCTCGGTAAAGCGCTTCTGCGGATCGTTCAGCAGTTTTTTAACGATATCGTTGTATTTCACGTACGTATCTTTGGTCAGTTCATAGCCGAGTGACTTGAACAACCCGATCTCCTGAGGTCCGAAGTAGGGCTGGGTCACGGGATTTTTTTGCGCATCCGGTTTCGTCCAGTCGATCCCCGGCTCGACGGCGCGTTTTGGCACGCGGCCATAGAAACCTATCCCGAGGTTCATCTGCTGTGGCTTCAGCCCGGCGGCCAGATAGTTGTTCACCACAAAATCGACGCTGTATTTGTCGGCGGCTGCCACCGTCGGCCAGGCGCTGGAGTCATACAGGTTGGCGTTAAAATACTGCGTCCCGTACGCCATGTCGTAGGTCATCAGGTTGATGTAGTCGAGCAGCGGGGCGATGGCTTTGACATCTACCCAGCTTTTCGGACTTTCCGCATTTGCGCCTACCGCGATGGTGACCAGTTTTTTCTGCCCGAACGCCGCGCGCATCTCTTTCAGCAGGGCGGTGAAGTTATCCCGGTCTGCGGGCTGGCTTGCAACCAGCCCCCACGCGCCGTTGACGGGATACTCCCAGTCGAGGTCGATCCCGTCCAGGCCGTATTTATCGACGATCTCCTGCGCAGAGCGGATAAACACCGCACGCGTCTCTTTGGTTGCCGCCGCGCCAGAGAAGCCACGCGCGCCCCAGCCGCCAACAGAAAGCAGCACTTTGAGATTCGGATTTTGTTTTCGCAGGGTCGGGATCCGTGCCAGGTCGGAGGCGACTTTTGGCGACAGCCAGATTTGATGCAGTTTCGTCGGATCTTTCAGCGCGGCATTGGTTTCGTCTTTTTCGTCGTTATAGACCAGACCAAACGAGTAGTTCAGGTGGGTGATCTGGCGAACGTCGAGCTTATTGATGTCGCCACCCGGTCCGGCGGTGACATCGCCACCCCCGTTAAAGTAGCCCACGGACATCAGGGTACTGGCGGAGGCAACTGACGCGCAAAGCAAAGGTAATGCTGCCAGCAAGGGCAAACGTTTCATACAAGTTCCTCTTTGACTTAATAAAATTAACCACGCCACAGAAAAGCGTGGCGAAAAAACAGCCTGACGAGAATAGCATTGCCGCTTCGCTGAGGATGCGAGGGAGTTCACTTTATGGGAGAACGGAGTGGGTTGTTTTGCCGGGTGGCGGCTGCGCCTTACCCGGCCTACGGGGAAAGGTAGGCCGGGTAAGCGTCAGCGCCACCCGGCTAAAAAGGCTTACGCCTGCGTTTCCAGCCAGTCTTCCAGTGTATATAGCGTCGCGCCTTCCGCAGCCATATCCATAAACGCCTGAGCGCCGTCCTGTGGGTGAATGTTCACCCCGCGGCAGCCGTCGGTGATGACGCTGACGGTGTAACCTAACCGGAGCGCGTCCAGCACGGTAAACTTCACGCAGTAATCCGTCGCCAGACCCAGCACGATCAGCTCCGTAATTTCGTGATGACGTAACCACGCGTCCAGCGCCGTTTTCTGGCGATGCCCGTTATCAAAAAACGCACTATAGCTGTCGATCGCCGGGTTTTCACCTTTATGGAACACCGCGTCGATGGCTTTCTGATTCAGGAGCGGATGCAGCTCCGCGCCTTCCGTCTGCTGCACGCAGTGATCCGGCCAGAAGGTTTGCGCCAGCCCGTCGAGATCCCCCTGAGTGAAAGGCTCGACGTTGTGCTGGCTGGCAAAGCTGCCGTGGTTCGCCGGGTGCCAGTCCTGGCTTGCGACAACCGCCTCGCCGCGGGCTTTGCACCAGTCTATCAGCGTATTCGCCACATCAACGGTGCTGTCACCTTCCGCGACGGCCAGCGCACCGCCCGCGCAGAAATCATTTTGCAAATCGACCAGTAGCAGGGCGCGTTGCTTCATGTGGCCTCCTTATTCGTCCGGGGTCAGTTCGCCGCGCAGGTTTTGCATCATCGCGCTGCGAATGGACTGGATGTCCAGATCCTGGCTCAGTAAATAGTGAAGTTTAGTCAGCGTTGCCTCAACGGTCATATCGAAGCCGCTGATGACGCCGGCATGCGCCAGCGCGTTACCGGTGGCATAGCCGCCCATGTTCACCTTGCCTGACATACACTGGGTAAGGTTCACGACCACGATCCCGCGCTCGCTGGCTTCCTGAAGCTCTTTCAGGAATTCGCCGTTCTGCGGGGCGTTGCCGACGCCGTAGGAGCGCAGAATCAGCGCTTTTACCGGCTGGCGCAGGAAGTTACGCACCACGTCCGCTGAGATACCCGGATAGATAGTCACCACGCCAATCGGTTGCGGGGTAATCGGATGCACAATCAGCTCACCGGCAGTGTTTGGCGCAGGCGGCGTGCCCAGACGACGGATATGGATCCCCGCCTCCAGCAGCGGCTGCAGGTTAGGCGAGGCGAAAGCGTCGAAACCGTCGGCGTGCGCTTTGGTGGTGCGGTTGCCGCGATACAGGCGGTTGTTGAAGAACAGCGACACTTCGTTAATCGGGTAATTGGCCGCAACGTACAGGGAATTCAGCAGGTTGATCTGCCCGTCCGAGCGCAGCTCCGCCAGCGGGATTTGCGAGCCGGTGACGATAACCGGCTTGCCCAGATTCTCCAGCATGAAAGAGAGCGCGGAAGCGGTAAACGCCATGGTGTCGGTGCCGTGCAGGATCACAAAGCCGTCGTACTGGTCGTAATGGGCTTTAATATCATCCGCGATGTGCTGCCAGTCTTCCGGCGTCATGTCGGAGGAGTCCATCAGCGGCTCGTATTCGTGGATGGTGAAGTCAGGCATTTCCGGGCGGTGGAATTCTGGCATCAGTGCAAGCTGACGCTGCAGGTGGCCTGAGACAGGAATATAGCCGTTTTCAGAGCGCTGCATCCCGATGGTACCGCCAGTGTAGGCTACATAAATCGATTTCTTCTGCATGGGTGTGAGTTCTTGTTTTTCAAAAGAAAAAAATCCCCTCTTCGCGGGAAGAGGGGACGGTTTTTAACGGACGTTCGCGCAGGTCAGGCAAAACGCGTAACGACTTTGTGGATCGTTAAAGGCCGCGAGCTTATCGCTTTCAGCTTTCATCGCTTTCGCAGCAGTGGCGACAGGGGCTGGCAGGTAAGCCTGCAGCGCCTCCGGCAGCATGGCGCGAACGGAAACGGACATGCTGTCCATCACCATATCGAAGAACGACGGCTCGTCCTGATAATACTCAACGTGCCACTGCTTGAGCTTCGCCAGTTCGGCCGCTTTCTTAACGGCGTCATCAAAGTCACCCAGGCTGTCCACCAGTCCGTTGTTCTTCGCATCCTGCCCGGTCCAGACGTGGCCCTGAGCAATCTGGTCAATCTGTTCTGGCGTCTTTTTGCGCGAGTCGGCAACCAGCGTGAGGAAGCGTTTATAGCCGTTCTCAATGCTGAGCTGCATCATCTCAGAAACTTCAGGCGGCAGGGATTTCGTTACCGACACATCCGCCAGCGGAGAAGTAGAAACGCCGTCGGTATGCACGCCCAGATAGTCCAGACTGTTTTCCACGGTGTTGATCACCCCGAAGATGCCGATGGAGCCGGTCAATGTGCTTGGGTTGGCAACAATATAGTTCGCAGGCGTCGAAATCCAATACCCGCCCGAGGCGGCCATTCCGCCCATTGATACCACCACCGGTTTGCCAGCGGCGCGAGCTGCGGCCAGTTCCGCGCGGATCACTTCAGATGCGCTAACGCTGCCGCCAGGGCTGTTTACGCGCAGAACAATCGCTTTCACTTTCGGGTCAAGGCGAGCATCGCGGATTTGCGACGCGGTGGTGTCGCCCCCAACGTTACCCGGCGTTTCCTCACCGTCCATGATGGCACCATTAGCGAAGACCACCGCGACGCTTTCACCGGTGTCATCCGGTTTTTTCGCTGCATAGTCATACATGCTGATGGCGCTGAAGTTTTTATCCTCTTTGCTCCAGCCAAACTGTTTGGTCAGCGCTTTTTCGACATCCGCGCTTGAGCCCAGCGCATCAACCAGCTTGTTGTCGAGGGCATATTTCGCGGTATCGCCGTCGACCTTCCGCAGTCCATCCAGCATGCCGCGCGCGCCCGGGAAGACCTGTTCAGCGGTAATCTGACGGTTGGCGGCAATGGTGCCGAGATAGTTCTGCCACAGTTCGCCAATCCAGCGGCTGTCCGCCTCACGGGCGGCAGGGGACATGTCGTCGCGGATAAACGGCTCGACGGCAGATTTGTAGGTGCCAACGCGGAAGACGTGGGTGGTGACCTTCAGCTTGTCGAGCAGCGACTTGTAATACAGCCCGTTGGTGGCAAAACCATGAAGGTCGACCGTACCCTGCGGCGAGAGCCAAATTTTATTGGCAAAGCTCGCCAGATAATATTGTCCCTGGGTGTAGCTGTCGCCCACGGCAATCACCGGCTTGCCGCTGTCGCGGAACTCGCGCAGCGCTTTTCCAATGTACTGCATGGAAGGCTGATCGCCGCCGGCAAAATCTTTCAGATCCAGCACGATCCCGGTGATGTTGCGGTCATCTTTGGCCTGACGAATGGTATCGACGATATCGAACAGGGAGTTTTCCTGCAGACGATCGGAAGTTGCGCCAAACAGCTGGCGGCCAATCACGCCCAGACGGTTGCTGGTGGAAGGCTTATCAACGATGACGCCGGTGATGTCCAGCAGCAGCGCCCCACGAGTCGAATGCTGAGACTGATTGGCGTTGCTGATATGTATCCAGACGCCTACGCAAACCAGCACCAGGAAGATGAAAAAGATGTTCATCACCAGGTTGCGGACGAAGTTGAGCAGTCGCCACGTCCATTTAAAGAAACCGGCAAAGATTCGCCAAAGGGTTCGCATGTATTCTCCCTAACCAGAAAATGACTGTTTCCGTCGCCACGGGACGGTAATGTTGGGTTATCGTAATGACCCAACCGCCACTTGTCAGCAGGAATCGCCTGACACGCTGTAACAAAATCTGCCGTCGTGTTAATTTTGTGAGTAAATTTCAATAAAGGAGTTAACCAATGGATGCACTTGAACTGCTTGTTAACCGCCGTAGCGCGTCGCGTCTGGCCGAGCCTGCTCCAGCGGGCGAGCAGCTGGAAAACATTCTGCGTGCGGGACTGCGCGCGCCGGATCATGGCACGCTGCAGCCCTGGCACTTCTTTGTGATTGAAGCCGAAGGCCGCGACCGCTTCAGTGCGTTACTGGAAAAAGGCGCGGTTGCCGCGGGTCAGGATGAGAAAGGGATTGATAAAGCCCGCAGTGCGCCATTCCGCGCGCCGATGATCATCGCTGTCGTGGCGAAATGTCAGGCCGACCATAAGGTGCCGGTCTGGGAGCAGGAAATGTCCGCAGGCTGCGCGGTGATGGCGATGCAAATGGCCGCCGTCGCGCAGGGCTTCAATGGCATCTGGCGCACCGGGCCGTTGACCGAAAGTACGGTCGTGCGTGATGGCTTCGCCTGCGGCGAGCACGATAAAATTGTCGGCTTCCTCTATCTTGGCACTCCGCAGCTTAAAGCCTCCAGCACCATCAGCGTGCCGGACACCACCCCTTTCGTCAGCCGTTTCTGATAACCCGCGCTAAACTGTCTGGATTCTGAGCATCTGCCGCAGAATTCAGACAGTCATACTTACCTCTTTATGGAATGAGCGCTACCATAGCGCGATTGAGATGACAGGAGACGTCCATGAGCGAGCAAACCATTCGTTTAACGCAATACAGCCACGGAGCCGGTTGCGGTTGTAAAATTTCCCCTAAAGTGCTGGAAACCATCCTGCACAGTGAACAGGCGAAGTTTGTCGACCCGAACCTGCTTGTCGGTAACGAAACGCGTGACGATGCAGCGGTTTATGACTTAGGTAACGGCACCAGCATTATCAGCACCACTGACTTCTTTATGCCGATTGTCGACAACCCCTTCGACTTCGGGCGCATTGCGGCGACTAACGCCATCAGCGATATCTTCGCGATGGGCGGTAAGCCGATCATGGCGATTGCCATTCTGGGCTGGCCGATCAACACCATTCCACCTGAAATTGCCCGCGATGTGATTGAGGGCGGTCGCTTTGCCTGTCAGCAGGCGGGGATTGCCCTGGCCGGCGGTCACTCTATCGATGCGCCGGAGCCGATCTTCGGCCTGGCTGTTACAGGCGTGGTGCCGACCGAACGCGTGAAGCGCAACAGCACCGCGCAGGCGGGCTGCAAGCTGTTCCTCACCAAGCCACTGGGCATTGGCGTACTCACCACCGCCGAGAAAAAATCCCTGCTGAAGCCCGAGCATATCGGTCTGGCAACGGAAGTGATGTGCCAGATGAACCTCGCGGGGGCGGCTTTCGCCAATATCGACGGCGTGAAGGCGATGACCGACGTGACCGGTTTTGGTCTGCTTGGGCACCTCTCTGAAGTGTGTCAGGGCGCGGGCGTGCAGGCGCAGGTCTGGTATCAGGACGTGCCGAAGCTGCCGGGCGTGGAAGAGTATATTGCTCAGGGCGCGGTCCCGGGCGGTACCCAGCGTAACTTCGCCAGCTACGGTCACCTGATGGGCGAAATGCCTGAGGAGTGGCGCAACCTGCTGTGCGATCCACAAACCTCCGGCGGCCTGCTGCTGGCGGTGACGCCGGAATCTGAAGCCGAGGTTCAGGCCACTGCCGCCGAGTTTGGCATCACCCTGACGGCGATCGGCGAGCTGGTGACCGCGCGCGGCGGCCGACCGATGATTGAGATCCGTTAATTCGATGCGGTTGTTTATTGCCGAAAAGCCGAGCCTGGCCCGTGCCATCGCCGACGTGCTGCCTAAACCGCATCGCAAAGGTGACGGCTTTATCGAATGCGGTAACGGGCAGGTGGTCACCTGGTGTATTGGTCACCTGCTTGAGCAGGCGCAGCCGGATGTCTACGACAGCCGCTACGCCCGCTGGAACCTGAACGATCTGCCCATCGTGCCGGAAAAATGGCGCCTGCAGCCCCGGCCTTCGGTCACCAAACAGCTCAACGTGATCAAGCGCTTCCTGCATGAAGCGGCTGAAATCGTGCACGCGGGTGACCCGGACAGGGAAGGGCAGCTCCTGGTCGATGAAGTGCTGGACTACCTGGAGCTGGCGCCGGAAAAGCGCCAGCAGGTGCAGCGCTGTTTAATTAACGACCTCAACCCGCAGGCCGTTGAACGGGCAATTTCACGCCTGCGCGCCAACAGCGAGTTTATTCCGCTGTGCGTCTCGGCTTTAGCCCGCGCCCGCGCCGACTGGCTGTACGGTATCAATATGACCCGCGCCTACACCATTCTTGGGCGTAATGCGGGCTATCAGGGTGTGCTCTCCGTGGGCCGCGTGCAGACGCCGGTGCTGGGGCTGGTGGTTCGCCGTGATGAAGAGATTGAAAACTTCGTCGCCAAAGATTTCTTTGAAGTGAAAGCGCATATCGTCACCCCTAAAGACGAACGCTTTACCGCCGTCTGGCAGCCGAGCGACGCCTGCGAGTCCTACCAGGATGAAGAGGGGCGTCTGCTCCATCGTCCGCTGGCCGATCATGTGGTTAACCGCATTACCGGGCAGCCCGCTATCGTCACCAGCTATAACGATAAACGGGAATCAGAACCCGCGCCGCTGCCGTTTTCGCTTTCTGCACTTCAGATTGAGGCGGCCAAAAAGTTTGGTTTGAGCGCGCAGAACGTGCTGGATATCTGCCAGAAGCTCTACGAAACCCATAAGCTCATCACCTATCCGCGTTCGGACAGCCGCTATCTGCCGGAAGAGCACTTTGCCGGACGCCACTCGGTGATGAACGCCATCGGCGTGCACGCGCCGGATCTGCTGCCGCAACCGGCGGTAAACCCGGACACCCATAACCGCTGCTGGGATGATAAAAAGGTGGATGCCCACCACGCGATTATCCCGACGGCGCGCGCCAGCAGCGTCAACCTGACTGAGAACGAAGCGAAGGTCTACAACCTGATTGCCCGTCAGTACCTGATGCAGTTCTGCCCGGACGCGGTATTCCGCAAGTGCGTGATTGAGCTTGAGATTGCCAAAGGAAAGTTTATCGCCAAAGCGCGTTTTCTCGCGGAAGCGGGCTGGCGCACGCTGCTCGGCAATAAAGAGCGCGATGAGGAGAACGACGGCACGCCGCTGCCGGTGGTCGCTAAAGATGACGAGCTGCTGTGCGAGAAGGGCGAAGTGGTTGAACGTCAGACCCAGCCCCCGCGCCATTTCACCGACGCGACGCTGCTGTCGGCGATGACCGGGATCGCCCGCTTTGTGCAGGATAAAGATTTGAAGAAGATCCTGCGCGCCACCGACGGTCTGGGGACGGAAGCGACGCGAGCAGGGATTATCGAGCTGCTGTTTAAGCGTGGTTTCCTCGAGAAAAAAGGGCGCTATATCCATTCGACAGAGCCGGGCCGTGCCCTGATTCATTCGCTGCCGGAGCTGGCCGCCAGGCCGGACATGACCGCGCACTGGGAATCGGTTCTGACGCAGATCAGCGAGAAACAGTGCCGCTATCAGGACTTTATGCAGCCGCTGGTCGGGACGCTTTACCACCTGATCGATCAGGCGCGCAGCACGCCGGTGAAGCGGTTCAGAGGTATGGTGGCTCCCGGTGGCGGCGCGAAGAAACCGTTTAAAAAGAAAAAGAGCGCGGCAGCCTCTTAAACCGTAGGCCGGGTAAGGCGAAGCCGCCACCCGGCGAAAAGCCGCTCTGCGGCCTGAAAAAAGCCCGGTGGCGCTAACGCTTACCGGGCCTACAAGGGCGAGAATGCAGCGAAGGCTTAAATCACGCCCTGCCCAATCATTGCATCCGCCACCTTCACGAACCCGGCGATATTCGCCCCGCGTACGTAGTTGGTTTGCGATGCTTCACCGCCATACTCCACGCAGGCGTGGTGAATATCCAGCATGATGTGGTGCAGGCGCGCATCCACTTTCTCTGCCTTCCAGCCGAGACGTGCGGCGTTTTGCGCCATCTCGAGGCCGGAGGTCGCCACGCCGCCCGCGTTTGCGGCCTTGCCCGGCGCAAACAGCACGCCTGCGTCCAGGAACAGCTCCGTCGCGTCGATGGTGGTCGGCATATTCGCCCCTTCGGCTACGGCTTTCACGCCATTGCTAATCAATGTACGCGCGGCTTCCACGTCCAGCTCGTTCTGCGTTGCGCACGGCAGGGCGATATCCACCGGCACGCCCCACGGCTGTTTCCCTTCCAGGTAGGTAAGGCCATACTCTCGGGCATAATCCGCCACGCGACCGTCGCGGCTGGCTTTGATTTCACACAGGCGCGCCAGTTTCTCCGCCGTGAAGCCCGCTTCATCCACCACCGTACCGCTGGAGTCAGAGGCAGTTACTACGCGAGCGCCAAACTGCATCGCTTTCTCAATAGCGTACTGCGCCACGTTACCGGAGCCGGACACCGCGACGCGCATCCCTTCAAAACCTAAGCCGTGACGCTTGAGCATGGCTTCGGTGAAGTAAACCAGACCGTACCCGGTCGCTTCCGGGCGGATCAGACTCCCGCCAAACGACAGCCCCTTGCCGGTAAAGACGCAGGCGCTGTTGTTGGAGAGTTTTTTCATCATCCCGGCCATAAAGCCCACTTCACGTCCGCCCACGCCGATATCCCCGGCAGGTACGTCGGTATCCGGGCCGAGGTGACGATACAGTTCGGTCATCAGCGCCTGACAGAAGCGCATCACTTCGCCTTCGCTTTTGCCTTTCGGGTCGAAATCGCTGCCGCCTTTCCCGCCGCCCATCGGGAGCGTGGTGAGGGCGTTCTTAAAGGTCTGCTCAAAGCCGAGGAACTTCAGAATCGACAGGTTCACGGACGGGTGGAAGCGCATGCCGCCCTTAAACGGGCCAATGGCAGAGTTAAACTGTACGCGCCACGCACGGTTAACCTGCACCTGATTGCGATCGTCAACCCACGTCACGCGGAACTGGATCACGCGCTCTGGTTCGACCAGGCGTTCAAGCAGAGACATCTGGCGATAGCGCGGGTTTTGTTCAAGGAAGGGCCACAGGGTAGTCATAACTTCACGAACGGCCTGAGCGAACTCGCTTTGGTGCGGGTCGCGCTGCTGAACGTGGGCAAGGAAACTTTCCAGAGAGCGTGTCTGATCCATAGATATAAGAACCTCTTATATTAATTTATGTATGTTGCTTATGCGATTTGTGTTGTTTTTTTGACTATACCACCCGTACCGCTTTGTGAGGCAAGCAGAAATGTGTGCCGAAAGGGAAATTCATGAGAGAGGGCGGGTCATAACCAAAAGCGATGACGAGATAAATTAAAGGTTCTGCTCAGGTTTACCGTTATAGTCAATATCAGGACACAACAGGAAGACAAGTCGATGAACCGTTACGTGATGACCGCGTTATGTTTGATGTTTACCACTGGCGCTCAGGCGGACCGCATTCGCCCGGATGTTGAAGTGAATGTGCCGCCAGAGGTCTTTAGCTCCAGCGGCCAGCGCGCGCAGCCGTGCAATCAGTGCTGCATCTATCAGGATCAAAACTATTCTGAAGGGGCGGTGGTTAAAGCGGACGGTGTTTTACTGCAGTGCCAGCGTGATGAACGCGCCATTAGCACGAATCCGCTGGTCTGGCGTCGCGTAAAAGAATAAAGGCCTCCAGCAGCGGAATATCCGCCGGGGCTAAGTCGTAGGCGAACGCCTCTTCCGGCGTACACCACACCAGCGCGCTGTGGTAGTGCGCCGTGAGCTCTCCACTGAAGACGGGAACATGCCAGGCGTGCAGGTTGATTAACCGCTGCGACACTTCGCGCTGGTGGCTTGCCACGTAGTGCGCAGGCTGAGCCTCAATGCCCAGCTCTTCACGCAGTTCGCGGATCAGCGCCTCGGGCTGGGTTTCACCCGCTTCGACTTTCCCGCCTGCAAATTCCCACATTCCCGGCTGGTCGGCATGGGCAGGGCGCTGCGCCAGTAAAATGTTGTCGTCTTTTTCGATGATGGCGGCAACGACATCGAGTGTTTTTAGCATGGTCGTCAATAATTGTTAGCGAAAAACGACATATTATCGTGCCCTTTCTCAGAGTCCAGCTATCAGGAGAATCAGGTGAAAAAGACCACCTGGGTTGCCCCCATCGAAACCCTTCCCGCCAGCCTTAAGCCCATCGCCGCCATGCAGAAAAAGCACTTTGGCGCGGTGCTGAACCCCATCCGCTGGTGGGGACGCATGCCGCGTCTGTTCTGGCTGGTGGCGCTGTTTGTCGGTTTTCTGGATCGCCGCAAGGCACGCCTTTCCCCGGTGCTGCGTTCGCTGCTGATGACCCGCGTGTCGCAGCTCTGTCACTGCGCATTTTGTATTGATGCCAACAGCCTGCGGCTGGCCGAGCGCTGCGGCGCGCTGGAGAAAGTTCAGGCGGTGAGTCAGTGGCGTGAAAGCGATGTATTCAGCGATGAGGAGTGCGCTGCGCTGGCGTATGCCGAAGCTGTCAGCGCCACGCCGCCTCAGGTGGATGACGTCGTCAAAGCGCAGTTAAAGCGCCACTTCACAGACGACGCGATTACCGAAATGACGGCGTTGATTGCGTTTCAAAACCTCTCGGCACGTTTTAATGCCGCGCTCGACATTCCTGCTCAGGGGCTGTGCGCCACCTTTAAAGAGAAACCCCATGCTTGATAAACACCTGCATCCTCGCCTGAAACCTCTCCTTAACCAGCTCGTGGCCGCGCTGGATAAACCCTTTATTACCCCTGATGGCCTGACGTTAACGGGATTTGCCGTCGGCGTGCTGGCGCTGCCGTTTCTGGCGCTCGGCTGGTATTTTGCTGCGCTGGTCGCCATCGTCTTTAACCGCCTGCTGGATGGTCTGGACGGTGCGCTGGCGCGCCGCAGGGGATTAACCGATGCGGGAGGGTTTCTGGATATCGCGCTCGATTTTCTGTTCTACGCGCTGGTCCCGTTTGGCTTTGCGCTGGCTGCACCCGCAGAGAATGCGCTGGCGGCTGCCTGGCTGCTGTTTGCGTTTATCGGTACCGGCAGCAGTTTTCTGGCGTTTGCGGCGCTGGCGGCGAAACACGATATCGACAACCCCGGCTATGCGCACAAGTCGTTTTATTACATCGGTGGGCTAACGGAAGGGACGGAAACTATCGCGCTGTTCGTGCTGTGCTGCCTGTTTCCGGTGCACTTTACGCTGTTTGCGTGGATATTCGGCGCGCTGTGCTGGCTGACCACCACAACGCGCCTCTGGAGCGGCTACGTGACGCTGAAGTCACTCAACGCTTAGAGGGTACTCTCAGGCCCGCGCTTGCCGGTAGAGACCGGATTTTGCGGATGACTGCTCCATTCGTACCAGCCCCCGTCATAGACGGCGACGTTCTTCCAACCCATCGCGCGGGCGTACATAAAGCTTTCTGACGCCCGCCAGCCGGTGCCGCAATAAAACGCGACGTGCTGCTCAGGCTGGATGTGCCAGGTCTTCCACATTGCGGCAATATCATCGGCGCTGCGCATGGTGCCATCCGGGTTGTGGAAATCTTCCATATGGGTCGCGTCGCTGCCCGCGTGGCCCCATCGCGCCCCGGCAATTTCACCTTTTGGCTTAATGTAGCTGTAGCCGCTGGTGTCGCCGATAAACTCCGGCCACGAACGAATGCTCACCAGCGAGGCATCCTGACGGTGCAGCATGCCGCGCGCCTGCTCCATATCCACCATCAGCTGCGGCTGGCCGGGGATCGGCGCGCCAAAATCAGGGGCGGGCTTCACGTTTGCCGGCATACCGCGCTCAACCGGCAGGTTGGCCTCTGACCACGCCTTCCAGCCGCCGTCGAGAATACGCACATCCTTCACGCCCGCATACAGCATAATCTGCGCCACGCGTGCGGCGGCGTAAACGTCACGGCCATACAGAATGACGGTGGTATCGTGACGGATCCCGTGCTTCGCCAGCATCGCTTTCAGCTTGTCGTCGGAGACCTTATTCCACAGCGGCTCGCTTTCCACCTCGTTGGTGTCGATGTAACCCGCACCGGGGATATGGTTCAGCAGGTAAAACTTCGGTGCGCCCCAGGCGGCTTCGATCACTTTCCAGTCGCCAGCCGGGGCGGCGGTAACCGTTTTGCCTTGCTGCAGCTGGTGGATCCACTGCGGGTAGACGAGTTGTTCAAAGTGCGGCAGGCGCTGTAAACGGTCAGGTGTTTGCAGGGCATCGCTGAGAAGCGACGCATGAGCGTATCCGGACTTCTCCAGACGGGCTTTAACAGCCTGGTTGTCGGCATCGCTTCCGTAAAGGGCAATCGGCGTGGATGGGCTAAGCTGATGCTGTTTTGCCCAAAGCGCAATCTGCTCGTCGCTCATTGCGCTAAGCCAGGAGGCCGCCAGGTTGAGCGCGGCGGGTTCATGCCCGGAGGGGCCGCTGAGCGTTTGCGGCCAGCCGTTATAGAACGCGCTGGCGCGGGTGTCGATGGCTTTGCCCTGCTGTGCCTGCAGTTCGGCCAGCGTAAGGGAAGAGGGCATATCAGCCGCCACGGCGGAGAGTGAGGCGAGGCCGCAAAGCAGGGCCAGCGCGGTCAGTTGAGAAACACGTTTCATCGAATAACCTGACGTCAGTAAAAGAGGGGGGCATTGTCGTCTCTCCCGAAACGGAAAACATTGCGTTAGCACATTATTGCCAGCGAGAAATTTCGATCACCTCGCCACCGGGCGGAATGTCTTCCTCGTCATGGGTGACCAGCACCACAGGAATATTACGCGTGCGAACGGCGTCAAACACCCAGGCTCGAAACGTCGTCCGTAACGTTTTATCGAGGCGGCTGAACGGTTCATCCAGCAATAATGCCCGTGGCTCCGCAAGCAGGGCGCGCAGCAGGCTGACCCGGGCGCGTTCTCCACCAGAAAGCGTAGCAGGGTCGCTGTCAAAGTGATTCGCCAGGCCGGCAGAGCGTAGCGCCTGGTCAACGCGTTCCCGACGCGTCTCGCCTTTAATGCGGGACGGCAGGGCGAGCATCAGGTTTTGCCCGACGCTGAAGTGGTCAAACAGCAGGGCGTCCTGAAAGAGGATCCCTAAACCGCGCGTTTCCACGGGCAAGGTGTCACAGCGGCGTTCATCAAGCCACAGCTCACCCTGGGCCTTAAAATCAGAAGATAACGCCCCCACCATCCAGGAGAAAAGTGTTGATTTCCCGCTGCCGGACGGCCCCATCAGGGTCACTATCTCACCGCACGGTACACAAAAATTGACCTGCCGGAAAAGCGGTTCAATGGAGAGATTTTGCACCTTTAACATTAACGTAATCCTCGACGGTAACGGCCTGCCAGTCTGGATAATAGTGCGGCGACGCCAAAAACGATGCCCGTCACCAGCAGCAATCCCAGTGCGCGGGTAGCCAGGATCGGAAGACTTCCCCCACTGCTGAGCGCCACCGTTTCAGTGGTCAGCGTGGCGAAACGTCCGGCACCCAGCCACAGCGTGGGCATGTATTGCGCCATGCTCACCGAAAACCCGGTGGCAAAAGCCAGTAACGCCGGGCGTACCAGCAGCGGGCATTTTAGCATCCAGAATATTTTCATCCGTCCCCAGCCAAGCGTTCTGGCGGTGAGGAACAGTCGGGGATCCAGCTTTTGCCAGGCAGGTTGCAGCACCAGCAGCGTCCAGGGCAGCACCCACAGCAGGTGCCCCCAGAGCACGGCAGCGAACTGCCCGTCAATGCCCAGCGTGAGCGCAATGGCATATTGCCCGGAGACAAGGGGCAGAGCGGGCAACGCCAGCGGCAGCCAGACCCACAGCGCGCCTTGTCGCGGCCCCCATTCGAGCCAGAGAAAACTCAGCCCAAGCGCCAGCATGCCAGAGAGCAGCCCCAGCGTAAGGCTGGTGGTTAACGGGGTAAACGCGGCATCTTCGGGGCGCGCTAAACCGAGCAGCACGATGGCGCAGAGGATCCCGCATGCCGGTAGCCACCAGGCGAGCGACTTTTCCGGTACCGGCAGGGACGCGCGGCGTCGGACGCCGGAGAGGTCCGGCAAGGTGCGTCGCCAGACTTTCCAGATGCCGAAGCCGACGCCGGCCAGCAGAGCCAGAATCAGGAGTAAGAGAAGGCAAACGAGCGTTCCCTGCGCCTGCTGCTGCGCATCGCCCTGGCTGAGCCACTGCCAGGCCAGCACCGCCAGCGTGGGAGGATTGCCCGGCCCCAGAATAATGGCCACATCCACCACCGACAGCGACCAGGCCAGCACGGCCAGCATCACGGCACCCAGCGCGGGGGCAATGGTCGGCAGGACCAGCCAGCGCAGGCGCTGAAGGCGTCCGTAACCCAGGGTACGCAAAACCACGTTCTTCTGCGCCAGCTGCGCTTCCGGCAGCGCGGCATAGAGTGCCCACAGGACAAACGCGCTCTCTTTGACCGCGAGCGTCAGCCCCAGCCCGATGCCATAACGATCGAGCTGCGGTGAGCAGAAGGTACATACCTGATAAAACAGCCCTCCCTCGGCAAACAGGAGTAACGCGCTGGTCGCGAAAGCGACGTGGGGCACCGCCAGCATCCAGGGCAAATGGGTGCACAAGCGACGCCAGCGCTCGCCGGGCCACAGCAGCGTGATGAACCCCAGGGCAATCACCAGCGAGCCCAACGTTGCCAACAGCGTCGAGACCAGCGTGGCGGCAAACGCCTGCGGCAGTTGGGGATCCTCCGCCAGCGCCTGCCAGCTATTGAGCGACAGCGCCGGAGCAAACAGCATAGCGACGGCCGGAATCAGCGGGAGATAAATCACCGCCATCGCCAGCCAGATCGCCGCGCTTAGCGGGTGCCGTAGCGGCGAAGCCATTCCTGCTCCAGCGCGTTAACCCAGGCGGCATGCGGTTCAGGAAGCACCGCCGGTAGCGCTTCTGGCGTGTGGCTGCGAAGCCGCCTCGCCTCATCGGCGGGAAGCGTCCCCGCGTCCAGCACGCTCGGGTCACCCCACACGGCCGGGTCGGCTTTGCGGATCTGCGCCTGCGGTGAAAGCAGGAAGTTTGCCACCACTTTCGCCCCCGCACTGGCGCTGGCATTCGCCGGAATGGCGACAAAATGGACGTTACCGATTGTGCCGTTCTTAAACCCGAAGCTGTAGCTGTCGTCAGGGAGTTCACCGCTGGCGACCTTTTGCCGGGCATGCGCCGGGTTAAAGGTCATCGACAGAGCCAGGTTGCCGCTGGCGAGCAGGGCATCCATGCGCGCGGGCGAGGGAGGAAAATCTTGCCCTTTACGCCACAGCAGAGGATGCAGCGCGTCGAGGTAGCGCCACAGCGGCGCGGTAACCTGCGGGAAGGTATCATCCGGCGCTTTTTTTAACGCGTCAGGCTGCGCGGTGAGCGTCAGAAGCAGCTGTTCCAGGAACGCGGTGCCGGTAAAGTCAGGCGGGCGCGGATAAGTGACGTTGCCCGGATGCTGCTGCGCCCAGGCCAGCAATGCCTGAGGACTATCCGGTGGCGCGGGCATGCTCGCTTTACGGGCGATAAAGGTCAGCTGAGCGCCGCCCCACGGCGATTCTGCTCCCTCGGTTGGGATGGCAAAATCCTCCGTAACCGGTTTACGCGTATCAACGTATCGCCAGTTCGGCAGCTGCTGTGCCCATCCGGTTTGCAGCAAACCCGCCTCTTTTAGTGTGCGGAAATTTTCCCCGTTAACCCAGAGTAAATCGACCGAGCCGCTGTGGTTTCGCCCTGCGGCATGTTCCGTCTGGATGCGTTTTACCGCATCGGCGGCATCCGCCAGACGGACAATCCGGAGGTCAATCGCGTAGTGCGTTTTCATTTCGCCGCTAACCCAGTCCAGGTAGCGGTTAACCGCCGGCTCGCCACCCCAGGCGTTAAACCAGACGGTCTGGCCTTTTGCCTGTTGTTGAAGGGATTGCCAGCTGTCTGCAGAAAAGGCTGGCGGCGCCAGCAGCAGGCTTGTCAGAAACGCGCAAAAACGCACACGGCGCATAATGCCTCACTTTTTAAACGAAGAGGTATAACGGGAAAAAAGCCAGCGCGTGGCCAGCGGGAATAACCCCAGTAGTGTAAAGGCGAACAGCATACCCGGCGACAAAATATCGCGCAGCGATGTCACTCTTCCAAGCTCGCGTCCGGCGTTGAGAAAGACAATCGTTGCAGGCAGCATGGCGACCTGGCTTACCCACCAGTAGCGACGCACCGCGATGCGGGTCAGCCCCATCAGCAAATTCACCAGGAAAAACGGAAACAGCGGCATCAGGCGCAGGGCAAAAAGGTATCCCGCACCGTCGCGCGCCATGCCAGCATTGACCGTTTTCATCTGTAGCGTAAAACGCTGTTGCACCCACTCGCGCAGCAGATAACGACTGGCGAGCATCGCAAGCGTCGCCCCGAGCGTGGAGGCAAACGAGACCAGCACGGTGCCTTCCCACAGGGGAAATAACGCCCCGCCCAGCAGGGTGAGGATCGCCGCACCGGGTATCGACAGGGCGGAGACCGCCACATAGAGCGCAAAAAAGATCAGCGCGCTTCGTAGCGGCGCGTGGTCAACATGGGAGAGTAATGCCTGCTGGTGAGTTTTAATCCCTTCCAGGGAGAGTGAGCCTGGAGGAAGCATGACAATCGTCAGAATAAATGCGCCCAGAAGGGCGCACAGGAAAGCGATTTTTCGAATGTTCACGCGTCATTACAGCTTGAATTTAGCCCACACCGGCGCGTGGTCAGACGGTTTTTCCATGCTGCGGATATCGTAGTCAATACCGGTTTCGATGCAGCGCTCCGCCAGCGGCGAGCTGGCCAGCAGCAGGTCGATACGCAGGCCACGGTTGTCATCAAAGCCTTTTGAGCGATAGTCAAACCACGAGAAGCGATCCTGCGTGTCCGGGTTGGCGGTACGGAAGGTATCCACCAGCCCCCAGTCCAGCAGGCGCTGCATCCACTCGCGCTCTTCCGGCAGGAAAGAACATTTGCCGGTACGCAGCCAGCGTTTGCGGCTGTCTTCACCGATGCCAATATCCAGATCTGTCGGGCTGATGTTCACATCGCCCATGATCAGCACCGGATTCTCTTTGTTCAGTTCGGTGGTCAGATAGTCCTGGAGATCCTGATAAAACTTGGCTTTGGCCGGGAATTTGGTCGGATGGTCGCGGCTTTCGCCCTGGGGAAAGTAACCATTGATCACGGTGATGTTCCCCAGCGGGGAAGGCAGCTCCGCCATGATGATGCGGCGCTGTGCTTCTTCGTCATCGCCGGGAAAACCACGGCGGACGGAAACTGGCGTCTCTTTGGTCAACAGCGCAACGCCGTAATGGCCTTTCTGCCCATGATAGAAGACGTTGTAGCCAAGTTTCGCCACCTCTTCGAGGGGGAACATGTCGTCGTGAACCTTGGTCTCCTGCAGGCCGATCACATCTGGCTGATGTTGCTCAACGATGGCTTCAAGCTGATGAGGTCGGGCGCGCAGGCCGTTGATATTAAAAGAAACAAATTTCATAGTCGCTGCCAGTGCAAGGTGAATAGTGCATGGATGGTAGCAGAAATTGTGTCGTCTGTTATCCGCTTCGCCCAATTACTGCGACAGATAATGTCAACGGTGCAATTTTTGCACCATTCTGACGCGCCTTGCCCCCAAACAGAGCGTAAATGGCCGATAAATTTCGCGAGCGATCACAATTCCAGAATTATATTTGGCCTGTGCATACTCTTTCTGATTTTCATGCGGGAAAGCGCCGCTTGTCGTAAAAATATTCACTTTTTATGCAATAACAGTGAATAACTCCATATCGTAACCTGTTGATATTCTGTCCCTCGATCCCGTTTATGCATTTTTATCGCTGGCTGGCACGAACAGTGCAATCTACATTCACAGTGCAAACACCCAATTATTTAACATTCAAATAACTTTTTATTTACCGGATGAGGTCGCTATGTCTCTGTCAATTACGCGTGAAAATTTCGATGAATGGATGATGCCGGTTTACGCTCCGGCGGCTTTTATTCCGGTACGTGGGGAAGGCTCGCGCCTGTGGGATCAGCAGGGCAAAGAATATATCGACTTTGCGGGGGGGATTGCGGTCAACGCGCTGGGCCATGCGCACCCGGCGCTGCGTCAGGCGCTGAATGACCAGGCGGCGAAGTTCTGGCATACCGGCAACGGCTTTACCAACGAGCCTGCGCTGCGCCTGGCCAAAAAACTGATCGACGCGACCTTTGCCGAAAAAGTGTTTTTCTGTAACTCGGGGGCGGAAGCCAACGAAGCGGCGCTGAAGCTGGCGCGCAAATATGCCCACGATAAATTTGGTACCCACAAGAGCGGGATTGTGGCGTTTAAAAATGCCTTCCACGGGCGCACGCTGTTTACCGTCAGCGCGGGCGGCCAGCCTTCCTACTCACAGGATTTCGCACCGCTGCCGCCGGATATTCGCCACGGCATCTATAACGATCTGCAGTCCGCCAGCGAGCTGATTAACGACACCACCTGCGCGGTGATCGTCGAGCCGATGCAGGGCGAGGGCGGCGTTCTTCCGGCGCAAAAAGCCTTCCTCCAGGGGCTGCGCGAGCTGTGCGATCGTCACGACGCGGTGCTCATTTTCGACGAAGTGCAGACCGGCGTGGGCCGCACCGGCGAGCTGTATGCCTATATGCATTATGGCGTTACCCCGGACGTGCTCTCTACCGCCAAAGCGCTGGGCGGCGGCTTCCCGATTGGGGCGATGCTGACCACCGATAAATTCGCCAGCGTAATGACCGTGGGCACCCACGGCACCACCTACGGCGGCAACCCGCTGGCAACCGCCGTCGCCGGGCAGGTGCTCGACATCATTAACACCCCTGAAGTGCTGAAAGGCGTTAAGCAGCGTCACGACTGGTTCGTCGAGCGCCTGAACGCCATCAACAGCAAAACGGGGCTGTTTAAAGAAATTCGCGGTCTGGGGCTGTTAATCGGCTGCGAGCTCACGCCGGAGTTTGCCGGAAAAGCTAAACTTATCTCACAGGAAGCGGCAAAAGTGGGCGTGATGGTGCTGATTGCAGGTGCCAACGTGGTGCGTTTCGCCCCTGCGCTGATCGTCAGCGAAGAAGAGGTGAGAACCGGCTTAGACCGTTTTGCGCTGGCCTGTGAACAGGTGAAATCCGGGGTGTCATCATGATGGTCATCCGTCCCGTTGAGCGCGGCGATCTCGCCGGGCTCATGCAGCTTGCCGGTAAGACGGGAGGCGGGCTGACCTCGCTTCCTGCCGATGAAAAAACGCTGTCGGCGCGCATTGAGCGCGCCCTGCAAACCTGGCAGGGGACGTTGCCAAAAAGCGAACAGGGGTATGTGTTCGTGCTGGAAGAGACCGACACGGGCACCGTGGCCGGGATCTGCGCCATTGAAGTGGCCGTCGGGCTTAACGACCCGTGGTACAACTACCGCGTCGGCACCATGGTTCACGCCTCGAAAGAGCTGAACGTCTATAACGCGCTGCCCACGCTGTTTCTCTGTAATGACCACACGGGGGCCAGCGAGCTGTGCACGCTGTTCCTCGACCCGGCGTGGCGCAAGGAGGGCAATGGCTATCTGCTCTCCAAATCGCGCTTTATGTTTATGGCCGCCTTCCGCGATCGCTTTAACGAAAAAGTGGTCGCCGAGATGCGCGGCGTGATTGATGAGACAGGCTACTCGCCGTTCTGGGAGAGCCTGGGCGAGCGCTTCTTCTCGATGGAGTTCAGCCGGGCAGACTATCTCTGCGGCACAGGCCAGAAAGCCTTTATTGCCGAGCTGATGCCGAAACATCCTATCTATACCCATTTCCTCACCCCGGAAGCGCAGGCAGTGATCGGCGAAGTGCATCCGCAGACCGCGCCCGCCCGCGCGGTGCTGGAGAAAGAGGGCTTCCGCTACCGTAACTATGTCGACATCTTCGACGGCGGCCCAACGCTTGAGTGTGACATCGACCGCGTGCGCGCCATTCGTAAAAGCCGTCTGGTGACGGTCTCCGAAGGACAGCCCGCGCCGGGCGAGTGGCCAGCCTGTCTGGTCTCCAACGAAAATTACACTAATTTCCGCGCCATGCTGGTACGTACGGACCCTAAATGTGAGCGTCTGGTGCTGACGGCGGCGCAGCTGGATGCGTTGAAATGTAACGCGGGCGACACGGTTCGTCTGGTGCGTCTCTGCCCTGAGGAGAAAACAGCATGACTTTATGGATTAACGGTGACTGGGTAACGGGTGAAGGCGACCTGCGGGTAAAAACTCATCCGGTCGGCCAGGCGGTGCTCTGGAAAGGAAATGATGCCAGCGCCGGGCAGGTAGAACAGGCCTGCCATGCCGCGCGCCGCGCGTTTCCGGCATGGGCAAAACAGCCCTTCGCCGTGCGCCAGGAAATTGTTGAAAAGTTTGCCGGACTGCTGGAGGCGAACAAGGCCGAACTGACGCGCATCATTGCGTCCGAAACCAGTAAACCGCGCTGGGAAGCGACAACCGAAGTGACGGCGATGATCAACAAAATCGCCATTTCGGTGAAGGCCTACCACACCCGCACCGGTGAACAGCATACCGAGATGCCGGACGGCGCGGCCACGCTGCGCCACCGTCCGCACGGCGTGTTGGCGGTATTTGGCCCGTACAACTTCCCGGGGCATCTGCCGAATGGCCACATTGTGCCCGCGCTGCTGGCGGGCAATACCGTTATTTTCAAACCGAGTGAGCTCACGCCATTAACCGGCGAGGCGGTGGTTAAGCTGTGGGAACAGGCCGGTCTGCCGCCGGGCGTGCTGAACCTGGTGCAGGGCGGGCGGGAAACCGGTCAGGCGCTGAGCGCGCTGAGCGATATCGACGGCCTGCTGTTTACCGGCAGCGCCGGTACGGGCTATCAGCTGCACCGCCAGCTTGCAGGGCAGCCGGAGAAAATTCTGGCACTGGAGATGGGCGGCAACAACCCGCTGATTGTCGAAGATCCTGATGAAATCGACGCCGCGGTGCACCTGACGATTCAGTCTGCCTTTATTACCGCCGGACAGCGCTGTACCTGCGCCCGCCGCCTGCTGGTCAGGCGTGGCGAGCAGGGGGATGCCTTCCTGAAGCGTCTGGTAGAGGTGAGCGCACGTCTGGTGCCTGCCGCGTGGGATGCTGACCCGCAGCCGTTTATCGGCGGGCTGATTTCCGAGCAGGCCGCGCTGAACGTGCTGAAAGCCTGGCAGGACCACGTCGCGCGCGGCGCGAAAACCCTGCTGGAGCCGAAGCAGGTTCAGCCGGGTACCTCGCTGCTGACGCCGGGCATCGTAGAGATGAGCGGCGCGAGCAACGTGCCGGATGAAGAGGTCTTTGGCCCGCTGCTGTGCGTCTGGCGCTATGACGATTTTGATGCGGCCATTGAAATGGCGAATAACACCCGCTACGGCCTGTCGAGCGGGCTGATTTCACCGCATCGTGAGAAGTTTGATCGGTTGCTGCTGGAAGCGCGCGCCGGGATTGTGAACTGGAATAAACCACTGACCGGGGCCGCAAGCACCGCGCCGTTCGGCGGCGTGGGCGCGTCGGGCAACCATCGCGCCAGCGCGTGGTATGCCGCCGATTACTGCGCGTGGCCGATGGCGAGCCTGGAAACTCCGGCGCTGACGCTGCCGGAAACGCTCAATCCGGGGCTGGATTTTACCGGAGGAGAACGTCATGAAGGCGCGTGAAGTCAACTTTGACGGGCTGGTGGGGCTGACCCACCACTATGCCGGTCTCTCATTCGGGAATGAAGCCTCGACGAAGCACCGTTTTCAGGTCTCCAACCCGAAGCTGGCGGCGAAGCAGGGGCTGTTAAAAATGAAGGCGCTGGCGGATGCCGGTTTCCCGCAGGCGGTGATCCCGCCGCAGGAGCGTCCGAACGTGGCAGTATTACGTCAGCTCGGTTTTAGCGGTACTGATGAACAGGTCGTCGAAAAAGCGGGTACGCAGACGCCGCACCTGCTCTCCGCGGCAAGCTCTGCCTCCTCTATGTGGGTGGCAAACGCGGCGACCGTCGCACCATCAGCCGACACGCTGGATGGCAAAGTTCATCTGACGGTGGCGAACCTGAATAACAAATTCCACCGCGCCACCGAAGCGGAAACCACCGAGCGCGTGCTGCGCGCCATTTTCAACCATGACGCCCATTTCGAGGTGCATCAGGCTCTGCCGCAGGTGGCGATGTTTGGCGACGAAGGGGCAGCCAACCATAACCGGCTGGGCGGTGATTATGGCGATCCGGGCCTGCAGCTCTTTATCTACGGGCGGGAAGAGGGCGGTCACAACGCGCCAACGCGTTATCCTGCACGCCAGACGCTGGCGGCGAGCCAGGCGGTTGCCCGACTGAACCAGGTCAATCCTTCCCAGGTGGTTTTCGCCCAGCAAAATCCGCACGTGATTGATCAGGGCGTGTTCCATAACGACGTTATTGCCGTCTCTAACCGTCAGGTGTTGTTCTGCCACGAGCAGGCGTTTGCGCATCAGGAGAGGCTGCTTGCCACGCTGCATGAGCGTGTACCCGGTTTTACGCCGATTCAGGTGCCCACGCAGGCGGTGAGCGTGCAGGATGCGGTAGAAACCTATCTGTTCAACAGCCAGCTGCTAAGCCGTGACGATGGCAGCATGATGCTGGTGCTGCCGCAGGAGTCCCGTAATCATCAGGGCGTGTGGCGTTATTTGAGCGAGCTGGTGAAAGCCGATAATCCGATTGACGAACTGCGCGTGTTTGACCTGCGCGAAAGCATGGCCAACGGCGGCGGGCCGGCCTGTTTACGTCTGCGCGTGGTGTTAACTCAGGACGAAATGCAGGCGGTAAACCCGGCGGTCATGATGAACGATACGCTCTTTGCGCGGCTGAACGACTGGGTCGATCGCTACTATCGGGATCGCTTAACCCAGGCCGATCTGGTTGACCCGCAGCTTCTGCGCGAAGGACGCGAGGCGCTGGACGTGTTATCGACAATCCTGCAGCTGGGATCGGTTTATCCGTTCCAGCGCTAAGGGGATGATATGGAAAATTTACTGTCGCTGACGCTGGCCGATGAGACGCCGGAACAGAAAGAGGGGGACGGCCCCTCATTTCGCTGGCGGTGGCTGGGACGGGGCGTACTTGAGCTGACGCCGTTTGCGCAGAGCGACGTATCGCTTCTGCTGTCGAGCGGTATTCACGGCAACGAAACCGCACCCGTTGAGATTGTCGACCTGCTGCTGCGTGCGCTTTACCGTGGAGAGATTACGCTCGCGTGTCGCGTGCTGGTCGTGTTTGGCAATCCGCCAGCGCTGGCGCAAAACAAACGTTACCGAATGAGTGACATCAACCGGATGTTTGGGGGCCGCTGGTCACAGTTCCCTCCGAGCGATGAAACGGCACGCGCGCAGTGGCTGGAGAGCGTGGTGACAACGTTTTTTGTCACTGCAGGGGGAACGCGCTGGCACCTGGACCTGCATACGGCTATCCGTGCCTCTTATCATGTGCGTTTTGGCGTACTGCCGCAGCGCAATCAGCCGTGGGATGAAACCTTTCTGAGCTGGCTGGGGGACGCGGGGCTGGAAGCCCTGGTCTTCCATCAGTCGCCGGGCGGCACGTTTACCCATTTTACGTGTGAAAACTTCGGCGCGCTGGCCTGCACGCTGGAGTTGGGAAAGGCGCTGCCTTTTGGGGAAAACGATCTGACGCGCTTTGCTCCGACGCACTCTGCGCTTCGGGCGCTCCTCGGCGGCACCGCGCCGGAGCACGCGCAGGAGCCTGTCGTGCGTTATCGGGTCGTGCAGCAGATCACCCGTCGCAGCGATGCTTTCCTTCTCCATATGGCGGCCCATACGCTGAACTTCACGCCGTTCCGTCAAGGGGTACTCCTGGCAGAGGACGGTGACGAGCGTTACGAGGTGCAGAAAGCCACAGAGTATGTTTTATTCCCCAATCCGTCAGTGGCATTTGGTCTGCGAGCCGGACTGATGCTGGAAAAAATAGCCTGATCTTTTCCCCTCTTTAAGTGAGAGGGGAAATTATTTTCTTAGCAGTGAAGGCTGTCATACCTCTTTTGCAGAATATTCCTGGATAATTGCTTTATTAATAAACGCCAGTTCGTTATACTTCTTCATAATCTCTTTAAAATCAGCATATTGAATATTTATGTTTCACCTCTCCATCTTTTATACTTAATTCCTCCACATTTGACGAAAAATTGTTTTTTACACTTTCATTGTTTTACCGTTGCTCTGACAAATTGACGATTAACCCCGTAAAGTTAATATCGTCAACACGGCATAGCGCCGAAGAATAACTGAAAGTAAGGAAATACATTATGCGTAAGTTAACTGCACTGTTTGTTGCCTCTACCCTGGCTCTGGGCGCTACCAGCATGGCGTTCGCCGCAGATACCGCCACCACGACCGCCGCGCCAGCTGAAGGCAAAATGATGATGCATCATAAAGGCAAGCCAGGTATGCACCATGAGATGATGATGTTTAAAGACCTGAACCTGACCGATGCGCAGAAACAGCAGGTTCGTGACATCATGAAAAGCCAGCGTGACCAGATGAAACGTCCTCCGCTGGAAGAGCGCCGCGCGATGCATGACATCATTGCCAGCGACACCTTCGACAAAGCGAAAGCGGAAGCGCAGATTGACAAAATGGCCGAGCAGCATAAAGCCCGCATGCTCGCCCACATGGAAACCCAGAATAAGATCTACAACATTCTGACCCCGGAACAGAAAAAACAATTTAATGCCAATTTTGAGAAGCGTCTGACAGAACGTCCGGCGCCGGAAGGTAAAATGCCAGCACCAACCGAATAATCGGTTCACCCTCTTAAGACCGCCGGGATCCTGTTCACATAAGCAAAAACGCTGTGGACAGGACCGGCGGTTTTTTCTTTCTGCCCACCTCTTGCCTGCCGCCGCCAGCGCGGTATTCTCCTGTAGTCGCGTCAGAGATTTACTAAGGTTGCCCACTCTGCTGCCGATAATACGTCTGTAGATTTCCAACGATAATAAACAAGACAGCAATGACAGCAATGTCGTTGCCCTGGCGCAGGTTGCGCCCCTCAGGAGTGGTGATGGAGTTCTTTGATATCCGTAAGATGCCGGTCAGTCTCTGGCGAAATGGCGCGGGCGAAACGCGTGAAATATGTTGCTTCCCTCCCGCGACGCGTGATTTTTACTGGCGCGCCAGCATTGCCTCTATTGCCAGCAATGGCGAATTTTCTTCGTTTCCCGGCGTCGATCGGGTGATCACCCTGCTGGAAGGGGGAGAGGTCACGCTGGATGCCGGTCAGGCGTTTCACCATACGCTGAAGCATCATCAGCCCTACAGTTTTGCCGGCGATCTGCCGGTGAAAGCGCTGCTGACGGATGGTCAGATGTCGATGGATTTCAATATTATGACCCGGCGTGATTGCTGTCAGGCGAAGGTTCGCGTCGCGGATCGGACCTTCACCACCTATGGCTCCCGCGGCGGCGTGATATTTGTGTTAAGCGGCGCGTGGCAGCTTGGCGAAAAATTGCTGACGGCGGATCAGGGAGCCAGTTGGGAGGAGGGCACGCATACCCTCCGGTTACTGGAATCAACAGGAACGCTGTTGTTCAGTGAAATTACGTGGCTGCCGGGTCATTAAGCGAAATGATCTCGTACTTGCCGGTTAACACGGGTTTACAGAGTATTTTGTAGCCGTCGTGGTCGAACCCGGCGGGGGTACGCAGCAGGGTTACGGCGTCTTGCAACGTATCAACGGCGCCCAGCCAAAGCCAGTTGTGGACGATGTGATACTGCGTCATTACTTCACCCACTTCCTTCAGGGCAACGGCGCCCTCCCATGGCCAGCATTTGACGCTGATGGCTGCCAGCCCGGCGAGCAGTCTGGCGTTATGCTCCTCGACGCTCTCTTTCCCACAACAGGCACCCGCGCAGCGCTTCAGCGCCGAGCGGAAACAGGCGCGGCCGCGCGTGGTGCCCTCTAAACCTAAAAGGCTGTAGCAAAGCTGTAAATCGTCGGCGAGCGCCTGCAAAGCCTGTAGCGCCGCGCGTTTATTGGCGAACAGGCCATAGAGGTTCGGCTCATGGGAAAAATCAACTTCACGGGCGTACACAACCTGCGGTTTGCCGTTGCTGATCTGCAGAGAACAGAGCTGGCGGTTGCGCCGAAGGCGCTTATTGAACAGCGGCTGCTGCTCTTTGATCAGCCGGGCTTCCAGTAGCAGCGCGCCCATTTCACCCGCTGTTGGAAACCAGGTGATGCGTCTCGACTGGCGGAGCATCGCGGCTTCGTCCGGCGTGCGCAGATGGGATAAAACCCGGCTGCGAATATTCACGCTTTTACCGATATAGAGCGGCAGGGTGTCGCTTTCGCCGTGAAAGATGTATACACCCGGCTGTTTAGGCAACGCTTCAAGCCAGGGACGAAGATGTTCGGGATATTCATAAATAGCCGCCGCTTCAAACTCAAGACGCGGGGCAGATTGACGCCTGCTCACATACTGCTCCATATACTGTTCAGGCATACAGTGTAGCAGGTGTGTGGTGGTTAAAAAAGAGCCGGGTGGCGGCTGCGCCTTACCCGGCCTACTAAAGTGGGTTACCGTTTTGCTTTTATTTCCAGAAATCGTCAAACACCGTAATCGGCGTGTGGCGCTTGTGCTCGGTTTTCAGATACCAGCCTTCGATAATCTTCGCGGTACCTTCATCCAGCTTTTTGCCTTCCAGATAATCGTCAATATTGTCATAGGTCACGCCCAGGGCGGCCTCATCAGGCAGGGAAGGGCGATCGTCTTCCAGATCCGCGGTTGGCGCCTTCTTGTATAAATGCTCCGGGCAGCCAAGTGCTGCGAGAAGCTGTTTACCCTGACGCTTGTTCAGGCGGAAGATCGGGTTAATGTCGGTGCCGCCATCGCCGTATTTGGTAAAGAAACCGGTGACCGCTTCCGCTGCGTGATCGGTCCCAACGACAACACCTCTGGTCATTCCCGCAATGCTGTACTGCGCTTTCATACGCTCACGCGCTTTTTCATTGCCGCGTACGAAATCGCTCAGCTCAATACCGGCTTCGCGCAGCGCCTGTTCGCTCGCCAGCACGGAACCTTTAATGTTTACGGTCAGAACACGATCGGGCTGAATGAAAGTAATTGCGTCCTGGCAATCTTGTTCGTCAGCCTGTACGCCATAAGGAAGGCGCACGGCGATAAACTGCAGCGCATTATCACCCGTTTCTTCACGCAGCTCTGAAATGGCCATCTGGCACAGTTTGCCGGTCAGCGTAGAGTCCTGGCCGCCGCTGATGCCCAGCACCAGGGATTTCAGGAAAGCGTTCTTTTTTAAGTACGACTTTAAAAAATCCACGCTACGGCGGATCTCTTCATGTGCATCTACCGCAGGTTTCGCGCCCAGCGCCTGGATAATCTCTTGTTGCAGAGCCATTACGCCCTCCCTATGCAGAACGAGACAGAAAAATGTTATCTGTTAAAACTAACCCTTTGGGCGTAAAACGACAAGGATCACAGTTTCGAGTGGGCTAAATTGCGGCGCTTTAGCAGCTTATCGTTGTTTTATTAGAATTTTCCGAAATTCGTGTGGCGTAACTCGCAAAGTTGAACAATAGTATTTTTTATCCCATGCTTAGATAACACGCTGATAAACAAGAGGACGGAATATGAACAAGAACGTAGCAGGAATTTTAAGCGCAGCGGCGGTACTGACTATGCTGGCAGGGTGTACGGCTTATGATCGCACCAAGGATCAGTTTACACAGCCGGTCGTAAAAGACGTCAAAAAAGGGATGACGCGTTCGCAGGTTGCTGCAATTGCAGGTAAACCTTCTTCTGAAGTCACCATGATTCATGCGAAGGGAACCTGTCAGACCTACATACTGGGTCAACGTGATGGTAAGGCAGAGACCTACTTTGTCGCGCTGGATGATACCGGTCATGTGATTAACTCCGGTTACCAGACCTGTGCAGAATACGACACCGATCCACAGGCTCCTAAGGCGCAGTAACCGCGCTTGCCTGAGGATGTTAACTAACCGGCCTGAAGGCCGGTTTTTTTATGCATGCGTAAATCTTATTTCTTTGCGCGAATTATTTGCCTGAAATGTGAAGAGAGTCAACAAGCCAGGTCAATGAGAGACAATTTAAGCCTGTCCAGAATTATCCCCTCCTTGTACCATTGCGTATACTCAATTCAACGACAAACAACGGTAAGTAACCTACCCGTCAGCCGGGATAGCAAGTCGAGTGATAGCGCGACGGCGGGGGGCACACAAGAGGGAAGTTATTATGGAAAAGAAACATATCTATCTGTTCTGTTCTGCGGGCATGTCAACCTCACTTCTGGTTTCCAAGATGCGTGCGCAGGCAGAGAAGTATGAAGTTCCTGTGGTGATCGAAGCGTTTCCAGAAACGCTGGCGGGCGAAAAGGGCCAGACAGCAGATGTCATTTTACTGGGGCCACAAATTGCTTATATGTTGCCAGAAATTCAGCGTTTGCTGCCACATAAACCGGTCGAAGTCATCGACTCGGGGCTGTACGGTAAGATTGATGGTTTAGGTGTATTAAAAGCTGCTGTTGCAGCCATTAAAAAAGCTGCTAATTAATTATTTATTTTTCCCGTCAAAGAGTTATTTCACACACAATACGCCGTAACATGCGTTGCGGCATTTAAGGGTATTTTCCTATGAGTAAAGTCATCGCTTCACTTGAAAAGGTACTCCTTCCTTTTGCTGTTAAAATAGGAAAGCAGCCTCACGTTAATGCCATCAAAAACGGCTTTATTAAATTAATGCCGTTGACGCTGGCCGGGGCAATGTTCGTTTTAATTAACAACGTTTTTCTGAGCTTTGGTGAAGGTTCCTTCTTTTATTCATTAGGAATTCGGTTAGACGCTTCCACTATTGAAACCCTTAATGGTCTCAAAGCCATCGGCGGCAACGTATACAACGGTACGTTGGGTATTATGTCGCTGATGGCGCCTTTCTTTATCGGGATGGCGCTGGCTGAAGAGCGTAAAGTGGATCCTCTGGCCGCAGGTTTACTCTCTGTCGCTGCATTTATGACGGTTACCCCTTACAGCGTCGGCGAGGCTTATGCAGTCGGGGCTAACTGGCTGGGTGGCGCAAATATTATTTCGGGTATTGTTATCGGTCTGGTCGTTGCGGAAATGTTCACGTTCATTATTCGCCGCAACTGGGTTATCCGTCTGCCGGATAGCGTTCCTGCATCGGTATCTCGTTCATTTTCCGCGTTGATTCCAGGCTTCATTATTCTCTCTATTATGGGGATTATCGCCTGGGCGCTCTCTCACTGGGGCACAAACTTCCACCAGATCATTATGGACTCTATCTCTACGCCGCTGGCGTCAATGGGTGGAGTGGTTGGTTGGGCGTATGTCATCTTTACCTCCCTGCTGTGGTTCTTCGGCGTGCATGGTTCACTGGCACTGGCGGCGCTGGACAGCGGTATCATGACCCCGTGGGCACTGGAAAACGTTGCGCTTTATCAGCAGTACGGCTCCGTTGATGCGGCGCTGGCAGCCGGTAAAACCTTCCATGTGTGGGCGAAGCCGATGCTTGACTCCTATATCTTCCTGGGTGGTACCGGGGCGACGTTGGGTCTGATCATCGCGGTCTTTATTGTCTCTCGTCGTGCCGATCATCGTCAGGTTGCGAAGCTGGCGCTGCCGTCAGGCATCTTCCAGATTAACGAACCGATTCTGTTTGGTCTGCCGATCATCATGAACCCGGTGATGTTCATTCCATTCATCCTGGTGCAACCGCTGCTGGCGGCCATCACCCTGACCGCGTACTACCTGGGCATTATCCCGCCGGTGACCAACATTGCACCGTGGACCATGCCAGCCGGTCTGGGCGCGTTCTTTAACACCAACGGTAGCGTCGCGGCCTTCCTGCTGGCGATATTCAACCTCGGGATTGCAACCCTGCTTTACATGCCATTCGTGGCAATAGCGAACAAAGCGGCAACCGTTATCGATGAAGAAGAGAGCGAAGAGGATATCGCCCTCGCACTGAAATTCTAAAATTGCACGGCGCGGGGCAACCCGCGCCAGCTAAAAGGAGCTTAACGATGTTAGATTTGGATAGTATTGTCGCAGACGAAACCCTAGAGAACGATCTGGAAGAAGTGGTGATGGGGCTTATCATCAACTCTGGACAGGCACGCAGCCTGGCGTATGCCGCGCTGAAGCAGGCCAAGCAGGGTGATTTCGCCGCAGCAAAAACCATGATGGACCAGTCCCGTCTTGCACTGAATGAAGCGCATCTGGTGCAGACGAAGCTTATCGAAGGTGACCAGGGCGAGGGGAAAATGAAGGTGAGCCTGGTGCTGGTACATGCACAGGATCATCTGATGACCTCCATGCTGGCGCGCGAGCTGGTGGCAGAGTTAATCGAGCTTCACGAGAAGATGCAGTAAGTCAGGTCAGGCAGCAGGAGGTCAGCACGATGGAAATTAAAACCGCACTTGAGCAGCAACTGTTTAATGGCAAGAATTTTCACGTGGTTATTTACAACAAGACGGAGAGCGCCAGTGGTCTGCACCAGCATGACTACTACGAGTTCACGATTGTTCTGACCGGCCGCTACTACCAGGAGATCAACGGTAAGCGCGTGTTACTGGAGCGCGGAGATTTTGTCTTCCTGCCGATGGGTTCCTATCATCAGAGCTTTTACGAATTTGGTGCCACGCGTATTCTGAATGTGGGCGTCAGCCGACGCTTCTTTGAGAAACATTATCTGCCGCTGGTACCGTTCTGCTTCGTGGCATCACAGGTCTATCGCGTCAAAAACGAGTTCATGACCTGGATCGAAACGGTTATTGCCTCACTCAACTTCCGCGACAATGAGTTCGACGAGTTTATTGAAACCGTGACGTTTTACGTGATGAACCGCCTTCGCCATCATCGCGAAGAACAGCAGGTCATTGATGACATCCCACAGTGGCTTCGCAGCACCGTTGAGCTTATGCACGACAAAGGGCAGTTCAGCGACAATGCGCTGGAAAATATGGTTTCGTTGTCGGGCAAGTCGCAGGAGTATTTAACCCGCGCGACGCAGCGTTATTACCGTAAAACGCCCGTGCAAATTATTAATGAAATCCGCATTAACTTTGCCAAGAAACAGCTGGAAATTACTAATTACTCTGTCACCGATATTGCTTATGAGTCAGGTTACAGTAGCCCCAGCCTGTTTATTAAAACGTTTAAGAAGTTTACTTCGTTCACACCAAACAGTTACCGGAAGAATTTGACGGTAATTAATTAATATCCGGCGATTTTATTCGCCACGAATATTGACGTAATTGCTTGCCCAAATAGCGGGAAGAGAACGCTATACCTTGCAGGCGGTTAACCTGATACGCTAAGGGAGATATTATGCAACAGAAATTAAAAGTCGTAACCATTGGTGGCGGCAGCAGCTATACCCCAGAATTACTGGAAGGTTTCCTGAAACGTTATCATGAATTACCGGTCAGCGAATTATGGCTGGTGGATGTAGAAGAAGGTCAGGAAAAGCTGAATATTATTTTCGACCTCTGTAAACGTATGGTTGAGAAAGCCGGTGTGCCATTGACCGTGCATAAAACGCTGGATCGCCGTCTGGCGCTGAAGGATGCTGATTTCGTCACCACCCAGCTGCGCGTCGGCCAGCTGAAAGCACGCGAGCTGGATGAGCGTATTCCGCTGAGCCACGGCTATCTGGGCCAGGAAACCAACGGTGCGGGCGGTCTGTTTAAAGGTCTGCGTACCATTCCGGTGATTTTCGACATCATTAAAGACGTGGAAGAGATTTGCCCGAATGCGTGGGTGATTAACTTCACCAACCCGGCGGGCATGGTGACCGAGGCAGTCTATCGCCACACCGGTTTCAAACGCTTTATCGGCGTCTGTAATATCCCGATTGGCATGAAGATGTTTATCCGCGACGTGCTGGAACTGACCGACAATGACGATCTCTCCATCGATCTGTTCGGCCTGAACCACATGGTGTTTATCAAAGACGTGATAGTGAACGGCAAGTCGCGCTTTGCCGAACTGCTCGACGGTGTTGCTTCGGGTCGTCTGACCGCCGCATCCGTGAAAAATATTTTCGATCTGCCATTCAGCGAAGGGCTGATCCGCTCCCTGAACCTGCTGCCGTGTTCGTATCTGCTCTACTATTTCAAGCAGAAAGAGATGCTGGCTATCGAAATGGGCGAGTACTACAAAGGCGGCGCGCGTGCCCAGGTGGTACAAAAAGTTGAGAAGCAGCTGTTTGATTTGTATAAAGATCCAAATCTTAATGTTAAACCGAAAGAGCTGGAGCAGCGCGGTGGGGCATACTATTCCGATGCGGCCTGCGAAGTGATTAACGCCATTTACAACGACAAGCAGGCTGAGCACTACGTCAACGTGCCGCATCATGGGCACATCGACAATATTCCGGCTGACTGGGCCGTTGAGATGACCTGCATTCTGGGTCGCGATGGCGCAAAACCGCACCCGCGCATCACCCACTTCGACGACAAAGTGATGGGCCTGATCCACACCATCAAAGGCTTTGAAGTGGCGGCAAGCAATGCGGCGCTGAGCGGTGAACTGAATGACGTGCTGCTGGCCCTGAACCTCAGTCCGCTGGTGCATTCCGACCGTGACGCCGAGCAGCTGGCGAGTGAAATGATCCTGGCGCATGAAAAATGGCTGCCAAACTTTGCTGCAACGGTTGAGAAACTGAAGTACACACACCGTTAAGAGGATGTACGATGGAAAACCTGCTGATCGTAAACGCCGATGATTTTGGCCTGTCGAAAGGGCAGAACTACGGCATCATTGAAGCATGTCGTCGGGGTGTAGTGAGTTCAACCACGGCATTGATAAACGGCGAGGCGGTTGAACATGCGGCTCAGTTAAGTCGCGACGTTCCCGAGCTGGGTGTGGGCATGCATTTTGTTCTGACGCTGGGTATGCCGATTTCACCGATGCCGGGCCTGACGCGTGACGGGCAGTTAGGGAAATGGATTTGGGAAATGGCAGAGCAGGGCGCTCTGCCGCTCGAAGAGATCACCCGTGAACTGGATTGCCAGTTTAACCGCTTTGTTGATGTGTTTGGCAAGGAGCCGACGCACATCGACAGCCATCACCACGTGCACATGATCCCGGCGATTTTCCCGATTGTCGCGGAGTTTGCACAGCGTAAAGGCGTTGCGATCCGCGTGGATCGTGAGGTGCCCGGAGTGCCGAACTGCGCTGTAAAATCAACAGATGGATTCAGCAGCGCATTTTATGGCGACCAGATCGACGAAGCGCTGTTCCTTAAGGTGCTGGATGATTCCGCTGCGCGGGGGGAAAAGTCACTGGAGGTCATGGCGCATCCTGCTTTTGTCGATAATACCGTGCGTAAGAGCGCTTACTGCTGGCCGCGCCTGGCGGAGCTGGATGTGCTGACGTCGGCGTCGCTAAAGTATGCGATTGCCGAGCGTGGGTATCGGTTAGGGACGTTTGGGGATCTGTAAGAGGTGCCGGGTGGCGGCTTCGCCTTACCCGGCCTACGTTTCCGCAGATTTTGTAGGCCCGGTAAGGCGAAGCCGCCACCGGGCATTCTTTTACGCCGGTATCTGATCGATCTTACTGCTGCGCGACCAGACGCGGTGCGCGGCGAGTAAATCAAACAGCTTCGTCATAAAGGCATCGTCAACGTTGTCGCCCTCGACAATACCGTCCTCACCCTGATCGGCCACCTTCAGCTGCGCCTTAAACTGTCGCGCATCGCCTGCCAGGGCGATCGGTTTCAGGTGCTTATAGGCTTCCAGCAGATAATACACGGCGTCACCGTTGGTCAGCAGGCTGTTAATGTCCCCGCACGGCACAATCACCGCATCGACGGTCAGCGAAGGCGCACCGGCAAAGGTCGCCGCCACCGGCAGCACGGAGCCATCATCGGCGGTCACTTCGCCCATACGGGAATAAAGCAGTTTCGCATGCACTCCCTGAGTTTTCAGCGCCTGCATAATCCCCAGCACGTCGCTGGCGCGGGTTTTATCGTTCAGCAGGATGGCGACAACGCGGCCCTTAATGGATCCGCCCGGAACGGCGTACAGGCTCAGAGACGGATCTTTTTTAAGCCCGTTAACGTCTTTCGGTGGGGCTGCGTTACGTTGTTCATCGGTCAGGGTAATACCAAGGTTATCGGCGACGCTCTGCGCAAGCTGGATATCGATTCGCGCCAGCTGATCGACCACGCGTTCGCGGATGTAGGTACGCACCACCTTGCTCAGCTCAAAGCTGAAGCCGCCGATGATATGCTGCTGCTCAATCGGCGTCTGGCTGTTCCAGAACAGACGAGGATGGGCGTAATACTCACCGAAGGACGGGCTGCGTTCACGAATTTTGTTGCCGTCGATACGCTCCTGGTACGATTCGAATCCACCGCGTTTCGGTCCGGGAGGGGTTTCACGCGGCCAGTTATCGTTGATGGAGTTCGGCTCGTAGTTCGCCGGGTTGGTGTCGATATCCTGTCGATGCATCCCGTCGCGCTGGAAATTATGGTACGGGCAGGTAGGGCGGTTAATCGGGATTTCGTGGAAGTTCGGTCCGCCAAGACGGCTAATCTGCGTGTCGGTGTAGGAGAACAGGCGTCCCTGTAGCAGCGGATCGTTGGTGAAATCCAGACCGGGGACGATATGGCCCGGGTGGAAGGCGGCCTGTTCGTTCTCGGCAAAGAAATTATCCGGGTTACGGTTAAGCACCATTTTCCCCACCAACTGAACCGGCACCAGCTCTTCAGGAATGAGTTTGGTCGGATCGAGCAGGTCGAAATCAAATTTGAACTCGTCCTCTTCCGGGATCAGCTGTAACCCCAGTTCGTATTCCGGGAAGTCTCCGGCTTCAATGGATTCCCACAGTTCGCGGCGGTGGAAATCGGGATCGCGGCCAGTCAGCTTCTGCGCTTCATCCCACACCAGCGACGCTTTACCCGCCACCGGTTTCCAGTGGAAGCGCACGAACGTGGCTTTGCCTTCCGCGTTAATCAGGCGGAAGGTGTGGATGCCAAACCCTTCCATAGTGCGATAGCTGCGCGGAATGCCGCGGTCTGACATCGCCCACATCACGTTGTGCAATGTTTCTGGCTGTAGCGAGACGTAATCCCAGAAGGTGTCGTGCGCACTTTGTCCCTGCGGTATGGCCCAGTGGGGCTCCGGTTTTACCGCATGGACAAAGTCAGGAAATTTATGCGCATCCTGAATGAAAAACACCGGGGTGTTGTTGCCGACCAGATCGAAAATACCCTCTTCGGTATAAAATTTGGTGGCAAAACCGCGGATGTCGCGCACCGTGTCGGCCGAGCCAGCGCCACCCTGCACGGTAGAAAAGCGCACAAACACCGGGGTGATTTTATCCGGGTCGGAGAGGAAATCCGCTTTGGTAATCTCTTTCAGGCTCTTATAGGGTTGGAAATACCCGTGTGCAGCCGAGCCGCGAGCGTGAACGATGCGTTCCGGTATGCGTTCGTGGTCGAAATGGGTGATTTTTTCCCGCAGGATGAAATCTTCCAGCAGAGTCGGCCCGCGCGACCCGGCACGCAAGGAGTTCTGATCGTCAGCAATGCGCACGCCCTGATTCGTCGTGAGCGCGAAACCCTCGCCACCTTTACGGTGCGGCTCAAGCGATTTCAGCTTCTCGTTTCCCGTATCCGGTGATTTCATGCTTCCCGGCGCGGTAGGCTGTTCGCCAGGAGCGGATGGGCCCGGTGAGGGGCGGTGAGAGCCGTCAGCAGGGGCGAGAGAGTCCATACCTGGTTGCGATTCTTCAGTGCCATGAATCGGTGATTGATGTGTTTTATCTTTGTTCGACATTGCACGCTTCTCCTTTATCCATTGCTAAAAACCCTATTAAGGATAGAACAATGTTGCGAGATGGCTCGCGAACTAAGAGTTTTCACATGACGTCATTAACGAAAGGAGCCATCTCACCCACTCGGAGCGCGACGGAGGGTAGCAGGATCGGCTATCATAGAATTTTCCTGCTTCAAGAATTTGCTTTAGTGAACCAGTCGCTTATGAAACCTCTTCGTCAACAAAACCGCCAGGTTATTAGCTATGTGCCCCGCGTTGAGCCCGCGCCGCCTGACCATGCCCTGAAAGTGGATGGTTTTCGCGACGTCTGGCAGTTACGGGGTAAATACGTGGCCTTTGTGCTGATCGGCGAACATTTCCGCCGCTCTCCCACGTTTACGGTGCCGGAGTCTGCGCAACGATGGGCGATGCAGATCCGCCAGGATGAAGAGGTTGAAGAATAACAGCCACAAAAAAACCGCCATCAGGCGGTTTTTTTATTTCAACGTTGATTAACGGTGCGCCAGTTCGGCGTCGTCTTCACTTTCCAGAATCGCTTTGTCGGTCTGCTTCAGCCACTGGCTGGTCAGCGTACCGGCGGTCATGGAGCCGCTCACGTTCAGCGCGGTACGTCCCATGTCGATCAGCGGTTCAACGGAGATCAGCAGCGCAACCAGCGTCACAGGCAGACCCAGCGCAGGCAACACAATCAGCGCGGCGAAGGTTGCACCACCGCCAACACCCGCAACGCCTGCGGAACTTACGGTCACAATACCCACCAGGGTGGCAATCCAGACCGGATCCAGCGGGTTGATACCCACAGTCGGCGCGACCATTACGGCCAGCATCGCCGGGTACAGACCCGCACAGCCGTTCTGCCCAATGGTAGCACCAAAGGAAGCAGAGAAGCTGGCGATGGATTCAGGCACGCCCAGGCGGCGCGTTTGCGCTTCCACATTCAGTGGAATAGACGCGGCGCTGGAACGGCTGGTAAACGCGAAGGTCAGCACTGGCCACACTTTACGGAAGTATTTCAGCGGGCTGACGCCGTTCACGCCCAGCAGGATGCCGTGCACCACAAACATGATGCCCAGACCCAGGTAAGAGGCGACGACAAAGCTGCCCAGCTTGATGATGTCCTGCAGGTTTGATCCCGCAACCACTTTGGTCATCAGCGCCAGCACGCCGTAAGGCGTCAGCTGCATGACCAGACGGACCAGCTTCATCACCCAGCTTTGCAGGGTATCGATAGCGGTCAGCACACGTTCACCTTTTGGCGCATCGTCTTTCAGCAGCTTCAACGCAGCCACACCCAGGAACGCAGCAAAGATTACCACGCTGATGATGGAGGTTGGGCTTGCGCCGGTCAGGTCAGCAAACGGGTTTTTCGGAATGAAGGAGAGCACCATCTGCGGAACCGTCAGGTCGGCCACTTTGCCAACATAGTTGGTTTGAATAGCCGTCAGACGCGCGGTTTCAGCCGTACCCTGAACCAGACCTTCTGCAGTCAGGCCAAACAGGTTGGTCACCAGCACGCCCACCAGCGCGGCAATCAGCGTGGTGAACAGCAGCGTACCGATAGTCAGGAAGCTGATTTTCCCCAGCTGAGTCGCATTATGCAGACGAGCAACAGCGCTCAGAATAGAGGCGAATACCAGCGGCATCACGATCATCTGCAGCAGCTGCACGTAACCATTACCGACAATGTTGAACCACTGAATGGAATCTTTCAGTACCGGATTATCGGAGCCGTAAACAGCGTGTAATGCCAGACCAAAGGCCACACCCATGACCAGACCGACCAGCACTTTTTTCGCCAGGCTCCACTGTTTGTGGCGTGCCTGCGCGAGAAGCAATAGCAATACAACGAACACAATAATGTTCGCGATGAGTGGAAAATTCATCCCCGTTCTCCTGATTTATTATACGGTCGGTTTTTACCGATCCTGATGGCGCAAGGTTAGCAGAAGTGTGATGCAGCGCTTATATCCAAATGGAATGGGTTATGACAAATGGGATAGTTTTGTCGGTTTATTGTTCAATCTGGTGATGAATAAAGCGATTGAACTGAAATTGCAGCGAATTGATCATCTGCGATGACCAGCGAACTGCACCATTTTCGGGCAATGTCTGCGGCATCCAGACGGCGTACGCGAAGAGTGCCATGCATAAAACGCGCTCCAGCTGATTGCCTTTTTGCGGGGCGAGAATGGGAAAACGGAAACGCCACCGGCAGGGCCACAGGAGGGGAACGCCGGCAGGCGTCAGCATATCGGCAAGAATATGGCTTAAATAGCCGAGCACCATCCCCTGTATGGCATCTGCCGGCACTATCCAGCTATCGGGCACTTTTAAATAGAACAGGGTGAGCAGGGCGAACACGGCCAGCAGGCTGTGGGTAAACCCGCGATGGCCAAACGCTCTGGCGATGGGTTTGGCGATCCACTTCAACCGTTGCCCAAGAAACGACTTCGGGTGATCGATGTCCGGCAGGAGACAGGTTAATACGGCAGAAGGGACAATATGCCACCAGTCCCCCTGTGCCAGCACAGGGGTCAGTTCAGCGTTTTTGGCAAACACTGCGCATGCAATTGAAAAAAGCAGGTGGCCTTCCGCCGTCATGATAAAACCCAACAAACTGTCAATTCATACAGTATAGGGTTTTTATACAGTGCGCGGAAGAGGTGACGGTGTAACTCTTTGTCACAAAGCGTCGCTAGCGCGCCAGCCAGCCACCGTCTACGGCCAGGGTGTGACCATTGACATAATCCGATGCAGCGGAGGCAAGGAAAACAACCGGGCCTTGCAAATCCTCCGGCAATCCCCAACGCCCGGCGGGGATGCGCTCCAGTATCGCCTGGCTACGCTGTTCATCCTCGCGCAACTGCTGCGTGTTATTGGTCGCCATATAACCGGGCGCAATGGCGTTCACGTTGATGCCATACGTGGCCCATTCGTTGGCGAGCAGGCGCGTGATACCCAGAACACCGCTTTTAGACGCGGTATAAGAAGGCACGCGGATCCCCCCCTGGAAAGAAAGCATCGAGGCAATATTGATGATTTTCCCGCCCTGACCCTGCTGGATAAACTGTTTTGCCACCGCCTGAGAGAGGAAAAAAACCGATTTGAGATTCAGGTTAACAACGTCGTCCCAGTCTTTTTCACCAAATGCCAGGGCATCCTCCCGACGAATAGTGCCAGCGTTATTCACCAGAATATCGACGCGTCCCATCTCAGCAACCGCGCTATCTACTACGCGCTGAATGTTCTCTTGTTGACCGAGATCGGCCCGAATCGCCATAAATCGACGCCCGAGAGCGGTGATGCGCGCGGCCGTTTCGTCGGGAACTTTACGGTTCACGCCAACAATATCGCATCCGGCTTGTGCGAGCGCCACGGCCATGCCCTGGCCCAGCCCGGTATCGCATCCCGTTACGATGGCCACTTTTCCTGAAAGAGTGAAGGACTCCAGTATCATACGCGCCTCAGAAGTAAGGTTATTGTCATTCTGAAGGTAAGAATAGGAGGTGAAAGCGGGAAATGCAATTAAATGAAACAATGTTTTATTTTTATTTTCAGGCAGCGAAGGGCTGCCTGAAAGAGAAGTTTACTCGCCGCGCAGGTGTGCAACCGTAAGGTCTTCCAGCGAGGCCAGCTTCACGTCCGCCAGGGCAAAGCGGGGATCATGGCGGCCTTCTTCGGCAGGGACAACGATGGAACGCATGCGTGCGGCTTTAGAGGCCACCATGCCGTTAACGGAATCTTCCAGCGCCACGCAGGTGAGCGGATCCAGACCCAGCTTCGCGGCGCAGTCCATATAGACCTGAGGGTGCGGCTTGCTGTAGGGCAGTTTCTCGGCTGAGGCCAGCGCGTCAAAGCTGTCGCGCAGTTCGAACAGGGACAGCACTTTTTCCAGCATATGCAGCGGCGAGGCGGAGGCCAGCCCGACCTTCAATCCTTGCGCCTTGCACAGGGCGATCGCATCACGCACGCCCGGAAGCAGGGGCTTCTGCTCTTCAACCAGCGTAATGGCGCGGTTAATAATCCGCGCGGTCACTTCGTCACGACCGGGGCCAACCCATGGCTGGTGGGCATACCAGAGATCCACAACCATATCGATGCGAAGTCCCAGCGTATCGGGAAGCTCGTTCCGGCGGCTGATATCGACGCCGAGGCTCGCCATCACATCCAGTTCAGCCCGATCCCACAGCGGTTCGGAGTCAATCAGCAATCCGTCCATGTCAAAAATGGCGGCAAGTATTTGGCGCGGTGTCGACATCACAACGTCTCCTTTTCTCAGGTGTTCGACAGACGAAACGTGCTAAGCACAATCTGCAATTTAGCATAATGCTTTTAAAGAACGGGCGAAAATGATGGGCAGCAGGTAGACTTAGACAAAAATTACGCGTCTTTTTGAAGGGGAACGAATGACGTATCAACAAGCTGGACGCATCGCTGTCTTAAAACGTATTGCTGGTTGGGCCATTTTTATTCCGGCTGTGATTTCCACTCTGATTTCCGTACTCAAATTTATGTACGATCACAGCGAAAAGCAGCCGGGTATCAATGCGGTAATGCTGGATTTCGCGCATGTGATGATTGAAATGATGCGTTTTAACACCCCGTTCTTAAACTTTTTCTGGTTTAACTCACCGACACCGAATTTTCACCAACAGGCGAACGTTGGCTTTTGGGTAATTTACGCGCTGATTTTTATCGCGATGGCATTGCAGGCATCGGGCGCGCGCATGAGTCGCCAGACCCGTTTTTTACGCGAGGGTGTGGAAGACCAGCTCATTCTTGAGCAGGCGAAAGGGCCGGACGGGATGAGCCGCGAGCAAATTGAATCCCGCATTGTTGTTCCGCGCCACACGATTTTCCTGCAGATTTTCCCGCTCTATGTATTACCGGTAATCATCATCGTGGCCGGCTATTTCTTTTTTTCTCTGCTCGGGTTTATCTAGGGCCAAAGCGGGTGGTGCATGACCGCCCGCTACGCCGCCAGTACCCGCTCCAGTGCGCGCTGCGCGTTCACCAGATGTTGACCGCCAAACAGAATCGCCCGATTCAACAGAGTATAAAGTTGATAGACCGGCTGGCGGTCGAGGAAGTCAGGCGGCAACGGCGAGACCGACTGGTATCCGTCATAAATCTGTGGCAGCTGTTCAGGATGCAGTGGTAGCATGGCGAGATCGCACTCTCTGTCACCCCAGTAACAGGCAGGGTCGAAGATATAAGGGCCGTTCGGACCCAGCGCACAGTTATCTGACCACAAATCCCCGTGCAGCAGCGAAGCCTGAGGCTGGTGCGCGGCAAGACGCTGCTGTACATGTTCGACAATGGCGTCAATGTTGCCAAATTCCAGCCCTTTCTCTGCCGCCAGCTCCAGCTGCCAGCCAATACGTTGCTCTGCGAAGAAGGTCGACCAGCGGCGCTGCCAGGCGTTCGGCTGCGGCGTGGTGGAGAGATCGTTGTCGAAATCGAGTCCAAACTGCGGCTGATCGCTCCACTGGTGCAATCGCGCTAGCTGCTGCCCGAGAATAAACGCGTTATGGGCATCCAGTGGGCGAGCGGGGAGATATTCCATGATCAGAAAACTGTAGTCGCGGTCACTTCCTACGGCCCAGACGTGCGGGACGGTGACCGTTTTGCTGCGCGACAGCAGATCCAGCTGATCGGCTTCGGCAGTGAAGATGGGGAGAAGTTCACGTTCATCGCATTTAACGAAAAGGTCGCGCCCCGCGTAGCGTAAATGCCACGCGGCGTGGATCTCACCGCCAGGCAGTTCATTACGCAGTTCAATTTCACCTTCACCTAATTGCTCGCTTAAAAGATGACTGATAGCCTGCCACATGATATCTCTCCCATGTTGTCTGCCAGATCATAAAGTTAGCGCAAAACGGCTGTTAAAAAATACGAACTAACGCACACCTGAACGGTTTAAATTCATACAACGCACTTATTGTTCTTTTTTTCGCCAGCTTTCCCAGGTGTCTACCTCAATATCAGCGTCCTTGTCGGTCACACTCTCGGCCAGGCTGCTTGCCAGGGCGTGAACCTCTTCGTCGCTGAGGGCGCTTATCAGGCCAAACGTCAGCGTGCCTAAATCATGAATATTGCCCTCGTCGTCCGTGAGTGTGAGCAGAAAATTTGCCCGTGTAAAAGCGTTGTTGAGTTCATTAAGCTCGGTCAGTGACGCTTCATGAATATTGACGGTAATGACGTAGCGGGTGATGTCACCACTGCTCATAGTTCACCTCATTGTTATCATGAAAGTTTTCTTAGCATAGTCGATAGTACGTTTTTGGCGACTATGGCTCGTCTTTCCCCTCTCCCCGGGAAGAGGGGATGGCGGTTAGTTTCGGGACAGATAATCAACAATTTTCTCGGTGTCGGGCAGCGAACAAAGCCGCGTTCCCTGATTGATGGTTGCAGCGCTACCTGCTGCGACGCCGTAGCGCGTCATCTCCAGCAGCGACGCACCCTGCGCCAGCTTCAGCGTCATCGCTCCCACCATACTGTCGCCTGCGCCAACGGTGCTCTGGCTTTTCATGGGGGGCGGCACAACCTGTACGAAGCCCGTTTCATCCACAGCCAACGCACCCTGAGGGCCAAGGGAAACCACCACGCGCAATGCCTTGCCGCTGCGTATCAATTCTTGCGCGGCGTTACGAACGTCATCCGGCTGGGTGAGTTCGCGATTAACCAGCGCGCTTAGCTCTTTCTGGTTGGGTTTGACCAGTTCCAGATTGCCAGGCTCCAGGGCGGCTTTTAACGCCTCGCCGGAACTGTCGACAATGCATCGGATGCCCCGTTGCTGGGCTGCCCGAATTAATGCTGTGAATTTCTCAGTGCTTACACCCGGCGGCAGGCTGCCGCTGATCACCAGCAAAGCGCCACTTTCAATTGTCAGAACCTTCTCCTCAAGCTGACGAAACTCATCATCACTTAATTTTGCATCGGGCATGACAAAGCGGTACTGCTCGCCGCTGGACTCAACGTGAACGTGCAGGTTTTGACGCGTCCAGTCCCTGGCCTCGACGGTCTGCACGGCAACCTGTTCATCTGCCAGCAGAGACACCAGATGTTCACCAGTGGCACCACCGGCAGGAAAAATCGCCGTCGCTTTGCCTCCAAGGTGGGTAATTGCGCGTGCGACGTTGATACCGCCACCACCGGGCTCAAACACCGGGGCGCTACAGCGCAGTTTACCTTCCGGGTAAATCTGTGCGGTTAAGGTAGCAGAATCGAGAGAAGGGGAGAGTGTTAGCGTGTAGACAGGAACCATCATAACCTCCTTTTTGCATGGGTTCCTTTAAGCCTGGCACCAATCGACAGGAAGGCAACGTAAATAACAGTATGATTTTAAATATGAATGCTGACAAAAGGGCGAGAATGTTTTTATAAAATAAAAGTCGTTTTGGGATCGTTCTTATTCAAAAAATGAAATAAGAAAACATTGCTATGTTATTTGCGGCTTTTTATAATTTGTTACCTTTCTCTGGACGCCTTGTCATTGATCCTCAAGAAAGTTTCCGAGACCGTGATGGTCTCTTTTTTTGTTGTATGGACTCCTTAATAAAATGAAGCTTTTGAAGACAGTACCCGCTGCAATGATGCTGGTGGGTGGCGTGTTTGCGTCAATGAATGCAATCGCCGATGATACCGTTTTTACTGTCATGGACGATCCCTCCACAGCGCAAAAACCTTTTGAAGGTAACCTGAACGCAGGGTATCTGGCGCAATCCGGCAACACGAAAAGCTCCTCCCTGACCGCAGACAGCACCTTGACCTGGTATGGCAACACCACCGCCTGGTCACTGTGGGGGAACGCCAGCAACACCTCAGCGAACGACGAGCGATCGTCCGAGAAATACGCCGTAGGCGGGCGTAGTCGTTACAATATGACCGATTACGATTACCTCTTCGGTCAGGCAAGCTGGCTAACTGACCGCTATAACGGCTACCGGCAGCGTGATGTCTTCACTGCTGGTTATGGTCGCCAGTTCCTTAACGGACCGGTACACAGCCTGCGTTTTGAATTCGGTCCAGGTGTACGTTATGACGAGTACACCAACGGCGATACCAAAACCCAACCGCTGGGCTATGCCTCTGGTACTTACGCCTGGCAGATGACCGACAACACCAAATTCACGCAGGGTGTTTCGGTATTCGGTGCTGATGATACGACGCTGAACTCCGAGACGGCGCTGAATGTGGCCATCAATGAACACTTTGGGTTAAAGGTGGCGTACAACGTGACCTGGAACTCTGAACCGCCTGAATCTGCGCCTGATCATACTGACCGCAGGACGACAATTTCTTTGGGTTATAAAATGTAATCTACATGGGCCGATATATTTCGGCCCTTTTTTTAAATTTTCGAAATTGTGCTGATTTATATTAAACGGCGTTTTGGAATAATTGGTCCGAAATTATCTCCATACTTTCTTCATAATTACACCAGTCCTTGAATGTTCAGATTATTTGACACGAATTGATAAATAAACTGACTATGAAAAAGTGTGATCCAGATCTACACTGTCACTACAGGCAAAATTCAGCCTTAGGTCTTTATGGTCTAATTAAGTATGAGAATAATCATGATGAAAAAAATCAAAACTGCTGCAGCAGCAATAGTGCTTTCGGCACTCTCTTTTGGCGTATTCGCTGCTGATCGTATCGGTATTAGCACCGCCTCTGATGTAGAAGCGGGTTCAAACATCGCCCCGGCGTCGCAGTCTACCGGTCAGTCAATGAATGATGCGTTTGACGTGCATACACTGGTAGCCGGTGAGTGGTCCTGATATCTCTTTCGGTTTTAAAGCTCACCTGAAAAAAACCGGATTTTGATGTACCGGTTTTTCTCACGTCAATGCTGTAAAGATATTCAAAGGTTCTTAAGGGTTTGGTGTCTTATTACTTTTTCTTGCAATACGTTAACACTAACCCCATATCATTGCAGCCCAGCGCAATAACAACATTGCACCACAGATTGCAATTAATACGACCACCATTTTCCAGTGCTTCGCAGCAAAGCGTTTTGTTGGCATAACCTCATCCTTGTCAGTTTATTGTTCCAGTCTACCAAAAAAATGCGGTGAAAATCGCATTATTCGGGACAACGGGTTATGCCACGGCATTGATTCATGTCAGAACCAATGGAATCTGTCGGCAAGAATCAACACTAAACCGGCAGCTGAGAGTAGATTCAATATCACAACGGTTCTACTGGACACATTCATGTGATGCCCCTTGGGTGTGTAAGGACCTGTTCAAGAATAGCTCAGCACTTTCGAATTGCGAGCCAGGGTTCGCGAAAGTTCGTTCACTCACACGTAAGTGTGAAGGTTCAAACTGGTCGCAGAGGGTGCATTCGCCCTTTCATTAGTGTTACCATTAGAGGGCTTGCCGTAAATCCGCATTTATCTGAAATCGGCGGGAGCATGATGACGAGCCAATTTGACGATTGTTGGTCAGATGGTTTCGCAATCTATTGTTAAATAATGATTATTTTCTTTGTATATGCTCTTATGTGTGGGGCATCACTGCAAATAAGGATATAAAATGCCTGTAATTACTCTTCCTGATGGCAGCCAACGCCATTTCGACCATGCTGTTAGCCCAATGGATGTTGCCCTGGATATCGGTCCTGGACTCGCGAAAGCGACCATAGCAGGCCGTGTAAACGGTGAGCTTGTTGATGCGTCCGATCTGATCGAGAGCGATGCGAAGCTGTCTATCATCACCGCGAAAGACGAAGAAGGTCTTGAGATCATTCGTCACTCCTGCGCGCACCTGTTAGGCCATGCCATCAAACAGCTGTGGCCAAACACCAAAATGGCGATCGGTCCGGTTATCGACAACGGCTTCTACTATGACGTAGACCTTGACCACACCCTGACTCAGGAAGATATCGACGCGCTCGAAAAACGTATGCACGAGCTCGCCGAAACCAACTACGACGTCATCAAGAAGAAAGTCAGCTGGCATGAAGCGCGTGAAACCTTCGTGAAGCGCGGCGAGAGCTATAAAGTTTCTATTCTTGACGAAAACATTTCGCATGATGACAAGCCTGGCTTGTACCATCACGAAGAATACGTCGACATGTGCCGTGGACCGCACGTGCCGAACATGCGCTTCTGTCATCACTTTAAGCTGATGAAGATCGCTGGCGCCTACTGGCGTGGCGACAGCAACAACAAGATGTTGCAGCGTATTTATGGTACCGCATGGGCAGATAAGAAAGCCCTGAGCGCGTACCTGCAGCGCCTGGAAGAGGCTGCGAAGCGTGACCACCGTAAAATCGGTAAGCAGCTTGACCTGTACCACATGCAGGAAGAAGCGCCGGGTATGGTGTTCTGGCATAACGACGGCTGGACCATCTTCCGTGAACTGGAAACCTTCGTACGCTCAAAGCTGAAAGAGTACCAGTATCAGGAAGTGAAAGGCCCGTTCATGATGGACCGTGTGCTGTGGGAAAAAACCGGCCACTGGGACAACTACAAAGATGCGATGTTCACCACCTCTTCAGAGAATCGTGAGTACTGCATCAAGCCAATGAACTGCCCGGGCCACGTTCAGATCTTCAACCAGGGTCTGAAATCCTACCGCGACCTGCCGCTACGTATGGCGGAGTTCGGTAGCTGCCACCGTAACGAGCCATCAGGTGCACTGCACGGTCTGATGCGCGTTCGTGGCTTTACTCAGGATGATGCGCATATCTTCTGTACTGAAGATCAGGTCCGTGACGAAGTTAACGCCTGTATTCGTATGGTCTACGATATGTACAGCACCTTTGGCTTCGAGAAGATCGTCGTCAAACTCTCAACGCGTCCGGAAAAACGTATCGGTAGCGATGAGACCTGGGATCGCGCAGAAGCGGATCTCGCCGTGGCGCTGGAAGAGAACGGCATCCCGTTCGAATACCAGCTGGGCGAGGGCGCATTCTACGGTCCGAAAATTGAATTTACCCTGTATGACTGCCTCGATCGCGCATGGCAGTGCGGTACTGTACAGCTGGACTTCTCCCTGCCGCAGCGTTTAAGCGCCTCTTATGTTGGCGAAGACAACGAGCGACAGGTTCCGGTAATGATTCACCGTGCAATTCTCGGTTCTCTGGAGCGCTTCATCGGCATCCTGACCGAAGAGTTCGCTGGCTTCTTCCCAACCTGGCTTGC
>NZ_JAIHAZ010000001.1:379428-767221 GCF_019718755.1 Enterobacter sp. RIT637
CTTATGTTGGCGAAGACAACGAGCGACAGGTTCCGGTAATGATTCACCGTGCAATTCTCGGTTCTCTGGAGCGCTTCATCGGCATCCTGACCGAAGAGTTCGCTGGCTTCTTCCCAACCTGGCTTGCGCCAGTGCAGGTCGTGGTGATGAACATTACCGATTCTCAGGCGGATTACGTTAAAGAATTGACGCAGAAACTACAAAATGCGGGCATTCGCGTAAAAGCAGACTTGAGAAATGAGAAGATTGGCTTTAAAATCCGCGAGCACACTTTACGTCGTGTCCCGTATATGTTGGTCTGTGGTGATAAAGAGGTGGAAGCAGGCAAAGTTGCCGTTCGCACCCGCCGTGGTAAAGACCTGGGGAGCCTGGACGTAAGTGAAGTGATTGAGAAGCTGCAACAAGAGATTCGCAGCCGCAGTCTTCAACAACTGGAGGAATAAGGTATTAAAGGCGGAAAACGAGTTCAAACGGCACGTCCGAATCGTATCAATGGCGAGATTCGCGCCCAGGAAGTTCGCTTAACAGATCTTGAAGGTGAACCACTGGGGATTGTGAGTCTGAGAGAAGCGATCGAAAAAGCTGAAGAAGCTGGAGTAGATTTAGTTGAAATCAGCCCTAACGCCGAACCGCCAGTTTGTCGTATCATGGACTACGGCAAGTTCCTTTATGAAAAGAGTAAGTCTTCTAAGGAACAGAAGAAGAAGCAAAAAGTTATCCAGGTTAAGGAAATCAAATTCCGTCCTGGTACCGACGATGGCGATTATCAGGTAAAACTCCGCAGCCTGATTCGCTTTCTGGAAGATGGCGATAAGGCCAAGATCACACTGCGTTTCCGCGGTCGTGAGATGGCCCACCAACAGATTGGTATGGAAGTGCTTAACCGCGTCCGTGACGATCTGAGTGAACTGGCAGTAGTCGAATCCTTCCCTACGAAGATCGAAGGCCGCCAGATGATCATGGTGCTCGCTCCTAAGAAGAAACAGTAAGGCCTTCAAGCAGCAAAATCTGTGGAGCCTTCGGGTTTCATAGGTTTTGTTCGCCTATGTTTCGTTTATTTAACAATGCGAAGTGGAAGTTATTAAGATGCCAAAAATTAAGACCGTACGCGGTGCTGCTAAGCGCTTCAAAAAAACCGGTGGTGGTGGATTTAAGCGTAAGCACGCAAACCTGCGTCATATTCTGACCAAAAAATCTACTAAGCGTAAACGTCACCTGCGTCCAAAAGGCCTTGTTTCTAAAGGCGATCTGGGTCTGGTTATCGCGTGCCTGCCGTACGCATAAGCCGTTAACGTTTAATTTTTTTACTAAGAATATAGATACAGGAGAGCACATATGGCTCGCGTAAAACGTGGTGTAATTGCACGTGCACGTCACAAGAAAATTTTGAAACAAGCTAAAGGCTACTACGGTGCGCGTTCACGCGTTTACCGCGTTGCCTTCCAGGCTGTTATCAAAGCAGGTCAGTACGCTTACCGTGACCGTCGTCAGCGTAAGCGTCAGTTCCGTCAACTGTGGATTGCGCGTATCAACGCAGCAGCACGTCAGAACGGTATTTCTTACAGCAAATTCATCAACGGCCTGAAAAAAGCCTCTGTTGAAATCGACCGTAAGATCCTGGCTGACATCGCAGTATTCGACAAAGTAGCGTTCACCGCTCTGGTCGAAAAAGCGAAAGCAGCACTGGCATAAGCCAGTTGAGAGAGGGAGCTTTGCTCCCTCTTTTGTTTTAACATCATCAGAAGATTGACATTTATCCGTCCAGGCTTTTCAATAAGGTCTTCACGGTTTTTACCACACAAGGTAACGCAAGCATGAATGCTGCTATTTTCCGCTTCTTCTTTTACTTTAGCACCTGAATTCAGGAGGCTAGCGCGTGAAAGATGAAACGAAAAACAGCGCCAGATAAGCCTCCCGATGGAGGCTTTTTTTGTGTCTAAATTCGAGAGAATAAGTCCACCAAATCGGTGTCTGCACCGACATAATGAGGAAAACCATGTCACATCTCGCAGAGCTGGTTGCCAGTGCAACGGCCGCCATTAACCAGGCCTCAGATGTTGCCGCGTTAGACAATGTCCGCGTCGAATATCTGGGCAAGAAAGGGCACTTGACCCTTCAAATGACTACCCTGCGTGAACTGCCGCCTGAGGAACGCCCGGCAGCGGGTGCGGTGATTAACGAAGCCAAAGAGCAGGTACAGCAGGCGCTGAACGCGCGCAAAGCCGAGCTGGAAAGCGCGGTGCTGAATGCGCGTCTGGCGGCGGAAACCATCGACGTTTCTCTGCCGGGTCGCCGTATCGAAAACGGTGGTCTGCATCCGGTTACCCGCACCATCGATCGCATTGAAAGTTTCTTCGGTGAGCTCGGCTTTACCGTGGCGACTGGCCCGGAAATCGAAGATGATTACCATAACTTCGACGCACTGAATATTCCTGGCCATCATCCGGCACGCGCTGACCACGACACTTTCTGGTTCGACGCTACGCGTCTGCTGCGTACTCAGACCTCCGGCGTTCAGATCCGTACCATGAAGGATCAGGCGCCGCCAATCCGTATTATCGCGCCGGGCCGCGTCTATCGTAACGACTACGATCAGACCCACACCCCAATGTTCCACCAGATGGAAGGTCTGATTGTTGATAAAAATATCAGCTTCACCAACCTGAAGGGCACGCTGCACGATTTCCTGAACAACTTCTTTGAGGAAGATCTGCAGGTTCGTTTCCGTCCGTCCTACTTCCCGTTCACCGAACCGTCTGCGGAAGTTGACGTGATGGGTAAAAACGGCAAATGGCTGGAAGTGCTGGGCTGCGGCATGGTGCATCCAAACGTGCTGCGCAACGTGGGTATCGATCCGGAAGTTTACTCCGGCTTTGCCTTCGGCATGGGCATGGAGCGCCTGACCATGCTGCGTTACGGCGTGACCGACTTACGTGCATTCTTCGAAAACGATCTGCGTTTCCTCAAACAGTTTAAATAAGGGCAGGACAGAACAATGAAATTCAGTGAACTGTGGTTACGCGAGTTGGTGAACACCACGCTGGACAGCGACGCGCTTTCTAACCAGATCACCATGGCGGGTCTGGAAGTGGACGGCGTTGAGCCGGTATCCGGTGCCTTCAATGGCGTAGTGGTTGGCGAAGTGGTCGAGTGCGGCCAGCACCCTAACGCTGACAAACTGCGCGTGACAAAAGTGAACGTGGGCGGTGACCGTCTGCTGGATATCGTCTGCGGCGCGCCAAACTGCCGTCAGGGCCTGAAAGTGGCCGTGGCGACCGTCGGTGCGGTACTGCCGGGCGATTTCAAAATTAAAGCAGCTAAGCTGCGCGGCGAGCCGTCTGAAGGCATGCTGTGCTCCTTCTCCGAGCTGGGTATTTCCGACGATCACAACGGCATCATTGAGCTGCCGCTGGATGCGCCGATTGGCACCGATATCCGCGAATACTTGAAGCTTGATGATAACACCATTGAAATCAGCGTCACGCCGAACCGTGCCGACTGCTTAGGTATCATCGGCGTTGCGCGCGACGTGGCCGTGCTGAACCAGACCGAGCTGAACGCGCCGGAGATCGCTCCGGTTGAAGCGACCATCAGCGATGTGCTGCCTATTCAGGTTGACGCTGCGGATGCTTGCCCGCGCTACCTCGGTCGCGTGGTGAAAGGCATCAACGTGAAAGCGCCAACCCCGCTGTGGATGAAAGAGAAGCTGCGACGCTGCGGTATCCGCTCAATCGATGCGGTTGTTGACGTAACCAACTACGTTCTGCTGGAGCTGGGCCAGCCGATGCACGCGTTCGATAAAGATCGTATCGACGGCGGCATTGTTGTGCGCATGGCGAAAGAGGGCGAAACCCTGGTTCTGCTGGACGGCAGCGAAGCGAAGCTGAACGCCGATACTCTGGTGATTGCTGACCACAGCAAAGCGCTGGCAATGGGCGGTATCTTCGGTGGCGAACACTCTGGCGTAAACGATGAAACACAAAACGTTCTGCTGGAATGCGCGTTCTTCAGCCCGCTCTCCATCACCGGCCGCGCACGTCGCCACGGTCTGCATACCGATGCCTCCCACCGCTACGAGCGCGGCGTTGACCCGGCGCTGCAGTACAAAGCGATGGAACGCGCGACCCGCCTGCTGATCGACATCTGCGGCGGCGAAGCGGGCCCGGTTATCGACGTCACCAACGAAGCGACCCTGCCGAAGCGTGCCACCATTACCCTGCGCCGCAGCAAGCTGGACCGCCTGATCGGCCACCACGTTGCCGATGCGCAGGTCACCGACATCCTGACGCGTCTGGGCTGTGAAGTGACCGAAGGCCAGGACGAGTGGAAAGCCGTTGCGCCATCATGGCGTTTCGACATGGAAATCGAAGAAGATCTGGTGGAAGAAGTGGCCCGCGTATACGGCTACAACAACATCCCTGACGAGCCTGTCCAGGCAGGTCTGGTGATGGGTACCCACCGTGAAGCCGATCTGTCCCTGAAGCGTGTGAAAACCATGCTGAACGACAAAGGCTACCAGGAAGTGATCACCTACAGCTTTGTGGATCCTAAGCTGCAGCAGCTGATCCACCCGGGCCAGGAGGCGCTGATCCTGCCAAGCCCAATCTCCAGCGAGATGTCCGCGATGCGTCTGTCTCTGTGGACGGGCCTGCTCGGCACCATCGTGTACAACCAGAATCGTCAGCAAAACCGCGTGCGCATTTTCGAAAGTGGATTGCGCTTTGTACCGGATACTCAGGCGAATTTAGGCATCCGTCAGGATCTCATGCTGGCGGGGGCCATCAGTGGTAACCGCTATGAAGAGCACTGGGATCTGGCAAAAGGTACGGTTGATTTCTTCGATATGAAGGGCGATCTGGAAGCCATTCTCGATTTGACCGGTAAATTATCTGAAATTGAATTCCGCGCAGAAGCGAATCCGGCCCTGCATCCAGGCCAGAGCGCGGCGATTTATTTAGACGGTAAACGCGTTGGTTTCATTGGGGTTGTTCATCCGGAGCTGGAGCGTAAGCTGGACCTGAATGGCCGTACCATCGTGTTCGAGCTGGAGTGGAACCCGGTCGCAGACCGCGTCATTCCTCAGGCGCAGGACGTATCACGCTTCCCGGCGAACCGCCGTGATATCGCGGTTGTCGTCGCTGAAAACGTGCCCGCAGCAGATATTTTGGCCGAATGTAAGAAAGTTGGCGTAAATCAGGTAGTTGGCGTAAACTTATTTGACGTGTACCGCGGCAAGGGCGTAGCAGAAGGTTTCAAGAGCCTCGCTATTAGCCTTATCCTTCAGGATACCAGCCGTACACTCGAAGAAGAGGAGATTGCCGCTACCGTTGCCAGATGTGTAGAGGCATTAAAAGAGCGATTCCAGGCATCATTGAGGGATTGAACCTATGGCGCTTACAAAAGCTGAAATGTCAGAATATCTGTTTGATAAGCTTGGGCTTAGCAAACGGGATGCCAAAGAGCTGGTAGAGCTGTTTTTCGAAGAGATCCGTCGTGCTCTGGAAAATGGTGAGCAGGTAAAACTCTCCGGTTTTGGCAATTTTGATTTGCGAGACAAAAACCAACGTCCGGGTCGCAACCCGAAGACGGGGGAAGATATTCCCATTACAGCCCGCCGCGTGGTGACCTTCAGACCCGGCCAGAAGTTGAAAAGCCGTGTCGAAAACGCAACGCCTAAAGCAGAGTAATATGAACTAACTAAAAAGGCCGCTATTGCGGCCTTTTTTCTTTGCGCTCTTCTGCAAACCCACCGTAAAATCAATTACATCTCACGTGACTAAAACCATACCCATGCTTGATTTTGCCCATCGCCAGCACCGTTCCGATCGACGTCGCCTGCTTCTGCTTGCGCTGCTGCTCATCGTGGCTGCTGTCGTTAGCCTGTGCGCGGGCGACAGGTGGCTGGGGCCGGAAAGCTGGTTAGGTCCCGATGGCCAGCTTTTCGTCTGGCAAATTCGTCTGCCGCGCACGCTGGCGGTGATCCTGGTGGGGGCCGCGCTGGCGCTGTGCGGCACCATTATGCAGGCGCTGTTTGAAAACCCGCTGGCGGAGCCAGGGCTCCTTGGCGTGTCGAATGGGGCTGGCGTAGGGCTGATTGCGGCTGTCATGCTCGGGGGCGGGGCTCTCTCAGCATGGGGCATTAGCGTGAGCGCTATTCTCGGCGCCCTGCTGATAACCATTATTCTTCTGCGTTTCGCCAGACGGCATCTGTCGACCAGTCGGCTGCTGCTTGCCGGAGTGGCGCTGGGGATCATCTGCAGCGCGTTAATGACCTGGGCGGTCTATTTTTCCACGTCGTTCGATTTACGCCAGCTGATGTACTGGATGATGGGCGGATTCGGCGGCGTCGACTGGCGGCAGGGCTGGCTGATGGCGCTGTTGATCCCGGTCATACTGTGGACCTCTTTTCAGGCACAGCCGCTGAATATTCTCGCCCTTGGCGAAACGTCGGCTCGCCAGCTCGGTATGCCGATTAGCCTCTGGCGCAATGCGCTGGTGATTGCCATCGGCTGGATGGTGGGGGTAAGCGTGGCGCTGGCGGGGGCGATTGGCTTTATCGGGCTGGTTATCCCACATATGTTGCGTCTGTGCGGTATTACCGACCATCGGACTTTACTTCCGGCCTCGGCGGTTGCCGGGGCGGCAACGCTTCTGGTGGCTGACATCATCGCCCGGCTCGCCCTTAGCGCAGCTGAACTGCCGATTGGTGTAGTGACCGCTACGCTGGGCGCGCCGGTATTTATCTGGCTACTCTTAAAAGCTGGACGTTAAATCACTACCCGTAAGATAACCTGAGGGAATGCTATGCAGACTGATATTCTGAATACCGAAGTGACCACCATTGACGGCGAAAAAACCACGCTGGAAGGCTACAAGGGCAACGTGCTGCTCATCGTCAACGTGGCGTCTAAATGCGGCCTGACGCCGCAGTACGAACAGCTGGAGAACATTCAAAAAGCCTGGGAGAAAGACGGTTTCACCGTGCTGGGCTTCCCGTGCAACCAGTTCCTGGGCCAGGAGCCGGGCAGCGAAGAGGAGATTAAAACCTTCTGCAGCACCACCTATGGCGTGACGTTCCCGATGTTCAGCAAGATCGATGTCAACGGTGACGACCGCCATCCGCTGTATGCGAAGCTGGTGGCCGCAGCGCCGACCGCCGTAGCGCCGGAGGGCAGCGGTTTCTATGAACGCATGGCAAGCAAAGGGCGTGCGCCGCTCTATCCTGACGATATCCTGTGGAATTTTGAAAAGTTCCTGATTGGTCGAGACGGTCAGGTTGTCCAGCGCTTCTCACCGGATATGACCCCTGAAGATCCTATCGTCATGGAGTCTATCAAGCTGGCGCTGGCGAAATAATGACGTTGCTGATGCAGCTCACGGACGTTGCCGACAAGGGACGTCTGGAGCCGGTAACCGGTGCTATCAATGCAGGAGAAATCCTGCATCTCGTTGGGCCAAATGGGGCCGGTAAAAGCACACTGCTGGCACGTATGGCGGGGCTGACCTCTGGTCCGGGCGAGATCGCGCTGCAGGGGCGTGACCTCGCCAGCTGGTTGCCGCTATCGCTGGCACACCGGCGTAGCTATTTAGTTCAGCAGCAGGTGCCCCCGTTTGCGATGCCGGTCTGGCACTATCTGATGCTGCATCTGCATGACAAAAATCACGCCACGCTGCTCTCGGATGTCGCGACGGCGCTAGGGTTAGACGATAAGCTCGCCCGCCACGCCAGCCAGCTCTCCGGTGGGGAGTGGCAGCGCGTGCGTCTGGCCGCGGTTATCCTTCAGATCCATCCGGCAGGAAATCCTCACGGACGCTTGCTGCTTCTGGACGAGCCGATGAGCGGTCTGGATGTCGCCCAGCAGGCGGCGCTGGATACTCTGCTAAGCGGGTTGTCCCGTCAGGGGATAGCCGTCGTCATGAGCAGCCACGACCTTAACCATACGCTGCGTCATGCCCATAGGGTCTGGCTGCTGTCGCGAGGCAAAATGATTGCCAGCGGCGCGCGTGACCAGGTTCTGACGCCTCCCAATCTTGCCCGCGCGTACAATATGTCGTTCCGCAGGCTGGATATAGAAGGGCATAAGATGCTGATTTCTACCGCGCAAGAGTAACCGTTTCTTGCCTGGTAGCCTACTTGCACGCTAAATTACAAAAAGAATAAAAAAGCAGAGGATTCGTCTGGACATGCGATTCTGGTTTCTCTTTGTGGCAGCGCTCTTTCTTGCGGGATGCAGTAGCCATCGTGCGCCACCCCCTAACGCCCGGCTCTCGGATTCTATTACCGTGATTGCCAGCCTGAACGATCAGTTAAGCAACTGGCGCGGCACGCCTTATCGCTACGGCGGTATGAGCCGCGGCGGCGTGGACTGTTCTGGTTTTGTGCTGATGACCTTCCGCGATAAGTTTGATTTGCAGCTCCCGCGTGAAACGCGCAAACAGGCTGAAATAGGCACGGAAATCGACAAAGATGAGTTACTGCCTGGCGACCTCGTCTTTTTCAAAACCGGTTCGGGTGAAAGTGGCCTCCATGTCGGCATTTATGATACGGATAACCAGTTTATTCATGCTTCGACCAGTCGTGGGGTGATGCGCTCTTCGCTCGATAATGTCTACTGGCGTAAAAATTTCTGGCAGGCGCGCCGTATTTAGTCGCTGCTTGACTGCTCAACGCTGGCGGCAGGGTAACTAATAAACTCTGCCGCTTTTAATCATATAAGATGATTAAAGTTAAATTTACGAAGAATTACTTATGTCCATATGTATCTGTTTTATCTAAAACTGGCTATTACACAGCAACCAGGATAAGATTAATTTAGATTCAGGGATAAATCTGAAAAATATTACGGAACTGATGAAATTAATCTTATTAAAATCAAGACAGTGGAATTGTGTCGTCAATTGCTCCAGGATGTCCTCTCTCATCTTTAATGCGGGGCGAGTGCAATGATTATTACGCTAGATAATGACTACAAGTCTGAACTTTTGCTGCAGCCTGCGCGTAATAGCGCCGGGGGGCTTAAAGGTTTAGAGCTTGTGGTTAACTTTGCTGGCGTTGACACGGAAGTGCGGATCCCTACAGAACTGGTTATCCCGCGTCTTTCACCTGCAGAAGAGTTAGCGCTGTTTCAAGAGAAACTGCAATTGCTCGACACCTGTAAACTGTTCTTTATTCAGCATCAGTTAATTGCATGGATCAATATTACACCTGTAATAGTTGAGTTTTTATTAACTAATGGAAATGCTGTTTCATTACTCGAGCGCTACCCTTTTCTTGAGTTTACTGTTAATGAGAACTATCCAGGTTTAAATAATGGAAAAGATGATCTGAACCTGGCGAGAATGGCAATCCATTTTCCTTTAGTGCTGACAAACTTTGGCGCAGGTGCAGCCTCTCTCAAAGCGGTTTATGACGGTTTGTTTAAACGCGTAATACTGGACAAAGGTTTTATCCAGCAGCGGGCTGCATCGCTTTCTTTTGAGCCCTTTATGCGAGCCATTCTCTGGCAAATCACCCCACACTGCCAGTCGGTTATGGTATCCGGGATTGACGATCACAGCCTGTTGCAGCGTGTGTTGACGTTTAATTTTGGCGCGATGCAGGGTAGTCTCTGGCCTGCCGTACCGGCAGAGCAGGTGACAACGCTCGTTCAGTGATAACCCTTCTCTTCGCCCGTGTTTAAGACCCACTAAACCCTCTACACTAAAAGCAGGAGGACCTATGACCCTGTCTTTTACTGCACACTGGCATGACGAGTTGCCCGGTTTCTATACCGCACTCAAACCCACACCGTTACACCATTCCCGTCTTATCTGGCATAACGCGCCGCTGGCTGACGAACTGGCGATCCCGCCTGACCTGTTCCAGCCTGAAAAAGGGGCTGGCGTCTGGGGCGGCGAAACGCTTTTACCGGGCATGCAGCCTCTGGCTCAGGTCTACAGCGGCCATCAGTTTGGCGTCTGGGCGGGGCAGTTGGGGGATGGCCGGGGGATCCTGCTCGGTGAACAACAGCTTCCCAACGGCGAGACGGTTGACTGGCACCTGAAAGGCGCGGGTCTTACCCCCTATTCGCGCATGGGCGACGGACGCGCGGTGCTGCGCTCAACGATCCGCGAAAGCCTGGCGTCGGAAGCCATGCATGCGCTGGGTATTCCCACCACGCGCGCGCTGTCGATTGTGACCAGCGACACGCCGGTTGCGCGCGAGACGATGGAGCAGGGCGCAATGCTGGTCCGCATTGCTGAAAGCCATCTGCGCTTTGGTCATTTTGAACACTTTTACTATCGCCGCGAGCCGGAAAAAGTCCGACAGCTTGCAGACTATGCCATTCGCCGCCACTGGCCGCAGCTGCAGAACGAAGCGGAAAAGTATGTTCTCTGGTTCCGAGATATCGTCGCCCGCACCGCCTCAATGATTGCCCGCTGGCAGACCGTCGGGTTTGCACACGGGGTTATGAATACCGATAACATGTCCCTTCTGGGGCTCACCTTCGATTACGGTCCGTATGGCTTCCTTGATGATTACCAGCCGGGTTACATCTGTAACCATTCAGACTATCAGGGACGCTACAGTTTTGATAATCAGCCTGCTGTTGGGCTGTGGAATCTCCAGCGCCTTGCGCAAAGCCTGTCGCCTTTTATTGACGTCGATGCCCTGAATGATGCGCTCGATGGCTATCAGGAGGTTCTGCTGCGGGAGTATGGCGCGCTGATGCGCAACAAGCTGGGCCTGCTGACCCAGGAGAAGGGCGATAACGAATTGCTCAACACCTTGTTTGCGCTGATGGCGCGGGAAGGGAACGACTACACCCGCACCTTCCGGATGCTGAGCCAGACGGAGCAGAACAGCGCGGCGTCACCGCTGCGCGACGAGTTCATCGACAGGCAGGCGTTTGACGACTGGTTCACGCTCTACCGCTCACGGCTTCAGCAGGAGCAGGTGGACGATGCAACCCGCCAGGCGAAGATGAAGGCCGCGAACCCCGCAATGGTGTTGCGCAACTGGCTGGCGCAGCGGGCGATTGCGCAGGCAGAGCAGGGGCAGTACGACGAGCTACACCGCCTGCATGTGGCGTTGCGCACCCCGTTTGCCGACCGGGATGATGACTACGTCAGCCGCCCGCCTGACTGGGGTAAGCGGCTGGAGGTCAGCTGCTCAAGCTAAATGTTTTGCCGGGTGGCGGCGTCGGTCGCCTTACCCGGCTAGCACATCACTGCGCAACCCAGCCGCCGTCCATATTCCACGCAGCGCCACGCACATTTACGGCGCTGTCGCTGCACAAAAACAGCGCCAGTTCACCTAGCTGCTCCGGCATGACAAACTCGCCCGAAGGCTGCTTCTCCGCCAGAAGCTGTTCGCGGGCCTGCTCCGGCGGTACGCCATCCGCGATGCGCTTATCAATTTGCTGCTGCACCAGCGGCGTCAGTACCCAGCCGGGGCAGATGGTATTGGCGGTAATACCGCTGCGGGCGGTTTCCAGCGCCAGCGATTTCGTAAAGCCCACTACGCCATGCTTGGCGGCCACGTAGGCGGACTTCTCTTTTGACGCGACCAGCCCGTGAACGGAGGCGATATTGATGATGCGTCCCCAGTTTTTCTCGCGCATGGCGGGCAGCGCCAGCCGGCTGGTGTGAAATACCGAGGAGAGATTAATGGCGATAATGTCGTTCCATTTCTCCACCGGAAACGCGTCAACCGGGGCGACATGCTGTATCCCGGCGTTGTTGACAAGAATATCCACGCCGCCAAACTGCGATTCGGCGTAGCGCATCATGGCTTCAATTTGCAGCACGTCGCGCAGGTCCGCATCGTGATAGCCCGGCTTTTTGCCCAGTTGCGCAATCTCTTCTCGTGCTGATTCGCTGTCGCCGAAACCGTTGAGGATCAGCTGTGCCCCGGCCTTCGCCAGTACGCGGGCGATCCCAAGTCCAATGCCGCTGGTCGAGCCTGTCACCAGCGCTGTTTTACCGTTCAGATTCATCTTTCTCTCCTTACACAATGCCGGTCAGATAGAACACGGCAATGACAAAAAGCACTGCCAGACTTTTAATGAGGGTGATAGCAAAAATGCCGCCGTAGGCCTGACGATGGCTCAGGCCGGTAATCGCCAGCAGGGTAATCACCGCGCCGTTATGGGGCAGCGTATCCATACCGCCGCTGGCCATTGAGGCCACGCGGTGCAGCACCTCAAGCGGGATATTGGCGGCGTGGGCGGCGGCGACAAACGAGTCGGCCATGGCGGCAAGGGCAATACTCATCCCGCCGGACGCCGAGCCGGTGATCCCCGCAAGCACCGTCACGCTGATGGCCTCATTCAGCAGCGGATTCGGGATAGCCGCCAGCGCTTTGGATAACACCAGGAACCCGGGCAGGGCGGCGATAACCGCGCCGAAACCGTATTCCGAGGCGGTATTCATCGCCGCCAGAATGGCGCCGCTCACCGCGGTCCGGCTGCCTTCAGCCAGACGCCCCCGGATATTGCGAAAGCCAAAAATCAACACCAGCACGATACCGGAGATCAGCGCCGCCTCCACGGCCCAGATTGCGGTGATCTTGCCCACCTCGGTCACAATCGGTTTCGCCAGGCCTGGCAGGGTAAGCTCGTGGGTCGTGCCGTACCAGCCGGGGATCCAGCGGGTAAACAGCAGGTTAAGTATGCCCACCACCAGCAGCGGGGAGATAGCAATCAGCGGGTGCGGAAGGTTAATGTTATCCGGCGTTTCAGGCTCATTTTTCAGATCCGTGCCGTAACCTTCGTTGTTATTGAACGCCTTACGACGCTGGCGCTCCAGCCAGAGCAGGCCAAAGATGATAATAAACAGAGAGCCGATCAGCCCCAGCCACGGCGCGGCCCAGGCGTTCGTGCCAAAGAAGCTGGTGGGGATGATATTCTGGATCTGCGGCGTGCCGGGCAGGGCGTCCATGGTAAACGAGAATGCCCCCAGCGCCACGGTGGCCGGGATCAGCCGCTTGGGGATACCGCTCTGGCGGAACAGCTCCGCGGCGAAAGGGTAAACCGCAAACGCCACCACGAACAGCGACACACCGCCGTAGGTTAACAACGCGCACACCAGGACAATCACCGGAATGGCGTGGCGACGACCGAGGATCTGGATCGCGGCGGCGACGATGGAGCGTGAGAAACCGGAAAGCTCAATCAGCTTGCCAAAAACGGCCCCCAGCAGGAAAACCGGGAAGTAGAGCTTAACAAAGCCGACCATCTTTTCCATAAACAGGCCGGTAAACGTCGGGCCGACAGCTCCCGGATCGGTCAGCAGCACGGCACCGAGCGCCGCAATCGGCGCAAACAAAATAACGCTGTATCCGCGATAGGCCGCCAGCATCAGCAGCGCCAGCGCCGCCAGGGCAATTAACACGCTCATTACGACTCCTCACTTTAATTATTATTCGGGTACCAACGAGAGGCTTAACGCTCGACGGTCAGGGCGATGCCTTGCCCGCCGCCTACGCACAGGGTGACAAGCCCTTTTTTGACGTCACGGCGCTGCATTTCGTACAGCAGCGTCACAAGAATGCGGCAGCCGGAGGCGCCAATCGGATGGCCCAGGGCGATAGCGCCGCCGTTCACGTTCACCTTGTCCTCATCCCAGCCGAGCTGCTTGCCCACCGCCAGCGCCTGGGCGGCAAAGGCTTCATTGGCTTCAATGAGGTCCACGTCATCCAGCGTCCAGCCCGCCCGCGCCAGTGCCGTCCGACAGGCGCTGACCGGACCGATGCCCATGACCGACGGGTCAACGCCCGTCACGGCGTAGCTCACGATGCGCCCAAGGATCGGCAAACCGCTCTCCCGCGCCTTTTCGCCGCTCATCAGCAGCACCGCAGCGGCTCCGTCGTTGAGCGTTGACGCATTTCCGGCCGTGACCGTGCCTTCCACCTGCAAAAAAGCGGGGCGCAGTTGCGCCAGCTGCTCAGCGGTGGTGCCTGGCCGGGGCTGTTCGTCACGGCTGATGATAAACGGCGGCTTTTTGCCCTGTTGCACCGTCACCGGCGCTATCTCGTCGTCAAAGCGACCCGCTTCGATGGCAAAGGCCGCTTTGTGCTGCGACCGGGCGGCAAAGGCATCCTGCTGCTCGCGGGAAATGTCATTCTCACGGGCGACGTTTTCAGCGGTGATCCCCATGTGGTAGTCGTTGAACGCGTCCCACAGACCGTCGGTAATCATGCTGTCCTGCAGGCCCGTATGGCCAAAACGCAGACCTGACCGCGCGCCGTCCAGCAGATAGGGGGCGCTGCTCATGCTCTCCTGACCGCCAGCGATCGCCACATTCGCGTCGCCGCAGCGGATCGCCTGCGCGGCGAGCTGCACCGCTTTTAGGCCCGCGCCGCAGACCAGATTGACCGTTGTCGCTGGCGTACTGACGGGCAATCCGGCGGTGATGGCCGTCTGGCGCGCAGGGTTTTGTCCGCACCCGGCCGTCAGCACCTGACCGAAAATAAGTTCATCTACCTGTTCTGCGCTAAGACCGCTGTTCTCCAGCAGGTGCCGCACCGCAACGGCTCCCAGCTCAACCGCTGAAAGGGACGATAGCGATCCGCGAAAACTGCCAATGGGGGTTCGGGTTGCCCCGACAATCATGACCTCTTTCATCGTAAGTCCTCAGTTGAAGCGCATCTCGCGGACGTCGTCCGCCACGGTCATTTTCCCGGCCGTTTTAGCCGCAATTTCGTCGATGCTGACGCCGGGAGCATATTCCCGCAGGATGAACGCGCCGTTCTCAATTTCGAGCAAGGCGAGGTCGGTTAAAACCCGACGGATGCAGCCCGCGCCCGTGAGCGGCAGCGTGCAGCGCGGCAGCAGCTTTGACTCACCGTTTTTCGAGGCGTGGGTCATCACCACAATGATGTTCTGCGCCCCGGCCACGAGATCCATCGCGCCGCCCATGCCCTTCACCATCTTTCCGGGGATCATCCACGAGGCGATATTGCCCTCGACGTCCACTTCAAACGCGCCCAGCACGGTCAGATCAACATGACCGCCGCGGATCATGGCAAACGACTGGGCCGAGTCGAAAATGGCCGCGCCGGTGCGTGCGGTCACGGTCTGTTTACCGGCGTTGATCATGTCGGCGTCAAGGCTCTGCTCGTCAGGAAAAGCACCCATCCCCAACAGCCCGTTTTCCGACTGAAGCATCACGTCCATTCCGTCCGGAATGTAGTTCGCCACCAGGGTAGGGATGCCGATCCCCAGGTTGACGTAGTAACCGTCGCGCAGCTCGCGGGCGACGCGCATGGCCATCTGTTCACGGGTTAACATCGTCACACCCCTCCGCGCGTAGCGTGCGCTGTTCAATGCGTTTTTCAAACTGGCCGACAATCAGCCTGTCGACGTAAATTCCCGGGGTATGAATAGCCGACGGGGGCAGCTCACCCGGAGGAACGATCTCTTCCACCTCGACGACCGTTATCCGGCCCGCCGTTGCCATCAGCGGATTAAAGTTTTGCGCGGTGTGCCGATAGACAACGTTGCCGTACCAGTCCGCTTTCCAGCCCTTGATGAGCGCAAAATCGCCAGTAATGGCCTCTTCAAGGATGTAGTGCTTCCCCGCAAACTGGCGCACGTCCTTGCCGGCAGCCACGGGCGTGCCGTAGCCGGTGGCGGTGTAAAACGCCGGAATGCCCGCGCCGCCCGCGCGCACCTTTTCCGCCAGCGTGCCCTGAGGCGTGAGTTCAATCTCCAGTTCGCCGCTCAGCACCTGCCGCTCGAACAGCGCGTTCTCGCCGACGTAAGAGGCCACCACTTTGCGAACCTGCCGCGTTTCGAGCAGTAGCCCGAGACCGAAGCCATCCACGCCGCAGTTGTTTGATACCACCGTCAGATCTTTCACCTGACGGCGTCTGACCTCTGCAATCAGGTTCTCCGGAATACCGCACAGGCCAAAGCCGCCCGCCAGCAAGGTCATTCCGTCCGTCAGCCCATCCAGCGCCTGCGCATAGCTGCTGACGCGTTTATCCAGTCCCGCCATCGTCATCCCTCCCGTTATCCGTGCCGGTATCATTAGGGGCAGGAACTCATTTGTTAATTTTGAATTTGTGACCCACTCATTTGGTTTTTTTATTAATTTCCTGTTAACTAAATCTTTTCAATTGGTTAACAGGATGAAAAATGAGAATGAGTGTCAAACAGTTACGCGCGTTTTTAGCGGTAGCTCACACTCTGAATTTCGCGCACGCCAGCGAACGGCTGAATCTTTCCCAGCCAGCCTTAAGTCTGACGATTAAGGGACTTGAGGATGCGCTGGGGGGATCGCTGCTGCAGCGGAGCACGCGAAAAGTCGCGCTGACGCAGGAGGGAGAGACGTTTTTGCCTATGGCGCGCCAGCTGCTTGCCGACTGGGATAACGTCGAAGAGGCGATGCACCAGTGCTTTACCCTGCAGCGCGGTAAAATCTCGGTCGCGGCCATGCCGTCATTTGCGGCGAATGTGTTACCGGAGGTGCTCAAAGCGTTTCGCGATCGCCACGCCGGGATCAACGTCACCGTGCATGACGTTATCAACGAGCAGGTGATTGAGATGGTGCGGGAAGGGCGGGTTGAGATGGGCATCGCCTTTGAACCGGCACCGACGCACAACCTGCTGTTTACCCCGCTGGGCCTCGACAGGTTTGTCGCCATTGTGCCGAAAGATTCCTCGCTGGCGGGCAAAAAGCGCCTGTCATGGGAAGAGCTGCTGACGCTGGATTTCATCACCCTGCAGCGGCCTTCGGCAGTGCGCCTGATGCTGGAGGAGGAGTTGGCCCGGAGCGGCAGAAAGCTGGACGTCGCGCTGGAAAGCCATCAGCTGGTGACGGTCGGGCGAATGGTTGCGAGCGGTCTTGGCGGCAGCGCCGTTCCCGCGCTGTGCGAGGCGCAGATGGCCTCGTTAGGTGCGGTCTGTCTTCCGCTGGATAACCCGCCGATTGAAAAGTGCATTGGGGTGATCCATCCAGGGCACACGCAGCTCTCTAAGGCGGCGCATGCCCTGCTGGAAACGCTGAAAGACTTTTATCAGCCGGGTCAGGGGGCGAGAAACACCTGCGGCGCGGCGTGAGCCGGATGCTGACCCACATGCACCTGTGCGCCATACCAGTGGGCCAGCGCATCGGCCTGCAGGACGGCCTCCGGTGTGCCTTCGGCGACCAGCCTGCCGTTATGCAACAGCAGGATCCTGTCTGCCCACAGCGCCGCCAGGTTGAGATCGTGCAGCACCACGCAGACGTGCAGATCCTTTTGACGGGTCAGCGATTTTAACAGCCGCAGCAGATACTGCTGATGGTAGAGATCCAGCGCGGAAGTGGGTTCATCCAGAAACAGCCAGCCGCGCGGAGCACCGTCGCACCAGAGCTGCGCCAGCGCGCGCGCAAGCTGGACACGCTGCTGTTCGCCACCGGAAAGCGCCGCAAATTGCCTTCCGGCAAGCGGTAAACATTCGGTGATCCGCATGATTTCCTGAATAACTGCCGCTTCAGGCGTGCGGGTCCACGGGGCGCGACCCATGCCGATAACGGCCTCCACCGGCCAGTCAAATCCCAGCTGGGTGTTTTGTCGCATCACCGCCCGCTGGCGGGAAAGCGCGTCCGGACGCCATGCGCTGAGGGGTTTCCCCGCCAGAAGACAATGCCCGCTGGCAGGCTTGAGATAGCCCGTTAACAGCCGTAATAACGTCGATTTCCCGGCACCGTTCGGGCCAATTAACGCCGTCAGTTCACCCTGCGACAGTGACAGCGAAATATCGTTGATGAGCGTGCGTCGTCCCGCCTGAAAAACAATATTTTCCGCGCAATAGCGGTCAGCCATGTTGCCCTCCGCGACGGAAGATAAGCCAGAGAAACCAGGGGGCGCCAAGAAGGCTGGTCAGCAAACCGACCGGCATTTCTGCTGGCGCGACCAGCGTTCGCGCGGCCGTATCCGCAACCAGCAGCAGCGAAGCGCCGGCGAGGACCGAACCGGGGATCGCGGCCCGGTGATCCGCACCCAGCCACATGCGCATCAGATGCGGCACCACCAGACCCACAAAGCCGATCACGCCGCTGACCGCCACCGCGGCAGCAACCAGCAGGGCGCTGCACAGCAGCAGGATCCGCTGTACGACGGCGACATCCACACCCAGGTAGTGCGCTTCCTCATCACCGAGCTGCAGCACGTTGAGCGCGCTCGCCAGCCGCCAGATAACCAGAACGGTGGGCACCATCAGCGAGGTGACGGCCAGCAGTGTAGACCACTGCGCCTGGCCGAGGCTGCCCATTCCCCAGAGCGAAAGCTGGCGAAGCTGGGCATCGTTACTCACCCAGGAGAGGACACCAATCGCCGCGCCGCACAAGGCGTTTATTGCAATGCCAACCAGCAACAGACGTGACAGGGAGCTGTTGCGCTGCTGGCTGAGCAGGAAGATCGCAATGGTAGCGGCCAACGCGCCGAGAAAGGCTGCCAGCATCGGGGCGTAGAGCATCACCAGGGCAGGTAACGAGAGCGGAAGAACGACCCACAGCGCAACCGCCAGCGCCGCGCCGCTGCTGATGCCGAGCAAACCCGGATCCGCCAGGGGGTTGCGAAACAGTCCCTGCATCACACACCCCGCCAGCGCCAGCGACCCGCCGATGACCAGCGCCAGCAGCACGCGAGGCAGACGGATCGTCAGCCAGATCTGACGCAGCGCCTCATCGCTGCCGTTCCACAGCAGGCTGACCGGCAGGCGCAGCGCACCAAAGCCGGTGGCCATTAACGTCAAAAGGGAGAGCAGGGCAGCCAGCAGCCACAGCGAAACTGTAACCCGTCGGGACATCAGGGGAGTTGCTCCGCTTTGGCGCGCAGCTGCTGGATCGCTTTCGGCGTTCGCACGCTAAAGCCCAGCAGCGCCATGTCATCAATCGCCAGCACCTGTCTGTTCCGCCCGGCTGGCGTTTGCGCCAGACCCGGCAGTGTCCACAGATTGTCTTCACCGCCCAGCGCCCGCACGCCTTCCTGCGAAATCACCACCAGGTCGGGCTGGCTGGCAATCACGCCCTCCTGCGACAGCGGCTGATAGCGGGAAAATCCCTGCATTGCGTTCTGTAAACCCGCCGCACGGATGGCGGCATCCGCACCGGTCTGCTGTCCGGCAGCCATGGCGGTCATCCCGCCGTGGTTCAGAATAAACAGCACCCGCTTGTTCAGCGACGTCGTGGGCAGTGCGGCCAGCTCGGCACGCAGCGTTTTGCGGAGGATTTCTCCCCGCGCCTGCCGGTGCGTTGCTTCGGCAATCGTCCGGACTTTCTCGTCAATCATGCTCAGGGCGTTACTGCCGGGAACGGTAACTACCCGGACGCGGCTTTGCTCAACCTGCTTCAGCGCCAGAGAGGGCTGAGCCTGAGCGCTCGCCAGCACCAGCGTGGGACGCATGGATAAAATCCCCTCCGCATTGAGCTGGCGCAGATAGCCCACGTCAGGCAGGTCGTTCGCCGCCTGCGGCCACTGGCTGGTGCTGTCGCGCGCGACCAGAGAAGACTGCGCGCCAAGGGCATAAACGATCTCCGTGACGTCGCCGCCGAGGGTGACAATTTTCTCCTGCGTGGCGGCAAACGCCACCAGAGGCAGGGCGCTCAGCAGGGCAAACCAGCTTTTCATGCGGCCAGCCCTTTTGGCGTCAGGGCATCAATCTGGCTGCGCCACTGGCTCTGCTCCGGCTCGCCCTCGGTGCGCTGGCCGTACAGCTGGGCGATTTGCGTTCCGTCGGCGGCAAACAGTTCCAGGCTGGTGACGTGACCGTCAGCGGTCGGCTTGCGCGTCACCCAGCTCTCCGCGACGGCATCTTCCAGCAGATGCAGCGTAAAGGCGGGGTTAAAGATGTTCAGCCAGCCCTTCATCGGTACCACTTTTTCCACCACGCCGGTGAAGATCTGCACGCAGCCGCGGTTGCCGACGAAGACCATGATTTCGTTACCGTCCTGACGCGCCGTTTCCAGCAGCTGCGCCAGCGCGCTGTTCTCCACTTTGCAGGCGAGGTCGTCGCCCACCAGACGAAACGCCTGCTGGCGGGTGAGGTTATGGCGCTTCAACAAGCTGAAGAACTGATGAACGTCGGTCATGCCGCGCCACTCTTTGTCCACCCGCGCGGCATCCGCGTTTTCAGCATGAGCCGGGGCATCGGCGGCCTTCAGTTCAAGCGGCGGGTTGTCGGCAAAGATAAAGCGGGCCAGCACGTCGCCCCAGGCAGGAACCTCGGTGTTATCCGTGGCGTAGACCTTCAGCAGGGCATCGCCCTGGTGGTCGAAGAACTGAATGCTCTGCCGCTCGCCGCGGGCGGTGGTTTCGCTGATGTGAAACACGCTCGCCCACTGGTTGAGGAACAGGCGCAGATCCAGCGCGCGCGGGTTCAGCACCAGCCCGGCGTGGCCGTTCAGGTGCTGATTGGTAAAGCTCCCGACCTGCTCGTGAACGGCGTATTCGTTGCGGCAGATACACTTGGTTTCGCCTACGGCTTCCAGCGCGCCTAAAATCTCGCGGATTTCACCGTGCAGTCGCCAGGCGTCGTAACCCACGCGGGCAAAGGCCAGCTCTGCTTCACTGATGTTCATTAACCCTGCGATGTCGCGTGCGTATTTACCCGGATTGTCTTCTTTTAACTCAAGCCAGCGTGTGTAGTGATTCATTGTCTCTTCCTTCTCAATATGCGTTACCACTGATAACTCACGAAAATCTTGCCGTTGCGACCGTCCTGCGGGATCCCCTGCGGCGACCAGTACGCTTTGTCAAAGGCGTTGCCCAGCACCAGCGTGGTGGTCACGCCTTTGAGCTGTTCCAGACCTTTATAGCTGACGTAGAAATCATTCACCGCATAGCCAGGCTGTTTGCTGTAGCTGCTGCTGATATGCGTTGAGCGATCGACAAAAGTACCGATCCAGCCGACGGAGAACCCGCTTTGCGCCACCGGGATATCCAGCTTGCTGGTGACGGTGTCCGGGTTAATGCTGGAGATATACTCGCCGGTGTTGGTGTCTTTGCCGCGCGTGCGGTTGTAGGCCACGTCGAGGTTGAAGAGGTCGGCGGAGTATTTCGCCATCACGTCCCAGCCCCAGATTTTGGCGTCGGGGACGTTATAGGACATGGTGGTCGCCGCGGCAAAATCGACGGTGGTGGAGATGTAGTCTTTGGCTTTGGTATCGAAATAGCTGGCTTTGAACTCCAGCGCATCGTTGGCAAGCATCAGATCGTCAAAGCGCAGGCCAAAACCGAACTCCTGGGTTTTGTTGGTTTCCGGGCGCAGGTTCGGGTTGGGTACCCAGTAGTTGGTGTAGAAGCTGCCGATGGAGAAGTGTTTCGCATCGTTATACATCTCGCCCATGGTCGGCGCGCGGAAGGCCTGCGCATAAGAGCCGAACAGCATCAGCCAGTCGGTTGGGCTGACGGTTAACCCGGCGCGGGATGACCATTTATCGGCATCCACATCCTCGTAACCCTCGCTGCTGCCACGATAATTGTCGTAGCGCGTACCGCCCAGCAGGGTCACGGGCAGATCGCGCAGGGTGATCTCATCCTGCAGCCAGCCGGAGCTGAAGTCGATTTTGGCATTCGGGAAGCCGGTTGTCGCACCGCCCGGGCGTTGCTCCTGACGATAGTATTCACCGCCGTAGGTCAGGAGATGCGACGCAAAGGAGTCGCTGAACAGACGGGTGCGGTTTTCCACTTTGCCGCCTTTGGTGGTCTGTTTGCGAAACTCGCCGGTGCCGTCGACGTTCTGGGCGTTAATGCGCGCTTCGGACCAGTAGATTTTTGCATCGGCGTTCAGCCAGTCGTTACCTTCCGGGGCGATGCGGTAGCCAAGCTGCGCATCACGCTGGATGGTGGAACGGTCGGTCATGGGATTACTGCTGTCGGACGCGTCGGTGGTTTGCGGGTTTTTCGGCTCCTGCGCGTCGTTGTTGTAGTAGCGCAGGGAGCCGCTCAGGGTCTGGGCCGGGTCGATTTTCCAGCTGCCTTTCGCCAGCATGTTATTGATGGATTCGTCGTTAGGTGCCGTTGCACCGTCACTCTGACGGATATCACCACGATCCCGGCTGGACCATGCCACCAGACCGTCCAGCGTATCGGTGCGACCGTAGGCGCTGGCCCCCATCCCGAGGCTATGATCGCCCGTCGCGCCCGTACCAAACACGCGGTATCCGCTGTTCTTGCCCGGCTCCAGCAGATCTTTCGCGTCGGCGGTGTCATAGGAAATCACGCCGCCCAATGCGCCGCTTCCGTACAGCAGAGCGGAAGGACCGCGCACCACTTCGATACGTTTGATCAGCGCCGGGTCGAGGAAGGTGCTGTTGAGGTGGCCGGTATCGGTTCCCTGACGCACGCCGTCCACCAGGACCAGCACGCCGCGACGGTCATAACCGCGCAGGTTGACGTCCTGACCGTTCGTGCGGCCAGTGCCGTCCAGGGTCAGACCTGGGACTTTGCGCAGCAGGTCGGCGGCCGAGCTGGCGGTCTGGTTTTCCGGGGCAGTGGCGTCAATGACGCTGACCATCATCGGCGCCTCAAAGGCGCTGCGGGCGTTACCGGTGGCGGTGACGGTGATGTCGTCCGTGGTGGCGAACGCAGCGCCCGGCAGGGTGCTGACAATCGCCAGCGCCAGAAGTGACGGACGTAAAGACGTGGAATGCAGGTGTGGCATAGCAACTCTCCATAAGAATTGAAAAGCGCTGGCTGCCTGGGGAAAACCTGGGTGGCTGGCGAAATTATCGTGTTGTTTATTTAGTCAGGATCAGCTTTCCGGCATGGGTCTGGCGCAGAAGATAGTGCTGGCCATCATGCTCGATAATGACCCGCCCCTCGTCACCGAGCAGGGTTTTGCTGTCGATACGGCGATCGGTGGCGGTGGGGGAAGGCGCTGTGTGTGTTTTTATTGGCGTTGCCGCGCTGTTATCCGTACGTGACATAATGTTTATAAATAACAATCAATGTAACAATGATAATCATTATCAATAAACTGCAAATTCACGGCAAGCATTTTTGTGAAAAAAGGGTGAGGGGATCAAATTTGGGGGGGAGGTGCGGTCTGATGCCCTCACCCCGACCCTCTCCCACAGGGCGAGGGAGAAGGGCACGTACCGTAGGCCGGGTAAGCGCAGCGCCACCCGGCAGGATTTTAAAAGCGCGTGTCCACGGCTGAAGCCAGCTTCTCCAGCAGCAGCTCGCTGTCTTCCCAGCTCAGGCACGGGTCGGTGATCGACTGGCCGTAAACCATCTGCTGACCGGCAACGATTTTCTGCGTGCCTTCTTTGAGGAAGCTTTCCGCCATAATGCCTGCCACGGCGGTCGAACCGCTGCGGATCTGCTGGCAGATCTCATCGCAGACGTCCAGCTGGCGGCGATGCTGCTTCTGGCAGTTGCCGTGGCTGAAATCCACCACCAGATGTTCCGGCAGGTCGAACTCGGCCAGCGTTTCGCAGGCCGCCGCAATATCTTCTGCATGGTAATTGGGTTTCTTGCCGCCGCGCATAATGATATGCCCGTAAGGATTACCGCTGGTCTGGTAGATGGTCATGTGACCGCTCTTATCCGGCGACAGGAACATATGGCTGGCACGCGAGGCGCGGATCGCATCGACCGCAATTCGTGTATTGCCATCGGTCCCGTTTTTAAAGCCAACCGGACAGGAGAGGGCAGAGGCCATCTCACGGTGGATCTGGCTTTCGGTGGTGCGCGCGCCAATCGCGCCCCAGCTGATCAGATCGGCGATAAACTGCCCGGTCACCATATCGAGAAACTCGGTCGCCGTCGGAACGCCAAGCTCGTTGACCTGTAAAAGCAGCTTCCGCGCCAGCTCAATACCGTGGTTCACGCGATAGCTGCCGTTGAGGTCAGGGTCGGAAATCAGTCCCTTCCAGCCCACCACGGTGCGCGGTTTTTCAAAGTAGGTGCGCATGACGATCTCAAGGCGATGCTGATACTTCTCACGCATCCCCTGAAGACGTTTTGCGTAGTCCATTGCGGCATCCAGATCGTGAATGGAGCAGGGACCAATCACCACCAGAAGGCGCTTGTCTTCGCCGTTGAGGATTTTTTCAATGCGGCGGCGGGAGGCCGTCACGTGTTCCGCAACGCCTGCGGAAACGGGGTGCCGCTGAGCCAGTTCAGCCGGAGTCACCAGGCTGTCAATGCGCGCAGTGCGGAGTTCGTCGGTTTTATTCATGGAATGTCTCAGAAAATTTTTGCTTCATCGGCAGACTACCGGGAAGTGATGGGCATCACCTTAAACCAATCCCTGCTGATTTCAAGTTCGGGGCAGATTCGCCCCGATGATGCCCGTTATGATAACTGAAACTGGATTAATGTACTAGCATATTAGTACATGCGGCGATTCAGCCCCATGATGTCGAGGATTTTGGTGGCGATTTCTTCTACCGAATAGTTGGTGCTGTTCAGCCACGGGATCTGGTTTTTGCGGTACAGCGCTTCCACTTCGGAGACCTCCATCCGGCACTGGCGCATTGAGGCGTAGCGGCTGTTCTCGCGGCGCTCTTCGCGGATGGCCGCCAGACGTTCCGGGTTAATGGTCAGGCCGAACAGCTTGTGCTGCAGCGGCTTCAGGGCGGCAGGCAGCACCAGGTTATCCATATCGTCGGCAATAAAGGGGTAGTTCGCAGCGCGAATACCAAACTGCATCGCCAGATAGAGGCTGGTCGGGGTTTTGCCGCAGCGCGATACGCCCAGCAGGATCACCTGCGCCTGGTCGAGATTACGTAGCGAGATCCCGTCGTCGTGGGCGAGGGTGTAGTCAATGGCGGCGATACGTGCATCGTACTTGGTCAGGTTGCCGGGGTTTAGCCCGTGGGTACGGTGGGCGATAGGCGTCGGGTCAAGTTTCAACTCGCTCTGGAGCGGTGCCACCAGCGCCTGCACGATGTCCTGACAAAAGCCTTCACTTTGCAGAATGATGCTGCGAATTTCCGGGATAACAATCGAGTAGAACACCAGCGGGCGAACGCCGGTCTGCTGGAAGATGGCGTCAATCTGGTCTTTCACCGCTTTGGCGCGGCTCTCGTTTTCAACAAAAGGCAGCGTGATGCTGTTAATCGAAACGGGAAATTGCGACATCACCGCGTGCCCCAGCACCTCGGCGGTGATCGCCGTACCATCAGAAATATAAAAAACGTGGCGATCGACAGCATTATCCATTTTATCCACCCTGAATATCAGACCTAATTGCCTGAAAGCATAAATTAAAAAAGTAAATTAGACAGCAAAGAAGTTGTCCTAATTATAAGTGAAACGGTGTTTTTGATTTTCCTGAAAAGTGGATTTCATTTTTCAAATAGCGACTTTATTTTTGGGGTTTTTGGCTGAATATATAGGAATCATCGGTTTAGCCAGTGATGGGAAAGTATCCGAAAAGTTGAAAATTTAAATTGCTTACACGATTCACCGTTTTTTTAGCGGATGTAAATATGCCAGTATAAATACGTAGTCAGGTGTTTCTTACTCCGATCAAATATCACAAAAGGATTGTTTCGATGTCCAACAATGGCTCGTCACCGCTGGTGCTTTGGTATAACCAACTCGGCATGAATGATGTAGACAGAGTTGGGGGCAAAAATGCCTCCCTGGGTGAAATGATTACAAATCTGTCCGGTATGGGTGTTTCCGTACCAAACGGGTTTGCCACCACCGCCGATGCCTTTAACCTGTTTTTAGACCAGAGCGGTGTTAACCAGCGCATTTACGACCTGCTGGATAAAACGGATATTGATGACGTCACCGAGCTTGCCAAAGCCGGGTCACAAATCCGCCAGTGGATTATCGATACACCTTTCCAGCCGGAACTGGAAAAAGCCATTCACGACGCGTACAACCAGCTTTCTGCTGACGATGCGCAGGCCTCCTTTGCCGTACGTTCCTCTGCGACCGCAGAAGATATGCCGGACGCTTCGTTCGCCGGGCAGCAGGAAACCTTCCTGAACGTCCAGGGTTACGATGCAGTGCTGGTGGCGGTGAAGCACGTGTTTGCTTCCCTGTTCAACGACCGCGCCATCTCCTATCGCGTGCACCAGGGCTACGACCATCGCGGCGTCGCGCTCTCCGCTGGCGTGCAGCGCATGGTGCGCTCGGACGTGGGCTCATCCGGCGTGATGTTCTCCATTGATACCGAATCCGGCTTCGATCAGGTGGTGTTTATCACCTCCGCGTGGGGTCTGGGTGAGATGGTGGTGCAGGGCGCGGTAAACCCTGACGAATTCTACGTCCACAAGCCGACGCTGGCGGCTAACCGTCCGGCGGTGGTGCGCCGCACCATGGGCTCGAAAAAAATCCGCATGATCTATGCCCCGACCCAGGAGCATGGCAAGCAGGTTAAAATTGAAGATGTACCGCAGGAGCAGCGCGACCGCTTCTCCCTGACCGACGCTGAAGTGGAAGAACTGGCGAAGCAGGCGGTGCAGATCGAAAAACACTACGGCCGTCCGATGGATATCGAATGGGCGAAAGACGGGAACACGGGCAAGCTGTTTATCGTGCAGGCGCGTCCGGAAACCGTCCGCTCACGCGGTCAGGTGATGGAGCGTTATACGCTGCACGCGCAGGGCAAAATCGTGGCGGAAGGCCGCGCCATCGGTCACCGCATCGGTGCCGGTCCGGTGAAAGTGATCCACGACATCAGCGAGATGAACCGCATTGAGCCAGGTGACGTGCTGGTGACCGACATGACCGACCCGGACTGGGAACCGATCATGAAGAAAGCGGCTGCCATCGTCACTAACCGTGGCGGACGTACCTGTCACGCGGCGATCATTGCCCGCGAGCTGGGTATCCCGGCGGTTGTCGGCTGCGGTGACGCCACCGAGCGCATGAAGGACGGGCAGAATGTGACCGTCTCCTGTGCCGAAGGCGATACCGGCTACGTGTACGCCGATATTCTCGACTTCAGCGTGAAAAGCTCCAGTGTGGATACCATGCCGGACCTGCCGCTGAAGATCATGATGAACGTCGGCAACCCGGACCGCGCGTTCGACTTCGCCTGCCTGCCGAACGAAGGCGTTGGCCTGGCGCGTCTGGAATTTATCATCAACCGCATGATCGGCGTTCACCCGCGTGCGCTGCTGGAGTTTGACGATCAGGATCCGAAGCTGCAGAACGAAATCCGCGAGATGATGAAAGGCTACGACTCTCCAAGAGAGTTCTACGTCGGCCGTCTGACCGAAGGGATCGCGACGCTGGGCGCGGCGTTCTACCCGAAACGCGTGATTGTGCGTCTGTCTGACTTTAAGTCTAACGAATACGCTAACCTGGTAGGCGGCGAGCGCTACGAGCCGGAAGAAGAGAACCCGATGCTGGGCTTCCGCGGGGCCGGACGCTACGTTTCCGACAGCTTCCGCGACTGCTTCGCGCTGGAGTGCGACGCGGTGAAACGCGTGCGCAACGACATGGGGCTGACCAACGTGGAGATCATGATCCCGTTCGTGCGTACCGTGGACCAGGCGAAAGCGGTAGTGGACGAGCTGGCGCGTCAGGGCCTGAAGCGCGGCGAGAACGGGCTGAAGATCATCATGATGTGCGAAATCCCGTCTAACGCCCTGCTGGCCGAGCAGTTCCTGGAGCATTTCGACGGCTTCTCTATCGGTTCAAACGATATGACGCAGCTGGCGCTCGGTCTGGACCGCGACTCCGGCGTGGTCTCTGAGCTGTTCGACGAACGCAACGAGGCGGTGAAGGCGCTGCTCTCTATGTCCATCCGTGCGGCGAAGAAGCAGGGTAAATACGTCGGGATCTGCGGTCAGGGTCCGTCCGACCATGAAGACTTTGCCGCCTGGCTGATGGAAGAGGGGATTGATAGTCTCTCCCTGAACCCGGACACCGTGGTGCAAACCTGGTTGAGCCTGGCGGAACTGAATAAGTAACCGCTTAAAAACGGATAAAGGCGAGGAGATATCTCCTCGCCTTTTTTTATTTTCGTCCGAATATGCTCCCCATCACAAATAAAACAAAAAACCAAATATCATAATTTGTCTGTTAATTTAGACAATTGTTAGCGCGCAAAGCGTTGCTAATACTTGAGCCTTACTGCGCATCTCCACAGGATGATGCGCAACTGGTTGAAATACGTTTTAACCTGATAAAAAGGCAAATAACAATGACAATCTCCTCTGTATTACGTACGAAAGATAAAATAGGTTACGGCTTAGGCGATATGGCCAGCGCGCTGGTCTGGCAAACGGCGACGTTATTTCTCGCCTATTTCTATACGGACGTTTTTGGTTTGCCCGCCGCGATAATGGGCACCATGTTTTTAGTGGTGCGCGTGGTCGATGCATTTATTGATCCCTGCATTGGCGCACTCGTCGACCGCACGCAAACGCGCCACGGTCGTTTTCGCCCCTGGCTGCTGTGGTTTGCCATTCCGTTTGGCGTTAGCTGTCTGATCACCTTCTACGTGCCGGACGTCGGGCCGACCGGGAAAATCGTCTATGCCTGCGTGACTTACGCCATTCTTAGCCTTATCTATTCGGCGATTAACGTCCCTTACTGCGCCATGCCCGGCGCGCTGACGCTGGATCCGCGCGAGCGTCACTCTCTGCAATCCTGGCGCTTTGGGCTGTCGTTTATCGGTGGCCTGATCGTGACGGTGATTGCCCTGCCGCTGGTGTCGCAGCTGGGGCAAGGTAACGTACAGAAAGGCTATTTCTACGCGATGAGCCTGATGGGGTTGCTGGGTATTGTTTTATTCTTCTGCTGCTTCCTGATGACCCGCGAACGTTATTCGCCACGAAATGATACCTCCGGCTCCATGCTGACGGATTTAAAACTGCTGGCCAAAAACAGCCAGTGGCGAATTGTGTTCGTGTTTAATATTTTGCTGTTAACGGCGGTCGTGACGCGCGGCTCTGCAACTATGTATTACGTCAACTATGTGCTGCTGCGCCCGGAGCTGGTCTTTGCCTTTATTGTTTCAGGTATGGTGGCTTCATTAAGCGGGGCACTATTATCTGAACGCCTGCTCGGAAAGTTTGATCGCGTCCGCGCCTATCAGTGGACGATAATTTCCTTCGTCATCTTCGGCGCGCTGATTTTCTTCATTCCCCCTTCGCAGGTCTGGTTGATATTCGGCCTCAATATCGTCTTTAGCTTTATTCAAAACCTGACCACGCCGCTCCAGTGGACCATGTTCTCGGACGTGGTGGATTACGAAGAGCATCGCAGCGGTCGTCGTCTGGACGGACTGGTCTTCTCTACCGCGCTGTTTGCCATCAAGTTTGGCCTGGCGCTGGGCGGGGCCGTGGTCGGCTGGGTGCTCGGCATGGTGGATTACGCGCCGGGCCAGATGACGCAGGCGCCGCACGTGCTCTCTACCATCAACGCGCTCTTTACGCTCATTCCTTGCGTGCTGTTCCTCTGCATGGTGGCGCTTCTTTCCATTTACAAACTCAACAGTCGGCTGGTGGATTCCATTGCCCGTGAACTCGCGGGCAAGCGTGATGTGCGTCCCGACGCGGGGCAGCTCAGCCCGGCAACCCATTCTGCAATACAGGAGTAAAACATGACGGCTATCTATAAGGACGCAGGACGTCCGGTACACGAGCGCGTCGCCGATTTACTGGCGCGCATGACCCCGGAAGAGAAGTTTGCCCAGATGCACGCGTACTGGCTGATCCTCGATGAAAACGGCAACCACCGCGAACGCAGCGATCTCAGCGATGAGTTTGCGGGCGTGAGCGAGCAGGCCTCGCTCAGCGAACGGCTGAAGCTGGGTGTGGGGCAGATCACGCGTCCGCTCGGCACGCACATTGTTGATGCGAAAACGGGCGTGCGCGCGGCGAATCGGCTCCAGCGCATGATGATGGAAGAGACGCGGCTCGGCATTCCGGCGCTGTTCCATGAAGAGTGTCTGGTGGGTTTGCTGTGCAAAGACGCAACGCTGTTTCCATCCTCGTTGAATTATGGCTCGACCTGGGACCCGGCGCTGGTGCAGCGGGCGGCGGAGCAGATTGGCAAAGAGGCGCGATCCGTCGGCTGCCAGCAGGGGCTTGCGCCGGTGCTGGATGTTTCCCGCGACGTGCGCTGGGGACGAACCGAAGAGACCTTCGGGGAAGATCCCTGGCTGGTGGGGGTGATGGCGACCGCCTACGTGAAGGGTTTACAGGGCGATAAACGCGACCTGCTGGCAACCCTGAAACATTACGTGGGCCACTCGTTCAGCGAAGGGGCGCGCAACCACGCGCCGGTGCACCTCGGTTTCAGCGAGCTGAACGATACCTTCCTGCTGCCGTTCGAAATGGCGGTCAAGCTGGCGAACGCCGGTTCGGTCATGCCCGCCTACCACGATATCGATAACCAGCCCGGGCACAGCGACAGCTTCCTGCTGACCACTGTCCTGCGCGAACAGTGGGGCTTTGATGGCATCATCGTGGCGGATTACGGCGGCGTGAGCCTGCTGCATCAGCACCATGGCATTTCCCACGATGCGGCGGAGTCCGCCGCGCTGGCGTTTAACGCCGGGCTGGACGTTGAGCTGCCGAAAGATGACTGCGCGCGGCATCTGGCGGAAGCGGTAGAGCGCGGGCTGATTTCTATGGCGAAAGTGGATGAGATCGTGGCGCGTACGCTGACGGAAAAATTCCGCCTTGGCCTGTTTGAACGTCCCTATGCCGATGAGCAGGGCAGCGATCTGCAAAATGAGACGACCCGCCAGGTGGCGCGGGATGTTGCGACAAAGTCGATCACCCTTCTGGAAAACAATGGCCTCTTACCCCTCGGCGGTAAACCTCGCGTGGCGTTGGTCGGCCCGACGGCAGACGATCCGCTGGCCCTGCTGAGCGGTTACAGCTTCCCGGTGCACCTGATTATCAGCGACATGGTTGAAGAGACGTCGCAGGTGATGACCCCGCGCGCGGCGCTTGAACACTATCTCGGTGCATCGAACGTCCGCTATGCCAAAGGGTGCCACATCATTGAAAAACGGATGGCGGGCGCGCCGGTCTTCCCGGGCGACAGCGGCGGTAAACCGATGCAGCAGTCGCCAGTATCGCAGAGTACCGCCCTGATCCCCGAGGCGGTCAACGCCGCGCAGGAGAGTGACGTGGTGGTCGCCTGCGTCGGCGATCTCGCCGGGCTGTTCCAGAGCGGCACCGTGGGTGAAGGCTCAGATACTGACTCATTGAATCTGCCCGGCGTGCAGCAGCAGCTGCTGGAAGCGCTGGTCGCCACCGGTAAACCGGTGATTGTGGTCATGACCGGCGGGCGTCCGTACAACCTGCAGGGTCTGGAAGATAAGGTCGCGGCGCTGATGATGGCCTGGGCACCCGGGCAGGAAGGCGGCTGGGCGATTGCCGATGTGTTGACCGGACGCGCGGAGCCGCAGGGCAGGCTGGTGGTCAGCGTTCCAAAAAGCGCAGGCGCGATGCCGTTCTACTACAACCACAAGCTGAAAAGCGGGGGCACGCCGTTCGCGTTCCATTTCGGTGCCCGCTATCCGTTTGGTTTCGGCCTTGGCTGGACGTCGTTTAGCTGGAGCGCGGCACGCCTGGCTGACAGCCGCGTGCCGGTTGACGGCGAGGTGACGCTGAGTGTGGATATCACCAATACCGGAGAGCGCAGCGGCAGCGAGGTGGTGCAGGTTTACGTCAGGGATAAGGTTGCCACGCAGGTGCGACCGCTTCAGGAACTCAAAGCCTTCCAGCGCGTCACGCTTTCGCCGGGCGAAACCGCCACGCTCACCTTTACGTTAGCGGTGGACATGTTCAACTTCACCCGTCGGGACGGGAAACGCATCGTCGAGCCGGGTGAGTTTGAGCTACAGGTTGGCGCATCGTCGGCGGATATTCGCGAGACGGTGACGGTCAATGTCACCGGAGAGACGCGGGTGCTGCCTGGTGAGTGGCGGATGCTCAGCACCTGTCAGGTCGAACGCGCGTAGTCAGGATAAAAAAAAGCCCATCGTGGGAGATGGGCAAAGACTACACACAGCAATTCGTTGTTTCACTCAGGGGATTTCCATGCTTATAAATCAAGGTGTTGATTTATAACCGTGTCCTAATAGTAGGCATGTCGGCTTTTAGCGTCGATCAGATTCGTCTCAATAGTTAAAGAGAGGTAAAGATTTCTTGAGGTTAGCAGCGAAGTTACTGCTTAAATGGCGGGTCTGACCAGTGAGTAATGAGTAAATACTTTAGCAGTATTTAAGTATCATACGAAAGAGTGTAGGCCGGGTAAGCGTTAGCGCCACCCGGCCAAAGGCTTACTGCGTGTTCTTCTCTTCCAGCTCTTCCAGTTCGCTCAGGATCACATCCGGGTCCGTTCCCGGAGGGGGAACTTCATGCACCCAGGCCGAGAAGAGACGCCATGTCACTGCGAGCAGCACCGGGCCAATAAAGAGACCGATCATCCCAAACGCGATTAACCCGCCGATAACGCCTGACAGGATCAGGATCAACGGTAAATCAGCACCCATGCGGATCAGTATCGGGCGAATGACGTTGTCCATGGTGCCGACCACGCAGCTCCAGACCAGAAGCACAGTGCCCCAGGTGGTATCGCCCGTCCAGTAGAGCCAAATGATGGAAGGCACCAGCACCAGCAGTGGTCCCAGTTGTGCAAGACAGGTCATCAGCATGACAACGGTAAAGACGGTGGCGTACGGCACGCCGGAAATCGCCAGGCCGATACCGCCCAGCACAGCCTGCACCAGCGCGGTGACGACCACGCCCAGCGCAACGGCGCGCACGGCCTGTGCAGCCAGCAGCACGGCGGCATCGCCGCGCTTACCCGCCAGTCGGGTGGCAAAATGACGCACCCCGAGGGCAACCTGCTCACCGCGCCAGTACAGAAGGGCGCTAAAGACCAGCATCAGCGCACAGTGCATCATAAAGCGGCCAATGTGCGCCGCCTGACCGACAAACCAGGTGGTGGTGGTGCCAATATACGGCCGCACTTTCGCGATCAGCGCGCTGCCGCCCATCTCCAGCAGGCTGTGCCAGCCGCTGTAGAGTTTCGCGCCGACCAGTGGAATGCTGTTTAGCCACGCGAGATCCGGCAACGTCAGATCCCCGCTGGTGGCGGCACGGATAACCGGGCCACTGGAGTCGACAAGGCTATTTACCAGCAGGGCAATCGGAATAATAAACAGCATGAACAGCAGCAGCGTCATGACCAGCACCGCCAGGCCACGACGGCCAAACAGCAGTTTTTGCAGCCGTAATAGCAGAGGCCAGGTGGCGACGACAACGGTCGCGGCCCACGCAAAGCCAAGCACGAAGGGTTGAACAATCCACAGACACGCAATGATCATCAGGGCTAAAAACAGCACCGACAGCAAAATTTGCGCAACATCCCTGGGCTGACGAAGATTGACCATAAATGTAACTTTCCTTAAATGAACACCAGCATGGCTGGCGAGAACGTAAACCGCTTCTCTCTAATCATTAGTGATATCAGCGATTTTTGACAGGCGGATTTTGCCCGTAATTCAGCGAAGCACATAAGAAAAAAATGTGATAAAACTTTCCAGACACAACGCAAACGATTTCACACCACTCTAATTAGGGTCGACGGTAATGATCCCACAGATTTCTCAGGCACCTGGCGTCGTTCAGCTGGTGCTTAATTTTTTGCAAGCACTGGAGCAACAGGGTTTTACAGGTGATACCGCCACGAATTATGCCGACAGGCTGACGATGGCGACCGATAACAGTATCTACCAGCTTCTCCCCGATGCCGTCGTTTTTCCACGCTCTACGGCGGATGTGGCGCTGATTGCCCGTCTGGCCTCGCAGGAGCGCTTTACCTCTCTGGTTTTTACCCCCCGTGGCGGCGGAACCGGCACCAATGGACAGGCGCTGAACCAGGGCATCATCATCGATATGTCCCGCTATATGAACCGCATCATTGAAATCAACCCTGAAGAGGGATGGGTGCGCGTGGAAGCGGGGGTTATCAAAGATCAGCTTAATCAATTCTTAAAACCGTACGGCTACTTTTTTGCGCCGGAACTGTCGACCAGCAACCGGGCGACCATCGGCGGGATGATCAATACCGATGCCTCCGGTCAGGGCTCGCTGGTCTACGGTAAAACGTCGGATCACGTGCTGGGCGTGCGCGCGGTGCTGCTGGGAGGAGATATCCTCGATACCCAGCCAATGCCGGTCGAGCTGGCCGAGACGCTGGGTAAAGAGAGCACGGCGAGCGGGCGGATATATCGCACCGTGCTGGAGCGCTGTCGCGATAACCGTCAGCTGATCCTCGACAAATTCCCGAAACTGAACCGCTTCCTGACGGGTTACGATCTGCGTCACGTCTTTAACGACGACCTGACCCAGTTCGATTTAACCCGCGTACTGACCGGTTCGGAAGGTACGCTGGCGTTTATTACCGAAGCGCGTCTGGATATCACCCGGCTGCCGAAGGTGCGTCGCCTGGTGAACGTCAAATACAACTCCTTCGATTCTGCCCTGCGAAATGCGCCGTTTATGGTGGATGCACGGGCGTTGTCGGTGGAAACCGTTGACTCAAAAGTGTTGAACCTGGCGAGGGAAGACATTGTCTGGCATTCGGTCAGTGAGCTGATTACCGATGTACCCGACAAAGAGATGCTCGGTCTGAACATCGTTGAGTTCGCTGGCGATGACGCCGAACTGATTGAACATCAGGTCGGTACGCTGTGCCAGCGGCTGGACGAACTGATTGCACGCGGAGAAGGCGGGGTGATCGGCTGGCAGCTGTGCAACGATCTCTCCGGCATTGAGCGTATCTACGCGATGCGTAAAAAAGCGGTGGGGCTGCTCGGGAATGCGAAAGGGGCCGCGAAGCCGATTCCGTTTGCCGAGGATACCTGCGTGCCGCCGGAACATCTGGCGGATTACATCGTTGAATTCCGCGCGCTGCTCGACAGCCACGGCCTGAGCTACGGCATGTTTGGCCACGTGGACGCGGGCGTACTGCACGTGCGTCCGGCGCTGGATATGTGCGACCCGCAGCAGGAGATCCTGATGAAGGAGATCTCCGACGACGTGGTGGCCTTAACCGCCAAATATGGCGGCCTGCTGTGGGGCGAGCACGGTAAAGGGTTCCGCGCGGAGTACAGCCCGGCGTTCTTCGGGGAACAACTCTACGCGGAGTTGCGTAAGGTCAAAGCGGCATTCGACCCGAATAACCGCCTCAATCCCGGTAAGATTTGCCCGCCAGAGGGCGTTGACGCGCCAATGCTGCAGGTGGATGCGGTCAAGCGCGGTACCTATGACCGACAAATCCCGATTGCGGTACGCTCTTCCTGGCGTGGCGCGATGGAGTGCAACGGCAACGGCCTGTGCTTTAACTTCGATGTGAAAAGCCCGATGTGCCCGTCGATGAAAATCACCAGCAACCGCATTCACTCGCCAAAAGGGCGTGCAACCCTGGTGCGCGAGTGGCTGCGCCTGCTGGCGGATCGCGGCGTCGACCCGCTCAAGCTTGAGCAGGAACTGCCGGAAAAACGCGCCAGCCTGCGTTCCCTTATCGAACGCACCCGCAACAGCTGGCATGCAAATAAAGGCGAATACGACTTCTCGCATGAAGTGAAAGAGGCCATGTCCGGCTGCCTGGCCTGCAAGGCCTGTTCAACGCAGTGCCCGATCAAAATCGACGTGCCGGAGTTCCGCTCGCGCTTCCTGCAGCTGTATCACACGCGCTATCTGCGACCGATGCGCGACCATCTGGTGGCGACGGTGGAAAGCTACGCCCCGCTGATGGCGCGTGCGCCGAAGACCTTTAACTTCTTTATCAACCAGCCGCTGGTGCGCAAGCTTTCCGAAAAACATATCGGCATGGTGGATCTGCCGCTGCTCTCGACGCCGTCGCTGCAGCGCCAGCTGGTGGGACACCGCTCGGCGAACATGACGCTGGAACAGCTTGAAGCGCTAAGTGATGCGCAAAAAGCCAACGTGGTGCTGGTGGTGCAGGATCCGTTTACCAGCTACTACGATGCGCAGGTGGTGGCCGATTTTGTCCGTCTGGCGGAAAAAGTGGGCTACCAGCCAGTTGTGCTGCCGTTCTCCCCGAATGGCAAGGCACAGCACATTAAGGGCTTCCTGACCCGTTTTGCGAAGACGGCGCAGAAAACGTCTGACTTCCTCAATCGCGTGGCGCAGCTCGGAATTCCCATGGTCGGTGTCGATCCGGCGCTGGTGCTGTGCTATCGCGATGAGTACAAGCAGACGCTGGGCGAAAAACGCGGTGATTTCCACGTCATGCTGGTACATGAGTGGCTGCCTTTGGCGCTACAGCAAACCGCCGCACGTGAGGCCAGCGGTGAGCCATGGTATCTCTTTGGCCACTGTACTGAAGTCACTGCACTGCCGGGTGCACCTGCCCAGTGGGCCGCTATATTCGCCCGTTTTGGCGCGAAGCTGGAAAACGTCAGCGTGGGCTGCTGCGGTATGGCAGGGACCTACGGGCACGAAGTGAAAAACCACGCCAATTCGCTTGGGATCTATGAATTATCGTGGCAACAGGCGATGCAGCGTCTACCGCGTAACCGCTGTCTGGCGACGGGGTATTCGTGTCGCAGCCAGGTGAAACGCGTTGAGGGTAACGGTGTTCGCCATCCATTACAGGCTTTGCTGGAGATTATCGGATGATCTGGAAACGTGCGGTGACGCTGCAGGCGCTAAACGCCATGGGCGAGGGGAATATGGTGGGGCTGCTGGACATCCAGTTTACCCGCATTGGTGAGAATGAGCTGGAAGCGACGATGCCCGTCGATAGCCGCACGCATCAACCGTTTGGTTTACTGCACGGCGGCGCGTCCGTTGTGCTGGCCGAAACGCTGGGATCGGTTGCGGGCTACCTCTGTACCGAAGGGGAGCAGAAGGTTGTCGGGCTGGAGGTGAATGCTAACCATATTCGCTCTGTTCACAGTGGGCGCGTGCGCGGTATTTGCCGCGCGCTGCATGCCGGGAGCCGTCATCAGGTGTGGCAGATTGATATTCTCGATGAGCAGGAACGCCTGTGCTGCTCCTCAAGGCTGACGACGGCGGTAGTGTAAAGTTTCCTGATGTTTTGCCCGTGGTCAAAAACTAGCCAGTCTGTTGTGATATACTGGTCAGGATTTGTACATAAGCGAGGACATCATGGATACTGAAATAACCCCAACCCAACTGGCAATTGAATATTTACGTCGCGATAAGAGCAACCTGTCTCCGGCGCAGTACCTGAAAAAACTGAAACAACTTGAGCTGGAATTTGCAGATTTGCTGGCGCTCTCTTCAAGCGAACTGAAAGAAGAGATCTATTTTGCCTGGCGGTTGGGCGTTCACGTCCATTGAGTGCGAATGAAAAGGCCGCGTATGCGGCCTTTTTTGTCTCTGGAATTCAGTATTTGGCGGGAAGTTTGTTAATTTTTATCAGCCTGCCTTCGTCGATTTCAATAAACCCGCCCGTTTTAAGATCGGCCAGAATGCGCATCACGCCACTGCGCGAGAGCTGCGTTTTTTCCCTGATATACCTTTCCGCTGTTACGCCGAGCCGATAAGTCTCATCTTCCTCCATCAGCTTGACAAGCTGCTGGCGAATCATCTCATACGCCGTCGGTGCGCCCTGTGGCATCACGTTGTTATACAGGCGGCTATAGACAAACATCAGCTGGTTAGAAAGCAGGCCCCATAACGCTTTCTCTTTAATAATTTCGTTGACCTTCTCGGTAGTGAGAATGCCAATCAGGCAAGGGCTCACGGTTTTGATGTAATCATTGAAATAAATATCCGTCAGATTAGCGAGACCAAACACAGCAGGACTGCGGGCGGTGGAGAGCATCATGTCATCGCTTCTGCGGTAGACGGCAATTGTCCCCTCCAGAATTAAATAACAGATCCCCTTGCCGTCAACCTGAAGATCGAATTGCTCGCCACGGCCTGTTCTGCGCGTGGTGCAGTACGGCTCTAAATAAGAGATCAGTTCCTGGGCGTAGGGAGAGCCGCGATGTTGTTGTGCTGAAGACATTGTCTGAAACCTGAAAAAAAACCGGACTTATTATAGTGTCGCTCTTATCCTCCACCTTCTCCAGATATAAATGTGGGGTCAGTACTTTCGGGGTAAGTGATGGATATCCATCAGCACTCCGCGCACCATCGTGATGTATTTACCCGTTCGTAACTCCGCCAGAATCCGCATAATGCCGCTACGGGAAAGATAGGTCCGGCTTTTGATATAGGCTGCGGCGGTCGTATTGAGTCTTATCGCCTCAGGCTCCTGCATCAGTTCGACGAGCTGGAAGCGGATAATGTCGTAAGCCGACATTTGCGATATCTGGGCACAGTGTTCATAGACGCGCGAGGCGGTATAGATCAGCAGGTTAGAAAAATGCTCCCACAGATTTTGCTGCGCAACGACGTTATTAAAACGCTCCAGCGACACAGCCGCGACTTCGGAGGTTTCCAGCGCCCTGACGTAAAGGTGTTCAGAGGAGAACTGGCTGCTTACGCCCAGAATAAAGGGCGCTGATTCAGAATTTAAGACAATACCATCTCCACGGCGGTGTAATGCCACGCTCCCCTGGATCAGTAAAAAACACTGACGAATATCACTCTTGTAATAGTGAACTACTTCCCCTCTGGACAGTATTTTCCTTTCTGCTGAAGGAAGTAGGGTATCGATAATTTTTTCAATGTGCTTATAGGGTTTTAGGTGGAGCACGGTGGAATTGTCTTTACTATATTCTGTAGCCATTCGGGTATTCATCAGCTGCCTCATTCACTCATGCGATCATTTTTTGATCGGCATAGAGAATTATCTTAAAAAACAGCACTTCAGGGAATAATCGAAGCTGGTCTATTAATAGACTGACGCATGTGAGAGATATAACCTCATGAATCATAAGGGGTTGTATTGCGAGTCTAAAAGTAGACAAGGAATAATATGAGTTAAGGTTTATCTAAAAAGAAATGTTTCGAATTTGTTAAAGGCAAGTCTACAGCTAGACCTCAAATTGATTGTGTGCGGAATAAGAGTTGGTTAAATTTTGGCTCGTCGACAGGAACGCTCAGATTTCTATTCGCGAGCCATTTATCTGGTTCCTGACAAAAAATAAAAGGCAACGCTCAGGTTGATTGAAACTTGTGGGGAACGTTTGCCTGGATTTCAGTAATAAATAAAGTGATACAGGGTAGGATATTATGAAAAACAAAATGATGATGGCAATGCTGGCAGTGAGTTCTGCACTGACAATGACGCAGGCTTTCGCTGCAGCGGGTACCGTTAATTTTAACGGTAATATTCTGGATTCCGCCTGCGACGTTGATGTGGCTTCTCAGAACCAGGTCGTCGTATTGGGCGATTATTATAAAACGGAATTCGCGACAACGGGAGCCAGAACCGCTGCCACACAATTCAATATTGTATTGAAAAACTGTCCGGTCACGGTGACTAACGCGAAAGTGCGCTTTGACGGTACGCCTGATTTAAGCAACGCCAGCCTGCTGGCGATTGACTCCTCGGTGGCGGGGGCGGCAACAGGGGTGGCAATCAACCTGATGAGCGCCGATAAGGCCGATCTGCCTCTGCATGGCAGCAACAGCTATTCCTATGCACTGAGCAGCACCGCAGATAATACGCTGAACTTCTATGCGCAGTATATTTCGACCGCCGCGTCAGTCACTGCAGGTCCGGCTAACTCGGTGGCGAACTTCTCCGTGGTTTACAACTAAGTTTTTGCAGCAATCAGTAGGGGGCCAACCCGGCCCCTTTGTTTTACGAGGTTTTTACCATGCGTTTTATCAGAACAACAGGTCTGGCGGTGGCGCTGCTACCGTTGACATTAATGACGGCCAATGCCGGGGTTATTATTGGTGGTACTCGCGTTATTTTCGAGGGGGGAAAGAAAGAAGCCTCAATCAATATTACTAACCCTGACAACACCCCTTATTTGATCCAGTCGTGGATAGATATGCAGGATGGGGTGTCGGGTAAAGCGCCGTTTATTATTACGCCACCGCTGTATCGTCTGGACGGCGGACAAAAAAACCTTGAGCGCATTGTAATGACGGGTTCCCTGCCCGAGCAGCAGGAAAGTTTATTTTGGTTGAATATTAAAGCGATTCCCTCAGCCTCAAAACAGATGAACGCCCTGCAAATTGCGGTAAAAACGCGGATTAAATTGATTTATCGTCCTGAAGGTCTGCGTGCGTCAACTCCGGAGGATCAAGCGAATAAATTAACCTGGCAACGATCCGGGAATGCGATTCAGGTGAATAATCCCACACCCTACGTGATCAATTTCAATGAGATTACCCTGGCCGGGCGAAAACTTGATGATGTGACGTATGTTTTACCCGGCGCATCAGCACGGTTTTCATTACCTGAAGGGGTGAGGGGTGATTCTCTCACATTTAAAGTCATTAATGACTATGGCAGTCCTGGCACCGCACATCAAGCCAGTTTCTGATGCTCATGCATTCATTAGGTTTCCTGCAATGACAACATCAACGCATATGATACGGCCTGCTCGTCTGGCGATATTAATCGCCTGCGCACTTGCTGGTTCATCACCAGCAATTTATGCCAGTGAAACGTTTAACACGGAACTGGTTGAGCTGGATAATCCTGGAATGGGCAAAGCAGACCTGTCGGCTTTTGAAACAGGCTCTCAGGCACCGGGAACCTACCATGTTGACATCATTCTTGACGACCAGTTAATGGAGACCCGCGATATCGCCTTTGCCGCGGTGAAAAGCGACAACGGTAATGAGATATTGCAGCCTTGCCTGAGCATCGACCAGTTAAAACAGTGGGGAGTCAAAACCGCGCTATTTCCTCAACTTGCTTCGGGAAAAAGTGACTGCGCGGATCTTCAGGCCATTCCACAAGCCAGCACCGATTTTCAGTTTGGCGCTCAGCGCCTTCTTATCAGCATTCCACAGGCGGCGATTGATCTGCCCGCAAGAGGCTATGTGTCTCCTGAGATGTGGGATGAGGGGATCGCGGCGGCCATGCTCAATTACAGCCTGAGCGGCGCGAACACCTGGGCGAGCCACGGTGAAGGCAACAGCAGCGACAGCCAGTATGCCAACCTGCGTCCGGGGATCAATATCGGTCCGTGGCGTCTGCGCAATTACTCCACGTGGTCACGGGACGGTTCCGGTCAGGACAGGTGGGACACCGTCTATACCTACGCGCAGCGTGCCGTGATCCCCCTGAAAGCACAGCTGACGCTCGGAGACAGTTCTGCACCGGCTGACGTGTTTGACAGTATGCCGTTTCGCGGTGCTCAACTGGCATCTGATGACGACATGCTGCCAGATTCCCTGAAGGGGTATGCCCCTGTCGTGCGGGGTATCGCGCGCACCAATGCACAGGTTGTGGTGCGTCAGAATGGTTATCAGATCTACCAAAGCTACGTTGCGCCCGGTGCATTCGAGATTACGGATATGTATCCGACTGGAGGGGCAGGCGATCTGGACGTGACGATCAAAGAAGCCGATGGCAGCGAGCAACATTTCATACTGCCATATGCGTCGTTACCGGTACTGCAGCGCGAAGGCCGTCTGAAATATGCCCTCACCGGGGGGCAATATCGGTCCTATAACCACAGCGTGGACAACACGCCTTTCGGGCAACTTACCGGCATTTATGGCCTGAAGCACGGGATCACCCTCTATGGCGGAGTACAGGGCTCAAGCAGATATCGGTCGCTGGCGATGGGGATGGGTAAGAATATGGGCGATTTCGGCGCGCTCTCAGCAGACGTCACGCAGGGCTGGTCAACGCCGGATAACACAGCCAAAACCAACGGTCAGTCCTTGCGCGCGAGGTATAGCAAGAATTTCGTGAATATCGGGACTAACTTTTCCATCGCGGGATACCGCTATTCAACCCGCGGTTATTACGGGATGCAGGAGGTGCTGGATTCTTACGGAGACAGCAGCGCGCTTCAGGAGAGGCGGCGTAACCGCGCAGAGCTGACGATGAGCCAGACGCTGGGCGGCGACCTTGGGTCTCTAACCCTTAGCGCCGTGCGGGAAGATTACTGGAACACCGGTAAGTCGATGGCCTCCTGGAGTGTCGGATACAACAATTACTGGCATAACATTAGCTACGGGGTGACCTGGACATACAGCAAAAATGCCAGCGCTGCGGCATACGGCAGCGGGAGTGGGAAAACCTATGACCATGACCAGCAACTGGCATTCAACCTCAGCGTACCGCTGGAAAAATTCCTGCCGCGGACATGGGCCAACTATGCCATGAGCGCCAGCAAGAATAACGGCACCACGCACAATATCGGCATGAACGGCGTTGCGCTGGAAAACAGCGCCCTGAACTGGAACGTGCAGCAGGGTTACGGCACGAACGGCGTGGGTTACACCGGCAACATGAATGGTGATTACAAAGGCACCTACGGCGAATTGACGGCGGGCTATGGCTACGACAAAAACAGCGAGCGTCTGAATTACGGGCTGCAGGGGGGCATACTCGCACACGCCGATGGCGTCACGTTTTCTCAGCCGCTGGGTGAGACGAATGCTCTGATAAAAGCGCCCGGCGCGCGGGGTATCGATATCCGAAATCAGTCCGGAGTACGTACGGATTATCGCGGCTATACCGTGGTCAGTAATTTGTCCGTGTACCGAAAAAACGATCTCATCCTCGATCCGGAAAATATGCCTGACGATGTTGAGCTGGAGATCAATACCCGTACGGTCACTCCGACGCGCGGGGCGGTGGTGAGAGCGGACTATCTTTCCAGAGTCGGACGTCGGGTGCTGATGACCCTGACAGACAACAACCATCCCGTCCCGTTTGGGGCCGTAGTCACCCTCGCGGGTGATCGTAACAACAGTTTCATCGTGGGCGATCGCGGCCAGGTGTATTTGACCGGCATGAGCGAGCAGGGGACGTTAGTTGCAACCTGGGGAAACCAGGACAGCCAACAGTGCCGTGCTGATTTCAGTCTGCCGAAACAATCAACCTACAGTGGAATAACGGACGTGAGCGCCACGTGTCGCCAGGAGCATTAACATGAAATTCATTCAGGCTATTTTACTGCTCTGTTTACTCACCGGCTGGAATAACAGCGTGCGTGCAGGGACCTGCACAACAATAACACCGCAAATTTCCACGCTGTCGGTGGGCACAATTAATGTCCAACGCGATGCGCCTGTCGGCACGGTGGTATTTTCCGGCGCGGCCACCTATACGGGATCCTATCTTACCGGGTGCAGTAATCCATTAATGCTCGGATTTAGCATGCGCTATAACAACGCCACGTTGAGCGGCTATGGCAACCATGTTTACAACACCAATATTAGCGGAATGGGTATTCGCTTTTCTTCGAATAACTACTTTGAAAATCCGGCCAATACGTTTTCTTATAATGCGCAGACCTCTTATGTTGACTGGTACGGCGGCAAAATTGAGCTGGTGGTCACCGGTCCGGTTTCGTCTGGTGCCTTAACGCCGGGGGTCATAGGCGTAGTAACGCTTCAGGGGAGCGACGGCGTCTACCGCGACGGCCTGACGGCTCAGCTCACCAGCGGGACGATCAATGCGCTTGCATGCAGTATTACCACGCCTCAGCTGACGTTCCCTATTGGCGATATCTCCGCCTCAGCGTTTGGCACGGCGATCGGAACCACGCCCACGGGTGCACAGAATACGCAAAATCTGGGGTTAACCTGCACCCCGGGAACCAATATTAGCGTTTCGCTTGGGGGAATTCAGAACCCGGACAGCAGCAATACCAGCGTAATGGCGCTATCGGGACAGGGTATTACCGGTACGGCAAAAGGCGTGGGCGTGCAACTTTTATATAACGGCACGCCGCTGGTGCTGAATAGCCGCCTGCTATTAAAACAATCTTCGGGTGGACTAGAGACGCTGCCGTTAACGGCGCGATATTACCAGACGTTAACGTCTGTCGAATCCGGCGCGGCCAATGCCTCTGCCACGCTTAATTTGACCTACCAGTAGCAGGTGAATGATGAAATTCTCGCACAAGAAACGGGTCTTTCTCGCCTTGCTGAGCTGGAAGGCCTTTGCCGCCGATAACGTGAATCTTGACGTGACGGGAAATATTGTGGCCTCGCCCTGCATATTTAATGGCGGGAATACGCAGCTGGATATTAATCTCGGCAATATTCAGGCGACAAACATGGTGACGCCGGGTTCATCCTCCGACCCGGTGACGTTTAATCTGCAGTTTATGCAATGTCCCGCGGGGACGCGCAGCGTGACGGTCTCCTTCACCGGAAACCCCGACCCGGTTGCCGGGGTGAATTACTACATGAACAACGGCTCGGCAACGAACGTGGCGGTTGCGATGCGTGAGGCGGGGACCGGCACGCTCAAAGGAACGGGCTCCAGCATGACGCAAAATATTGCAGCAGACCGAACGGCGAGCATGCCCATGCAGGCATCGGTCATATCCCTGAGCGGTGGCGCGACGCCGGGAAGCATCAGCGCGGTTGTTGTGATGACGATGCAATACAACTGAGCACCGGGAAGCGCATATATCATGAGACGTGGGTGAGCTATGTTGAATATCCTGATTCAGGAAACGGATTTATTTTTTCAGGCCGGGCTACAGCATTTTTTCGTGGATTTTTTTGAGCACAATTTTCATCGCCCCATCCATTTTAATGCCGATCTGACTGAGGATAACGTCATTCAGGCCGATATTATTGTCCTTTCGCTCTGTCAGGGGGAAACGCTGACCTGTTTCCCGGAACTACAGGTCCGGGAAAAAGGGATTGTGATAGGTCTGGTTGACGATGAGCTGCGTTTTTCCGCGCTGCCCTCCTGTTTTCAGGACATCATCTTCCTCTCTCGCCGTGCTTCGCTTGATCGTATAAGCGGCACATTGTTTATCGCCTTGTTCAGAATGCAGTTACCGGGTTACACCTGGAATAAAAAATCCTGTTTCGAATGCCAACATAAAGTCTTATCACCGCAGCAGATTCGAATTATGGTGAATTTCTATCGTGGACACTCGGTTATGCAGACCGCCAACATATTAAAGATGAGCGATAAAACGGTCTTTACCCATAAATATATGATGATGCAAAAGTATAACCTGCGAACTGATTACGAGTTGATCGTTCTGCTCAGAAGGTTAATGGAGAAAAAAAGTCGGCCAAACCTGCTTCGTGATTACCTGGAAAATAATGAAGCATGAGGGGTAATGTGATCGTGCTGCAGAGAGTATGCCGGGCAAGCGGAGCGCCGCCCGGCAAGGCAATCACACGTTTACCGCACTGATTAACCGCGACTTCATGGACTGGTACGCCGACGCCGCAAGGTCCTCGGCCCAGCGCTGATCCTCAATCGCTTCCAGCTGCACCGCACAATACTTCGTTTCCGGCGTTTTGGAGACGGGGTCGAGGTTATCCTGGGTCAGCTCGTTGCAGGCGCCAATCCACCACTGATAGGTCATGTAGACGGCCCCGGCGTTGATGCGTTCGCTGATGCTGGCGCGGGTAATCACTTTACCCCGGCGTGAACGTACCCAGACCAGTTGGCCGTCAGCAATTCCCAGTCTATGGGCATCGGCAGGGTTCATCTGGACGCGTCCAGGCTCGTCGGCCAGGCTCTGCAGCGCCGCGCAGTTTCCGGTCATGGAGCGGCAGGAGTAGTGGCCCACTTCGCGTACTGTGCACAGCACCAGCGGGTAATCTGCATCCGGGGTTTCCGCTGGCGCGCGCCAGGCGGCGGCAAAAAGTTGCCCTTTGCCCGTTGGGGTGTCGAACTGATTGTCCTTGTACAGGTAGGGCGTACCGGGGTGATCGAGCGTTGGGCACGGCCACTGAATATGGCCCATCTCGCCCATTTTTGCGTAGGTCACGCCGTAGAAGAGCGGGCACAGCTCGCGCATTTCGTCCCAGATCTGCTGGTTGTCGTCGTAATGCATCGGGTAGCCCATCTCCGTCGCCAGCAGGCTGATGATCTCCCAGTCGCGCTTCACGTTGCCGCTGGCCTCTATGGCTTTCCCGAAACGCTGGAAGCCGCGATCGGCGCAGGTAAAGACGCCGCCGTGTTCACCCCATGACGTAGCGGGTAACAGCACATCCGCCACTTCCGCCGTTTTGGTCATAAAGATGTCCTGAACCACTACAAAATCGAGCGCGTCGAACCCGCGACGGACCAGGCCGAGATCGGCTTCTGTCTGAAGCGGATCTTCCCCCATGATGTAATACGCTTTGACCTTACCTTCCAGTGCAAGATGCGGCACCTCGGTGATGCGCGTCCCGACGCGATCGTCCATTCTGTTGACGTCTATCTTCCACGCATCAGCAAATTTCTGTCTGACCGCCGGGTCCGTAACCTCCTGATAGCCGGGGAACATATTGGGTAGAACGCCCATGTCGCACGCACCCTGAACGTTGTTTTGCCCGCGTACCGGGCCAACGCCGACCGCCGGACGGCCCAGGTTGCCCGTCAGCAGCGCCAGGCTGGAAAGGCCTTTCACCACATCGACCGCCTGACCAAACTGGGTAACCCCCATCCCCCACATTACCGTCGCTGACGGTGCCGCCGCGAACGTGCGCATTGCCTGACGCACATCGCGCGCGGGGATACCCGTCAGATGCTCCACGCGCTCTGGCGCGTAATCTTTGACGATCTGTCGGTACGCCTCAAGCCCTTCCGTAAAACGTGCGACGTAGTTTTTGTCGTACAGCTCCTCTTCCAGCAGCACATAGCCAAAGGCATTCACCAGCGCCATGTTGCTGCCGTTTTTCAGCTGAAGATGCTGATCGGCAATGCGCGCTGTTTCAATGCGCCGCGGATCGCAGACGATAATTTTTGCGCCGTTTTCACGCGCTTTCAGCACGCGCCGGGCGACGATAGGGTGGGAGTCCGCGCAGTTATAGCCGAACACCAGCAGGCATTTTGAGTTTTCAATATCGCTAATGGAGTTACTCATGGCGCCGTTACCGAGCGTTTCCTGCAGGCCAGCAACAGAAGGACCATGGCAGACGCGCGCGCAGCAATCGACGTTGTTGGTATTGAGCACGGCACGGGCGAATTTCTGCATGACATAGTTGGTCTCATTACCTGTTCCTCGTGAGGAGCCGGTGGTCATGATTGACCGTGGACCGAACTGTTCTTTGATGCTCTTGAGCCTCTGGGCGGTATAGCGAATGGCCTCTTCCCAGGTGACGGGGGTAAACGCCTCTCCTTTGTTGTAGCGGATCATGGGCTGCGTCAGGCGGGGGGTGAGCAGGCGGGTGTCGTTAAGGAAGTCCCATCCGTAGAATCCTTTCAGGCAAAGCGTGCCCTGATTGGTGACGCCTTCAGCTGCTTCGGCACGGATAATACGGTTATTTTCAACGACGAGGTTAAGTTTGCAGCCTGCACCGCAGTACGGGCAGACGCTGGCGATTTTTTTCATCAATAACAGACCTGTTAAGAAATGAAGCAATGTTTAACTGGAAAGCCCAGTCCCTTGTTGGGCTTAAGCAGGATCCATGCCACATTGCTTTTTCTTGATTTACAGGGTGTTATGGACGAAGGGCGTGTCATCGTCAGGCTGTTCGACAGAATTGACGATGACACGCTCGCCGTTTTGTTGGGCAGGGGTCAAAGATCGTCCATGGTGTAGCCGACGACGATTTCCAGCGTCTTGCGGATCACATCCGCCTGAACGACATCGTCTGTGGCTTCCAGCGTCTGGATCAGCCAGAGGATAATGGCTTTATTGGTCAGATGTCCTTCAGAGGCAAGGACACAGCGTACTGCAGTAGAAAAAACAGCGGACTCTTCAGCAAAACGTTCGCCTGCATGACGGAAGTACTCCGATAACGCACTGTCTAAAAAGGCAGAGTGAAATTCGGGTTGAAGCTGAATATTTTGTCTCATTTGTTCTCACCGTAGCTGTATGGTTGCAGTCAATGTATCTTCTTTGGATCGGACGGTTTTCCATTACCAAATAACGGCACTACATTGTCTCGACTCTCTCTGAGAGATCCCTCTCTTTTTGGTCGTCCGTGTGCGGTTCTGCGACGTGTAAAGGCGAGGTCATTTGAACCGATTTCGGCAATCACCCTCGCAAGTGTCTCCCGCCGCTGGGGATCCTTTTCATGTGCTTTCATATTACGCAGACGCTGGATGAGACCTTCGGTTGTCACGGGGCCACGCTCTCTCAGGAGAGAAAGAACGGCTTCACCGATTAGCTGGTCGATCAGGCGATCTGCGTCACTACAGTTCATCACGTTACCGTTCGAAAAGCAGTCCAAGCAGCATGTGATAATGCTGTTCTTCTTCCGGGCCTTCAGCCCTTTCGAGGCGACTTAAAAGTTTGGTACAGAGCGATTTGCGATTGAGATGTCGCCCGTCGCTAAGAATTTCAACAACCACCTGACCCAGCGTCTCCTGCTGAGTAGGTAGCGCGGCTTTCTCGAAGTACTGCGCGATTGCTGCTGCTGAATCTGCGACATAACCGTTCTGGTTCATGTTTCGCTCCTGTAAATATCCGTAATCAGTAACGTTACAATTAAGGTATACATATTTTTCAAATCTGTACATTCAAATTGTACAGATTTTTAACTTTTTCTTGATATATTTTATAATTTTTATAAATATCAGCTGGTTGTGAGTATGCTATTTAGCGTTATTGGTGCAGAATATATTGTACAATCTCGATTGTGCTCAGAGAGTTGTACAACACCAAAACCCGGCTTTGTAAATGCGCTAAATCATTGACGTGTAAATTATTTGTTAAGTAATGAATGTGCTATAACAACACTCTATCCACGATTTTTTCGTGGCCGAACCTATAAACCCCCAGGAATAGCATGCTAACAACCATCATTTACCGCAGTCATATCTGCGAGGACGTTCCGGTGAAAGCGCTGGAAGAAATGGTAGCTGCTGCAAATCGTAAAAATCGGCACTCCGATGTCACGGGGATCCTGCTGTTTAACGGCACACATTTTTTCCAGTTACTTGAAGGGCCTGTTGATCATGTAACGGCCATCTATCAGCATATCTGCCGTGACCCGCGACATCATAATGTGGTGGAGCTCATGTGCGATCACGGTCCCTTCCGGCGCTTTGGCAATGTGGGCATGGAGCTTTTCGATTTGCGTCAATTTGATACAGACGAAGTGCTCCAGCAGGTGCTTGATAAAGGAACGACGAAGTACCGGTTGACGTATAACGACCGTGCCTTGCAGTTTTTCCGCACCTTCGTTGAGGCCACAGAAAAAGCCAACTATTTTGAACTGCCTCCGGCGAACAGCTGGGAATTTATTCCCGAAGAGACGCCCTTATCCGCGCAGTCAGAGGTTGTGGCAAAAGGCGCAGATTGCAGCTTTGCGTTTCAACCTATCGTCGATCCCTTTATGCAACAGATTGTCTCCTGGGAAGCGCTGATTCGTACGCCCGAAGGGGATTCACCTGCGGCCTATTTTCAGACTCTGCCTCGAGACGCGCTTTATGAGGCCGATCTGAAAAGCAAGCAGGTGGCACTGTCGATGGCCAGCGCGCTGGGGCTACACACCCAAACGCTGTCCCTCAATCTGCTGCCGATGACGCTGGTTAACGTGCCAAACGCGGTTGATTTCCTGCTTACGGTCATTGAAGCGAATGGTTTTGTGCCCGAACAGATCGTTGTCGAGTTCACGGAAAGTGAAGCGATCTCCCGCTTTGATGAATTTACACACTCCGTCAGGCAGTTAAAGAGCGCGGGTATTAGCGTGACGATCGATCACTTTGGCGCAGGGTTTGCCGGGCTGCAGCTGCTGGCGCAGTTCCAGCCGGACAGGATCAAGATTAATCGGGATTTGATAGCCAACGTGCACAAAAGCGGCCCGCGTCAGGCGATTGTACAAGCCATCATCAAATGCTGCGCGTCCCTGGAAATCCAGTTCTGCGCGGTGGGGGTAGAGCTGGCTGAGGAGTGGATGTGGCTGGAATCCGCCGGGATTTCGCAGTTTCAGGGGCATCTGTTCGCCAGCCCGCGTCTGGGCGGGATCCCGGCTGTTGCCTGGCCTGAGAAAAAGAACGATTTCTAAAAACCTGTACATGACACTCGAGAGTTAACTGTACGAAGAGATAAATTTAGACAACAATAGATAAACGAGTGAAAGGATTTGACCCCTTTCACTTGTCTCAGAACGAGGAGTTGGTTATACAAATGCGTTGTACAATCTGATAAGGTTGGTGCGGTTAGGTATGAAAGTGTTGAGCGTGAGGGAGTTAATGGCCTATTACAGTATCGGCGAAGTCGCCGAACGATGCGGTATCAACCCCGTTACGCTGCGTGCCTGGCAACGCCGCTATGGTTTGTTGAAGCCGCAACGCAGCGAAGGGGGCCATCGTCAGTTTGACGATGAGGATATCCTGCGTATCGAAGAGATCAAGCGCCTGATGAAAACCGGCGTATCGGTCGGGAAAGTCAAAGCGTTACTGGAAAATAAAGAAGAGCTGACGCAGGGAAACTGGGTCTCTTTCCAGGAAGAGATGATGACGGTTCTGCGTTACGCCAGCCCGGGTAAACTGCGCGCCAAAATGGGCGAATTCCGCCGCGATCATGCGATGGATGCGCTGATTGATAACATTATTTCTCCGGTCCGCCAGCGAATGAACCAGGACCAGAATACCGTGCGTCACATGGCGAGTCTTTTTGACGGCGTCCTGATCGAATTCGCGGTTGCCAGCCTCGCGGAATCCCGCAAGAAAGCCGGTAAAGACGCGCTCCTGATCGGCTGGGAATGCGACGACCGAACGCATCTTTGGCTTGAAGCCGCGCGTTTGGCACAGAAGGGCTGGCATATTGACGTGCTGGCTGAACCCATTGATTCGCCGCGTCCTGAACTGTTCCCGGGGCAAAAAATCTTTGTCTGGACGGGGAAATCTCCCACGCCTCGCCAGCAGGAACAGCTCGATCACTGGCGCGAACAGGGGTTTGCTGTTTCATTTCATCACTGATCGTAAGAGGCCTTGAGGGCCTTTTTTTGTTTTTGTCACTTTTCTGCGCAGAAGCTATCTCAAAAATAGGCATTTCCGATGCATATTTTACTTTTCTCCTCTCCGCCACAAATGCCGCAACGAAATGCATTATTTATCAATGTATTGAACAATTAAATCCATCCTGCCTGCATCCTTCCACAGGGTCTATGCTTAATAAAAGTAACCAAAAAGGGCGGTTTAGCCAGATGCCCCTACTGACAGGGGGTTGAAGTGATAATCGTTATCACTAACATGGTGTTATGCCCTGATGGCTATTCAGACGAGGTGGACCTATGGAACTGCATTCAGAAACCTTTAATCCAGCCGATTTTGCCTGGCGCGGTTTAACGCTCACGCCAGCGGCGGCGGCACATATTCACGAGCTGGTGGCGAAAAAGCCCGAGATCCTCGGCGTGCGTTTAGGCGTCAAACAGACCGGATGCGCAGGTTTTGGTTACGTGCTTGATACCGTCACCGAACCCGAGAAGGATGACCTGGTCTTCGAAACCGACGGCGCGAAACTGTTCGTTGCGCTGCAGGCGATGCCCTTTATCGACGGCACCGAAGTGGACTACGTCCGTGAAGGCTTAAACCAGTTATTCAAATTTCATAACCCGAAAGCCCAGAACGAATGCGGCTGCGGCGAAAGCTTTGGGGTATAGGCGGTACTATGTCTCGTAATACTGAAGCAACGAGTGATGTGAACACCTGGAGCGGCGGACACCTGAATTATAAAGAAGGGTTCTTTACGCAGTTGCAGACCGATGAGCTGGCAAAAGGCATCAACGAAGATGTCGTGCGGGCGATCTCGGCCAAACGTAATGAACCTGAGTGGATGCTCGAATTTCGCCTGAGCGCCTTCCGCGCCTGGCTGAAAATGGAAGAGCCGCACTGGCTGAAAGCGCACTACGACAAGCTGAACTATCAGGATTACAGCTACTACTCCGCACCCTCCTGCGGCAGCTGTGACGATACCTGCGCCTCGCAGCCTGGTGCGGTACAGCAAACCGGTGCGGAGAACAGCTTCCTGAGCAAAGAAGTTGAAGAAGCCTTTAACCAACTTGGCGTGCCCGTTCGCGAAGGAAGAGAGGTGGCGGTGGACGCCATTTTTGACTCCGTCTCGGTGGCAACCACCTACCGCGAGAAGCTGGCAGAGCAGGGGATCATTTTCTGCTCCTTCGGCGAAGCGATTCACGATCATCCGGAACTGGTGAAAAAGTACATCGGTACCGTGGTGCCGAGTAACGATAATTTCTTCGCGGCGCTCAATGCGGCGGTAGCCTCTGACGGCACCTTCATTTATGTGCCGAAAGGCGTGCGCTGCCCGATGGAGCTTTCTACCTATTTCCGCATCAATGCCGAAAAAACCGGTCAGTTCGAACGTACCATTCTGGTCGCGGATGAAGGCAGCTACGTCAGCTATATCGAAGGCTGTTCCGCCCCTGTACGTGACAGCTATCAGCTGCACGCGGCGGTGGTGGAGGTCATCATCCATAAAGACGCCGAGGTGAAATACTCCACGGTGCAGAACTGGTTCCCCGGCGACGGCAATACCGGCGGCATTTTGAACTTCGTTACCAAGCGCGCGCTGTGCGAAGGCGAAAACAGCAAGATGTCCTGGACCCAGTCGGAAACCGGCTCGGCCATTACCTGGAAATACCCGAGCTGCATCCTGCGCGGGGATAACTCCATCGGCGAGTTTTACTCGGTGGCGCTGACCAGCGGGCATCAGCAGGCCGATACCGGCACCAAGATGATCCACATTGGTAAAAACACCAAATCCACCATTATCTCGAAAGGGATCTCCGCCGGGCACAGCCAGAACAGCTATCGCGGGCTGGTGAAAATCATGCCGACGGCCACCAACGCGCGTAACTTTACCCAGTGTGACTCAATGCTGATTGGCGCTGACTGCGGGGCGCATACCTTCCCGTACGTCGAGTGTCGTAACAACACGGCCCAGCTTGAGCACGAGGCGACCACGTCGCGGATTGGGGAAGATCAGCTCTTCTACTGCCTGCAGCGCGGGATCAGCGAAGAAGATGCCATTTCAATGATTGTGAACGGCTTCTGTAAGGACGTGTTCTCTGAACTGCCGCTGGAATTCGCCGTTGAAGCACAAAAACTCCTCGCCATTAGTCTTGAACACAGCGTCGGTTAAGGAAAGCACATGTTAAGCATTAAAGATTTACAGGTTAGCGTGGAAGAGAAAGCCATCCTGCGTGGCCTCAATTTTGACGTCAAGCCGGGTGAAGTTCACGCCATCATGGGGCCGAACGGCTCCGGGAAAAGCACGCTTTCCGCGACGCTGGCAGGACGCGAAGATTACGAAGTCACTCACGGCTCTGTCGAGTTTAACGGCAAAGATCTGCTGGAGATGTCGCCGGAAGACCGCGCGGGAGAGGGCATCTTTATGGCCTTCCAGTACCCGGTCGAAATTCCGGGCGTCAGCAACCAGTTCTTCCTGCAGACGGCGCTGAACGCGGTGCGCAAGTATCGCGGTCTCGACGCGCTGGACCGCTTCGACTTCCAGGATCTGATGGAAGAGAAGATCAAGCTGCTGAAAATGCCGGAAGACCTGCTGACCCGTTCGGTCAACGTCGGCTTTTCCGGCGGCGAGAAAAAGCGTAACGACATTCTGCAGATGGCGGTGCTGGAGCCCGAGCTGTGCATTCTGGATGAGACCGACTCCGGTCTGGATATCGACGCCCTGAAGATTGTCGCTGACGGCGTGAACTCCCTGCGTGACGGCAAGCGTTCATTCATTATCGTCACCCACTACCAACGCATTCTTGACTACATCAAACCAGACTACGTCCACGTGCTTTACCAGGGGCGTATTGTGAAATCCGGCGATTTCACGCTGGTTAAACAACTGGAGGAGCAGGGTTATGGCTGGCTTACCGAACAGCAGTAATGCGCTCCAGCAGTGGCATCGGCTATTTGAAACGCAGGGGCAGTCGCGTTCAGAACAGGCCCAGCAGCATCTTCAGCAGATGCTGCGCCTGGGGCTGCCCACGCGTAAGCACGAAAACTGGAAATACACCCCGCTCGATGGCCTGCTGAACGGCGAGTTTGTCACGCGTTCGGCGGAGCTTACTCCTGCGCAGCGTGACGCGCTGGCAGTGGGCGTGGATGCCGTGCGCCTGGTGTTTGTCGACGGTGAGTTCCGTGCGGAGCTGAGCGACGCGCTTCAGGGGGGCGGATTTGAGATTGAGATAAACGACGATCGCCAGTCCCTGAGCGCCCCGGTTCAGCCTGAGGTTTTCCTGCACCTGACCGAGAGCCTTGCCCGCGGCGTGACGCATATCCACGTGAAGCGTAACCAGCGTCCGGCGAAGCCGCTGCTGCTGATGCATATCACGCAGGGCATAGAGGGCGACGAAATCAACACCGCGCACTATCGCCACCATCTTGAGCTGGCTGAGGGGGCGGAGGCCACGGTCATCGAACATTACGTCAGCCTCAACGAGACGCGCCACTTCACCGGATCGCGTCTGACGATGAATGTGGCGGCCAATGCCCAGCTTCATCACGTCAAGCTGGCGTTTGAGAACCCGCAGAGCCACCACTTTGCCCATAACGACATTGTGCTGGGTCAGGATGCCGCAGCGTACAGCCACAGCTTCCTGCTCGGTGGCGCGGTGCTGCGCCACAACACCAGCACCCAGCTTAACGGTGAAAACACTACGCTGCGCATTAACAGCCTGGCGATGCCGGTCAAATCTGAAGTGTGTGACACGCGCACCTGGCTTGAGCACAACAAAGGCTACTGCAACAGCCGCCAGCTGCATAAAACCATCGTCAGCGACAGAGGCCGCGCGGTGTTTAACGGCCTGATAAACGTGGCCCAGCACGCCATTAAAACCGACGGGCAGATGACCAACAATAATCTGCTGTTAGGCCGCCTGGCGGAGGTGGACACCAAACCGCAGCTGGAGATTTACGCCGATGACGTGAAATGCAGCCACGGTGCGACGGTCGGGCGGATCGACGATGAGCAGATGTTCTACCTGCGCTCCCGCGGTATTGACCGTCAGGCGGCGCAGAAGATGATTATCTACGCGTTTGCCGCCGAGTTGACGGAAGCGCTGCAGGATGGCGTGTTAAAACAGCAGGTGCTGGCCCGTATCGGTGAGCGTCTGCCTGGAGGCGAAGCATGAGTTTTCCCGTCGAGAAAGTACGGGCAGATTTCCCGGTTCTGACCCGTGAAGTGAACGGTCTGCCGCTGGCCTATCTGGACAGCGCGGCCAGCGCGCAGAAGCCGAACCCGGTGGTGGATGCGGAAGCCGAGTTTTATCGCCACGGCTACGCCGCCGTGCATCGCGGTATTCATACCCTGAGCGCCGAGGCGACACAGCGCATGGAAAACGTGCGCACGCAGATTGCCGCCTTCCTTAACGCGCAATCGTCTGAAGAGCTGGTTTTCGTGCGCGGCACCACCGAAGGCATTAACCTCGTCGCCAACAGCTGGGGCAACGCCCAGGTGCACGCGGGTGATAATATCGTTATCACGCAAATGGAACACCACGCTAATATCGTGCCGTGGCAGATGCTCTGCGAGCGCGTTGGCGCGCAGCTGCGGGTGATCCCGCTCAATGCCGACGGGACGCTTCAGCTTGAGCAGCTTGACGCATTGCTTGACGATAAAACGCGGCTGGTGGCGGTCACCCAGGTCTCCAACGTGCTGGGGACGGAAAACCCGGTAGCGGAGATTGTCGAAAAGGCCCATCAGGCGGGCGCGAAGGTGCTGATTGACGGCGCGCAGGCGGTGATGCACCACGCGGTTGACGTCCAGGCGCTGGACTGCGATTTCTACGTCTTTTCCGGCCATAAGCTCTATGGGCCGACCGGGATAGGCGTGCTGTACGTCAAAGAGGCGATCCTGCAGGCGATGCCGCCGTGGGAAGGGGGCGGGTCGATGATCGCCACCGTTAGCCTGACGGAGGGCACCACCTACGCGCGTGCGCCGTGGCGTTTTGAGGCGGGCACGCCCAACACCGGCGGGATTATCGGTTTGGGGGCGGCGGTTTCTTATGTCTCGTCAATCGGCCTTGAGAGCATTCAGGAGTACGAACAGCTGCTAATGCACTATGCGCTTGCGGAGCTTGCCAGCGTGCCGGATCTGACCCTCTACGGGCCTGCCGACCGGCAAGGGGTGATTGCGTTCAATCTCGGGAAACATCATGCCTATGACGTGGGCAGTTTCCTCGATAACTACGGCGTGGCGGTCCGTACCGGGCACCACTGCGCCATGCCGCTGATGGCGTTTTACCAGGTGCCGGCAATGTGTCGCGCGTCGCTGGTGATGTACAACACAACGGAAGAGGTCGACAGGCTGGTGGCGGGGCTTAAGCGTATTCATCAGCTGCTGGGCTAACGGAGAGGCGAAAGATGGCGGAACTGCCGGACAAAGATAAATTACTGCGTAACTTCTCGCGTTGCGCAAACTGGGAAGAGAAATATCTCTATATTATTGAGCTGGGACAGCGTTTAGCGCCGCTCAGTGAAGAGGCGCATAACCCGGAAAATATTATTCAGGGCTGCCAGAGCCAGGTGTGGATTGTGATGGAGCAATCTGACGATGGCACTATTGAATTACGCGGAGACAGCGACGCTGCGATTGTAAAAGGCCTTATTGCCGTCGTCTTTATTCTCTATCACCAGATGTCGGCGCAGGACATTGTCGCGTTTGATGTTCGTCCCTGGTTTGAAAAAATGGCCCTGACCCAACACCTCACCCCGTCTCGTTCCCAGGGGCTGGAAGCGATGATTCGCGGCATTCGCGCCAAAGCTGCAATCCTTAGCTAGACTTACAGAACAGCATTCATTCTGTTTCGCGAGGTGGTTCCCGCCTCGCTGGTTTTTCAGCTTTCTGGCGTTCTGTCAGTGAATAAGGAATCTCAGCATGAAGCGCGCGTCTCTAATAACTCTATTACTCCTTGGTTCGCTCGGTGTGCTTAATTCGGCCCGGGCGGTGGATTATCCGTTGCCGCCCGCAGGCAGTCGTCTGATTGGGCAAAATCAAACCTACACGATTCAGGAAGGCGACAATAAACTGCAGGCCATTGCCCGCCGGTTTAATACGGCAGCGCAGCTTATTCTTGAAACCAATAATACCATTGCGCCGGTGAACCCCGCGCCGGGGACGGTGATCACCATTCCATCTCAAATGCTGCTGCCGGATACCCCGCGGGAAGGGATCGTGGTCAACCTGGCAGAGCTTCGGCTTTACTATTTCCCGCCGGGGGAGAATATCGTTCAGGTCTTCCCGCTCGGTATCGGGCAGTTGGGGCTGGAAACGCCGGTGACAACCACCCGCGTGAGTCAGAAAATCCCTAATCCAACCTGGACACCGACAGCGGGCATCAGGGCGCGCTCTCTGGCACAGGGAATTAAATTGCCACCGGTCGTGCCAGCAGGGCCAAATAACCCGTTAGGACGCTTTGCGCTGCGCCTGGGCGTAGGGAATGGTGAATATCTTATCCACGGCACCAGCGCGCCGGACAGCGTCGGTTTACGGGTCAGTTCGGGCTGTATGCGGATGAACGCGCCGGATATCAAAGCGCTGTTCGGGCAGGTGCGTGTTGGCACGCGGGTTCAGATTATCAATGAGCCGGTGAAGTTTGCCGTTGAGCCGGATGGGAAACGCTACGTTGAAGTACACCGTCCGCTGGCGCAGGTTGAGGGAGAAAACCCGCAGGTTGCGCCCATTAGCCACTCCGAAGATTTCGCGACCTTTGTGTCTCAATCGGGCAGTGATAAAGCGCTGATCGATAAAGCCTTGTCACGTCGTGCGGGGATCCCTGTTGTGGTGTCTGCCGGTAATGGCCCATCAGCCAACAACAGCGTGCTGTCGGTGCAGAACAGTCGGGTGTCAGCGGCGGTAGCCGAAGAAGAAGGGGAGAAGGTGACGCAGTAGGGATTTGACGAAGGCAAAAAAAATGGCGCACAATGTGCGCCATTTTATTAACAGGTACTATTACTTACGGTATTTAGTAGCCTGGTTGTCCAGACGCTGGTTAGCGCGAGCTGCGTCGTCTTTAGCAGCCTGAACGTCGGAACGCATTGCGTTCACGTCGTTGCTCAGCTGGTCAACTTTAGCGTTCAGAGTCTGAACGTCAGAAGACAGCTGATCGATTTTAGCGTTGCTGGAGCAACCTGCCAGCAGAGTAGAACCCAGGATTACCGCGCCCAGTACCAGTTTAGTACGATTCATTATTAATACCCTCTAGATTGAGTTAATCTCCATGTAGCGTTACAAGTATTACACAAAGTTTTTTGGGTTGAGAATATTTTTTTGATGGGAATACGCCTATTTTTGATCGTTCGCTCAAAGAAGCAACGAATTTGGCCTTTTTGTCGAAAAAGCTATGTTAAAAAAGGCATTTTTCATCGGATTCATCTTAGATAAATCACAATTAAATAGAAAAACCCGATTTGCAATTTGAATGACTTTGGCTAATGCCGGGAATAAAAAAAGCGCCCGGCGGGCGCTTTTTATCAAAATTAATTCGTTCGGGAATTATTACAGCACGTGAACAGATGCAGTGTTAGTGGTGCCTGCTGGAACCAGAGCACCAGAAACCATCACCACAACGTCGCCTTTCTGAGCCAGACCGCTTTCCAGCGCCATGGCTTTACCCTGAATATAGAAATCATCGGTAGACGCGATCTCTTTCACCAGATGGGCAACCACGCCTTTGCTAAGCACCAGCTGACGCGCGGTGGTTTCATTGGTGGTCAGGGCAAGGATGGTGGCATCCGGGAAGTATTTACGCACTGCACGAGCAGATTTACCGCCCTGGGTCGCTACCACGATCAGCGGTGCGTCCAGTTTCTCAGCGGTTTCAACTGCACCGCGGCACACAGCTTCTGTGATGCGCAGTTTGCGGCTGTCGTTGTTGAAGTCCAGACGGCTGGTCATCACGCGGTCAGTACGCTCGCAGATGGTCGCCATGATGCCGACCGCTTCCAGCGGGTATTTACCCTTCGCTGACTCACCGGACAGCATCACTGCATCGGTACCGTCAAGGATGGCGTTCGCCACGTCGCCTGCTTCAGCGCGGGTAGGGCGTGGGTTTTTGATCATGGAGTCCAGCATCTGCGTTGCGGTGATAACCACTTTACGCGCGCGCACACACTTCTCGATCATCATCTTCTGCGCGAAGATCACTTCTTCAACCGGGATCTCAACGCCCAGGTCACCACGTGCAACCATGATGCCGTCAGACGCTTCGAGGATTTCGTCGAAGTTGTTCAGGCCTTCCTGGTTTTCGATTTTGGAGATGATCTGGATCTTCTCGCCGCCGTGCGCTTTCAGGTGCTCACGGATCTCAACCACGTCAGAACGCTTACGGATGAAGGATGCAGCAACGAAATCAACGCCCTGCTCGCAACCAAAGATCAGGTCCTGTTTGTCTTTTTCAGCCAGTGCTGGCAGCGCGATGGAAACGCCCGGCAGGTTAACACCTTTGTTTTCGCCCAGGTCGCCGTTGTTCAGCACTTTACAAATAACCTTGTTACCTTCGATCGCGGTGACTTCCATACCGATCAGGCCATCATCCACCAGAACGGTGTTGCCGACGGACAGGTCGCTGGTGAAGCCTTCGTAGGTCACTGCAACGATTTCGCTGTTGCCGACAACGGATTTGTCGGTGGTGAAGGTGAAGGTCTGGCCCGCTTTCAGGGAGACGTCGTTACCGCCTTCCAGTTTGATGGTACGGATTTCTGGACCTTTGGTATCCAGCAGGATAGCTGCTTTTTTACCGGTCTTGCTCATTACGTTGCGCAAGTTCTGGATACGCTGACCGTGTTCTGCGTAGTCACCGTGGGAGAAGTTCAGACGCATCACGTTCATGCCGGCGTCCAGCATCTTGGTCAGCATCTCTTCAGATTCGGTTTTCGGGCCGATAGTACAAACAATTTTCGTCTTTTTCATGACAGTCTTAGTCTTTAAGTTGGGAAGGATATGGAAATCTCGCTCCGGGGGCGCACTGCCGCGGAGTCAAACCTGTGTTGCAAAAGAGTATATGACACGCACTAAGGATAGGAGACATCAAATGAGCGTGCAGAAGAAAGTGTGCCTGAGTGTCAGCCCAACGAAGGAGAGGAGAAGTTGTACGTTGTTTTTTGTATTCCAAGCGCTGAAACCATTCACCAGGGATTTGGCGCGCATTATACGCTGATTTTAAGATAAAAGGAAAATGGAAACAGCGTTTCAAAAATAATCTGTGCAGATTCACATAAGTTTGTTATCAAGGCGTTAAGGCATAATGACAACTTATGGCGGCAGGTGCCTGACCTGCCGCATTTTGCTTATTTTTGCAGCGCCTGGCTGAGGTCGGCAATGAGGTCTTTTTGATCTTCAATCCCGACTGACAGACGGATCAGCTGCGGCACAATGCCGTTTGCCAGGCGTTGTTCCAGCGGAATGGACGCGTGGGTCATGCTGTAGGGCTGGCTTACCAGGCTCTCCACGCCGCCCAGGCTTTCCGCGAGGGTGAACAACTTGAGGTTGCGGATCACCTCGGTGGCGCGTTGCGCATCGCCTTTTACCACGACGGAAATCATCCCGCCCGGCAGGGCCATCTGCGTGCGGGCAAGCGGGTATTGCGGATGCGACTCCAGGCCGGGATAGAACACCTTTTCGACCAGAGGATGCTGCGCCAGCCATTGCGCAATCGCCAGTGCGTTGGTGCTGTGCTTTTCAACGCGCAGCGCAAGCGTGCGAATACCGCGCAGGGTCAGGAAGCTGCTAAACGGATCCAGTACGCCACCTACTGCGTTTTGCAGATAGCCCAGCTTATCCGCCAGTTCCTTGTTGTCCCCGACAATCGCCAGCCCGGCCACCACGTCAGAATGGCCGTTCAGGTATTTAGTGGCGGAGTGCACAACGATATCGAAACCCGACGCCAGCGGACGGTGGATCACCGGCGATGCGAAGGTATTATCCGCCACGCTGATGACGTTATGACGACGGGCAATTTGCGCAATGGCCGCCAGATCCGCCAGCTTCAGCAGCGGGTTGGTTGGCGTTTCGACCCACACCATGCGGGTATCCGGGCGAATGGCGGCCTCAAGCCCGGCCAGGTCGTCCGGTTTAACCCAGCTGACCTGCAGACCGGTGCTGCGCTTGCGCACGTTTTCAATCAGGCGATACGTCCCGCCGTAAACGTCATCAATGGCGACAATATGGCTGTCTTTATCGAGCAGTTCGAGCACGGTGGAGATGGCCGCCAGACCGGAGGCAAACGCGTAGCCGCGCGTGCCGCCTTCCAGTTCGGCGATGGCGGTTTCCAGCGCGTGGCGGGTGGGGTTGCCGCTGCGGGAATACTCATAGCCGGTATGCTCGCCGGGTGACGGTTGCGCAAACGTTGAGGTGGCGTAAATCGGCGGCATGACGGCACCGTGCTGGTCGTTGAACTCGCCGCTGTGTACGCTCAGGGTAGCCAGATTTTTCATCACTTATTCCTTTATTGCTGAAGACGGTTGCGCCAGGCGGTCAGAACGTCACTGCGCGTAATCAGACCGAGAAAACGGTCGTTGTCGTTAATCACGGCCACCAGACCGCGGTCGAAGATGGCGTTAAGGGCGCTTTCCGGGGCGTGTTTATCCAGGAACTCCACCTGACGCGTCATGGCGGCCGTCACCGGAAGGGCGAAGCGATCGCCGTCGCCGCCGATATGTCGCAGGAGATCCCACTCGTCGATAATGCCCACCACCTTGCCGTTCTCCAGCACCGGCAGCTGGGAGATGTCATACAGACGCATGCGCGCCAGCACGGTGGAGAGCGTGTCGTCCGGGGCGGCGGTGACGGTGGCACCTTCATCGTGACGCAGCGCGATATAGTCGGAGAGATCGCCCACCTGAGGGCGCGTGATGAGCCCTTGCTGACGCATCCAGTCGTCGTTGAACATCTTCGAGAGGTACTTATTGCCGCTGTCGCAGGCGAAGGTGACAACGCGTTTCGGCGTGGTCTGCGCCTGGCAATACTTCAGCGCCGCCGCCAGCAGCGTGCCGCTGGAAGAGCCCGCCAGAATGCCTTCCGTTTTCAGCAGATCGCGCGCGGTGGTGAAGGCTTCGCGGTCGGTGATGCGCCAGGCGCGATTCACCCCTTCGATGTGGGCCAGCGGCGGAATAAAGTCTTCGCCAATACCCTCAACCAGCCAGGAGCCCGCGTCGTGGTAGCGTCCGGTCTCCACCTGGTCAGCCAGAACGGAACCGGCCGGGTCTGCCAGGACAAACTCCGTATGCGGAGAGTGCTCGGCGAACCACGCCTGCAGGCCGCCCAGCGTGCCGCCTGAACCGACGCCCACCACGATGGCGTCGATCCGCCCATCAAGCTGTTCAAACAGTTCCGGTGCCGTGGTGGTGCGGTGCGCCAGCGGGTTAGCCTCATTATTGAACTGGTCGATGTAAAACGCGCCGGGCAGCTCGTTGGCCAGCCGCTGGGCGTAATCCTGGTAGTAGGCGGGGTGGCCCTTGTTGACGTCGGAGCGGGTTAGCACCACCTGTGCGCCCAGCGCGCGCAGGTGGAATATCTTCTCGCGGCTCATTTTGTCCGGCACCACCAGGATCAGCGAGTAGCCTTTCTGCGCGGCGATCAGCGCCAGGCCAAGCCCGGTATTGCCCGCTGTCGCTTCAATAATCGTGCCGCCCGGCTGCAGCTGGCCGGTGCGCTCCGCTTCGTTGATCATCGACAGCGCAACGCGGTCTTTAATCGAGCCGCCGGGATTTTGGTTTTCAAGCTTCAGAAACAAGGAGCAGGGGCCGGTATCCAGTTTGTGTAGCTGGATAAGCGGCGTGCGGCCAATCAGTTCGGTGACGGAGTGATAAATCGTCATGGTCTTTTTCCTTTAAGGAGGTCATGACCGGATGATAGGACCATGAAAATTTCTCAATAAAGAACGTTTCACTGCCTTTTAGAACAGAAAGGAATATTCAGCGCGTTTTCGGATGTAAGGACAGCAAGACGTAAAGTTGTCTGGATGTGAGGATGGCTATATCGGGATAAAATGCTGCAAAAATGACCGTTTTTTCAGCGGGTCAGCCATTGAATATGCGTATGGCAGATAATCATTGCTGAAAATGATCTAAATGCCTTCCAGCCGTTAAATCCGCTGTTTATTTCCGAAAGTTATAACAAATTCCTTTTTGTTCATTTAAAACCTGATAACGCCTGTTTACTATCGTTTGGACATCCATACTGCTAAACCGCCACGGGCGGAACGGATAACGAATAAGAATGATCGTACTGAGCAATATTTCGAAGGTTTTTGACAACGGAAAGGTGGCACTGACAGCCGTTGATAATGTCAATTTGACGATAGCACAGGGACAGATTTACGGGATTATCGGCTACAGCGGTGCCGGGAAAAGTACGCTTATCCGGCTGCTGAACGGTCTGGAAAAACCCAGTACCGGCAGCGTAACCATCAACGGGCAAAATATTTCTGCTGCTAAGGGCGAAGCCTTACGTCAGGCGCGTCTGAAGATCAGCATGGTGTTCCAGCATTTCAACCTGCTCTGGTCGCGAACGGTGAGCGAGAACATCGCTTTCTCAATGCAAATCGCGGGCGTGCCTAAAGCCAATATCAAGGCGCGCGTGGCTGAACTGGTGGATCTGGTCGGCCTCAAAGGGCGCGAGAATGCGTACCCGTCCCAGCTGAGCGGCGGGCAAAAACAGCGCGTGGGCATTGCGCGCGCGCTGGCCAATAACCCGGACGTGCTGCTCTGCGATGAAGCCACGTCGGCTCTTGACCCACAGACCACCGATCAGATCCTCGATCTGCTGCTGGATATTAACCGTCGCTTCAAACTGACCATCGTGCTGATCACCCACGAGATGCACGTGGTGCGCAAAATCTGCGACCGCGTAGCGGTGATGGAGAACGGTAAAGTCGTGGAAGAGGGCGACGTCCTGAGCGTCTTTACCCATCCGCAACAGCCCATCACGCAACAGTTTGTTCGTCAGGTGAGCCAGTACGCCGAGGAAGAGACCTTCAATGCCGAGCTGGCAAATGAACTTGAAGGCACGGTTATCAAGCTGACCTTTACCGGGCACAGCACCCATAAGCCTGTCGTCGGTGAATTAACGCTGCGCTACGGCCTGCCGTTTAACATCCTGCACGGAAAAATGACGCAAACCGCCCACGGAGTTTTCGGGCAACTCTGGGTGCACGTGGTGGCATCTGATGAACAACTGAACAATATCCTCGCCGACCTGAAGCACAGCGATATTGAAGGTGAGGTGATTAAACATGGCTGAGGATCTCTTTCCGCATCTGAAGTGGGACCAGCTCTGGGCGGCAACTCAGGAGACGCTGTACATGACCGCGCTCTCCGGCGTGGCGACCTTTGTTCTGGGGCTCGTGCTCGGTCTGGCGCTGTTTTTAACCGCGCGCGGCGGGCTGTTCCATAACCGCACGGTCTACAGCGTGATTTCGATTGTGGTGAACGTGTTCCGCTCGATTCCGTTCATCATCCTCATTGTTCTGCTGATCCCGTTCACGAAAACCATCGTCGGGACCATCCTTGGCGCCAACGCGGCGCTGCCGGCGCTGATTGTGGGCGCAGCACCGTTCTACGCACGCCTGGTGGAAATCGCCCTGCGTGAAGTGGATAAAGGCGTTATAGAAGCAACGCGCTCGATGGGCGCACGACTGAGCACGTTAGTGTTTCGGGTTTTACTGCCGGAATCATCACCTGCACTGGTTTCAGGTATTACGGTGACGCTGATTGCGCTGGTGAGCTACAGCGCGATGGCGGGGGTGATTGGCGCCGGCGGTTTGGGAAATCTGGCTTATCTGGAAGGATTCCAGCGCAACCATGGTGACGTCACGCTGGTGGCAACGGTGACCATTCTGATCATCGTTTTCATTATCCAGTTCTGCGGCGATGTCATTACTTCACTGTTAGATAAACGCTAATACCCGTCATATTTCGAGCCTCAGGCGCGTTGGCTGCATTCGTTCACCCCAGTCACTTACTGTATGTAAGCTCCTGGGGATTCGCTCACTTGCCGCCTTCCTGTGACTCGAACTATTTAGGGTAACAACAACACACAGGAACCACATCATGAAAAAAACACTGACACTGATCGCCGCCGCAACCCTGAGTGCCCTGAGCTTCGCTTCCTGGGCCGACACCCTGACCGTAGGCGCGTCCAACACGCCGCACGCCGAAATTCTGGAGCAGGCAAAGCCGATTCTGGCGAAACAGGGTATCGACCTGGAGATTAAACCGTTCCAGGACTACATTCTGCCGAACACCGCGCTGGCGGGTCATGACATCGACGCGAACTATTTCCAGCACATTCCTTACCTGAACAGCGTGCTGAAAGATCATGCGGGCGACAAGGACTACGATTTTGTCAGTGCGGGCGCGATCCACATTGAGCCAATCGGCATCTACTCCAAAAAATACAAGTCGCTGAAAGACCTGCCGGAAGGCGGCAAGATCATCATGCGTGATGCCGTTTCCGAAGAGGGGCGCATTCTCTCCATCTTCGAGAAAGAGGGCGTGATCAAGCTGAAGCCGGGCATCGATAAAGTGACCGCACGCATCAGCGACATCGTCGAGAACCCGAAAAAGCTGCAGTTCACGCCTAACGTCGAAGCTTCTCTGCTGCCGCAGATGTACAACAACGACGAAGGCGCTGCGGTGGTGATCAACGCCAACTACGCGATTGATGCAGGTCTGGACCCGGTTCACGACCCAATAGCGGTAGAGAGCGGTGAAAACAACCCGTACGCCAACATCATTACCGTGCACCGCGGTGACGAGAAGAAGAAAGATATCGTCGCGCTGGTGAACGTGCTGCACTCGAAAGAGATTCAGGACTGGATCCGCACCAAATATAAAGGCGCGGTCATCCCCGTAAACAACTAATTTACTGATTTTACAGATGAAGCCCGGCGAGTCTCTCGCCGGGCTTCTTTTTTGTATCCGGCAGGAGAATCATTTAAGCTCAACCTTTAAAAGGCAATGGAGTGATGACGATGGGTAACGTGACCAAAGATGAAGCGCTGTACCAGGAGATGTGCCGGGTGGTCGGGAAGGTGGTGCTTGAGATGCGTGATTTAGGGCAGGAGCCAAAGCATATTGTCATTGCCGGCGTGCTGCGAACCGCGCTGGCGAACCAGCGCATTAAACGCAGTGAACTGACAACCGAAGCGATGGAAACGGTAGTTAAAGCGCTGGCCGGGTAATGCGCCAGCGCTTCGCAAGCTGCTCGAGCGAGCAGCAGAGCAGGTAGTAGACCACGCCCGTAAAGATAAATATGGCCGCCGGGTAGATTTGCACCCGGTTGTTGACCTGTCCCGCCACCGTAGTCAATTCCGGGACGTTCACAATAAACGCCAGCGACGTATCCTTCAGCAGGCTGATAAAAATCCCCACCAGAGACGGCAGAATATTGCGCATCACCTGCGGGAGCAGCACGCGCCACAGGGTTTGCCGCGTGCCGAATCCCTGCGTCAGTGCGGCTTCATATTGCCCGGCGGGCAACGCGTTTAGCCCGGCGAGTACCGAATGCATAACCGATGCCGCCGTGAACCAGGCCAGCGCCAGCGTCACGGTGAGGGCGCCGGGCAGATCGCCGCCAGTCATCAGCGGCAGCAGATACCACATCCAGAAAATCACAAAGATGAGCGGAATGCCGCGTATCAACTCTGCCCACAGAAACAGCGCCTTACGCCCAAGCCCGGGATAGCGCCACGCGGCGCACGCCAGCGCAATACCGCAGGGCAGAGCAAGTATGGCGGCTCCCGCAGCCATCAGCAGCGAGAGCAACACGCCGCCGGGTTCACCCGCCGCTGCACGTCCCCACAGCAGATAATCCAGGTTATCAACAATGACGTTAAATCCGGCAATCATGCTGAGCCCTCCCTGCGCGGGGGCCGAGTCGCGTCAGTAGCATACCCATCAGCACGCCGGTAAGCAGATACAGTGCGGTTCCCACGGTAAAGGCCTCCAGCGCGTGCGCGTTGTAGCTTTCGATCTGCCGCACCTGATAGGTGAGTTCGGCAAAGCCAATGCCGCTGGCGAGCGAGGAGAGCTTCATCAGGTTGAGATACTGACCGACGACAGGCTGCCAGGCGTTCGCCAGTCCTTGCGGCAGCAGAATGTAGCGGAATAACCGCCAGGCAGAAAATCCCTGCGCCAGCGCCGCCTCCCGCTGTCCGCTGGGGACGGAACGCAGCCCGGACTCAATCTCCTCAATTAAAAACGCTGAGGTGAACACGCCCAGCCCCCACGCCGAACATAAAAATTCAGGAGTGAACCACCAGACGTCGCCGGGCAGAATCGACCAGGCGTGATCGGCATTCACCACATCCCTAAACCCGAGCGGCAGCCCGTTCCAGGCGGCGAAGTACCAGAACAGGAGCTGCACCAGCAGCGGCGTGTTGCGAAACAGCGAGACCCAGCCGCTGACGACGGCATGACCGAACCGTCCTGCGGAGAGGCGAAGCAGCAGAAACAACAGCGCAAGCAGGGTGGCAAGTACCACGCCTGCGAGCGTGACCCACAGCGTGGTGAGAAAACCGGATACTATCCACTGCAGGGGCTGTCCGGTCAGCACTCCCTGCCAGTCGAGCGCGGGCATTACAGCGCCTCCTGGTGAAGCGGGTCGAGCACTTTTTGCAGGAACCGCTGGGCGCGCGGATGCGAAGGTTGACTGAAAAATTGCGCAGGCGGGGCGGTTTCGAGAATTTGCCCGCCGTCGATAAAGACGATCCGGTCAGCAATCTCCCGGGCAAACTGCATCTCGTGCGTCACCACAATCATGGTGATCCCGCTGTGGGCGAGGGCTTTCATCACATATAGCACTTCGCCAATCATCTCGGGATCGAGGGCTGACGTCGGCTCATCAAAGAGAATGATTTGCGGCGACGAGGCCAGCGCGCGAGCAATCGCCACGCGCTGCTGCTGGCCGCCGGAGAGCTGCGCGGGAAAGTGATGGGCTTTTTCGAGCATCCCGACCTTATCCAGCAGCGCCAGGGCGCGCTCCTGGGCAGGCTGCGGCTTCCAGCCGTGAACGTGCTCCAGTGCCAGGGTGATGTTCTGGCTGGCGGTGAGGTGGGCGTAAAGGTTAAATTGCTGGAACACAAAGCCGACGCGGCTGCGTAACTGGCGCAGGGCCGCAGCGGCAAGCCGGGAGGTGGGTTTGTTATCAATCAGAATGTCGCCGTCACTGAGGGTTTCAAGCTGGTTGATAAGGCGGATCAACGTCGACTTTCCTGAACCGGATGGACCGAGGATCGCCACGACTTCACCCGAAGAGATGCTGAGGTTAATGCCTTTTAACACCTCGTGGTCGCCGTAACGTTTTACGACGTCACGAAACTCGACGCTGGCGTGTTCCAGATGTGAAAAATCCGCGGCGTCGGCCGCGGAGTGTGAAAATAAACCTGAGAGCATATTACTGGGCTTCTATTTTAAAGGCGCGAGGCTGTGGGGCGGGGGTGTTTGGGCCAAACCAGACATCGTAGATTTTTGCCGCCTGACCGTTCTTCTCGAGATTAACCAGCTCGTCGTTAACGGCCTTCAGCAGCGCCGTTTCACCTTTTTTCACCCCAACGCCAATCTCTTCCTTGCTGAGCAGATCCGGCAGGATTTTAAAGTTCGCTTTATCCGGGGCCTGTGCCAGCAGGCCTGCAAGAATCGTGCTGTCCTGGGTGATGGCCTGCACGTTGCCGTTGCGCAGCGCCGTCAGCGCCAGAGGAATGTCATCATAAGAGAGCACGCGGGACTGCGGGAAACGCTGGTGCAGCGCCTGCTCACCCGTTGTCCCTTTCACCGCACCAATGCGTGCCCGGCTGTATTCATCCAGCTTATCGGGTGATTTGGCGGGGACCAGGAACTGTTGTCCGGTCACGAAATAGGGGGTGGAGAAATCAATCACCTGCGCGCGTTCCGGGGTGATGGTGATATCCGCCACGATCAGATCCGCTTTACCGGACTGAAGCAGTGGAATTCGGTTCGCCGGATTGGTGGCAACCAGTTCAAGCTTCACGCCGAGTGATTTTGCCAGCGCTTTGGCGAAGTCCACGTCGTAACCCACGATGTCGTGCGTCTTTGCATCAATCGAGCCAAACGGCGGATTGGCGTCAAAAGTGGCCACCTTCACCACCCCTGCGGCCTTAATGTCCGCCAGCTGATCGGCCTGGACCTGCGCTGAAAGCAGGCTCCCGGCTGCCAGTAGTCCCAGAACCCATGTCCGTTTGTTAAACCCTTTCATTTTTGCTGCCATAGTCATACGTCATCCCGTCGTTTTTTGTTTTGTCCCGCTACGCTCCCATAAGCGAAAGCTATCGCCAAATAAGAAATCGTTCTTTGCTATGAGCAAAAAAGCATTAGTGAACAGGGTGTTATGAACAGGTAAATGAAAGGGGAGGCTATTTGCAGATACTGCACATGAACAGTCAATATTGGTATTTCCCCCGCGCCGAATTTGAGTGTTTAACTGAGGTCAGGCAAAGCGAAGAGGGTAAAGACGATGAAAAAATGGATAAGCACGTTACGGCGGTTTTTTGCGACCCGGCAGGTCAATGCGGAGAACAGCGCGCAACGGGTTCTTGAGTCGATACTGCCTGTCGCCAGCCTGTATGGCGTGGACGTTGCCAACATCGATCCGGAGTGGTTCTATGATAAAACGTCACGCTGAACTGCGCCGGACGCGCGAAATGTACTGGAATGAGCTGTGCGTGATGACTGTAAAGCAGGGATGAGCGGAAAAATACGCAGGCAAATCCTCGGTAAACGGTAGCCGTTTTGTTACCTCTATCTCCTTTCAAAGATGGAGATGAGAATGAAACGGACAGTATTAACCACAACGCTTTCAACCACCGCATTACTGCTTTCCATGCAGGCGGCGCACGCTGCACCACAGGCGCACGTCGTCTGCGGTTACTCCCACACGCTCGGCGATGATGCCATTATGATGTACGGCATGGCCAACGAGGCCATGCTGCACGATTTTTTTGGCAACGTGCAAACGGATGCCTTCTCCAGCCGCGAATCGCTGCGTAGAGATGAAAAGACCACCTGTGACAACAAAGCCGACAGCTCGGCCTACTGGGCACCTTCTCTGAGGTTGCCTGACGGAACGGTGGTCAAACCCGCCTATCAAAAAACCTACTATCAGGCCTCGAACGTTGACGCCTGGCCGCTGCACCCTTTCCCGGCGGGGCTGTCGCTGCTGGCAGGCGATCATCATGGCACCGCGCCGAATCCGCATATCACGTTTTTATGCGCCAACGGCAAGGGCTACACCACCAAAACGGGGGAAGTGTGCGGCTTGCGCAAGGCGAACGATGCCGTGCAGTTTAATATCGGCATTCAGTTTCCGAACTGCTGGGACGGGGTCAACCTGAAGCCCGCTCACGGGATGATCAACGCCACCTACGACACGAAAGGGCAGTGCCCGTCCGCTTTCCCGGTGAAAATACCGACCGTGACATGAATATTGCGTACGTGCTCCCGACGATTAGCGCTCTGGATACCAGCAAAGCGCAGCTTTCTCTCGACCCAATCATGCACGGCAGCGAGCGCGAAGAGCGGTGGGGAAGCCTGTACACGGCGCATGCGGACTTCATGAACGGCTGGACGGAGGACGCTGCGCGCTTTATGACCGACCTGTGCATGAACCGCGGGATAGACTGTGGCACCACCGTTCCGAATGGCTACTCAAAAGCGAAAGCCAACGTCTGGCTCAGCAGCCTGGATCCAGCGCTTTCCCAGCCGGATCCTCAGGTCCTGCTGGTGCAGGACAACTGGCAGAACGGCGGGCGCACGAAAAACAGCGAAACGCTGTCGCTGGTGAAGTTCCATATTCCCCCGCTGCCTGCCGGGCAGGATCCGTCGCAATTTAAATACCGCGTACGTATTTATGGCGGGAAAGTGGAAACCAACGGCGCGGATCAAATTTTCTTCTATCCGGCAAGCAATGACTGGGATCCGGCCAGCGTGAGCTGGCATGCGCGGCCAGCTTGTAACTACCGTTCGGATGCGGTGCTTTACCTGAACCACTCCCGCGAGTACCGGATGGTGGACGTGGATAAAGCGGTGCGTAAGGCGCTGGCCGAAGGGAAAACCGAGATTTCGTGGTACATCGGCGGCGATCGTCAGGGAAATCACTACCAGTTTGAGACGGCGTCATCTCCGCAAAGTATGATCCTGATGCTGACCGGTTTTAGCAAAACGCCGGAGATCTGATACCGCCCGCGTTTTTTTGTTCTCATCAACGTTAACTGGTAATGTCGATAGCCTGAATGACGGTGCCAGTTAACGCGATGAGTATAAAAAAAATGATAAAGCGCAGCATTGCCGCCTGGGTGGCGATCTGTCTGATAAGCGGTGTGTTGCTGTATGCGGAACAGATCCGCCGTCAGTACTGGGAGCGCGATCGCGAGTATTCGGCGCTGTTTTCTGAAATTAGCGCCGTCCTTACGCAGAACGAGTCTGTATTGCCGCTCCTGAGCGGTAATGAAGATATCACGGCACTGAATAAAAAATTCCCCCATCTTCTTGCGCTGGAGAAAACAACCGGACGCGCGCTGGACGCCGCCCGCGTTGAGCCCGCCAGCGAGCGACAATACTGGCTCTATAATCCCTGGCGGCAAATCCGTGTACGGGTTGATCTTGCCCCGCTACTTAATACGCATCATGCCTTTGACCGCCTCGAGGTCTATTATTCGAAGCGTAGCGAACCACACTCTTCAGATGCGTTCTGGCACTGGGCACGCCCCTTCCCACAGGTAACGCAACCCTTCGTGCTTTCAGCCGATGCTCAGCCGGACTGGCTCGGAATTCAGTGGGTTATCTTCCTGGCAGTCTTTCTTGGATGGGGTATGGTCATTGCGGTGGGCAGCGTGGCGCTCTGGCAGCGCAAGGCAAGACGAGACGCCGAGCAGCGCGCCTTGTATTACCAGCATGCCCGACTGAACACGCTGGGGGAGATCACTGCGGGTATTGTCCATGAGATCAACCAGCCGCTCACCGCCGTGCAGACCTGGATCCAGGGCGCGCAGCGACAGCAAAAGCTGGATAATCCGCAGGCGGTGTCCCAGGCACTGGCAGCTGCGTTGGTGCAAACACAGCGTATCAGCGCCCTGTTAACGCGTTTTCGTGAACACGTAGTGCAGGAGAAAGTGACGCTGCGCGAAACCGACCTGGCGCAATGCTGGCAGCAGGTTGTGAATTTACTGGAACACGAGAGGCGCGCTGAACATATCATCGTCACCCATGCGTTTGCACCGGAGGCAATGACGGTTCTGGCGGACAGACTTTGGCTTGAGCAGGTACTGCACAATCTGCTGAGCAACGCGATTCAGGCCCAGTAGGCGAACGCGCAGGGTTGGGTGCGGATTGAAAGCCGAAAAGGTGAAAATGGCATCCAGATAATCGTGACGGATGGCGGCCCCGGCTTTAGCCCGGAGGCGCTACAGAATGCCTTTATGCCGTTTTACAGCGGCAGAGAAGAGGGAATTGGCCTGGGGATGACCTTAACGGAGTCACTGATGACGCGCATGAACGGATCGATTACGCTGGGTAATTCGCCGGAGGGAGGCGCGCGAATCGTCCTGCAACTGGCTAATGGAAAGGAGATGACGCATGGATAATATAATCTGGCTGATCGATGACGATGAATCCATCAGAGAGTCGATGGCATTTTTACTTTCGGGCATGGGCTGGGAAGTGAAGACGTTCGGGAGTATCGACGCGTTTACCACGGCCCATGTTAAGGACTCAACGCTCGTCGGCTGCCTGCTGCTGGATATGCGCATGCCGGGAAAAGGGGGACTGACGTGGCTGGAAGAGGGCGAGTGGCCGTGGCCGCTGCTGCCGGTGATTATCATGACCGGGCACGGCAGCGTCGACGCCTGCCGCCGGGCGTTCCGTAATGGTGTTTTTGAGTTTTTCACCAAGCCGCTGGATGCGGACAAGCTTATCGAATCTGTGGGGCTGGCGTGCGAGGAGAGCCAGCGACGGTTCGCCGCCTGGCAGGAGCTCTCACGGATAAAAGCGCGCTTTGAACAGCTCACCGCGCGGGAACATGAGGTGTTGGCGGTGTTGATGGAAGGGCTCAGCAATAAAGAGGTGGCGGCGCGGCTAAACCTGTCGCCGCGCACGGTGGAAGCGCATCGTGCGGCCGCGTTTGCCAAGCTTGGCGTCACGAGCCTGGTTCAGGCAAGCCGCGAGTACGATAAATTGCAATCCGTATAATTACCAGGATGCGTGCGTAATCAACCGAATTACGCGTCGCTGCCTGTCCCGGTATCCTCGAATGGTCTTCAGATATTCTATTCGAGGTTATGCAATGAAAAAGTTAATGATGGCGGCAGCGCTGGTCGCGGGTAGCGTAAGTCTGACTGCGCAGGCAGATTCCGTGAGCCAGAAAAATCTCTCCCTGGCGCAGGCCAATGCGCTGGCAAACTCTGCCGTCCAGGCGTGTCTGGCGAAGAACTATCAGGTGTCGGTTACCGTGGTTGACCGTGCGGGTGTGGTGAAAGCGGTGCAGCGCACCGATAATGCGGGCCCACACACGGTAAAAGCCAGTGAAATGAAAGCCTTCACGGCGCTCAGTTCGAAGAATGCCTCAGGCAAAGTGATGGAAGCGGCACAGAGCAACGCGGGCGCGCAGAACATGCGTGATATCCCTGGCTTCCTGCTGCTGGCGGGTGGCTTACCCGTTAAAGAGGGCGATGAGGTGCTCGGGGCGATTGGTATCGGCGGTGCGCCGGGCGGTCATCTGGATGAAGCCTGTGCTCAGGCAGCCATTGACGGGCTGAAGAAGTAACAGCAATAAAAAAGCACCGGCTTTACCGGTGCTTTGCAATCAGATCTTGCAGGCGTCGCCGCAGTCATCATCGGCAACTATCGCCTGCGCTTTTTTGTCTGCATCGTCCAGACGTTCCGCGTTACGCTCTTCTGCTTCATCCAGTCCGTTAAAGACCAGGTTATCGAGATCAATTTCCATGTGGCACCTGCTATGTTCTGTTTTTGATACTGGCACAGTATAGGGCAAAAAAAACCAGGAATGTACCTCGCAGCACATAAGGATAATCCCTGCCATACTCAGTGCGTTGTCACTGAGGAAAGCACATGATTATACTCTGTAAAGCCTGCGGGACCTCGTATGCTTATCAACCCGACAGATGCCCCGTATGCGAGGATGAACGGCAGTATGTTCCAGTTACCGGGCAGGCGTGGACCGATCCTGAAACCGTCACTGCCGCGCATACCAACAAATGGCAGCAGCTTGAACCGCAGCTCCTTAGCATCAAAACGGTGCCCGCCTTTGCCATCAATCAACGGGCACTCCTGCTGCGCACCCCGCACGGCAATATTTTGTGGGATTGTATCGCCAACCTCGACCCGGCAACCCAAACGCTGATCGCCGCGCTCGGTGGGATCAGCGCCATCGCCATCTCACACCCTCACTATTACACCACCATGCAGGACTGGGCGGAGAGGTTCAACGCGCCGGTGTATCTTCATGCGAGCGATCGGGAGTGGGTCATGCGCGACAGCCCGACCCTTCACTTCTGGCAAGGTGAAACCCTGGAGATTGTCCCCTCCGTGACGTTGCTGCGTCTCGGCGGCCACTTTGCGGGCGGAACGGTGCTGCACTGGCAGGAGGGCGAAGGGGTTTTGCTGGCGGGGGATATCCTGCAGGTCACACCGGGGAAAGACGCCGTTTCGTTTATGTGGAGCTATCCCAATATGCTTCCGCTACCCGCCCACACCGTTGCGTCCGTCATCCATCGCCTTGAAGGCAGAAAATTTGAGCGACTCTATGGCGCGTTCGAGGGGCAGAACATCCCGGCTTTCGCGGACGATATTGTGCAGCGGTCGGGCCAAAAATATATTGCTTGTCTGAAGTAAAGTACGGTGGGTAAACTTTACGAGTGTGATCGCGATCATACCTAAACTACAACAGATAAAAGAGAAATTGCTATGCAACATATCATTGAAGGTTTTCTCAGCTTTCAAAAAGAGATTTTCCCGCAACGTAAAGAGCTCTTCCGCAGTTTAGCGTCCAGCCAGAATCCCAAAGCGCTGTTCATCTCCTGCTCTGACAGCCGACTGGTGCCAGAACTGGTCACGCAACAAGAGCCAGGACAACTCTTTGTCATTCGTAATGCTGGCAATATTGTGCCGCCGTTCGGGCCAGAGCCAGGCGGCGTCTCAGCCACCATCGAATACGCGGTTGTCGCGCTGGGCGTGACCGACATCGTGATCTGTGGCCACTCAAACTGCGGTGCGATGAAAGCGATTGCCGACAATGCAAATCTGGAGCCGATGCCTGCGGTTTCCCACTGGCTGCGCTACTCTGATGCGGCTAAAGCCGTGGTGGAAAAGAAATCCTGGGACCAGCCAATCGATAAAGTGAATGCGATGGTGCAGGAGAACGTGTTTGCGCAGCTGAGCAACATTAAGACCCACCCGTCCGTCGCGGTGGGCCTGCGTAATAATTCCATCCGACTGCACGGCTGGGTGTACGACATTGAAAGCGGCGACATCCGCGCGCTGGATAAAGCGACGAAAACCTTTATCTCTCTGTCTGAAAATCCGGAAGTTTTCTTCGAGTAATCAGACCTTTCAGGGCAGGGAGGCCCTGTCAGTTATCAATAAAAGGCAACTTTTTGCGCGTAACCGACGCAGGTTTATTCGCCGCTTTTGCCATTGCCTCCCCAATTTCAGAGCACTCTGCCAGCCCCTGGACAAAGGGTCGATCGTGCATCAGCCACGGTATCGCACCAAAGGCAATACGTCCGCGAAGCGTATCGGGCGCCAGCAGCGTGTAATCTTCACCAATATCGGGTATGTCGTCGCCTGTCGTTTGTAGCTGTTTACGCAATGACGGGAAGGGTAAATCTTCTGTCTTGAGCGGTTTCTGCCCGCGCGCATCAATAAAGACATCGAAGCAGTAGCGGTTCTCTTTGGTGGTAATGACCGTTTGAGCACTACCAATATCCAGCGCGTAATCCTCACCCAACGCCACTACGCTTATGATCCCCGCCTCGCGCAGGGCAAGCAGCCTGCGAATAGATTGCGGCGGGATGGCGGCATAGTTATCAATAAACACGCGCTCCAGCCCGGCTTTGAACCGCGCTCTGTCCTTTTCGTTCAGGGCAGGTACGATTTCTGCAACGATCTCGTGCAGCCGCAGTACGGTATAGCGCCAGGCCACGGTGCGCCGTTCGCGTTTGTTTCGCTCGACCTCTTTGAGATTCTCTTCCGCCCAGGTAAAGGGACCGTGCTGTTTACGCTCTTCAAACCACGCGTCGCGAAGGCTGTCTGCGTCCAGTTGTTGCAGCGATATGGCCTCGCACCACGCCGGATCGGCAAGTTCAAGCTCTTTAACCATCAGGGTAAAGATGCGGTCCAGCAAGCCGTCGGCTCCTTTGGCAATCTCGGTTTGAACCACGAATTCGGTCAATACCGACAGTGGCTCGTAAGGAATCGGGCAGTAAAAATCTGCCTCTGGCAAAATGCCGGTCCGTGACATCAGGACAATTTTTAGCGCCTCGCTTCCTTTATCCAGAATGAACGCGTCGTCCACAAACTCACCGTGCTGCATCACCACCGCCATGGCCGCGTCCAGGCCGCTCAAAGACGTTCCCATAATGCCCACCTTGCAGGGGCGAATTTCGGCGTCCATGAGTCCTGACCATGGGCTAGGGAAGTACGTGCGCGTGGCTTCATCATCGTCTGGCCAGACGTGACCGGTGGCGATAACCGCAAGGTCATACCGATCGGCGAACGCATCACCGTTAACGGAAAGCGTGATGGCGTTTGAGTTGACATCGATATCTGTGACTTCCGAGGATTCGTGGATCTCGACCTTGAACCCTAATTTTTTAGCCTCTTTTACAACCGTGAGAAAGCTGTCGCGGAAATATTCGCCCAGCAAAATACGCGGTAGAAATTGACGGTCATGTAAGCGGGCTTTATCAACTTTAAAGCGTGCCAGGTGGGTTTCGCTCTGGCCCTTAAGCCAGTCGAGATAGGTCATAAAAATGGGCGGGATTTCAATGCTTGCTATGTTCGCCAGCATCAGACGAGAGTTTTCGTCGTCGTTATAGGGCATACCCACGCCAGCTTCATCAGCTTTTTCAAAGACGGAGACCGAAAGCGGCTGCGGATTTTTAAGGAGTGCGTAAAAGGTGTAAATCCCTGTTGGGCCGGAGCCAATAATCGCGATTTTCTTCATCGACGTTCTTCCTGCTTTTTTGTCATGAGAAAAGCGTAGCAGGAGAATAATTAAGAAATCAGGAGATTGGGATAATTCAGAACATAAAGAGAGGATTTGCACCATTTCAGGACTGAAATGGTGCGTCCGAGTGGACTCGAACCACCGACCCCCACCATGTCAAGGTGGTGCTCTAACCAACTGAGCTACGGACGCAGAATGGTGCGTTCAATTGGACTCGAACCAACGACCCCCACCATGTCAAGGTGGTGCTCTAACCAACTGAGCTATGAACGCAACGTGTTGTCGGTGACAACGGGGACGAATATTAGCGGCACAGCATCGTTGAGGCAAGAGGGAAAATGCATTTTTCTCTCTGATTTCACGCGATTGCTTCATTACCGCGCAAAGTGAAGAGAAAGTAGCCGCCGGCTGGCGGCTACTGCCTGTTTAACGTGCGGCGCGTTGCAAAATGACCGTTGATGGCTGGCGTTGCAGGAAGCGCATACGCAGCATCATCATGATGGCCGCTGAGGTCAGACCGATGATAAAGCCCATCCAGAACCCTGCCGGCCCCATGCGATCCACCACCAGATCGGTAAGCGCCAGAATATAACCACACGGCAGACCTAACACCCAATAGGCGATGAAGGTGATAAAGAAGATAGAGCGCGTGTCTTTATATCCGCGCAACACGCCGCTACCAATCACCTGGATGGAGTCAGAAATCTGGTAAATCGCGGCCAGCAGCATCAGGTGCGATGCCAGCGTGACCACTTCCGGATTGTCGTTATAGAGCAGGGCAATCTGCTCGCGTAATGCAACGGTAAAAAGCGCCGTACAGACGGCCATGCAGACGCCAACGCCCAGCCCGGTCCGGGCGGCCGTTTGCGCATCCAGCGTCGAGCCCTGGCCCAGACGGAAGCCCACGCGAATCGTCACCGCCGCGGCCAGCGACATCGGCAGGACGAACATCAGGGAACTGAAGTTCAGCGCAATCTGGTGCCCGGCCACGTTCACAATGCCCAGCGGGGAGACCAGCAGGGCGACCACGGCAAACAGGGTCACCTCAAAGAACAGCGCCAGTGCAATAGGAAGACCCAACTGCACCAAACGCGTCATGATGTTCCAGTCCGGCGTGCTAAATCTGTTTTCATTGCGAATATCGCGCATTGAGCGGGCGTGTTTTACAAAGGTGATCATCGAGAAGAACATCACCCAGTAAACGGCCGCCGTCGCCACGCCGCAGCCGACGCCGCCCAGCTCCGGCATGCCGAAGTGGCCGTAAATAAAGATGTAGTTCACCGGAATATTGACGAGCAGACCGATAAAGCCCATCACCATACCGGGCTTGGTTTTTGCCAGACCTTCACACTGGTTACGCGCCACCTGGAAAAAGAGGTAGCCGGGCACGCCCCAGAGCAGGGCGCGCAGATAGCCGACGGCTTTATCCGCCAGTGCCGGGTCAATGTTGTCCATTGCGCGAATGATATGCCCGGCGTTCCAGAGCACCACCATAATCAGCACGGAGACAAACCCTGCCAGCCAAAAACCCTGGCGAACCTGATGGGCAATGCGCTCGCGTCGGCCCGAGCCGTTCAGCTGTGCAATAACTGGCGTGAGTGCGAGCAGCAAACCATGACCAAACAGGATGGCCGGTAGCCAGATAGATGTGCCGATTGCCACGGCAGCCATATCGGTGGCGCTGTAGCCACCTGCCATTACCGTATCCACAAATCCCATTGCGGTTTGGGCTACTTGCGCGACGATCACTGGTATAGCCAGTGCCAATAGCTGGCGCGCTTCATTCATGTACTTCTGCACGTGAACACCTTTATTTTGTAGTTATATGAGAGACTAAAAAAGCCGCCGTAACTGGCAGCAAGAAGAAAATGCAGGGGGGTGCCAGCTATTGTAGCGGGCTTTAACTATTTATCTAGTGAAAAAATCGCCAGAAAATGCGCTCCACTGGCAACCTGTTTTTCCAACTGTTATTGTGGTGGGATTAAACGGTGTCACCACCGTCCGGAAAAAACAGGAGTTGTAAGCATGTTTACTGGTATTGTGCAGGGCACCGCCAAAGTGGTGTCCATTGATGAAAAACCCAATTTCCGCACTCACGTGGTGGAGCTGCCGGAATATATGCTCGACGGCATAGAGACCGGTGCCTCGATTGCACATAACGGCTGCTGCCTGACCGTGACCGAAATTAACGGTAACCAGATTAGCTTTGATTTAATGAAAGAGACGCTGCGTATCACCAACCTGGGCGAGCTTGCGGTGGGGGATACCGTCAACGTTGAGCGCGCGGCGAAGTTCAGCGACGAGATCGGCGGCCATCTAATGTCGGGCCACATCATGACCACCGCCGAGGTCGCAAAAATTGTGACCTCGGAAAATAACCGTCAAATCTGGTTTAAAGTTCAGGATCCGGCATTAATGAAATACATCCTGTATAAAGGATTTATTGGTATTGATGGGATTAGTCTGACGGTCGGAGAAGTGACGCCGACGCGTTTTTGCGTGCATTTAATTCCCGAAACGCTGCAGCGCACAACGCTGGGCGCAAAAAAACTGGGGCATCGCGTGAATATCGAAATCGATCCGCAAACCCAGGCGGTTGTAGATACCGTTGAACGTGTCCTGGCGGCAAAAGAGGCGGCGATAATAAAAGCCGTTGAGGAAGAATAAAAAATAACCCCGGCTATCCGGGGTTATTTTTTTAGCGTGCGACACGGAGTCCGTGTTCAATGCCGCGACTGAAAACCACCTGCCAGAGCTGAATATCCCGCGCACGGAACGCACCCGCGCAGGCATTCAGATAATAGCTAAACATGCGTTTGAACCGTTCGGAATAGTTGTCTGCAATCTCGGGCCAGGCCTCCTGAAAACGCGAGTGCCATGCCATCAATGTGGTGTCGTAATCCGCGCCGAAGTTATGCCAGTCTTCCACAATGAAGTGGGGCTCGCTGGCGTTAGCAATCTGGCGCACGGACGGTAAACAGCCATTCGGAAAGATGTATTTATTAATCCACGGGTCCACGTTATTGTCGGTGCGCTTAGAACCAATGGTATGGAGCAGGAAAATACCGTCAGGCTTCAGGTTTCGGTCGGCAACGTCAAAATAGGTTCTGTAGTTTTTCGGACCCACATGCTCAAACATGCCAACAGAAACGATGCGGTCGAACTGTTCGTTAAGATCGCGGTAATCCTGAAGCCGAATATCGACATCCAGATCCTGGCAACGTGTCTGAGCCATTTTTTGTTGTTCAGCTGAAATCGTCACGCCCACAACGCTGGCACCGTAATGCTTCGCCATAAAATACGCCAGACCGCCCCAGCCGCAGCCGATATCCAGCACGCGCATACCCGGCTGTAACTGCAGTTTCTCGCAGATCAGACGCAGTTTATCCTGCTGCGCCTCTTCAAGCGTTGTGGCCTTTTTCCAGTAGCCGCAGGAATATTGCATTAAGGGATCAAGCATACGGCTGAACAGGTCATTACCGAGATCGTAGTGCTCTTTACCGACGATCCAAGCCCGCTTTTTACTTTGCAGATTGAACAGGCGGGCGGAGGCGATACGCAGCGTGTCTTTGAAGTGGCGAGGGAGCTGATTTTCAAGACCGGCGCGCAATACGCTGGAGAAGAACATGTCCAGCCGTTCACACTCCCACCAGCCGTCCATATAGCTTTCGCCCAGGCCTAACGATCCCTCCTGCAAGACGCGTTTAAAAAAATCGGGATGTTTGACCTGCGGATCGGCGGGGGACGATCCATTAATCGTGATGCCCGCACGGCCCAACAGTTCACTGACGATCCGGGACCAGTTATCGTCCGGAACGCTGACTTCTTCTATACACGATGAACTCATAGCTTCTCCATCACCTTGCTGTGATCAGAACCTTAAAACAGCGTAGACGCTTTTTTTGGTTTGTGAGAAATCTCACGGTTAATGCCCGCGAGGCTAATATCCGACGTAGAACAGAGGAAGGGAGATAACCCTTGCCGAAAAGCCTTCCATGGTAAAACGGGAGCACTCCGGCTCCCGTTAACACTTAATATTTATCGTATTTAATCGAACCAAATTGAGTATAGGCCTCAAAATTTGGTGATTCAATAGAAAATTCTTAGCAACCTAATCACTAAGTCTTAACATAATTACTGGCGCGATTATGCGTGCGACGTTTCCACCTGCTGACGCGCATTCTGCTCGCGCTGTGCGGAGGACTGCATACGGTAGCCCAGGGCAGCCAGCGCAACGGTCACCAGCATAACGCTGGTGGTAGTCAGGAGCGGCGTGACAATCAACGCAGAGACCACCAGGCTTGCCAGGAAGCACAGACCCAGCTGTAACGTATTCTGCAGAGCGGCGGCGCGTCCCGTCGCCTGCGGGAACGGACGTAACGCCTGCGCCACCACGATGGGGTAAATAGCACCGTTAGCGACGGCCATGACGCAGAACGGAATCAAAATTTCTGTCAGGCCCGTACCCGGAATAAACCCGACGGCCCATGTGCCGAAAACGCTTAACGCGAACAGCACCAGTAGCCAGGGCAGCATCTGCTGGCCTTCCCACTTCTGCAGCGCTGCGCGACAGCCGTAGCCGCCGACCAGGAAAGCGATGGTCTGCGGAACATAGCTCAGGCCGATTGCCGCCGGGCTGTATCCCATATCGTGCAGAATGAACGGTGAGCCAGTCAGCCACGCGAAGAAACTGGCGGAACAGGCTGCGTAAATCAGGACGTTGCCGCGATAGGCTTTTGACCGCAGCAGCGAGGCAAAGGTAATCGGCTTCGCGTCAGGATGCGTCTCTTTTTTATGCGCAGGCTTGAGGAAGAACGCGGGCAGCATCAGTACCAGGGTAATGGCAAAGAGCGTGGCGAAAATCGCCTGCCAGTCGAAATGGGCGAGGATCCAGCTTCCGAGCAACGGGGCAAGGGCAGGCGAGAGACCGACCAGCGGCATAATGGTGGCGAAAATTCGGTTAGTGCGGGATGCCGGATAATAATCGGTCACCAGCGCCTGCCAGGTCACCGCTGCAGCACAGACGCCAACGGCCTGAATGAAACGCAGTACCAGCAGCCAGGTGGCATCGCGTACCCACAGCATGCCGAGGCAACCCACGGCAAAAATAGCCAGACCCAGTAGCAGCACCGGTTTACGACCAAAGCGATCGGAGAGCGGCCCCCAGAGCAGCTGCGCGAAGGCAAAACCGGCGAGGAACAGGCTCAGGCTGGCGCTGATAGCGGCTGCGGGGGTTTGCAGATCTTCCTGCATCGCGGCAAACGCGGGCAGATACATGTCGGTCGCTAAAAAGCCCAGCACGCTTAAGCCGCCGAGCCAGACTAAAAATCCTTTCCTGGGTTGCATTCTTTTATTCTCCTGAGGAGGCAGGTGTACGTTGGCGCAGAGTGTAGGGAGTGCAAAGCGGCTTGTGAAACGCTAATATTTGTCGAGTGCATTCAAATTTTTTGCAGGCAGAACATGTGGTCAGATTATTCTCTTGAAGTTGTCGATGCTGTTGCCCGTAACGGCAGTTTCACCGGTGCCGCGCAGGAGTTACACCGCGTACCCTCGGCGATCAGCTACACCGTGCGTCAGCTGGAAGAGTGGCTGGCGGTTCCGCTGTTCGAGCGGCGTCATCGCGACGTGGAATTAACGCCCGCAGGCGCGTGGTTTTTGAAGGAAGGGCGTTCTGTTATCAAAAAAATGCAGATCACCCGCGAGCAGTGTCAGCAGATCGCGAACGGCTGGCGCGGCCATCTCTCCATCGCGGTGGATAATATCGTTAAGCCGGAACGGACCCGGCAGATGATCGTGGATTTCTATCGTCATTTTTCTGATGTCGAACTGCGGGTCTCCCAGGAGGTGTTCAACGGCGTCTGGGACGCGCTGGCGGATGGCAGGGTTGAGATGGCGATTGGGGCCACGCAGGCGATCCCCGTTGGGGGACGCTATGCGTTTCGCGATATGGGGATGCTGAGCTGGACCTGCGTTGTCGCCAGCGATCATCCGCTGGCGACAATGGAAGGCCCTCTCAGCGATGACACGCTGCGCAACTGGCCGTCGCTAGTGCTGGAAGATACCTCGCGCTCGCTGCCCAAGCGCATTACCTGGCTGCTGGACAACCAGCGTCGCGTGGTGGCCCCTGACTGGGAATCGTCGGCAACCTGTCTTTCTGCGGGGCTGTGCGTGGCGATGGTGCCCGTACACTTCGCGCGTCCGCGTATCGATACCGGCGAGTGGACAGCGCTAACGCTGGAAAATCCGTTCCCGGATGCGGCCTGCTGTCTGACCTGGCAGCAAAACGACGTATCGCCTGCGATGGCCTGGCTGCTGGATTATCTGGGAGACAGCGAAACGTTGAATCGGGAGTGGCTACGGGAGCCAGCATAACTGGCTCCGTAAGCGATTAACGGCGATAGTCGCGGAACGGACCGTCCGCCACGGAGCGGCGCTCAATGAGGCGCGGGTGAACTTCAATCGACTGGGATTCTTCACGCTTGTTGACGATCCTGTCCATCAGCATGTTGAAAGCCGTTTCGCCCAGTGAATCTTTTGGCTGGTGAATGGTGGTCAGCGCCGGGGTGAAGAAGCGCGCGTTACGCACGTTGTCATACCCGATCACGGAAATATCCTGCGGCACCCGCAGGCCCAGCTCGTCGGCGGCGCAGAGCGCGCCCATCGCCATAATATCGCCGCCACAGAAAACGGCCGTCGGGCGATGCGGTTGGGAGACAATCTGCTGCATTGCGCGGTAGCCGGATTCCGGCTCAAAGTCGCCCTGAACAATCCAGTTTTCCGGCACGGTGATGAGCGCCTCTTCCATTGCCTTCATAAACCCGGCCAGACGGCCCGCACCGGTGTTGCGTTCCAGCGGCCCCGGGATCACGCCAATCTCGCGGTGACCGCGTTCGATCAGATAACGACCGGCCATATAGCCGCCTTCAAAGGCATTATCGATAACGGAATCGGTGAAATCCGCGCGCGCTTCGCCCCAGTCCATCACCACCATCGGAATGTGGCGATACTCTTCCAGCATAGAAAGCACGGACTCTGGGTACTCAGAACACATCACCAGCAGGCCATCGACGCGCTTTTGCGCCATCATCGACAGGTAGGCGCGCTGCTTCTCGATGCTGTTCCACGCGTTGCCCAGAATCAGCGTATAGCCTTTCTGGAAGCAGTTTTTCTCAACGGCTTCGATGATTTCGGCAAAATAGGCCGCTTCGCTGCTGGTCGCCAGCAAGCCAATCGACTTGGTGTGATTCACCTTCAGGCTGCGCGCAACCGCACTTGGGGAGTAATGTAACTCCTTGATCGCCGCCCAGACGGCGTTGCGCGTCTCTTCCGCGACGAAGCGGGTTTTGTTAATTACATGTGATACGGTTGTAGTGGAAACGTTTGCGCGTTTTGCTACGTCTTTTATTGTTGCCATTCAATGTCACTCCAGACCATATCCTAAACTCCTGAAAAACTTGAAGGTAAACGTTTGCCTTCTCTCACCCTTATTACGCAATCTTGAGTTGCGACACGCCGGGAAAACGACACAGGACGTCAGGAGGGGGTCAATGGCCGGTACGCTAATAAATTTAGCGTGGAATTTTGTCCTATCTTGATGAAAAGGGGAAGAGCTAAAGTGGATATCAGTTTAAATCCAGGAAGATTTTTGACGTAAACTGTGTAAAAATGAGCAAGCTCACTTTTCGTGGGGTGATTAAAAGGAGAAAAATTGATGAGTTCCGATCTGAAGTTTTCGCTGGTGACCACCTTTATCGTGCTGGCATTGATTGTTGCCGGTGGTTTGACGGCTGCGCTGCATTGATTTACGCGGGGGGGAGAGTCCTCTCCCTCCTCATTTGCTTCCTATTGTTACCTCTCCGGCAAAAATCTTTTGCCAAAATGTTAACTTCTCAAATTTTGTGATTGATGTCATGCTTTTGACTTCTTTGTTCTGTGTCGCTTGATGACACGGCATCCGGAGTTGACTCATGAAAATCAATTTTCCTCTGCTGGCCCTGGCGATTGGCGCTTTTGGGATTGGCACCACTGAATTCTCCCCCATGGGGTTACTGCCTGTTATCGCACGCGGCGTGGACGTCTCTATTCCTGCTGCCGGGATGTTAATTAGCGCCTATGCCATCGGCGTGATGGTCGGGGCCCCGCTGATGACGCTGCTGCTGTCGCACCGCGCACGTCGCAATGCGCTGATATTTTTAATGGTGATCTTTACGCTGGGCAACGTGCTCTCCGCAATTGCGCCGGATTACACCACCCTGATGCTGTCGCGTATTCTGACCAGCCTGAACCATGGCGCATTTTTCGGTCTGGGCTCGGTTGTTGCGGCAAGCGTGGTTCCGAAGCACAAGCAGGCCAGCGCGGTGGCGACCATGTTTATGGGGCTGACTATCGCCAACATAGGCGGTGTGCCGGCGGCCACCTGGCTGGGTGAAGTGATTGGCTGGCGAATGTCTTTCCTGGCGACAGCCGGGCTGGGCGTGGTGGCGATGGTGGCGTTGTTCTTCTCCTTACCGAAAGGGAGCGCCGGTGAACGTCCTGACGTGCGTAAAGAGCTGTCGGTGCTGATGCGTCCTCAGGTGCTTTCCGCGTTGCTGACCACGGTGCTGGGGGCCGGTGCGATGTTTACGCTCTACACCTATATTTCACCGGTGCTGCACGATATCACCCACGCGACGCCGATCTTTATTACCGCGATGCTGGTGCTGATTGGCGTGGGCTTCTCTATCGGTAACTATCTGGGCGGGAAGCTGGCCGATCGTTCCGTGAGCGGTACGCTGAAAGGCTTTTTAACCCTGCTGATTGTCATCATGATTGCGATCCCGTGGCTGGCGCGCAACGAATGGGGTGCCGCGATTGCGATGGTCGTGTGGGGCGCTGCTACCTTTGCCGTGGTACCACCGCTTCAGATGCGGGTGATGCGTGTCGCCCATGAAGCGCCAGGTCTCTCTTCTTCCGTGAATATCGGTGCGTTTAACCTGGGTAATGCGCTGGGGGCCGCAGCGGGCGGGGCGGTGATTTCCGGCGGTCTGGGATACAGTTTTGTGCCGGTAATGGGGGCAATTATTGCCGCACTCGGCCTGCTGTTAGTGCTGATGTCCGGGCGTAAACAGCCAGAAGCCGCCTGCGCGGCGGAATAAGTAAAAACGCAGAAGGGCGAACCCTTCTGCGAGTCTCTTACGCGGCGAAGTTCTTCGCCACAAAGTCCCAGTTAGCCAGCGCCCATAAGTGCTCCAGATAGTTAGGACGCGCGTTACGGTAATCAATGTAGTAAGCGTGTTCCCATACGTCCACGGTCATCAGCGGTTTAGCACTGGTGGTCAGCGGGGTGCCCGCATTCGAGGTGGAAACGATAGCCAGCTTGCCATCCGCTTCTTTGACCAGCCACGTCCAGCCAGAACCGAAGTTTTTGATGGCTGCATCGGTAAACTTCGCTTTGAAATCCGCGAAGCTGCCAAAAGCGGCGTTAATGGCGGCCGCCAGTTCACCGGCAGGTTCACCGCCGGCATTCGGCGCCAGGCAGTGCCAGTAGAAGGTGTGGTTCCACACCTGAGCCGCGTTGTTAAATACGCCACCCTCTGAGCTGCGGACGATCTCTTCCAGCGTTTTGCCTTCGAAATCGGTGCCCTTAATCAGATTGTTCAGGTTGGTGACGTACGTCTGGTGATGCTTGCCGTAATGATATTCCAGGGTTTCCGCAGAAATGTGCGGTGCCAGGGCGTCTTTGGCATACGGTAGTGCAGGTAATTCGAACGACATTGCTTCTCTCCTTATTTTATTTGTATGTTGTCAATAACCCTACAGACAACATGGAAAGGATAGCAAATTGAAAGGGTATGCAAAAGAGGAACTTACCCTGCCACGCGTGCGGCAGGGCAGGGGTTAGCGAATGGTTTTTGGCGTCATGACGCGACGTGCGCCAACGTAGTGACGCACCCAGTAGTCTTCACTGAGCGAGGTAATCTGGATGTCCTGGCCGCTACGCGGTGACTGAATGAATTTTCCGTTGCCAACGTAGACGCCGACATGGTCAGCCGTGCCGCGACCCTGAGTACGGAAGAACACGAGGTCTCCGTTCTCCAGCTCACCACGATTGACCGGTGCGGCGTCGCGCAGGTGGTACATTTCATTAGCGGTACGCGGAATACGGAACTTCACCAGGTCTTTATAAGCGTAATACACCAGGCCACTGCAATCGAAACCCGTTCGCGGAGAAGTGCCACCCCAGTGATACGGTTTCCCTATTTGCCCCATTAATTTATTCATCGCCGTTTTTTGCGCTTTCTGCATACGGACTTTATGCACTTCGGCTAATTTCGTGACCTTCGTGCACTTCGCTTTGTGACCTTTACGCGTAGTGCATTTTTCTGTCACAAGGTTGGCGGCCGTTTGCGAGGCTTTACGTCGGGTAGAATGTGCGGTGTGGGCTGGGGATGTTTTCGTCTTGCTGGAGGCGGTCTTTTTGGTCTGAGTGGGTGTTTTTTTCTTTACGGTCTTGCTGGTGGTTTTTTTCTTACGTTCTGTGGACTTAACCAGATGCGATTTTTGTACAGCAGAATGCCGCGCCTGTTCAGAGGCGTTCGCCGCTGGCGTGAAAGTGAGTGATGTAAACAGTAAAGCACAGAGCGTGATCGAGATTTTATTTATCCGCGCCACTGGGCAGTCCCCTGATTTATGCAGGCCATCAATAATACCCGCGTATGATTTACAAAGCCCGTCGATTCTAATCCATAAAAACCCGAGAAGTTAATAGCATTTTTCATTCTAAAATCATGTTTCGTTAGCAAGTGCAAAAAAATTCATCGTTCTGTCGCACAATTGTCCACTCCCTAAGCAAAACCGTACTGCAAACAGGGATAAGCGTCATTTGCAATGCATCTTTTAGCGTTAACCGTTAAAATAGTAAGACGTGACAAAAATGTTATTTTCCGATGTCTGTCTGAACCGCTACAATGTCAGACGAATGCCGTAACAGAAGTTAAAGGAAGCAAGACATGAGCACCACTATTGAAAAAATTCAGCAACAAATCGCTGAAAACCCGATTCTCCTGTACATGAAAGGTTCTCCGAAGCTGCCAAGCTGCGGTTTCTCCGCACAAGCGGTTCAGGCGTTATCTGCCTGTGGTGAGCGTTTTGCTTACGTTGATATCCTGCAGAACCCGGACATCCGCGCTGAGCTGCCAAAATACGCAAACTGGCCGACGTTCCCACAGCTGTGGGTTGACGGTGAGCTGGTGGGCGGTTGCGACATCCTGATCGAAATGTATCAGCGTGGCGAACTGCAGCAGCTGATCAAAGAGACGGCGGCGAAGTACAAAACGGAAGAGCCGGACGCAGAGTAATTTTCTGCGGAAATAAAAAAGCGACCCGCTTAGTGTGGTCGCTTTTTTTTTGCCGGGTGGCGCTGCGCTTACGCGGCCTACGATTGGCGATCGGCCTCATCACCCATCGGCAGCGGCCAGCCGCCCAGGCGTTTCCAGCGGTTAACAATTTCACAAAACAGTTCTGCCGTGCGCTCCGTATCGTAGAGCGCCGAGTGCGCCTGCGTGCCGTCAAACTCGATCCCTGCCGTGATGCAGGCTTTGGACAGCACCGTTTGGCCCAGCGCCAGACCGCTTAGGGCTGCGGTGTCGAACGTCACAAACGGATGGAACGGGTTGCGTTTCAGCGAGGCGCGCTCTGCGGCGGCCATCGTAAAGCTGTGATCGAACGTCGCGTTGTGGGCCACCATAATGGCGCGGCTACAGTCATTCTCTTTCATGCCTTTGCGCACCATTTTAAAGATAGCGTGTAGCGCGTCATATTCACTGACCGCGCCACGTAACGGGTTTTTCGGATCGATACCGTTAAAGGCCAGCGCCTCTGGCTGCAGGTTTGCCCCTTCAAAAGGTTCAACATGGAAATGCAGCGTGGTGTCCGGTGTAAGCCAGCCCTGTTCATCCATCTTCAGCGTGATGGCGGCAATTTCAAGCAGCGCATCGGTTTTAGCGTTAAATCCGGCTGTTTCTACATCAATGACAACGGGATAAAAACCACGAAAACGGTCGCACAGACCGGTAAATTGAGCGTTATCGGACATCAGGGTCTCTTACAAGGGGAAAAAAGCAGTGCGCATTATGGCAAATTTTGAGAGGGGATGCAGTAAAACTACGGGCGCATAGTGCGCCCTGCGAGATCAGTTGCCCAGACCGCGGCCAGCGTCTTTGGCTTCGATCAGTTCGATTTTATAACCGTCGGGATCTTCAACAAACGCAATCACGGTGGTGCCGCCTTTTACCGGGCCCGCCTCACGCGTAACGTTGCCGCCGTTGCTGCGGATGCGCTCACAGGCTTCCGCTGCGTTGTCCACTTCCAGCGCGATATGACCGTATGCAGTGCCCAGCTCATAGCTGTCCACGCCCCAGTTGTAGGTCAGCTCGATGACGGCCTCATCCGTTTCCGGGCCGTAACCTACGAACGCCAGCGAATATTTGTATTCAGGGTTTTCGCTGGTGCGCAGCAGCGTCATGCCCAGAACGTTAGTGTAGAAATTGATGGAACGTTGCAGGTCGCCAACGCGCAGCATGGTGTGAAGTAGGCGCATAATTTCCTCATTAACCAATGGAATGGAGTATCTTTTTGAACAGAAACGATGTTTTAGTATAGCGGCGAAATGTCGCCGCTATCAATGCACAATGGGGGATTACAGCGAAGGGTAGTCGGTATAGCCTTCCGCGCCACCGCCGTAGAAGCTTTCAGGGCGCTGTGGGTTCAGCTCTGCTTTCTTCTGCAGACGGGCAACCAGATCAGGGTTCGCAATAAAGTCACGGCCAAACGCGACCGCGTCGATCAGGCCTTTGCCGATCAGGTCTTCGGCTTTCTCTGGGGTATACGCACCCGCACCGATGATCACGCCGTGGAAGCGCTCGCGCACTTTCTGGCGGAATGCTTCTGTGTAAGGCTGGCCGCCTGCCCAGTCCGGCTCGGACATGTGCAGATAAGCAATTCCGCGTTTCGCCAGCTCTTCAATCAGATACAGCGCGTCCGCTTCTTCGTTCGGGCCGTTGTCGACGTTCTGGAAAGAACCAATAGGGGAGACGCGAATACCAATACGGTCTGCGCTCCACTCTTGGCATACCGCATCCACCACTTCAAGCACCAGACGCGCGCGGTTTTCAACGCTGCCGCCGTACTGGTCCGTGCGGTGGTTAGAGGACGGTGACAGGAACTGGTGCAGCAGGTAACCGTGTGCAGAGTGCAGTTCAACGAGGTCGAAACCGGCTTCACGAGCGTTGGCCACGGCCTGGCGGAAATCGTTCACGATACCCGGAATTTCATCCAGCTCAAGTGCGCGCGGCATAGAGGTGTCCACGCGGATCGCATTCCCGTTTTCATCACGCAGGGAAGTACGGGTATTTGCGCTCAAGGCCGACGCGGAGACCGGCGCCTGGCCGCCAGGCTGGATGCTGCTGTGCGAGATACGTCCGGTGTGCCACAGCTGAACCGCAATGCGGCCCTCTTCTACGTGCACGCCTGCGGTGATTTTCTTCCACGCGGCAATTTGCTCCGGGCTGTGCAGACCGGGCGCACCGGCATAGCCTTTCGCCTGGGCTGAAATCTGCGTGGCTTCAGAGATGATAAGGCCTGAGCTTGCGCGCTGACGGTAATATTCACCCATCAGAGGCGTTGGGATGTCACCCGGTTCGATGCTGCGAAGACGGGTCAGCGGGGCCATAAACACACGGTTTGGCGCGGTAACGGCGCCCACTTTCAGTGGGGTAAATAACTTTTCAGCGGACATAACGACTCCTGAGTAGACCAGTCGACTAGTAATAACGTAAATAAAAACGCCTGCTAAACGCCAGGCGCAGTAATACTGCTTTTTACATGTGCCAGCGCGCTTTCGAGCGGCACGGCACTGCGAGAAATCTTGGCCTGCAGGTTGGCTCCTAACCAGAGGGAGTACAAAACCTGAGCCTGTGTAAACGGGTCGCCGGGGAAGGAGAGCGTGTTTTCATCACGCCCTTTCTCCAGCGCCTGCGCGAGCAGGGCGATAACCCCGCAGGCACCTTTATCCATCGCCGCGCGCATATCTTCGGAGAGATCGCACACTTCTGCAGAGAGTTTTACCGTCAGGCAACCGCTGATGATGCCCTGCTGACAGAACTGCGTCAGCGTTTCCTGATAGTAGTTCAGAACCCGATCCCGGTAGTTACCTGCACCGCTGGCGAAGTGGGTGGCGAGGCGCTGATGGTAGCTGGCGTAGTGCCGCTCCAGCATGGCCACGCCGAAGGCTTCTTTGGAGCGGAAGTAGTGGTAAAACGACCCCTTCGGCACCTCAGCGGTTTTCAGTAACTCACTCAACCCCATACCGGTAAACCCGCGGTGCATGCAAAGACGCTCGCCGGTTGCCAGTAAATGTTCGCGTGTATCGTGTTCAGTGTGTCTGCTCATGGATGCACTGTAATAGACCGTTCGGTCTAATGCAAGCGAGTTTACTGACGACATGCGCTCAGGATATCCAGCTGCTGTTGATAAACTGTTGATTTCACGTCCATCATGCCCAGCACGGTCGAGAACAAATTGTCCTGCGATACCGCATCTTTTGCTGCGTGGTCACGCAAACACTGCTCGTTGACGCCATAATTTTTCGCGTAGTCAGGGGAGAGCCAGAACATAAAGGGAATATGCGTTTGCTGCTCCGGCGCCAGCATGTACGGCGTACCGTGCAGATAAATCCCGCTTTCACCCAGTGATTCACCATGATCGGAAAGATAAATCAGCGCCGTGTTCATGTTGGCCTGACGGGCTTTTAAGGCGTCAATCGTTTTACTGACCACACTGTCGGTATAGAGGATGGTGTTGTCATAGGTGTTCATCAGCGCCTGATGATCGCAGTCCTGAATTTCGTTGGTATCACAGGTTGGCGTAAATTTTCGGAAACTGCTCGGATAGCGATTGTAATACGCCGGACCGTGACTGCCCATCAGGTGGATAACCAACACCGTGTCTTGCTTCAGGCCGTCCAGCACATTATCCAGACGATAGAGATTCACATCATCAATGCAGGTTTTGTCTTTGCAGAATTGATCCAGCTTCCACTGCGTCATGTCTGTGTGCGGCACACGTTCGCAGGCGCCTTTACAGCCGCCATCGTTATCGCGCCACAGCAGATTAACACCTGCATGGTGAAGCACGTCGAGCAGACCTTCCTGGTGATGTGCGAGGTCAGCATCGTATTTTTTCCGGGTCATGCCGGAGAACATACAAGGGACAGAAACGGCGGTTTCGGTACCACAGGACGAGGCCTGCGGGAAGTTAATGACGTCTTGCTTTTTAAGTTCCGGGTTAGTTTCGCGCCCGTAACCGTTGAGCGAGTAGTTTGCCGCGCGTGAGGCTTCACCGACGACCAGAACCAGCACGGTTTTTTTCTGCTGCCCGGCAATCAGTGGCCCTTTATGGGCATCTTCACCGATGCGCACCAGCGTTTGGTCGCCCGCAAACCAGCGCATTTTGCTGTACTTCACGACGGCGCTAACGTAGTTCGCCGGCGTGACCATTTTGACGATGCTTTTATTATTCCGAAACAGCGAGGCGTAATCTTTATAAAAGACGGCAGCCACCAGAATAATGACCAGCAGCGCACCCAGCATCGCTGCAAAGCGCATCAGGAGGGCATACCACCATTTCCCGGTACGGATACGCGTCAGTGCGAGTATGGCGGACGGGACAAAACCGGCAACGGCAATCCACAGGATCATCTGTGGCGTGAGCAGTGCCGTGGCTTCCTGGGAATTGGTTTCAAACACGTTCACAATCATGTTCTGATCGATAACCGCGCCGTAGGTGTACATAAAGTAGGTCGCGGCAGCACATCCCATGGTCAGGACAATCAGCAGCGGCTTACGAATATAGGGAATATTGAGCAGGCTAAAGACAATCACCCAGCCGCAAAACAGCACCAGCGGTACGGAAGCGGCGAAGAGGATGTCGTGCAGATGTGCAGGGGCGATAATGGCCCAGCTGCGCTGAATAAAAAGTGCATTTAGCGCAGTGAAGAAAAGCGCACAACCCAGAGTGAATTTTATATCGTTACAGTGTAACTTTTTTGCAAACCACATCATAAGAAAACCATTCGTTATCGTGATGCGGCGAGTATAGAGAGGGAAGATTAGTGAAACCTTAATGCCACAAAACGGTGGTAAATCTCTTGCACACCAGGCGCATAACGTCTTCACTGTAAGTGATGGTCGTTTTGTGGAGGTGAGTGTGGCAGAGCAGCTGGAATTTTTCCCCATCCAGAGCCCGTGCCGGGGGATTTGTCAGGTTGATGAACGCGGCTATTGCCGTGGGTGTATGCGTACCCGTGACGAGCGCTTTAACTGGCAAAACTTTAGCGACACGCAAAAGCAGGACGTGCTTCGCCTCTGCCGACAGCGTCTGCTGCGCAAAATTCGCGCAAACAAAGCAGGGGAAACCGAAGAACCCCAGCAACCTTCACTGTTTTAACACGGTAATTGCGTATACTCATGACATCACGTTCTTGAGGAAAATGTTATGGTTCAGCGTATTACCCTTGCCCCGCAGGGCCCGGAATTCTCCCGTTTTGTCATGGGCTACTGGCGTTTGATGGACTGGAATATGTCCCCGCTTCAGCTGGCAAGCTTCATTGAAGAGCATCTCGATTTAGGCATCACCACCGTCGATCATGCCGACATCTATGGCGGCTACCAGTGTGAAGCCGCCTTCGGTGAGGCGTTAAAGCTGGTGCCAGCCCTGCGTCAGCGGATGGAGATCGTCACCAAGTGCGGGATCGCCACCACCGCGAAACCTGAACACGCGCTCGGCCATTACATTACCGACAGCGCACACATTATTAAGAGCGCCGAGCAATCTCTGGTCAATCTGGCAACCGATCATATCGATCTGCTGCTGATCCATCGTCCGGACCCGTTGATGGATGCCGATGAGGTGGCGGAAGCGTTTCTGAATCTGCACCAAAGTGGCAAAGTCCGACACTTTGGCGTGTCTAACTTCACCCCGGCGCAGTTTGCGCTCCTGCAATCTCGTCTGCCGTTTACCCTGGCTACTAATCAGGTCGAGATTTCTCCAGTACACCAGCCGCTGCTGCTGGATGGTACGCTCGATCAGCTGCAGCAGTTGCGCATTCGCCCTATGGCGTGGTCGTGCCTGGGCGGCGGTCGTTTGTTTAATGACGATGAATTCCAGCCCCTGCGTGACGAGCTGGAAACCGTGGCCCGAGAGCTGAATGCCGAAAGCATTGAGCAGGTGGTCTATACGTGGATACTGCGTCTGCCGTCTAAACCACTGCCGATTATCGGTTCGGGTAAAATTGAGCGCGTGCGGTCTGCGTTGGCGGCCGAAGAGCTGCAGATGACCCGCCAGCAGTGGTTCCGCATCCGCAAGGCCGCGCTGGGTTACGACGTGCCATAAACCGCCTTAAGGTGACTTTCCGGTGAAATCTTTGCCTCTGGTATACACTTAAGGGGCAAAAAATAACCAGCGGAGGTCATATGAAGCGTTTTGCTCTGGCATTGGTCACGCTGGTTGTTTGCGCAGGGGCGCAGGCAGCCAGCGACGAAGTAGAAATGAATCTCGTCACCTCTCAGGGTGTAGGTCAGTCCATCGGTACGGTGAAGATCACGGAGACCGATAAAGGGCTGGAGTTCGCCCCTAACCTCAAAGCACTTCCTCCCGGTGAACATGGTTTCCATGTCCATGCTAAAGGCAGCTGTCAGCCCGCTTTAAAAGAAGGTAAACCGTCGGCGGCGGAAGCAGCAGGAGGGCACCTCGATCCGCAGCATTCCGGCAAGCATGAAGGCCCGGAGGGAATGGGGCATTTAGGCGACTTGCCTGTGCTGGTGGTGAACAATGACGGTAAAGCCACGGATCCGGTTGTGGCGCCGCGTCTGAAAAAGCTGGACGAGGTGAAAGGGAAAGCGCTGATGATCCATGTCGGCGGCGATAACATGTCCGATCAGCCTAAACCCCTCGGCGGTGGCGGAGCACGCTATGCCTGCGGCGTGATCTGATCCCCAATCGTTCCCGGTGGCGGTGCCTGTTCCAGCTGCGACAGCGAGCAGTGCAGGCGCCAGATTATCGAGGCCAAATCACGAGCCGCGGGCAGATGATGCCGCGCAAGGGTATCGCAGATCCGCTGCAGTTCAGCCAGCGTCGTTTCCAGCGGCCGCTGCTGGACACCGCGCTCGCTCATCACATCGCGTAGCAGAGAGAGGCAAACATCACGCACCTGCGACAGCGGATCGGAACGCGTTTCCCACGCACGAAGCTGCCAGACGACGTGTGAACAGTTCAGCAGCACCACGCCCCAGCGTAAAAGCCAGCGTCGGGAAAGAGAGTCCTGGCTATTATTGAGCTGGCTGACGTGGTGATAGACCAGCGATTCATACTCGCTTTCACGCAGATGCGGTTTACGACTAAGCTGGTCGACAAATCCCCGTCTTAGTTCACGGATATGTCTGCGGCTTTTACGCGCATCAGAACCCGGCCGCAGTACGGCGAACGCCAGCCACGCCAGGCCCACGCCGAGGATCTTCGCCAGATTGTCATTGAGAAAGTCAGCGTAGTCATACACCGGTGGATTCGTCACTGAAATAAACGACCCCATAAAGACAATCAGCTGCCCCCAGAGACCGGCCTGCCTGGGCATTTGTAACTTCAGCAACTGCATGGTGGTTAATAGCGGGAACAGGAACAGCAGGAACTGCCACAGGTCGCTTATCTGAACCATCAATCCGAACTTCACCACAAAACTGAACAACGACAGCAACAGCAGCGTGCGTAACAGCAGCGTAAGCGAGTTAAACGGCGACGCGGCAACGGAATAGAGCACGCAGCTGATGGCGGCAAGCGTCAAGGCCGCAGAGCCGGATTCCCACTGCGTGGTGATGCTCCACGCGCCAACGAGGGTAAGGGCGCAAAAGGTGCGAAAACCGCTCCACAGCGCTTCCATATAGTCGGTGTGGCGCGCCAGCGCCGGGCTGCTGGGGACGGCGAATTCCGTTATTGGACTGGCATTCTCGACCGCGTTTATCCATCGACTGCTTCGCAGATACAGCCGACAAAAATAGTTCAGGCGCTGCCAGAACGCGCGGTGACGGTAATCGTACTCATCGACGGGGGCGAGCGGGGCGATGATCCTTGCCACGGTGTAGATGTCCGTCTCCGGGCGGGCGAGGGCCGCAAGCAAGGTATCAATGACGTCGCGCGTGTTGGCTGGCGGCGTGGGCCAGTTGAGCAGCATTCGACGCAGGCTGGAGATTGCGCTGGTCATCCGCAGCTGCTGATGCAGCAAATAGTTGAGGAGTTTGTTTTGCCGGCGAAAGCGATAGTGGCTCCAGAAGGCCTGAATGCGCAGCAGATTCATGGTCAGGATCTGCCCAATGACCTTCTCGTGTGCCAGACGGATTTCATCGTTGGTATCCGGCTGCCAGAGAAGGCTTGCATGCTCCAGTAAGCGGGCATGCAGGGTCTTCAGGGCGGTGATAAGCGCCGTACCGTCGGAGGTACTGGGCAGGATCATCATCATAAATCCGCCGCTAAGAATACCGACAATCACTTCACAGACGCGAGCCTGGGCGATGTCCCATAGCTCGGTGGTGTCGAGTACATTCACCACGGGAAAGGCAATGATGGCGGCGGTATAACCCGCCAGCTGGAATGCGTAGGCAACGTTATTGGTAAAATGGGCGCAGGCCCAGGTACAAAACCCCAGCCAGGCCGCCATGCTCAGTAAAAAGAGCCACGGATCGTTTAGCGTATGCCCCGCAATGATTAACGCAGCTGTGGCTCCTAGCAGGCTTCCGGCCACGCGCCCCAGACTTTTACTGATGACACCACCGACGGTCGGGAAGCTCACCACCGCCGCAGAGGTCATTGCCCAATAGGGCTCATCCAGATTCAGGTAATAGGCGACGGTCAGCGCAAGGCACATGGCAATGCCGTTTCGCAGCGCGTAACGCCACTGAGGGCGCGATGCTTTTACCCACGGTAGGTTTTGCCAGGAGAGCACCCGCAGGTTCATCAGCGCGTTCCGATAGACACAGTACAGGTCGTGCCTGAAACCAGCGTGAGATTCTGGGGCAGGTTGTCAAACTCTACGCGAACCGGAACGCGCTGTGCCAGACGAACCCACGGAACGTTAGGTTTAATATCGGGGACCAGGCCAGAATCCGTCTCAACGCTTTGATCGTAAATGGCGCGCCCAATGCTGGAAACGTGACCCTGTAACCTGTTCGAACCGCTGTAGAGGGTGATGGTTGCAGGCGCACCTTCCTGAATATGCCGAAGCTTGGTCTCTTCAAAATAGCCCACGACATAAAAAGAGTGGCTGTCGACTAAGGCAAAAACGGGTTGCCCGGTAGTGGCATAGTTCCCCACGCGGGCAGAGAGGTTAGTCACCCAGCCATCGACCGGCGCTTCCACCACCGTTTGCGTTAACGCCCACTGCGCCTGCTTGAGCGTAGCTTCCGCCACGTTAACGTTGGCTTGCATAGCCTTAACGTTTATGTTGGCGGTGTCTAAATCTTCGGCAGAGATATAGTTTTGCGACAAATGCCGGCGGCGGGTCGCTTCGTTATTGGCTTTCGCGAGATCGGATTGCGCTTTCGCAAGCTGTGCCTGGGCGTTGAGGATGGCGATATGAAAAGGCGTATCATCAATACGGAATAAAACGTCTCCCTTTTTGACGAACTGGTTATCCTTAACAAGAAGCGTCGTGATGCTTCCAGACACCTGCGGCGTGATGCTGACCTGTTCTGCGCGAATTTTACCGTCGCGTGTCCAGGGGGACTGCATGTAATAGTTCCACATCCACCAACCGGCAATCAGCGCCAGCGCCAGAACAAGAAGGGTGGAAAAGTATTTTAGTGTTTTCAGGGACATATTTACCACACGGTCAACACGGCAAGGCCCAGGCATACGGAAAGGGCAAACAGGGAGAGATCCATCAGCATGGGGTGCCAGATCTCGCCGGAATACATCCAGTCTCGCAGGAGTCGGTGTGCGACAAGCCAGATCGCAAAGCCCACCAGTACGGCTTTAAACAGGGGAGGAAAATAGACTGATGCACCAAAGATCAGGTCCTGGAGGGGTAACCCCGTGGAGTTTAACGAGAACGTCACGAGCAGTGATCCTTTGCAGTGAACTGAGTGCCACAATGGCCTGTCTTACAATGAAATAACATAAGTATTCAGTGTAAATCATACTTTTATTAATGTTGAATGCAGTAATGCATTTGTTTTGGCAATATAAATACTGCACACTATTCTAAAATCAGTATAATAACTTAGCAAGCTAATTATAAGGAGATGAAATTGGAATCGCCATTAGGTTCTGATCTGGCAAGGTTGGTACGCGTCTGGCGTGCTCTGATTGACCATCGCCTGAAACCTCTGGAATTGACACAGACGCATTGGGTCACGCTGCATAACATTCATCAGCTACCGCCCGAGCAGTCGCAAATTCAACTGGCAAAAGCGATCGGTATTGAGCAACCGTCACTGGTGCGTACGCTCGATCAGCTGGAAGAGAAAGGACTCATCTCCCGGCAAACCTGTGCCAGCGATCGTCGCGCGAAGCGGATTAAGCTGACGGAAAAAGCGGCGCCTATCATCACTGAGATGGAGGCCGTTATCAGCAAAACGCGTGGTGAAATCCTGTCGGGGGTATCGCCTGAAGAACTGGAAATGCTCATCAGCCTCATTGGTCGCCTTGAGCAAAACATCCAAGAACTGCAGTCACGCGACTGAGAAGTAAAAAAGGCCTTGCATGAGCAAGGCCTTTCTCTTTTTACTGGAAAATCACCACGCGGTTTCGTCCTCTCTCTTTGGCCTCGTACATCGCCTTATCCGCACTTTCCACACACTTCTCGGCGGTAATGTCCGGCGATGATGCCGTGAAGACGCCCATACTGATCGTAATCGGCTCGGGCAGTTGCCCCTCACTGCTGGCTTTATCAAAGCTGCTTAACTTTATGCGGATGCGTTCAGCGACCTGGCGAGCCTCTTCTGAAGAGGTATTTTCCAGCATCAGGACAAACTCCTCGCCGCCGATACGTGCCGCTATATCTTGCGGTCGTACGGAATCCATCAGCAGGTTAGAGACAAACTGCAGCACTTTGTCTCCCTGCAAGTGCCCGTAGTTGTCGTTGATGCGTTTGAAGCGATCGAGATCGCTGACAATCAACGAAACCGGACGGCTGGCTTTGGCGATCGCCAGCGCCTGATTTAACGAATCATAAAAATAACTGCGGTTATAAAGACGCGTCAGCGGATCGCGAATCGAGTTCTGATAAGACTGCTGATACTTTAAGTGTGATTCACGATACAAATTGAAAACATCGTAAAGCAGGACAAAAATAATAAGCAGCGTCGCGACAGTTTCAAATAAACGGGCGCGATACCATGAATAATCTTCGGCATGCCCACCCACTAACAGCATTGACAATGTGACCACATAACAGACGCAGAGGAAATTCCCCCCGACCCAGAATAGGTTGCGTACGCGCGTAATATACATCAGCGTTGCTAATGTCACTATCCACAGCACAATTAATGAAATATTAATGCACTGGCTCCAGAGAACCATAAACTGGCGGGTTTCATTATCCACCAGGTCGATTGATAAGAAATTTGAATGACTGGAATAGAGCCAGGCCAGAGAAACAACGCAAAGGGTAAAGACAACTAACCCGCTAATAATTGACACATGCGCCAGCCGTGACAGAGGCCGACTACGCGTGGTGTAGAGTAACGCCGAGACGATGATCAGTACCGCCATTAACAGATGGCGGAACATGTAGTAAATCATCGCATCGTTATAGTTGACGACATTGAACTGATAGAGATCCAGCCAGGCCGGGAAACTGGACAGTGTGCCAATCATCAACAGTGCCGAACCGGCAAAGGCGAAGGCGATCGCCACCAGATACAACCGTTTCCTGTCACACCAGTATTTCATTACCATAAAACAGGCAATAAACAGGTGAAATACCAGCAGGAAAATGGTGAGTGTAGGGAATAAAAACGGCGAAAAAGAAGGGATCAATCCCACCAGTTTGATAAACAAAGTCTGTAATATCCCGATGACAACAATGCAACCGAGACAGAACGAGATATAACGAGCTTTTACAGAATGACTGATCGCAAGCATATAGTTTTTAACAAAGTTATAATAAATTAAAAGAGGTAAGTGCGACGAGTCTAATGTATTAATTCAATAAATACTTTGCGCAGAAACAATATCAGATAACATTAATAATAAGTGCAATAAATATATTTTGTAAATATATTCATTTAAATGATGTGTTTTGTAAAGGGATGTGGCCTGAGAGCCACACCCCATGACCAAATTAACGTGGGGAAACGGTCACCTGACTGCCATTGCTCGCCAGAACAACACGTTGGCCTGCAGAGAAGCGGGTGCTGCCCTGTTTCTGTACGACCATAATGGTGCTACCGTCATCTTTGCGGATTTCCAGCTCCACGCCCTGCGTTTTGTTCATTGCACCCTGAACGCCCTGGCCTGCCACGCCACCGGCAACGGCACCTGCTGCTGTCGCCAGCGAACGGCCCGTGCCGCCGCCTACGGTGTTACCAAGGAAGCCGCCCAGAACCGCACCGCCGATGGCACCCATTACGTTGTTTTCATCGCCGCCCTGAATTTGAACAGGACGCGCATTAACAATAGTACCGTAAGTCACGTTCTGAACTTGCTTAGCCTCAGAAGCGCTATAGACGTCGCCGGAAAGTGAACTGTCATTCACACAACCAGCGAGTGTTAAACCAATCAGCGAAACGCCCAGTACACGTAAAATCATTTGAATCTCCTGTTCACCAAAAACGCCCGGTACGGGCATCCATTATGGCTAAATTATATGGCATTACGGGCCATAGTTCATATCTTTGCACCAACAATCAGAAAATTGTACTTGTATTTGGCTTAACGGAAGATAAACGGACTTCCCGCGTGCCGCCTGTCTGACATTGTTAAAAAATATTATCTCTGCATAGTAAAGCACCGCTGTTTATGGTGGAGTGGATATCCTTAGCCCACTCAACGTAAGGAAAGCGCATGAAATCGGGTCGCTATATCGGTGTGATGTCTGGCACCAGTCTTGACGGTGTTGATGTCGTTCTGGCCGCTATTGATGAAAACATGGTGGCACAGCAGGCGAGTCTGACCTGGCCTATCCCCGTTTCGCTTAAAGAAGACATTCTGAGCATTTGTCAGGGTCAGCAACTGACGCTTTCACAGCTGGGACAGCTCGACGTGCGCCTGGGTGCGCTGTTTGCAGAGGCGGTTTTAGCCCTGATGCGAAAAGAGAATCTGCAGCCGCAGGATGTGGTCGCCATTGGTTGTCATGGTCAGACCGTCTGGCATGAGCCTACCGGCGACGCGCCGCACACGTTGCAAATCGGTGATAATAATCAGATTGTGGCAAAAACGGGTGTCACCGTGGTGGGCGATTTTCGTCGTCGCGATATTGCGCTGGGCGGGCAGGGTGCGCCGCTGGTGCCTGCGTTCCATCACGCGTTGCTGGCTCATCCGGTTGAGCGCCGTATGGTGCTTAACATTGGCGGGATTGCAAACCTGTCGATGCTGATCCCTGGCCAGCCCGTGCGCGGGTACGATACGGGGCCGGGCAATATGCTAATGGATGCCTGGATCTGGCGTCAGTGCGGTAAGCCCTACGATAAAGACGCGGAGTGGGCCAGCGAAGGCAAAGTCATTCTTCCGCTGCTGCAGTCCATGCTAAGCGATCCCTGGTTTGCGCTACCTGCGCCGAAGAGTACGGGGCGCGAGTATTTCAACTACGGCTGGCTTGAGCGCCAGCTGGCGCAGTTCCCAGCGCTGGCACCGCAGGATGTTCAGGCCACGCTGACCGAACTGACCGCCGTGTCGATATCGGAACAGGTTCTGCTCAGCGGAGGGTGCGAACGTCTGCTGGTCTGCGGCGGAGGGAGCCGGAATCCGCTGGTGATGGCGCGTCTGGCGGGGCTACTGCCGGGTACTGAAGTCACCACAACGGATGAAGCCGGGATCAGCGGTGATGATATGGAAGCGCTGGCCTTCGCCTGGCTTGCCTGGCGTACCGTTGCAGGCTTGCCGGGTAATTTACCTTCTGTCACCGGTGCGCGGGAGGCGAGCGTCCTCGGGGCGATTTTCCCGGCAAATCCTCGTCATAATCAGAGTTAACTGAAATTCAGCGCGGCGTGTCGTCGTTAGAATGGAATGAAACAGGAGGGCAGCCATGCCCTCCAGGACCAGGAAAGTCTTCGGAATACGCCCATGAAAAAACTTCTTCTTATTGCCGCGCCTTTATTGCTGTCAGGATGCAGCGTCTATAACCAGTTCCTTGAGCGCATGCAGACCGATACGCTGGAGTATCGTTGCGACGAAAAACCGCTGACGGTGAAGCTGAATAACCCGCGTCAGGAAGCCAGCTTTGTTTACGACAACAAATTGCTGACCCTGAAACAGGGGATGTCGGCTTCCGGGGCGCGTTATACCGACGGGATTTACGTGTTCTGGTCGAAAGGTGACAGTGCAACGGTCTACAAGCGTGACCGCATTGTGCTGAACAATTGCCAGCTCGAAAATCCGAAGCGTTGAGATTTTTACAGGGGCGGCGCACAATAGCGCCTCCCACTCTCAATGTCAGCTAACGCCATGTCAGATAACGACGAACTGCAGCAAATTGCGCATCTGCGCCGTGAATACACCAAAGGCGGCCTGCGTCGCCAGGATCTTCCCGCTGAACCCCTTGTGCTTTTCGAACGCTGGCTGAAACAGGCCTGCGAAGCGAAACTCGCCGACCCCACCGCCATGGTTGTCGCGACGGTTGATGAAAACGGTCAACCGTATCAGCGCATCGTATTGCTCAAGCATTATGACGAGAAAGGGCTGGTGTTCTACACCAACCTGGGCAGCCGCAAAGCGCACCATTTAGAAAACAATCCTCGCATCAGCCTGCTGTTTCCGTGGCACATGCTGGAGCGTCAGGTGATGGTGACCGGCAAAGCGGAACGTCTCTCGACGCTGGAAGTGGTGAAGTATTTCCACAGCCGCCCGCGCGACAGCCAGATTGGCGCCTGGGTTTCAAAACAGTCCAGCCGTATTTCTGCCCGCGGCGTGCTGGAAAGCAAATTCCTCGAGCTCAAACAGAAGTTCCAGCAGGGTGAAGTGCCGCTGCCAAGCTTCTGGGGCGGTTTCCGCATCCCCATTGAGCAGATGGAGTTCTGGCAGGGGGGCGAGCACCGCCTGCACGACCGCTTTTTATACCAGCGCGACGGCGGCGGCTGGAAAATCGACAGACTGGCACCGTAATCCCCGAAATTTGTTGATTTAAGCGCTAGCGCACACCGCGCTAGCGCTTTATTCTATGGTCCTTTCGCATCAGGCGAAAAGTCGTGTACCGGCAAAGGTGCAGTCGTTTATACATGGAGAATTTGATGGCAAGCAGTAACTTGATTAAACAATTGCAAGAGCGGGGCCTCGTGGCCCAGGTGACGGACGAGGAAGCGTTAGCAGAGCGACTGGCGCAAGGCCCGATCGCGCTCTATTGCGGCTTCGATCCCACCGCTGACAGCTTGCACTTGGGGCATCTTGTTCCATTGTTATGCCTGAAACGCTTCCAGATGGCGGGCCATAAGCCTGTTGCCCTGGTGGGCGGCGCGACCGGTCTGATTGGTGACCCAAGCTTCAAAGCCGCTGAGCGTAAACTGAACACCGAAGACACCGTGCAGGAGTGGGTGGATAAAATCCGCAAACAGGTGGCACCGTTCCTCGACTTCAACTGTGGCGACAACTCCGCAATTGCTGCTAACAACTACGACTGGTTTGGTGGCATGAACGTGCTGACCTTCCTGCGTGATATCGGCAAGCACTTCTCTGTTAACCAGATGATTAACAAAGAAGCCGTGAAGCAGCGTCTGAACCGTGACGACCAGGGTATCTCCTTTACCGAGTTCTCCTACAACCTGCTGCAAGGCTATGACTTTGCCTGCCTGAACAAACTGCACGGCGTTTCCCTGCAGATTGGCGGTTCCGATCAGTGGGGTAACATCACCTCCGGTATCGATCTGACCCGCCGTCTGCATCAGAATCAGGTCTTCGGTCTGACCGTTCCGCTGATCACCAAAGCCGACGGCACCAAATTCGGTAAGACAGAAGGCGGCGCGGTGTGGCTCGATCCGAAGAAAACCAGCCCGTACAAATTCTACCAGTTCTGGATCAACACGGCGGATGCCGATGTTTATCGCTTCCTGAAGTTCTTCACCTTTATGGACATTGAAGAAATCAATGCGCTGGAAGAAGAAGACAAGAACAGCGGTAAAGCACCGCGCGCGCAGTACGTGCTGGCGGACGAAGTGACCAAACTGGTTCATGGTGAAGAAGGTCTGGCTGCGGCAAAACGCATTACCGCAAGCCTGTTCAACGGTACCCTGAGCGATCTGAGCGAAGCGGACTTCGAACAGCTGGCGCAGGACGGCGTGCCAATGGTTGAGATGGAAAAAGGGGCTGACCTGATGCAGGCGCTGGTGGACTCTGAGCTGCAGCCGTCTCGCGGTCAGGCGCGTAAAACCATCGCGTCTAACGCCATCACTATCAACGGTGAGAAGCAGGCTGACCCGGAATACACCTTCGTTGACGGCGATCGTCTGTACGGACGTTACACGCTGCTGCGTCGCGGCAAGAAAAATTACTGTCTGGTCTGCTGGAAGTAATTAAAAGTACGCAGGGGCGTGGGAAACCACGCCCCTTTTGTTTTTACAGGGTTTGGTAAGAAAAAATGAACAACATCCTCGCCATCCAGTCCCACGTTGTTTTTGGGCATGCTGGCAACAGCGCCGCGGAATTCCCGATGCGCCGCCTCGGTGCCAACGTCTGGCCCCTCAATACCGTACAGTTCTCGAACCACACGCAATACGGCAAATGGACCGGCTGCGTGATGCCGCCATCGCATCTGACGGATGTTGTGCAGGGTATTGCCGAAATCGACCAGCTCAGGCGCTGTGACGCCGTCCTGAGCGGTTACCTCGGCTCAGCAGAGCAGGGTGAGCACATTCTGGGGATCGTCCGTCAGGTGAAAGCGGCAAATCCGGCGGCAAAGTACTTTTGCGATCCGGTCATGGGCCATCCTGAAAAGGGCTGCATTGTCGCGCCGGGCGTAGCCGAGTTTCACGTCCGCCACGCGCTTCCTGCCAGCGATATTATTGCGCCAAATCTGATCGAGCTTGAAATCCTCTGCGAGCATCCGGTTAACAGCGTAGAAGAAGCTGTAAGCGCCTCTCGCGAGCTAATTGCTCAGGGGCCTGAGATTGTCCTGGTGAAGCACCTCGCGCGTGCAGGGTTAAGCCAGGACCGTTTTGAGATGCTGCTGGTCACCAGGGACGAAGCATGGCACATCAGCCGTCCGCTGGTGGATTTTGGCATGCGTCAACCGGTAGGTGTCGGTGATGTGACCAGCGGCCTGTTGCTGGTGAAATTACTGCAGGGCGCGACGCTGCGCGATGCGCTGGAGCATGTGACCGCAGCAGTTTATGAAATTATGATTGCGACGAAAAACATGCAGGAATATGAGCTGCAGGTGGTGGCAGCACAGGATCGTATCGCGAAGCCGGAGCACTATTTCAGCGCAACCCAATTGTAAGAGCAGGGATATTGTAGGCCGGGTAAGCGCAGCGCCACCCGGCAATACAAAGCGCTCGGATTAATTCAACCCTTCCGCTTTCAGCGCTGTTGCAACCGCAGGGCGCGCCGCTACGCGTTCCATATACGACGCAATATGATCTAACCCTTCCAGGTTCAGCTTCACCGCGCGCGCCCAGCGCAGAACGGTAAACAGATACGCATCAGCAATGGTGAAACGCGCGCCGCAGATCCACTGTTCGTCTTTCAGTGATTCATTAATGTACTGCATCTTTTTCTCAAGCAGCGCACGTACGGTCGGTTTGTACTCTTCCGGCGTATCCGGGCGGAACAGCGGCGTAAAGCCTTTGTGCAGCTCGGTCGCGATGTAGTTAAGCCACTCAAGGGTTTTATAGCGAGAGATACTGCCTGTCGGTGCCAGCAGTTGGCGATCCGGCACATTGTCTGCCAGGTACTGCATAATCGCCACGCCTTCGGTCAGCAGCGTACCGTCATCCAGCAGCAGGGCCGGAACTTGTCCTTTCGGGTTGATCGCAAAAAAATCATCGCCGTTTTCGAGGCGCTTTTTCATCAGATCAACGCCGTCCAGCGTGAAATCTTTGCCGCTCTCGCGAAGAGTGATATGGGAAGCAAGAGAGCAGGCGCCCGGTTTGTAGAACAGTTTCATCGGTAACTCCTTTTTGCTGAGGTTTCAGCTATGGTAGTGCGCGTTCGGGTAAAAAAAAAGCCGCTAATGCTTTAGCGGCTTCTTTCCGTTCAGTCGTTTCCCGATGACATTACGCGGTAGCGGTTTCGGTCGCTTTAGACGTTTTGTCGTCGTCCTGAGTCATACGATTCAGCTTAGGCGCGGTCAGCAGCATCAGCGCAGCGATAACCGCGGTAGCGATACCAATCTGCATGAAGACAGTACCGTACACGTTCAGGGAAAGCAGTGGGTCAGTCACGTTTTCCGGAACCGCCATCAGGTTAGCAATTTTACCTGCAATGATTGCCGCACCCGCAGTGGTCAGGAACCAGCTACCCATGATGAAGCCCATCAGTCGCTGTGGCACCAGCTGTGCAACCATCGCCAGGCCCAGACCGGAGATCATCAGCTCACCGATAGACTGCAGGGCATAGCTCAGGATCAGCCAGTTAACGGAGACGATACCCGCGTCGGATGCAAACTTGGTCCCCAGCGGCAGCACCAGGAAGGCGCAAGAACACAGCACCATGCCCACGGCGAACTTGTGCGGCATTGGCAGACGGTCGCCCATCTTGTTATAGATAGCGGCCAGAATCGGGGAACCAATCATGATCCAGAACGGGTTCAGAGCCTGGAACTGCTCAGGTTCGAACGCAATACCGAGGATGGAATGTTCAACGTTACGGATAGCGAAGAAGTTCAGAGAGGTCGGCATCTGGCTGTACAGCACGAAGAAGATAATCGCTTCCAGCATCAGGATGAAGGCGACAATCATCTTACGACGTGCAGCGCCCTGCATGGCGAAGGCTTCTTTTGCAAAGATGCAGACGATACCCAGCGCAACCACGCCCAGAACGGCACGAGCAACGCCCTGGTTGTGCAGCAGCCAGGTCGCGATTGCGGCGAGGATCACAACACCAACGATCGTTGCCAGCAGTTTACCCATGTGAACCGGTTCGAAGTCTGGCTTAGAACCGTAGTCTTTAACCCAGCTGCGGCAGAAGAGGAAGTTCACAACGGTGATCAGCATACCCACGAAGCTCAGCGCAAAGGCCACGCTCCAGCCGAATTTCGCTGCCAGCCATGGCGTTGCCAGCATGGAGAAGAATGAGCCGATGTTGATGGACATGTAGTACATGGTAAATGCACCGTCCAGGCGTGGGTCATCTTTGTTGTAGCAGGTAGAGAGCAGGGAGGACGGGTTCGCTTTGAACAGACCGTTACCGACGGCAATCGTCGCCATACCCATATAGACCACAGCCGCATCGTGTCCAGACCATGCAACCAGACCATAGCCAATCGCCAGGACAATGGCGCCCAGCATAATGACGCGTTTGGTGCCGAGGACTTTGTCACCCAGCCAGCCGCCGATGGCAACCAGACCGTACACCAGGGCACTGAAGGAGGAGAACAGCGTGATGGAATCCGCTTCGGACATACCCAGTTGTTTAACCAGGTAAACCGCCATGATCCCTTGCAGGCCGTAATAACCAAAACGCTCCCATAACTCGATAGAGAAGATGAGATAGAACGCTTTCGGCTGTTTAAAAGCGTTGAGACTCACGCTTTCATTTGTTGGTTTATTGTTTGCAGTAGACACATATACCTCTTTTTTTACATCCCATATTAACGGGGGTGTTCATAGCGTGATGACCGTAGTCCATCCGCTTTATAGTTATATTGGGAGGGGAAACGGCGGGTAATGTTCACTATCCTGACCCATCTGGCAATATGTTTGAAATACTCTGTTACATTTAACTGGGGTGGTATAATCCACGGGTCACACAAATGTTATTCAGCGTTAAATTTCACACGTTGCGTTTTGTTGGTTTTTTTCACTGCCCGAAACCCCTCTTCAGTCCGTTATGGCGATATGTTCTGCTATTTGACCTTTAATGTAGTGATATAGCCCATAATCTGAAAAATGACTGGTCTTATATGCGGTAAATGAACGGTTAATTCTTGCCGGACAAAGGTTTTGCGGGGTGTTTGACAACAAAAATCCAACATGACGTTATCAGAGTGATCTTGATCACAGATGTATAGAAATTTTTGGTGATGAAAAAACTATTAACCTGTTTGAGTGTTAAATAGCCGAATAATCCATAAGGCGTGGCAGCGTAAAAACGAACAAATTACGGTCAAAAGAAAGGAAGGTAGATGACCTTCCTTCTGTAGGGTTTTGATTCAGGAATAAAAACGGGAAAGCGATCAGGGATAGACCTTTTCTTTATATTCGCAAAGATCTTCGATGGTGCAGGAGCCGCAGCGAGGCTTGCGTGCGATGCAGGTATAACGGCCATGCAAAATCAGCCAGTGATGGCAGTCGACCTTAAATTCCGCCGGAACGACCTTTAATAACTTCTCTTCTACCTGCTCAACGTTTTTGCCTGGCGCAAAGTTGGTGCGGTTGGAAACGCGGAAGATGTGCGTATCGACGGCGATAGTTGGCCAGCCGAACGCCGTATTGAGCACCACGTTCGCCGTTTTGCGTCCGACGCCGGGCAGGGCCTCCAGCGCGGCGCGATCCTCCGGCACTTCGCCTCCGTGCTGTTCCAGCAGGATCCGGCAGGTTTTAATCACGTTTTCGGCCTTGCTGTTAAACAGGCCGATGGTTTTGATATACGACTTCACGCCTTCGACGCCTAACTCAAGCATCGCTTTCGGCGTATTAGCTACCGGATAAAGCAGGGCAGTGGCTTTATTGACGCTCACATCGGTAGCCTGTGCAGAGAGCAACACGGCGATCAGCAGCTCAAACGGGGAGGTAAAATTCAGCTCCGTCGTCGGGTGCGGGTTCTCGTCCCGCAGACGGGTCAGGATCGCAATGCGCTTTTCTTTATTCATGAAGCCTTCTCGGGTGTCCCTTCCAGAGCGCTACGCTCAGCCGCGCGGCGCTTACGTTTTTCATCAATCACGTATTTTATCGCCAGCATCATGCCAAGGCCAATAAAAGCACCCGGCGGCAGCATGGCCAGCAGGAATGGCGTATCGGTGTGGAACACTTCAATACGCAACGCTTTTGCCCATCCGCCCAGCAGCGCATCTGCGCCATCGAAGAGTGTCCCGTTCCCCAGAATTTCACGCATGGAGCCGAGGACGAACATGGCGGCAGTCGCGCCCATACCGATGGAAAAACCATCCAGAGCGGAAATCGCGGGGTTGTTTTTAACCGCGAAAGCCTCAGCACGGCCAACGACGATACAGTTAGTCACGATCAGCGGAATAAAAATCCCGAGCGACTGGTACAGGCCAAACGCGTAAGCGTTAATCAGCATTTGCACCACGCTAACCACCGACGCAATGATCATCACGTAAATCGGGATGCGGATTTCTGAGGGTGTCCAGCGGCGCAAAACGGAAATAGAGAAGTTGGTCAGGGTTAGCACCAGCGTGGTTGCCAGTCCCAGCCCGAGCGCGTTGGTGGCGGTGGACGTTACTGCCAGCAGCGGGCAGAGCCCCAGCAACTGTACCAGCGCGGAGTTGTTCTTCCACAGCCCCTGAACAATAACCTCTTTAACCTGGCTCATGGTCACTCCTCACAGGCCGGAAGATTGTTAATCTGCGCAGGCAGCGTTTCGGCATACAGCCCGGCGCGTTTTACGGCGTTTACCACGGCGCGGGGCGTGATGGTCGCGCCCGTGAACTGGTCGAACTCACCGCCGTCTTTCTTCACCGCAAACGCTGCGTCATTTTCACCGTGGATCACTTTACCGGCAAAGTGCAAAATCCAGTCGCTTAAGCGCGTTTCTATTTTATCGCCAAGGCCCGGCGTTTCGTGATGCTCCGTCACACGGGTACCCAGTACGGTACCGGAGAAATCGCTGCCGACGAGCAGTTGAATCGCTCCGGAATAACCGTCAGGGGCGGTGGTTTCCATGACTGCGCCCACCGGCCGATCCCCTTTGCGGGCGATAAAGACGCGGTGCGTGCCTTTCCCAAGCTGCGGCGCGTCTACAACAAAGCAGCTTTTCTGCAGGTCATTATCGTAGAAGTCAGAGGGGATCACCTGATCAAACAGCGCTTTTTGCTGCTTTGCCGCCTGCTCATCAATCGTCGATTTGGTCAGCTCGTTCACCAGCGCCGTCAGGCCGGTCAGTACCGCAGCGAAAATAGCCAGCGTGACGCCGTGTTTTTGCATGGTCTTTAACATGGCGAAACCCTTATCGATGACCATACACGCGCGGACGCGTGTAGTAGTCGATGAGCGGAACGGTAATGTTGGCGAGCAGAACGGCGAATGCTACCCCATCCGGATAACCGCCAAAGCTGCGAATCAGCCACACCAGCAGACCCGCCAGCGCGCCGAAGATCAGACGGCCACGATTGGTGGTCGACGCCGTAACCGGGTCGGTAAGAATAAAGAATGCACCCAGCATGGTCGCGCCGGAGAGCAGATGCATCTGCGGGCTGGCCAGTGACTCAGGAGAGAAAACCCAGCCCAGCGTCGAACAGACCGCCAGCGTCACGAGGAAGCTGACCGGAATATGCCAGCGAATGGCTTTCTGCTGCAGCAGGAACAGGCCGCCGAGCAGATACGCAAGGTTTACCCACTGCCAGCCTGCACCGGCCAGCATGCCGCTGTAGATGGCGGATTTCATGATCTGCTCTACGTTATGCCCGGCATGCAGGGACGTTTTAAAGGTATCGAGAGGCGTCGCCTGGCTGATACCGTCCACGCCCATACGCAGCGCGTTCATATCCGCGCCGAGGGCCGTATGGCCGGTCAGGATAACGTGCAGGGCATCCATAAAGCCTGGGACCGTGGCGGCAATTTCATGGGGTGGCAACCAGCTGGTCATCTGCACCGGGAAGGAGATCAGCAGCACAACGTAGCCGATCATTGCCGGGTTAAACGGGTTATGCCCGAGCCCGCCGTACAGCTGCTTGGCGATGATCACCGCAAATACGGTTCCGAGCACCACCATCCACCATGGGGCAAAAGGGGGAATACTGATCGCCAGCAGCAGCCCGGTCAGTAACGCGGAGTTGTCGGCGAGAATGCGGGAGACCGCCATTTTGCGCAGCTTAAGCACGAGCGCTTCCGCCGCTAACGCGCTGGCGCAACCAAGGACCAACTGGAAAAGGGTTCCCCAGCCGAAAAACCAGCACTGAACGGCGATGCCCGGCAGCGCCGCCAGGCAGACGAGCATCATGATGCGCGATGTCTGGCGCTGGTTATGGGTGTAAGGGGAACTTGCGATTCTGAAAACCATTTAGTCCTCGTTAACTGCTTGTTGTGCGGCTTTCTTCGCCTGAACGCGCGCAATCGCGGCGGCGACAGCGGCTTTGCGTGGATCGTCGTTTGCGGCCTGCGGCTGCTCTTCCTGCTGGGCGGCTTTACGCGCCTTGGCCCGAGCGATAGCGGCTTCGACAGCGGCTTTGCGAGGGTCAACCGGCACTTCGGGCTCTGCAGTTTGCGCCTGCTGTGCTGCTTTACGCGCTTTCGCGCGTGCGATGGCCGCTTCGACCGCAGCCTTACGCGGATCCTCTGCGTCTTTCTCAACAACCACGTCCTGCTGGCCAGCTTTACGGGCTTTGGCACGGGCAATCGCCGCTTCAACCGCCGCTTTACGCGGATCGACACTCGTTTCCGGCTGGGCAGTTTCTGCTTTCTCTGCCTGACGGGCGCGAGCCTGGGCCTTGCGCGCTTCACGGGCCGCAATCGCTTCGCTGTTATCCGGCTTTTCGCCTGCCGGGATCACCAGGGTTTGCGCTGCGGTGGCTTTTTTCTCCCGCACGCGCGCCAGTGCGGCGTTGATAGCGTCCTGATCTTTCTCACCTGGCTGAACGGCAGCCTGCTTATGGCGTTCCTGGCGGGCGACTTTTTCGCGTTCCAGTCGCGCCTGACGGGCTTCAAAGCGCGCTTTGGCTTCGGCCGCGCGCTTTTCTTCCATTGAGATGGCATAAATCTCGGCCTTCTCCTGACGGAAGTATTGCACCAGCGGAATATTGCTTGGGCAGACCCAGGCGCATGCACCGCATTCAATGCAGTCGGCGAGATTGTGGGCTTGCGCTTTGTCGTGCAGCTGGCCTTTGCTGTACCAGTACAGCTGCTGCGGCAGCAGATCCGCCGGGCATGCATCAGCACAGGCGCTGCAGCGGATGCAGCCTTTTTCTTCCTGTTGCTCACCCATCTCGGTCGGAGAGGGGGCAAGCAGACAGTTAGTAATTTTGACGACCGGAACGTCCAGCCACGGCAGGGTAAAGCCCATCAGCGGGCCGCCCATGATCACCATCTGGTCGCTGCCAGGGCAAAACCCGGCCTGCTCCAGCAAATGACGCACCGGCGTACCCAGACGCGCCCAGACGTTGCCCGGACGGGAAACCGATTCACCGGTCAACGTCACCACACGCTCGGTTAGCGGCTCGCCGTCAATCACCGCACGTTTTACCGCATACGCCGTTCCGACGTTTTGCATCAGCACGCCGATGTCAGAGGAGCGGCCACCGTGCGGAACTTGTTTACCGGTGAGGATCTGGGTCAGCTGCTTTGCACCGCCAGACGGGTACTTGGTCGGGATAACGCGCAGGCTAATATCGTGGCAACCTGCCAGCACGGCCCGCAGCATGGAAATGGCCTGCGGTTTATTGTCTTCAATGCCGATCAGCACTTCTTGTGGCTGCAGAATATGGGCGAGGATGCGAATACCTTCCACCACCTGGGCAGCACAGTCCTGCATCAAACGGTCATCGGCGGTGATATAAGGTTCGCATTCCGCAGCGTTGATAATCAGCGTGTTAATTTTGTCGCCACCGCCGCGCAGTTTGGTACCCGTCGGGAAACCCGCGCCGCCAAGACCGGCCACGCCGAACTGATGAACACGTTCAATCAACTCTTCGCGGCTGCGTGAGCGGTAATCGCTCCAGCCGTCACGGTCGATCCAGCGGTCTTCGCCGTCGGCTTCAATAATTACGCTCAGTTCAGACAGCGCAGAAGGGTGCGCGACGGTATGTGGGGCGATCGACACCACTTTACCGGAGGTTGGAGCGTGTACCGGCAGCATCCGTCCCCGACCAAAGGTCAGCGGCTGGCCGCGAAGAACAGTATCGCCTTCTTTTACGCAAAGCTCGCCTTCCGCGCCGATATGCTGTTTGAGCGGCATCACGTAACGCGTCGCCAGCGGAATTTGCCGCAGCGGCGTGCCGTTGGACTGGGTTTTCATCTCCGGGGGATGGATACCGCCGTCGAAGTCCCAAATCTTCTCTTTTCTGAAAGCAGAAAATAACTTAAGCATGTTGTTCCACAGGAATATTGCGAACCGGAATGGCCTGAAGATCCCACTTCCAGCTTTCGGTAGTCGTTTCAACCGGGCGCAGCTCGATACATTGCGTCGGGCAGGGGGCCACGCAGAGGTTACAGCCGGTGCAGAGGTCCGCCACGACGGTGTGCATGGCGCGGGTTGCGCCGACAATGGCGTCAACCGGGCAGGCCTGAATACATTTGGTGCAGCCGATGCAGTTCGCTTCGTCGATCACCGCGAGGGCGCGAACCGGCTCCTGTACATCGGCATCGCCGTCGACGGGCTGCGGGTCAACGTTGAGCAGGGCAGCAATTTTGAGCATCACCGCTTCGCCGCCGGGTGCACAGCGGTTAATTTTTTCACCCTGCACGCCTACCGCTTCGGCATAAGGCCGACAGCCGGGGTAGCCGCATTGCCCACACTGGCTTTGCGGCAGCAGTTCGTCAATTTTTTCAACAACGGGATCGTCCTCAACCGCGAAACGGCGGGAGGCGTAACCCAGAATCAGGCCAAACACCAACCCCAGCACGCTGATGGAGGCGATGGCAATCCAGATAGCACTCATTACAACTTCACCAGACCACTAAAGCCCATAAAGGCCAGAGACATTAAACCGGCGGTCACCAGTGCAATGGCATTGCCGCGGAAGGGCGCGGGAATGTCCGCAGCGGCCAGACGCTCGCGTATTGACGCGAACAGCACCATAACGAATGAGAAACCGACGGCGGCGGAAAAACCGTACAGCGCCGACTGCATAAAGTTATGGCCGAGGTTGATGTTCAGCAGCGCCACCCCGAGTACGGCACAGTTGGTGGTGATCAGCGGCAGGAAGATACCCAGCAGACGATAGAGCGCCGGGCTGGTTTTGCGCACCACCATTTCGGTAAATTGCACGACGACCGCAATGACCAGAATAAAGGACAAGGTGCGCAAATAGATCATGTCCAGCGGGATCAGGATCCAGGTATCAATCAACCATGCGCAGATGGACGCCATCGTCATGACGAAGGTCGTCGCCAGCCCCATGCCCATCGCAGTCTCCAGTTTTTTGGAAACCCCCATAAAAGGACACAGGCCAAGAAACTTCACCAGAACGAAGTTGTTAACCAGCACAGTGCCGACAAAGAGCAGTAAGTAATCGGTCATTATTTAGCCTGAAATAAAAAAGCCGCCTATTATCGGACAAAGCACGACAGGCGACAACAGGTTAACAGTAAGGTTTTTACGGGTTCACGAAGGTTTTCTTCACCCGCGTCGAACGCTTGAAGTAAGGGACCAGCAGCGCAGCAGCCAGTAACGGGAACAGCAGCTGTCGAACCGCCAGCGCGTCAGAAACCGGTGAGAACGCAAAGGCTTTCACCGCCAGCAGCACGGAAATGAGCAGCCAGATGATATAGTGCTTAGGCACACTTTTGCGGCGTTTAAAGAAAGCGATGGTCAACCACAGGGTGTAGTACCATATCCCGATCGCGAAAACGAACGAGGCAAACCACAACGCAATATTAAGCACACTTTGCGACATTAGGGTCTGAATGGCATGAGGTGTAATCAGCGCGGTGGTATAGAGTAACAGCGCAAGCGATGCGCTTAATAATGCAACCAGCAGCCATGCCAGCGGGGCGATTAACCAGCCTCCAATGCGTTCTCCAGGCGATACGGTCATGCTCTCTCCCATAGTCTGCGCGAAAAGTTATACAGAAATTTGCAGGGCGGAGAGTATATAACATTTCGCGCGGATGGCTACTTTCTTATAAAACGTAACGCCATACTGACTTCGGCACTTCCCCGACGTTGAACAAACGGCCACCGGAAACCAGTTCAGCGCGGCGATGGTCAGCGGCGCGATACATATTGATAATTTCGTCATTATCCGACAGCGTGTAGTTCAGATGGTCAAACAGTTTTTCCAGGCTCTCAAGGGAATTGATCTTGCGAAATTTTAATAAATAGTCCTGAACTGTCATGTTAATAAGTTTCCATATAAAAGTGAGTAATACCCGTGTCGGTAATTCGTTCGAATAATAAACGGATAAATAAAGACGTAAACAGCCCACTCAGGTAATGCGACGAAATTAGGAGTTTTCTTTGCTGAAAGATTCAGGCATCAGACGATGCCTGGAAGTGAAGGTTAACCCTGTTCAACACGGCTGGCAATATGCAACTGACAGAATGTGTCACAAGGGCGTTACTTCGGTTGTGCGACGGTGACCGGCTCCGGCGGTTGGTAGTTATCGATGTGGCTGGCAACGCCAAGCAAAATGACCGAAACCCCAAGGACAATCCATCCCGCTAATTCAATGATTCGATTAATTATTGATGACATGACTCGTGTTTGTAATTTATCCATAAATACAGATTGCAAATGTTACCGTGCGGCACAGACCTCGGCAAGCGGTTTGGGAACGATACCCTTAATCATTCTCAGAGAGTTACATCCTTGTAACAAAAACATCTGGTGCAAGGTGCTATTTTAAGTCATATGACACATTATTAATGTGTAGTAATACCCGCAAAGCCAGTGTGAAATAAGATAATGACAGGAGGGCACTACGATGAGTGAAAATATCCGTGTCGGGCTGATTGGTTATGGTTACGCGAGTAAAACTTTTCACGCTCCTCTGATTAGCGGGACGCCGGGAATGTCGCTGGGCGCAGTCTCGAGCAGTGATGCCGCCAAAGTACATGCCGACTGGCCAACCGTTCCGGTTGTTTCTGAGCCTAAACATCTTTTCAACGATCCGAATATTGATGTCATCGTCATTCCCACCCCAAACGACACGCACTTTCCGTTGGCTAAGGCGGCGCTGGAAGCGGGTAAGCATGTTGTGGTCGATAAACCTTTTACCGTGACACTGTCACAGGCGCGTGAGCTGGATGCACTGGCAAGAAGTCTTGGCAGGCTGTTGTCCGTCTTCCATAACCGGCGCTGGGACAGTGATTTCCTGACGGTAAAAGCCCTGCTGAGTGAAGGTACGCTCGGTGAAATAGGTTATTTTGAATCTCATTTTGACCGATTTCGTCCGCAGGTGCGTGACCGCTGGCGTGAACAGGCGGGCCCCGGGAGCGGTATCTGGTATGACCTGGCGCCGCATTTACTCGATCAGGCCGTGAATCTGTTTGGCCTGCCGGTGAGTATGACGGTTGATTTAGCGCAGCTTCGACCCGGCGCGCAAACGACAGATTACTTCCACGCCATTTTGAGCTATCCGCAGCGTCGTGTTGTTCTGCACGGGACGATGCTCGCCGCCGCGGAATCGGCGCGTTATATCCTTCATGGTACGCGCGGCAGCTACGTGAAGTTTGGTCTGGATCCGCAGGAGGACCGCCTGAAAAACGGCGAGCGTTTGCCGCAAGAGGACTGGGGCTACGACATGCGCGATGGCGTGCTGACGCGCGCAGAAGGTGAGGAGTTAGTTCAGGAAACGCTGCTGACTATTCCCGGTAACTATCCGGCTTATTACGCGGCTATCCGTGACGCGCTCAACGGTACGGGGGAGAATCCGGTTCCGGCCAGCCAGGCGATTCAGATCATGGAGTTGATTGAGCTGGGCATTGAATCTGCCAAACATCGCTCAACGCTCTGTCTGGCATAAGTTCTACATGTTTTTGTAAGCCGGATAAGGCGTAGCCGCCACCCGGCATAGGATTTACGCGGTTGCTACCTTATCCCGAAGCGCCTGCTTCTCTTCAGGCGTCAGGAAGGCAATTTCCACTCCGTTAATCTGCGCCTGGCGGATCTGCTCGCGGCTCAGGCCCGCCTGCGGCGCGGCGATGTTGTATTCGTGAATAATATCCACACCCTGAACCGCCGGATCGTCGGTGTTCAGCGAGGCCAGCACGCCGTGTTCCAGGAAGGTTTTCAGCGGATGTTTATCCAGCGCTGCTACGGTGCTGGTCTGAATGTTGGAGGTCAGGCAGGATTCGATACCGATGCGTTGTTCCGCTAGGAAATCCATCAGGGCACGATCTTCGACGGCTTTCACCCCGTGGCCGATACGCTCTGCGCCCAGCTCGCGAATGGCCTGCCAGATGCTTTCCGGGCCTGCTGCTTCACCCGCATGAACGGTAATGTGCCAGCCAGCGTCGCGCGCGCGATTGAAATGCGAGAGGAAGAGGCTACCCGGGAAGCCAAGCTCATCCCCGGCGAGGTCGACAGCGGTGATCTGGTCACGATGCGCCAGCAATGCTTCCAGCTCCTGAAGGCAGGCCGCTTCACCGAAGGTGCGGCTCATGATGCCAATCAGACGTGCCTGAACATCGAAAGCTTTACACCCTTCGCGAACGCCCTCAATTACCGCCTCCACCACGCCCGCGACGGGCAGGTTGTGAGTCATGGCCATATAGCCCGGCGAGAAGCGTAGTTCGACGTAATGCAGGCCGTTACGGGCGGCGTCTTCAATGTTCTCGAATGCTACGCGGCGGCAGGCATCGAGCGAGGCCAGCATCTTTACGCCCCAGTCGAGTTTGCTCAGGAAGCTGACCAGATCCGGTTCATTCGAGGTCACCTGAACATGTGGGATCAGAGCTTCAAGCGTTTGTGCTGGAAGCGTTAAATTGAACTGGCGGCCAAGATCGAGGATGGTTTGGGCACGAATGTTACCGTCAAGGTGACGATGAATATCAGTTAAAGGCAGGCGTGTATCAATCATGGTCGCACTCTTTGCTGGTTAAAGTGCGCCATATTATAAAAACAAAACGAGGTAAAAAGCTATTTGCGCAAGGGAATATTCCGTTGCGCAAATTGATTACAGAAGTGAGTTAATCCCGGCAATGAGTCGCTGAACGCCTTGTTCCAGCTTGCTGCGCGGGCAGCCAGCATTCAGGCGCACGAAGCCTTTACCCTCTTCTCCGTAGGTATATCCCGGCATGATCGCCACTTTTTCCTGCTCAATCAGCACTTTTTGCAGCGCCTTGTCGTCAACGTTCAGCGGGCGCAGGTCGATCCAGGCCAGATAGGTTGCTTCCGGCGGCTGCCAGTTCAGTTTCGGAAAAGCGCGGTTTACTTCTTGCGCGATATACAACAGATTCTCTTCCAGATAGCCCCGCAAGGCATCCAGCCATGGCGCTCCCTGCTGATAGGCGGCGATATGCGCCGTCAGTGCCAGCACGGAAGGGGAAGAGAGTCCGTCACGGCCTTTAAGCGCGCGGAGATAACCGTTACGGCTCTCCTCATCACCAATAAGGCCGTAAGCGCCCGTCAGCGCCGGAATATTAAAGCTTTTCGAGCCGGAGGTGAGAAGCGCCCATTTACCGCGCGCCACCGTGTTCCACGGCGTGTGACGATGCTCTCCCCACACCATATCCATATGTATTTCATCGCTGATCGCCGCCACGTCATAGCGCTCACACAGTTCCGCCATCTGAGTCAGTTCCTCCCGCGTCCAGACCTTGCCGGTCGGGTTTTGCGGGCTGCACAGCAGCAAAATTTTGTTTTCTGGTTTCGCGAGGGCTGTCTCCAGCGCGTCCATATCACCCATCCAGCCGCTCGCCTGTTTCACCATCGCAACCGGCACGACGTGGCGCGCGTTGCCTTCGATGGCGTTATAAAACGCATCGTACGCCGGAGTATGAACCACCACCCCGTCGCCGGGTTGTGACCAGAGACGGATCAGCTCTGACACCATGTAGATGACGGAAGGGCCATAGACGACGGATTCGGTATCGATACGGCTGTTAAAGCGCTGCTGGAACCAGTGCGCGACGGCAGCCAGAAACTCATCGTTTTTCCAGCGGCTGTAGCCAAACACGCCGTGATCGATACGCTGATGCAGCGCGTCGGTAATGCAGGGAGCGGTGGCGAAATCCATATCCGAGATGGTGAAGGGCAGCAGATCGGCCGCGCCAAAGCGGTCGGCGACGTAGTCCCACTGCGTACACCAGGTGCCGTGTCGATCCACGACGGTCGAGAAATCAAACATGACGTTAATCCTTAAAGTAAAACCCCCTCATGGTGAGGGGGCTGAGTCATCAGGCTTCTACTGTTCGCATCAGGGTTGCCAGCTCATCCTTCACCGACTGCACCTGCGGGCCGATAACCACCTGCAAGTTATGCTGATTTAACTGTACCACACCGATAGCGCGGTTGGCTTTCAGCGCATTGGTATCCACTTTCGACATATCCGCCACCGACAGACGCAGGCGGGTAATGCAGTTATCCAGCGAGGTGATGTTATCCGCACCGCCCAGCGCTGCCAGAATGGCCGGGGTGTTATAACCCGATTTTCCTACCGTCCCCGCAACCGCCTGTTCAACGCTGGTCGCCGTTTCTGCATCGCGGCCCGGTGTTTTCAGGTTAAAGCGGGTGATGGCGAAGCGGAAGATGCCGTAGTACACCGCAAACCAGATTGCCGCCACGACCGGCACCAGATACCACTTGGTGGACAGGCCGTGCAGGATCCCGAACACCACGAAGTCAATCACGTTGCCGTCGGTGTTACCGATGGTGACGCCCAGCACAGCCATCACGGTGAAGCCCAGACCGGTCAGTACGGCGTGAATGAGGTACAGCACCGGCGCGACGAACAGGAACAGGAATTCGATTGGCTCGGTTGTGCCGCCAACGACGCAGGCGATCACGCCGGAAATCAGCAGGCCTTTAATTTTATGACGGTTTTCCGGACGTGCACAGTGGTACATCGCCAGCGCCGCGCCCGGCAGGCCGCCGAGGAAAGCAGGCATTTTGCCCTGAGACAGGAAACGGGTTGCGCTCTCAGAGAAGCCGTGGGTGGTCGGGCAGCTCAGCTGCGCCTGGAAGATGGTCAGCGCACCGCTCACGTCGTGACCGCACACCTCCATCGTACCGCCCGCTTCGGTGAAGCGAATCAGGGCTACCAGGATATGCTGCAGGCCAAACGGCAGCAGCAGACGCTCGCCGGTGCCGAAGATCATCGGACCGAAATCTCCCGCGCCGTTGATGATGCGGCCAATACCGGTGATACCCATCGCGAAGACAGGCCAGATCAGCGGAATGATCAGACCAAACAGACCCATTACCACGAGGGTAATAATCGGCACAAAGCGGGTACCGCCGAAGAAGGCCAGGGCATCCGGCAGGCGGATATTGTGGAAGCGTTCGTGCAGCATCCAGATAATCACACCTGCGATCACCGCACCGAGGATCCCGGTATCAATAGACTGGATACCAATCACGCTCTGAATGTTATTGGCTTTCAGCACGGCTGCGTCGGTGGTCGGCAGAATGCCTTTCGCAGTCAGCCAGAAGTTAACCGCAAGGTTCATCACCGCGTAACCCACGAAACCCGCAAACGCCGCGACGCCTTTATTTTCGCGCGCCAGGCCCAGCGGGATGGCGATGCAGAACATGACGGGCAGGAAGCTAAACGCAAAGGAGCCGACTTTGCTCATCCAGATGAAGATCGCCTGCAGCACCGGGTTGCCGAGGAACGGGATCAGCGTGATGACGTCATGGCTGCTCAGGGAGCTGCCGATCCCCAGCATGATCCCGCAGAATGAGAGAAGCGCCACGGGCAGCATAAAGGTTTTACCCAGTTGCTGGAAAAACTCCCACAGCGATATTTTTTGTGCTGCTTTCGCCGTCATAAAACGACTCCTTGATGGTTAAAAATAATTTACCTGCTTCACTGCTGCGAGAAGATAAAACGTTTTATCAAAGTTTAGTGCGCGCTAAATCACATTCTCAGGCTTTTACTGGTAGTATAAAGATAACGTATTGATAAAACGTTTTACCGATCTCATTATCAGGGAGTCTCGCCAACCCATGGCTGTAGCGAAAAAGATCACCATCAACGATGTAGCCCTCGCGGCTGGCGTTTCCGTCAGCACGGTGTCACTGGTTTTAAGTGGTAAGGGGCGCATATCTCCCGCCACCGGACAGCGGGTCAACGAGGCGGTTGAACAGCTGGGCTTTGTGCGTAACCGTCAGGCGTCGGCGCTGCGCGGCGGACAAAGCGGGGTGATTGGTTTGATCGTTCGCGACTTAACCTCGCCATTTTATGCGGAGCTGACCGCCGGGTTAACCGAAGCGCTTGAAGCACAGGGACGGATGGTCTTTCTGCTTCACGGCGGTCGCGAGGCCGATCAGCTGCTTTCCCGGCTCGATATGCTGCTGAACCAGGGGGTGGACGGAGTGATTGTCGCTGGCGCTTCGGGTGTGGGCAGCGAGCTGTGCGAGCGCGCCGCAGAGAAGGGTGTGCCGCTGGTCTTTGCTTCCCGCGCCAGCTACCTGGACGAAGCCGATACGCTGCGCCCGGATAACATGCAGGCTGCACAAATGCTGACCGAGCATCTTATTCGTCGCGGTCACCAGCGCATTGCCTGGCTGGGCGGGAAAAGCTCATCGCTCACGCGCGCCGAGCGGGTAGGCGGCTATTGTTCGACGCTGATCAAATACGGTCTGCCTTTCCACAGTGAGTGGGTGGTGGAATGTGGATCCAGCCAGAAAATGGCGGCGGAAGCGATCGGTTCGCTGCTGCGCGCCAGCCCGACCATTAGCGCCGTGATTTGCTATAACGACGTGATTGCAATGGGGGCGTGGTTTGGTCTGATCCGCGCTGGACGTCAGAGCGGTGAAGGGGGCGTTGAAACCTTCTTCGGCCACCAGGTGGCGCTCGGGGCGTTCGCCGACGTCGGTGAAAACGCGCTCGACGATCTGCCCATTGTCTGGGCGACCACCCCCGCACGCGAAATGGGCTACACGCTGGCGGACAGGATCATGCAGCGTATCGACAATACGGATGTGCAGGCCGGGCACCAGATTGTGGCGGCGCGGCTGGTGACGGTGAAATGATATCAGGTGGGTTGCGTTAGCGGATTGAGCAGCAATTCGGCTTCCAGCGCTTCCACAAATTTTCGTACTTTTGCCGGGATCAGGCGGGAGGTCGGGTAAACCGCCCACACTGCCAGCGATTCCGGCTGGGCATCCTCCAGGACGATCCGCACGAGTTTACCCTCTCTGAACGCCGGTTCTACGTACCAGCGAGATAAATTGGCGATGCCCATCCCTCCCAGGCAGGCTTCGAAAATTGCCTCAATAGAGTTCGCGGAGAATCGGCCCGACACTTTTTGTTTGTAGCGCTGTTCGCCCTGTTCGAATGACCAGTGAACGGTGTCTGACGTGGTCAGACAGCTATGTGCCGCCAGATCGTTAAACGATTTTGGATAGCCGTGTGCAGCCAGATACGCCGCGCTGGCGCAGAGGTCGCGGGGGTTGTGACACAGGCGATGGGCAACAAGCCGGTTATCACGCAGCGGCGCAATGCGTAACGCCACGTCTATGCCTTTTCCGACAATATCAACCTGTTCGTCGGTGGCGAGTAAATCGACCTGCAGGGAAGGATGCTGTTGCATGAACCGGGTCAGCATGGGAGCCACAATCTTCCGGCCAAACCCCGCTGAGGCGGTAATGCGCAGGCGTCCGGAAAGGTGGGTCCCTTCGGGAAACAGGTCAGCAAGCGCGTTGCTTTTATCTTCCAGTAGCGCCTGTGCATGCGGCAAAAAAATGTCCCCATCGCTGGTAGGTGAGAGGGAACGCGTGGTGCGGTGCACCAGCCTGACCCCCAGTTCAGCCTCAAGATTATTAAGAGACCGTGACGCCGCCATGGCGCTCACAGAGAGCCGACGCGCGGCACCCGCCAGGCTACCCGCCTTGACGGCTTCGACAAACACTTCGATATCTTCGAGTCTCATTATATCGTTTTTCGTTATGCTGACTTATCAAGGTACATATCTACATTATTTATCGTTACGCTGCCATAGTCTCTTCACATCATGATAAACATGAATTTGGAGTGAAGATGAAAAAGTTGAAAACGGTTCTTGCGTTCAGTGGCCTGCTCTTTGCTGGCACATCGTGGGCAGATGCCCCTGCGCAGGTGAAACAGCAGGTCCCAGGATATTATCGTCTGGCGGTAGGAGAATACGAGGTGACGGCGCTGTTCGACGGCTATAACGATCTTTCGCCAACGCTATTGCAAGGGCTTTCACCCGACAAGGTTCGCAACCTGTTGGCGCAACGCAAAATCGATTCCGAACGCATGCCTACTTCCTTCAACGCGTTTCTGGTTAACACCGGTAAACACCTGGTCATGATTGACAGCGGGGGGGGCCACTGCATGTCAGAAACGGCCGGTCAGCTAATCGACAATATAAAAGCATCAGGATATCGCCCTGAGCAGGTCGATACGATTTTCCTGACCCATCTGCATCTTGATCATGTGTGTGGCCTGAGCGACGCAGACGGTAAGGCGCTGTTCCCGAATGCCACAGTATATGTACCGCAGGGAGAGGCCGACTACTGGCTTGACCCCGCAAAAGAAGCGATCGCGCCGGCTAATGCGAAGGCGTATTTCGCTATCGCCAGGAATGCGCTGTCCGCGTATAAAGCCACCGGGCACCTTAAAACCTTCGTCCCGCCAGCTTCGCCTATCCCGGAAGTCCAGACGGCATATGCCATTGGGCATACCCCTGGCAGTACCGTTTATCGCTTCGCGTCGCAGGGGACGGCTATCAACTTCATTGGGGATTTGATTCATGCTCCTGCAGTCCAATTCCCGCACCCTGAAGTGTCTATTCGCTTTGATGTCGATCCGAAAAAAGCCATCTCATCCAGGGCGCAGGAGTTTAACGCGCTGGCGAATGACGGTGAGTGGATGGCCGCAGCACATCTGCCTTTCCCCGGTATCGGTCATATCACCGCCTGGCAGCAGGGCTATAGCTGGAATCCTGTCAATTACGGTCCTTATCAGCGTGCGGCCAACGTGCCTCTGCTGAAATAAAATGAGGTGACTAGCATGAAAAGTTACACCGTAACGGCGAACGGTATTCGACAGTTCGTTGTAGAGGAGGGGGAAGGCGCACCGGTTATTCTTCTGCATGGTTTTCCAGAAACAAACTATGCCTGGCGCTACCAGATACCCGTTTTGTCCCGACACTATCGTGTGATTGCGCCAGATTTACGCGGGTATGGGGAAACGGATAAACCGGCCTCCGGTTATGATAAACGGAACATGGCACGGGACGTCCGGGAACTGATGCGTGTGCTGGATTTACAGAAAGTGGTGCTGGTGGGGCACGATCGCGGCGCGCGCGTCGCGACGCGGTTTGCAAAAGATTACCCTGAGCTGGTGGATCGACTGGTGGTGATGGATAACGTGCCAACGCGTATTGTAGCGCGCGATCTGAATGCGTCGATTGCGCGTGCGTACTGGTTCTTCCTGTTTCATCTTGTGCCAGACCTGCCGGAAGCGCTGATTGCGGGTCGGGAGCATATATGGCTGCGCCACTTTTTCTCTGACTGGACCTACAATCCGTCGACCATTAGCGGCGAGGCGTTTGACACCTATGTTCGGGCGTATCAGGCGCCGGGTGCCGTGCGCGGCGCGATGGCTGACTATCGCGCCAACGCAGAGGATGTGGCGCAGGATATGGCTGACGCTGAGGTGAAAATCACCTGCCCGGTAATGTCGCTGTGGGGTAATGATTTTCATGCGGTCGGCAAGCTTTTCGATATGGAAAGCGTCTGGGCCGAAATGGCGGAAAACCTGCGGGCGTATGGTATTGATGAGTGCGGCCATCTGCCGCAGGAGGAGCAGCCAGAGAAAGTGAATGCGCTTCTGCTGGATTTCCTGGCTGGATGGAAAAGCTAGCTGGCAATAAAAACCCCTCGTAAGAGGGGTTTTGACGTTTACTGCTGTGGTGCCGCCGGTTCGGTTGGGGCTACCGGTTCAGCCGGTTCCGGCATCCCCAGTGCAGGCATACCAAACATGCCGACAAAATCTTCCAGCGGCATTTTATCGCCGTTCAGGATCACCTGCCCGTTGGCATACTGCAGGCTGGTGGAAATCGTGTTGTCTTCCACTTTAGTGATGCGGAACATCTGACCCATCGCCGCCAGGCCTTTCACCTGCTGGTTCGCCAGCTTGCCGGCGTCTTCATCGCCGTAGCCTTCCAGCTTCGCAATCTGGGTCATAAACTCGGTTGCCATGTCCATTGGGATGGTCAGCTTGCTCTCGAGCGACTTCACGCTGCGATCCACTTCCTGCGCCAGCGTCTGCGGTTCGCCGGTTGCGGTTGCCGGATCTTTCAGGAACAGCGACAGGTTGAAGTTAGTTTCGCCTTTGCTGTTTTTCCAGCTCAGCGGCGCGACGGTTATCACCGGCTCGCCTTTCAGCAGGATTGGCAGGTTGTTGAACAGCACCGCCATCGCCTGCTGCTGGTACACTTCCGGATTCTGCTGCAGCGCGGCATCGGTCAGCAGCGCCTGGCTCTCTTTGCTGTATTTCTGGCTAAACTCGTGCCACGCCTGGCCGTCAATATTGCCGATCTTCAGCGTTAATTTTCCGGTCCCCAGATCCTGATTCTGCACCTTCAGGCTCTTCAGGGCGTAATCCAGCTGAGTATCGATATTCTTGCCGTCTTTGGAAATGTCGGATTTGCCGTTCACGTCCATGCCTTCCAGCACGGCCATTTCTTTGCCTTCAACCGCGATTGCAATCTTATCGAGAGAGAGCTTCTGATCGCCAATACGCTCTTTAAAGTCGGTCATACGGCTGTTGCCGTCGGCTTTCAGGTTGTTGAAGCTGAGCTGAACCTTTTGGTTATATTCGTTAACCGCATTCACCACGCCGCTTTCGGCTTCACCGCTCAGAGAGAACACGTTTCCGTCGCGGTCAGCGTCCAGTTTGAAGTTGCCCCCGCTGAAGGCGACCTTCTCGTTCTCTTTCTCGTAGTTCAGCGCTTTCAGCGCAATATCGGAACTCGTGTCACCGGCATAGCTGATGCGGGTATTGATTTCGAAAGGCGAGGTATTTTTTGCCAGATCAAACAGCGGTTTGGTGACGTCGTTATTCACCAGCACCGTGTGAACGGACGCCATTGATGGGATCAGATTAAACGATTTTAACTGTGCCAGCGGGAACGGACCGTGGCTGACCACTTCATCCAGCACCACGCTCTGGCCTGGCTTCAGCCAGGCGTTGGCGTTTCCTGCTACAGGTTTCACCACCATCTGCATATGGCTGGTAAACACGCCGCGCTGATAGTTCTGATAGCTAAGCTCAACGCCTGCCTCCGGCGCGCTGCGCTTAATCTCTCCGTTAGCCTGCGCGACCATCTCAGCCAGACGGCCTTCCAGCTGTTTCCCGGTAAACCAGGAGGCGCCTGTCCAGACCACGCCTAACGCTACAATCACTCCAACCGCTACGACCGATTTTTTCATTGCGACTATCCCTAAAATGAAACCAGGCGGTAAAAACCGCCTGGAGATATTAAGCCTGCAACTAGCTTAGCAAGAGTTGTTAAAAAATTCAGTAAGTGCTTAAAGCTTATTGAAAACGCGCGCCAGGCGACCGGCGCCGCTTACGCTAACCGGCGACTCGTTCGCCGCGACAAAAGCCGACTCACCGGGCTTGAGCACCAGGCGCTGTTCGCCTTTCTGCAGCGTCGCTTCGCCCTCCACGCAGAACAGGATCGCCGCGCTCTCCTGCGCAATGGCGGTTTCGGCCTGGCTCAGGTCGTGCAGGGAGAAGGCAAAATCTTCAACCGGGATCGGGAAGTCCAGCTCCGCGCCGTTTTTCACCGGCTGGGTCAGCAGCTCGTCGGCAGGCTTCGCCACGAACTTCACGTTGGCGACCAGCTCCGGAATATCGATATATTTCGGCGTCAGGCCCGCGCGCAGCACGTTGTCCGAGTTGGCCATCACCTCCAGCGCCACGCCCTGCAGGTAGGCGTGCGGGGTTTCGGCAAACAGGAACATCGCTTCGCCCGGGTTCAGCTTCACTACGTTCAGCAGCAGAGGAGAGAACAGGCCGCTGTCGTCCGGGTAGAATTCGGAAATCAGACGGATGGTCTCCCACGGCTCACCTTGCTGGCTGTTCAGCGCTGCTTTCAGCACCGCCAGCGCGTGGGCTTTTTCTTCGCCCTGCATATTGAGCAGGCTGGCAAACAGCTGGCTCAGCGCGTCCGCGTTCGGGTTTTCCAGGAAGTGGGCGATAGCCTTGTTGGCACCCGCGACCGGTTGCAGCAGAGAAACGATCTCTGAAAACTCGCGGAATGCGTTCATCGCCAGGAAAGGGGTGAGCGCAAAAACCAGCTCCGGCTTGTGGTTCGGATCTTTGTAGTTACGTTCAGCCGCGTCTAATGGAATACCCGCCGCGTTCTCTTTCGCAAAGCCGATTTCAGAGGCTTTCTTGTTCGGGTGAACCTGAATGGAGAGCGGCTGGTCGGCGCACAGTACCTTAAACAGGAACGGCAGCTCGCCAAAACGCGTGGCAACCTTGTCGCCCAGCAGTGCGGCTTTATCGGCATCAATCACGTCGCGCAGGCTGCGCACCTGGCCGCTGGCGTCTTCAATTTTTGAGCTGCTCTTCGGGTGCGCCCCCATCCACAGCTCTGCCATCGGCAGGTTGTCCGGGTTGGCGATACCGTAGAGATCCGTTAACGCAGTTTTACTTCCCCAGGCGTAGTTTTGCACTGAGTTGATGAGTTTTTGCATTATCAAGCCCTGATTCAAATGTGGAATTAACTCCGGGTATTAAAGCAATAAACCGCGTGGAAGTAACCTGCGGATGTAAAAAGTCGTACTAGTCTCAGTTTTTGTTAAAAAATTGTGTAGGATAAGCTGACTCGCTTTTAAGCCGGGCAGCGGAACATCTGCCCTGAACAATCAGACCGAAGCAGTAAGTGAGAGAACAATGTCGAATAAACCCTTTCATTATCAGGATCCTTTTCCCCTCAGTAAGGATCAGACCGAGTATTACCTGTTAACCCGCGATTACGTTTCTGTCTCTGAGTTTGAGGGACAGGAGATCCTCAAAGTTGACCCGCAGGCGCTGACGCTGATGGCGCAGCAGGCCTTCCACGATGCTTCCTTTATGCTCCGTCCGGCGCATCAGCAGCAGGTTGCCGATATCCTGAGCGATCCGCAGGCCAGCGAGAACGATAAGTACGTGGCGCTGCAGTTCCTGCGAAACTCGGATATCGCGGCGAAAGGCATTCTGCCGACCTGCCAGGATACGGGCACCGCAATTATCACCGGCAAAAAAGGGCAGCGCGTCTGGACCGGCGGCGGTGATGAAGCCGCGCTAGCGCACGGCGTCTACAACACCTATATCGAAGATAACCTGCGCTACTCGCAAAACGCGGCGCTGGATATGTACAAAGAGGTCAACACCGGCACCAACCTGCCTGCTCAGATTGACCTCTACAGCGTCGACGGTGACGAATACAAATTCCTCTGCATTGCCAAGGGCGGCGGTTCAGCCAACAAAACCTACCTCTACCAGGAAACCAAAGCGCTGCTCACCCCGGGCAAGCTGAAAAATTATCTGGTCGAGAAAATGCGTACCCTCGGCACCGCAGCGTGTCCGCCGTACCACATCGCCTTCGTGATCGGCGGTACGTCGGCGGAAAGCACGCTGAAAACCGTCAAGCTGGCGTCGACCAAATACTACGACGGCCTGCCGACAGAAGGGAACGAACACGGCCAGGCGTTCCGCGACGTGCAGCTCGAACAGGAACTGCTGACCGAAGCGCAGAACCTGGGTCTCGGTGCGCAGTTTGGCGGTAAATACTTCGCGCACGACATCCGCGTGATCCGCCTGCCGCGCCACGGCGCATCCTGCCCGGTGGGCATGGGCGTCTCCTGCTCTGCGGATCGCAATATCAAGGCGAAGATCAACCGCGACGGCATCTGGATCGAGAAGCTGGAGAACAACCCGGGCAAATACATCCCGGAAGCGCTGCGTAAGGCGGGCGAGGGGGAAGCGGTTCGCGTGGACCTGAACCGCCCGATGAAAGAGATCCTGGCACAGCTTTCGCAGTATCCGGTCTCGACGCGTCTCTCTCTGAACGGCACGATTATTGTGGGCCGCGACATTGCGCACGCGAAGCTGAAAGAGCGTCTGGACAACGGCGAAGGGCTGCCGCAGTACATTAAAGATCATCCGATCTACTACGCCGGCCCGGCGAAAACGCCTGAAGGCTATGCCTCCGGCTCGTTAGGCCCAACCACGGCGGGCCGCATGGACTCTTACGTTGACCAGCTTCAGGCCAACGGCGGCAGCATGATCATGTTGGCGAAAGGTAACCGTAGCCAGCAGGTGACGGACGCCTGCCACAAGCACGGCGGCTTCTACCTGGGCAGCATCGGCGGCCCGGCAGCGGTGCTGGCACAGGGCAGCATCAAAAGCCTGGAGTGCGTGGAATACCCGGAACTGGGTATGGAAGCGATCTGGAAAATTGAAGTGGAAGATTTCCCGGCGTTCATCCTCGTGGATGACAAAGGCAATGACTTCTTCAAGCAGATCCAGTCGTCCCAGTGTTCGGCGTGCGTGAAGTAATTCTGTAAAAAGTCGGGTGGCGCAGGCCGCCACCCGACACTAAAAAGAGCGCACGAAGCGCCATAACGTTTCTCAGAAGTCATCAATACTTATCTCTTAAGCATGTGAGCAATCCCATCTTTGTAATCAAGGAGAAAGTAATGACCACGGTACGCCATGAGAAAGACTCGATGGGCGCCATCGACGTCCCGGCCGATAAGCTTTGGGGCGCGCAAACCCAGCGTTCGCTGGAGCATTTCCGTATCTCAACTGAAAAAATGCCCGTCTCGCTGATTCAGGCGCTGGCGCTCACCAAACGTGCAGCCGCTAAAGTGAACCAGGATTTAGGCCTGCTGACGGCAGACAAAGCGACCGCCATCATCAACGCCGCCGACGAAGTGCTGGCAGGCAAGCATCCCGATGAATTCCCCCTCGCCATCTGGCAGACCGGTTCCGGCACCCAGAGCAACATGAACATGAACGAAGTGCTGGCAAACCGGGCCAGCGAACTGCTGGGCGGCGTGCGCGGCATGGAGCGTAAGATCCATCCGAACGATGACGTCAACAAAAGCCAGAGTTCTAACGACGTCTTCCCGACGGCGATGCACGTGGCGGCGGTGATTGCCATCCGCGAGCAGCTTATCCCGCAGCTCAACGTACTGAAATCCACGCTCAACGAGAAAGCGCAGGCCTTCCGCGACATCGTTAAAATTGGCCGTACGCACCTGCAGGATGCCACGCCGCTGACGCTCGGCCAGGAGATCTCCGGCTGGGTGGCGATGCTGGAACATAACCTGAAGCACATCGACCACAGCCTGCCGCATCTGGCGGAGCTGGCGCTCGGCGGGACGGCGGTCGGGACCGGGTTAAATACCCATCCCGAATACGCGGTGCGCGTGGCGGAAGAGCTGGCAACCATCACCGGACAGCCGTTCGTCACGGCGCCCAACAAGTTTGAAGCGCTGGCAACCTGCGATGCGCTGGTCCACACCCACGGCGCCCTGAAAGGGCTGGCGGCATCATTAATGAAAATTGCCAACGACGTGCGCTGGCTGGCCTCGGGTCCGCGCTGTGGCATCGGTGAAATCAGCATCCCGGAAAACGAGCCGGGCAGCTCCATCATGCCGGGTAAAGTCAACCCGACCCAGTGCGAAGCCATGACCATGCTCTGCTGTCAGGTGATGGGTAACGACGTGGCCGTCAACCTGGGTGGCGCGTCCGGCAACTTCGAGCTGAACGTCTATCGCCCGATGGTGATCCACAACGTTCTGCAATCGATTCGTCTGCTGGCGGACGGGATGGAGAGCTTTAACGAGCACTGTGCGGTAGGGATTGAGCCGAATCGCGAGCGTATCAGCCAGCTGCTCAATGAATCCCTGATGCTGGTGACGGCGCTGAATACCCATATCGGCTACGACAAGGCCGCCGAGATCGCTAAAAAAGCGCATAAAGAGGGGCTGACGCTGAAAGCCTCCGCCCTGGCGCTGGGCTATCTCACGGAGGCAGAGTTCGACGCCTGGGTTCGCCCGGAGGCGATGGTCGGCAGCCTGAAATAATCAACCCGCCACATACAGGTGCAGCCGTGGAATAATCAGCTGCAGCGGCTGCGCCTGAGGTCTGTAGCGGTGCTGGACATTGTCCGCATCGTAATTCAAAAGCTCACCAATATCCGGCACGATGGCCCCCTGATCGGCATCATACAGCGCAATCAGCGGCGTTGGGCAGGCATACTGCACCTGCTTTTGCTGCCCGGAATACCAGACGCGGGCAATAGGCTGTACCTTCACCGGGCGCTTGATCTTGAGGCGCGTATCCGCCGGTAGCGAGGCGATGCTGTGATACTCCTGCTCCAGACGCTCGATCCACTGCTCGCGAGACCAGGGGGCAACGGTACGCGGTGCTTTCAGGCTTTTCTCAAGCTGCGCCAGAATCTCATCCCGGGTAAAGTTTTTAATGATGTGCTTATTCGCCCAGCCGAAGCGAAGCGTGGCGGGGTGACGCAGTACCGTCAGCGTGCGATAGGCATTCAGGGTAATCAGCCCCGGAAGCTGACGGTGCACCCACTCAAACCGGGCGGCAGGGGCGAGGCCCGACTCTTCGGTGACGATCTTTTCAAACGCCGCTTTCAGGGTGTTGATATGGGTAATCTGGCCTTCAAGCGCTTCACGCGTTGCCGCATCGGTCTGCAGGCAGATCACGCCAGGCAGACGCACGGCCGCTTTGCTGCTGCGATGTTCAGACTGCTGCTGGATAAAAAGGTGGCGATAGTGCTTCATCGCCAGCTCAAATGCGGCGCTGCCGATGTGCTGTTCAACTTCGATGGTGTTCAGCGGGTCGTGCTCCGCCCCTTTGACCACGTCAGGCAGAGTAAAAACGCGCGCGGCCAGCAGGCGGCAGGTTTGCAAGCGTTCAGTCAGGTTAAGTAGCTCGTGTTCTATTTCGCGAAAGGTGCTGTTCAGCCTTTCGATGAGATCGTAGGTCGCCATAAACACTCTCATTAGTTACAACATACTTATCATATAGCACAGCACGCCGGGTCAGGCCAGCGTGCGGTTGAGGTCAGACAGGGACGGGAAGGGCGATGTTATGGTACACCGGCCAGCTAAAGCAGAAGCGCGCGCCGCCGAGCTCGCTCTCTTCACAATGCACCGTGCCGCCCATCGCCTGGGCGATAGAATAAACAATCGCCAGCCCAAGGCCACAGCCTCCGGTGGCGCGATCGCGGCTGGGGTCGAGGCGGACAAACGGCTCAAACACGGTTTCTCGTGCTTCCGGCGTAATTCCTGGTCCGTCATCCTCCACGGTCAGGCTCGCCTGATTGCCCTGCAAATCCAGGCTAATCCGCAGCGTACTCTCGCTGTAGCGCATGGCGTTATTCATCAGATTATCCAACACGCGCTCCATCAGCCGAATATCCAGCGCGCCGTAATCCCCCGGAGTTACCGCCGTCAACAGCGTGCGTTGGGGATTCACGCTCTGAACGTCATCGATGTGGGTTTGCAGCCAGTCGGGCAGATCCGGCGTGCTGAGGTTAAGCTCGTTTTGCGGACGGTCGAGGCGGGCGTAGGTCAGCAGCTCTTCAATCAGCGCTTCAAGCTGGCCAATGTCGCGATTCAGCGCCTGATTCTCCGCCTCGGTCAGGTTCTCGCTCATCTCCAGCCGATAGCGCAGGCGAACCAGCGGGGTACGTAACTCGTGAGCAATCCCGTCGATCAGCTGTTTTTTGCTCGCAATCAGGGCGTTAATGTTATCGGCCATCTGGTTAAACGCAATGCCGAGGCGATCGAAACTGGAACCGCTGTCGAAATGAATCCGCTCGGTAAGATGACCCTCACCAAAACGCTGCGCGGCTGATTCCAGTTTCAGCATGTCCTGCCAGTGTGGGCGCATCCAGATAAACACCGGAAAAGCCAGTGAAATGGCAATAAACGCCAGCAGGGCGAGATCTAACAGGCGCATCTGATGCAGATAATAAAGATAAGGCACCGGCCCGACGGCCAGCACGTAGTGGCTGCGCGGAATACGCTGGATAAAGGTGTACTTCTCATCCAGCGCCACAATGTCCCCGTCACGCAAACGCTGCATAGTGGGGGCATCTAACTCGAAATCTTTCAACGGCTCGATGCGCAGATCGAACGACAGATTTAAATCCAGCTCTTTGAGGGTTTTCGCCCAGTCGTGCGGAGGAATTTCCCGCAGCTCGCTGCGCATCAGATAGAGCGAGCTTTTCATCAGATCGTCAAGCGACTGCCTGCCCGCACGTTCGGCGGTGAATTTATAGACCAGCCCGACCAGCATGGTCATCACCAGGAAGCAGACAAACAGCAGTAGATAAAACTGCACAAACAGCTTTTTCATTGGATCTCACCGAAGAAACGCTTTGTGCAGAATATACATGAAAACCTGTCGATATTTTCATGTCTGTGAAGCGTGTTACATGGCTTTCGCGCTGTTTTTTACCTTGGCGATGAGTGTTTCCGTTACGGCCAGGCCTTCCGCAGTATGCGTATCAATCACATCGGTCCCGAATTCGTTAATTAAATCCAGGAGAATTTCGTAAGACTGGATGAGTTCAAGGAGGTCAAAGAGCGCTTTTTGATCGGCGCGTGAGGGGGAGGAATGGCTAAGCGCAGCCTGATTAACAATCCATTCAAGATTGACTTTGATGGCTTCTACCTGATTGTAGCTATACATATTTCATGGGCTTAAATCCTCATTTCAAGATTTTATGGGAGAGGTATCGTGAGATCTTCATGGTGAAAATGAGTCTGCATGTAGCAGGGGCGGCGCTAGCGGTAGAAAGGATGGATGACGGTTTAAGTATGGGCTAGTTCGCGTGCTTAGCAAGTTAATTGTTGCGCAAACGGATAAATAAAAGCGCGAAAACGAGGGCATCGCTGGGTAATGCCTTCATTTCGCGCATGTTATGCTAACCGGAAAACGAATCAGGTTTCCCACGCGTGCGGAGCAAAAAGATACCCCTTATTACGCACGGTTTTAATGCGGTAGGGCTCGGTGGCGTTATCCTGCAGTTTTTTACGCAGGCGCGAAATCGCGACGTCCACGCTGCGGTCCATTCCGTCATAGCTGACGCCGCGCAGGTTTTTCAGCAGGGCATCGCGATCCATGATCTGCCCGGCATGCGTTGCCAGCTCCCACAGCAGGTCAAAGTCTGCGGTGGAGAGAGCAATAAGCTCGCCAGAGAGCAGCACCTGGCGGTTAATGGGATCAATAGACAGCGTACCGAAGCGCATCGCTTTGTGGGGCGTCAGTGACGAGGCAGGCGCTTCACGCTCGCTGCTGGCGCGCTGGCGCAAATGAAGCCTCAGCCGGGCCAGCAGAACGGCTGGCGGCGTGGTTTTGAGAATGTAGTCGTTAGCGCCCATCTCCAGGGACAGAATATGGTTCATGTCGCTGTCCAGAGAGGTCAACAGCACGATAGGCCCCTCCCACCGGGCGCGCAGGTCACGGCAGAGCGTCATGCCATCTTTACCGGGCAGCATGATATCCAGCAGCACCAGATCCGGGTTTTCGCGTAGTACAACCTCTTCAGCACGATCGCCGCGAGGCTCAACGATGACGTCCATATCGTGTTTACCCAGATAAGCGGCGATCAGTTGTCCCACTTCGGGTTCATCTTCTACATAAACAATCTTATTCATACTGCGTCTGTTATCGCGAAAAAAGCCAACATACACCGCACAACCTTAACCTTCCATTAATCTTTCTAAATTAACGCCAGTTCCGTTATTCTGCCTCATATTGTTTCTTGATTGTTATGGAAAAAATAATGGGGCTGCTGATTAAAGCCGCGCTGGGTGCGTTGGTGGTGCTGTTGATTGGGGTGCTGGCGAAAACGAAGAATTACTACATTGCCGGGTTGATTCCGCTCTTTCCGACCTTTGCGCTCATTGCGCACTACATCGTGGCGTCCGAGCGTGGCATTGAAGCGCTGCGGGCCACCATTGTGTTCGGAATGTGGTCCATCATTCCGTATTTTCTCTACCTGCTGTCGCTGTGGTACTTCACCGGTTTTATGCGGCTTCCGCTGGCGCTGGGCGGGGCAGTGGTCTGCTGGAGCCTCAGCGCCTGGGTATTGATCTTCTTCTGGAGCCGCTTTCACTAGCGAAGCGGGCGTCCTCCGTCCACGGAGAAGGTTCTGCCCGTAACGTAGCAACTGGTGAGCAGATAATCGATAAGGTCGATCACCTCTTTTTCGCCCGGGGCGATTTTCATCAGTGATTTATTCAGCGCCTGCTGGCGATACTCTGCATCATCATGTTCGTTAAACAGGATCATCGCCGGGGCGATGGCGTTCACTTTCACTTCGGGAGCCAGCTTGCGGGCAAACGAGCGCGTCATGTTATCCAGCGCGGCCTTGCTTGCCGCATAAGCGATGTGCTTGTCGCTGCCGCGCTCCACCACATAATCGGTGAAATGAATAATGTCACCCGCCGCGTGCCCGTGGCCGCGCAGCAGATCCTGCAACGCATGGTTCAGCAAATAGGGCGCATTGACGTGAATTTGCAGCATGCAGGAGAGCGTTTCGCTCAGCGGCGTCGCAGACGTTTCGGCCTGCCAGGCGCTGGCGTTATGAATAATAGCGCGCAGCCCGTGGGTGGTGGACTTCACCTTTTCAGCAAAGGCAAGGATCCCCTCATCGGTTGAAAAATCGGCCTGAATGCAAACCGCTCCGGCTTTTCGTAATCCTTCAATCGAGGGATATTCACTGCGGTAGCTGACGATAACCGGATGGCGAAGGTTGAGAAAGTGATGGGCGAGGGCGAGGCCGATACGACGGCCTCCACCGGTGATCAGTATTGGGCGTTGCTGTGCATTTCCCATCGTATTCTCCTTTTCAGTTCAACAATGGGAAAGGCGAGGCTATCCCATTAACATCCACGTGGCCGGTACGGCTGCAATCAGTAACAAGCCGATTGCGGCCATTTCACGGCGCTTAAGGGCGTTCTCCAGCTGATGCGTGCGACGTGCATAAATAAACACCAGCAGACCCGGCGCATACAACACTACCGACAGCAGCAGATGCATAGGCCCGGAAGCATACAACAACCACAGACCGTAAATACAGGCACCGACGCCGACAATATAGTGTGCCGGGCGCGTCGCAATTTTTAACAAATACGCACCCACTAAGAAATAGGGTACCAGAATCATTTCAGAGGCGATGGTCAACAGGGTGTTATAGTCCGAACCTGTGAGCCAGATCAGCACCAGACAGACCTGTACGCTGATGTTGGTGAGCCAGAGTGAGGCAGACGGCGCATTGTTTTTATTCTGGCGGGCAAACAGGCGAGGAAACGCCTTGTGCGTGGCAGCCAGGAACGGCACTTCTGCGGCCATGATGGTCCAGCTCAGGTAAGCGCCGCACACGGAAACGATAAGCCCCGCAGCGATCACCACATCCCCCCACGGGCCGAGCATTTTCACCATCAGCCCGGCCATCGACGGATTACGCATTTCTGCCAGTTCAGGACGCGCCACCACGCCCAGCGACAGCAGCGTCACCAGCAGATAGACCCCCAGCGCCGCCAGCACGGCCAGCAACGTGGCGCGGCCTACGTCGCGCTTATTACGCGCCCGGGCGGAGACCACGACGGCGCCTTCGACACCGATGAACACCCACAGGGTGATCAGCATGGTATTTTTGACCTGCTCCCAGACGGGCACGCCCAGCGCAATGCCGGTGAAGTCGAGCTTGAAGACGTCAAGGCGAAACGCAATAAATGCCAGCACGACAAACAGGCCAAGCGGGACCAGTTTAGCCAGCGTCGCCACCAGGTTGATGCTGGCCGCCGTCTGGACACCGCGTAACACCAGCCAGTGCACCACCCACAGCAGGACAGAGGCCCCGACAATGGATTGCCAGGTATTGCCGTCACCGAACAGGCGCAGCTCAGGGGTGTCGGTAAAGAAACTGAGCGCCGAAAAGACAATCACCAGGTAGGAGACGTTAGCGATCACCGCGCAAAGCCAGTAGCCCCATGCGGAACAGAAGCCAATCAGCTCCCCGAAGCCTTCGCGGGCGTAGGTGAAAATGCCGCCATCCAGATCGGGGCGAATGCGGGTGAGCAGCAGCATGGCAAACGCCAGCAGCAGGATCCCGACGCCGGTGATAGCCCAACCAATGATTAACGCGGCAGGGCTTGCGACCGCCGCCATGTTCTGCGGCAAACTGAATACACCGGCACCCAGCATTGAGCTTAAAACGAGTGCAGTTAATGCACTCAGGCCAAGTTTCTTTTCCATTGGCTTCCTGTTATGAAAGGTCCAAATCCAGAATAATTATTTCGCACGGGCGCATAAAAATGGTGGATCACACTAAGGCGCGGGATTTTACGGAGTGTCAGGAAAGCATGCAATGATGTGTGGCCGAAATTAGAAAAAAAGTAACAAAAAAGGCGGCATTATGCCGCCTCGGATCAACCGTTTTGTTACTTATACAGATCGGCGCTGATGGTCATGTTGTTACCACGTTCCTGCCACTGGCGGGTGATGTGGTAGTACTTCGCACCTTTCTTCGCCGCGCGTTTCGCGACCTGGTAAGAAACTTCCGTTCCGTTGCCGTAGTTGCCGGTAAACTTGATGCTGTCGAACGGTACCATCTGCGCGGCAGTGGCGTTGTTCAGCTCTTCAATTTTGGTTCCGTCCGGCAGGGTGACGGAATAGCGTCCACCTTTGGTGGTTTGCGTTTCAAAGAAACGGCCCACTTCAGCGCTTGGCGCTGCAGAGGTCGCGACGCCCGGGATCTCAACTTTCTTCGCTTCTTCACCGCCTTTCGCTAACGCCGCACGTCCCGCGTCGGAATCCGCAGGGATAGCATCCGGGCTTTGAAGAACGCGTTTTTTCGCATCTTCTTTATAGATAAACGCGGTAATACGCTGGTTGCCGCCCTGGTTAGCATCCACCTGACGCACGATATAGAAGGAGTAAGCTCCTTTCTGTTTGGCGGCTTTGGTGATGGCATCGTTCACTTCAGGCTGGCTGCGGTAGAAGCCCTGAACGGTAACGGTGTCATACGGCTCGAGAGCAATCGCCTGATCTTTCGGCAGCTCAACGATGCCGTTAATCACGCGGTTTTTCTGCTCATCCGCTTTAGGCGCATTTTCTTTATACAGCGCAATGGTGACGCGCTGGTTGCCGCTGTTGCCCTGATCGGACTGATCGAGCACATAGAACGAAGCCGCGCCTTTTTTATCAGCGGCTTTTGACGCGGCGGCAACGCCGTCGCCAATGGAGTTGTAGCGACCCACAATGACCGTCTGGTCAAAAGGTTTTAACGCTGCCGCTTGCTCCGGCGTTAACTCTGTCGCGGCATTCGCAGACAGGGCGGTCGCAGAAAGAAGTGCGGACGCCAGGAGTGTGTTCTTAAGCTTCATAAAAATAATCCTTCGCCTTGCGCAAACCATGTACTGGTATTGTTGTTAATTTGAGACGGTCCCGATTATGGCATTTAAATCCCGTCGCTGTCTGCGCCATTTTTCACAGCCTGTGCTCAGCGCATGACCCAATTCGATAACATTTAGTGATATGTTGAAAAAACAGACGTTTGACAAGTAAAACTGATAAAGCTTATGACTTTTACAAGTTAATTTAATGTTAATAAGTTGTTCCGTTATGGCGCTATATCATGTTTTTGCCGCTTCGCTTGCGCGATTTATCGGTCTCAGCGATGAATTTAAGGTAAATATCTCTGTCAGCGATGCCGATCGCTTATTTTTCACAGATAAAGTAAGAAATAGTGTTTTTGGACGGTAGATCACAAGCGTTATTTTCAGTAGGTTATAGAAAGTTTGTTACTGTTTTATTTTCCGGGGTGAATCATTTTTCGTCGTTATGTGGATGGCGAAATCTGCGACTGACCGCGGGCAATTATCGACAAACCATCATCAAAAACCGATGGAAGGGAAAACTATGCGTATTGGGGTACCAAAAGAACGGTTAGCCAATGAAACCCGTGTAGCGGCAACACCGAAAACGGTGGAGCAACTGCTCAAACTGGGTTTTACCGTCGCGGTTGAAAGCGGCGCGGGCAAACTGGCCAGTTTCGATGACGAGGCCTTTATCCAGGCCGGTGCGGAAGTGGTCGAAGGGGCAGAGGTCTGGCAATCACCGATCATTCTGAAGGTCAACGCACCGGAAGAGAACGAGATTGCGCTGCTGAACGCGGGCACGACGCTGGTGAGCTTCGTCTGGCCTGCACAAAATCCAAAGCTGATGGAGAAGCTGGCTGCCCGTGGCGTCACCGTGATGGCGATGGACTCGGTGCCGCGCATTTCGCGCGCCCAGTCTCTGGATGCGCTGAGCTCCATGGCGAACATCGCGGGCTACCGCGCTATCGTTGAAGCGGCTCACGAGTTTGGTCGTTTCTTCACCGGTCAGATCACCGCGGCGGGTAAAGTACCGCCAGCGAAAGTGATGGTGATTGGTGCGGGCGTGGCAGGTCTTGCGGCGATTGGTGCGGCAAACAGCCTGGGCGCTATCGTCCGTGCTTTTGATACCCGTCCGGAAGTGAAGGAACAGGTCCAGAGTATGGGCGCCGAGTTCCTTGAGCTGGACTTCAAGGAAGAAGCTGGCAGCGGTGACGGCTACGCGAAGGTGATGTCCGAAGCCTTTATCAAAGCCGAAATGGAGCTCTTCGCCGCGCAGGCGAAAGAGGTCGACATCATCGTTACCACGGCGCTGATTCCGGGCAAACCGGCACCGAAGCTGATCACCCGCGAGATGGTCGATTCCATGCAGCCGGGCAGCGTGATTGTGGATCTGGCCGCGCAGAACGGCGGCAACTGCGAATATACCGTGCCGAATCAGGTGACCACGACCGCTAACGGCGTGAAGGTCATTGGTTATACCGATCTGCCGGGTCGTCTGCCAACCCAGTCTTCACAGCTGTACGGTACTAACCTCGTCAACCTGCTGAAGCTGCTCTGCAAAGAGAAAGACGGCAACATCACCGTTGATTTTGACGACGTGGTTGTGCGCGGCGTCACCGTGGTCCGTGAAGGTGAAATCACCTGGCCTGCACCGCCTATCCAGGTTTCCGCGCAGCCTCAGGCGGCACCAAAAGCCGCTCCAGAGCCAAAAGAACCCGCTAAACCGGCTTCCCCGTGGCGCAAATACGCGATCATGGCGCTGGTAATTATTCTGTTCGGCTGGCTGGCTGACGTCGCGCCTAAAGAGTTCCTTGGTCACTTCACCGTCTTCGCGCTTTCCTGCGTCGTAGGTTACTACGTGGTGTGGAACGTCTCCCACGCGCTGCATACGCCGCTGATGTCGGTGACCAACGCCATCTCCGGGATCATCGTGGTCGGGGCGTTGCTGCAGATTGGTCACGGCGGCTGGATCAGCTTCCTGAGCTTTGTCGCGGTGCTGATCGCCAGTATCAATATTTTCGGTGGTTTCACCGTGACTCAGCGCATGCTGAAAATGTTTCGTAAAGGCTAAGGGGTAGCATATGTCTGGAGGATTAGTGACAGCCGCATACATTGTTGCTGCGATCCTGTTTATTTTCAGTCTGGCGGGGCTTTCCAAACACGAAACGTCTCAGCAGGGGAATAACTTTGGTATCGCCGGGATGGCGATTGCGCTGATTGCCACCATCTTCGGGCCGGACACCGGCAACGTTGCGTGGATCCTGGTGGCGATGATCATCGGTGGCGCAATTGGTATTCGCCTGGCAAAACGCGTTGAAATGACCGAGATGCCGGAGCTGGTGGCGATTCTGCACAGCTTCGTGGGTCTGGCGGCGGTGCTGGTGGGCTTCAACAGCTACCTGTATCACGAACCGGGCCTGGAACCGATTCTGGTGAACATTCATCTGACGGAAGTGTTCCTCGGCATCTTTATCGGTGCGGTGACCTTCACCGGTTCGATTGTGGCGTTCGGCAAGCTGCGCGGGAAGATCTCTTCTAAGCCGCTGATGCTGCCAAACCGTCACAAGCTGAACCTGGCGGCGCTGGTGGTCTCATTTGTGCTGCTGGTGGTCTTCGTGCGTACCGAAAGCGTGGGTCTGCAGGTACTGGCGTTGCTGGTGATGACCATCATTGCGCTGGCGTTCGGCTGGCACCTGGTGGCGTCCATCGGTGGTGCGGATATGCCAGTGGTTGTCTCGATGCTGAACTCCTACTCCGGTTGGGCGGCAGCGGCGGCAGGCTTTATGCTGAGCAACGACCTGCTGATCGTCACCGGTGCGCTGGTGGGTTCTTCGGGTGCGATCCTGTCTTACATCATGTGTAAGGCGATGAACCGCTCGTTCATCAGCGTGATTGCCGGTGGCTTTGGTTCTGACGGCTCTTCTACCGGTTCCGATGAGGAAGTGGGCGAGCACCGTGAAATCAGCGCGGAAGACACCGCGGATATGCTGAAAAACTCGCATTCCGTGATCATCACCCCGGGCTACGGCATGGCGGTGGCGCAGGCGCAGTATCCGGTTGCGGAAATCACCGAGAAGCTGCGCGCGCGCGGTATCAAGGTGCGCTTCGGTATTCACCCGGTGGCGGGTCGTCTGCCAGGCCACATGAACGTGCTGCTGGCGGAAGCGAAAGTGCCTTACGACATCGTGCTGGAAATGGACGAGATCAATGATGATTTCGCCGACACCGACACCGTGCTGGTCATCGGCGCTAACGACACCGTTAACCCGGCGGCGCAGGACGATCCGCGTAGCCCAATCGCCGGTATGCCGGTTCTGGAAGTGTGGAAAGCACAGAACGTGATTGTCTTCAAACGCTCCATGAACACCGGCTATGCAGGCGTTCAGAACCCGCTGTTCTTCAAAGAGAACACCCACATGCTGTTTGGCGACGCCAAAGCCAGCGTGGATGCGATCCTGAAAGCGCTGTAATTCGCTTTCTCCTGACAAACCGCCCTTCGGGGCGGTTTTCTTATTTCTGCGGTCAGCTTTTCTCCTCTGTCTATACTTTACCCTTTGTGTAATACGAGGAGGTGTAATGCATTTTCTGTCCCGCTTCGACATTATTGCTTTGATGATGACGCCGACATTCTGGATAGGCGTCGCCACGGTTGTCTTTGTGACGCTGCTGGTGTACTGGCTGCTGACGCGCCTGATCGCGTTCGTTAAGAAAGGGATCACCACCTGGGGCGACAAGCACCCGACCACCAACCGGATGCGTTTTATCCTGACGGATATGCTTAACCGCACCAGCCGCTTCCTGCTGTTTGTGGTGGCGCTGCTCTTCAGCCTGCGTTTCGTTGACCTGCCCGATCATCTTTTTGGCACCGTCAGCCACGCCTGGTTCCTGGTTTTCGCCATCCAGGTGGCGCTGTGGATGGATCAGGGGGTGGTGTCGTGGCTTCGTCACGTCATGCTGGCGCCGGGAAGCCATAAAAACCCGGTTACGCTGGTGATCACGGGGCTTATTCTCCGTGCCATCGTCTGGTCAGTGATGCTGCTGTCTATCCTTGCTAACGCGGGCGTCAACATCACTGCTCTGGTTGCCAGCCTTGGGGTAGGGGGTATTGCCATTGCCCTCGCCGTACAAACGATCCTCAGCGACGTGTTTGCCTCTCTGTCTATCGGTTTTGATAAGCCGTTCGAAATTGGCGATTTTGTGGTGTTCAACGACGTGGCGGGGACGGTCGAGCACATTGGCCTGAAAACAACCCGTATCCGCAGCCTGAGCGGGGAGCAGATCGTCTGCGGTAACGCCATTTTGCTTCAGCAGACGCTTCACAATTACAAACGCATGCAGACGCGTCGCATCGTTTTTACCTTTGGCGTGGCCAGCGACACGCCGCCCGATAAGCTGCGCTACGTGGGGGATATGGTCAGGCAGATCATCATCGATGTCGGTGAGACTAAATTCGATCGCGCCCATTTTCTGGGCTTCGACCGCGACCGCCTGACGTTTGAAGTTGTCCATATCGTCAATACAGCGGATTACAACAAATACATGGACATCCAGCAGGAGATCAATATCCGTATTCTTGAAGGGCTGAACGCCCAGGAGATTAAGCTGGCGCTGCCCAGCATGGTATTGCACGCGCCGTGGATGCAGGAGGAGTCAGGTGAACAGCCGAAGCCAGTAATGGAGAGCTGATGAGAAAAGCCCGCCGGAGCGGCGGGCTGATATGTTTACGTTAATCGTCTTCCGGGTCGTCCAGCTCCACCGGCGTCTGATACTCATCCGGCTTAATGACCAGCAGGTCGCAGCGCAGATGGTCGATCACCTGTTCGGCGGTATTGCCGAGGAACGCGGCTGAAATACCGGTACGCCCGATAGTCCCCAGCACCACGATCCCCGCCTGCAGATGTTCCGCTAAATCCGGGATCACCTCTTCAGGCAGCCCTTTTTCAACGTGCGTCATTTTCTCATCAATGCTGAATTTCTGGCGCAGCGCTTTCATCGCCAGCAGGTGCTGACCGCGGATCGCGTCGTTATAGACGCTCGGGTCAAATTCAGGCAGCTCAATGGCGATGTTAATCGGGGTGACCGGATACGCCCCCACCAGGTGCACTTCGGTGTGGTTGACCTGTTCGGCAAGCTGGATGGTTTCCTTCACCAGCTTCTCGTTCAGTGAATTATGGTAATCCTCTTCGCTCGCCAGGTTTACCGCCACGACGGCTTTCCCGCCCTCAGGCCACGGCTGGTCTTTCACCATCCAGACCGGACAAGGACATTTACGCAGCAGGTGCCAGTCGGTCGGGGTGAAGATCACGGATTCCAGCTTGTCATGCTGGTGCGCCATCTTCAGCAGCAGGTCGTGCCCACCGGCGACAACTTCCTGGATAATGGCTTCGAAAGGTCGGTTATGCCAGACCACTTTGATATCAATTGGAACACCCGCTTCCAGGTAATATTTCGCCTGTTCACGGATCCACGCGGTACGCTGGCTGATGACGCCCTGACGCATCGCGGTGCGCTCGTCAGGCGACAGAAGGGTGGTCATCTCATACGAGAAGTCATAGATCGGCAAAAACGCTTTGATTTTGCCACCAATCCGTTGATGTAAATACACAGCGCGTCGTAATGCCGGCTGATCGTCCTGATTCGGATCGATAGCTACCAGCATGTTTTGATACTTGGCCATACAGGTCTCCTTACTACTGTCACCACAGTCTGTAATTAAAAGAGTAACCTATATATCTTGAATGAAACAGGGGGGAGGTTTTGTCAGATCAATAAATCATGCAAATTTATCAAAGAAGCAGAACGGTCACCGTCACGGCGATAAACGCAATCAACAGCAGCACCATCACCGCTATCGCAAAGGTCGTCGAATCCTGTACATAGGTCTTTTCCTCTCCCTTCATAGGGCCGACAAGCATGATCCAGATGAATATGAAGGTGACTGAGGCAATAACGACTGAAACGAAGAATAAACTTTCTCTCAAATCATAACCTCAACGGGAACGTGCCTGGCGCAGACCGGGGAGTGAGAGCGGTTGAAGAGGGCAATGTAAAATGCCAGCCCCGTCATCACGAAAATGTACGAAACTGGCATGAATCATTCGGGGATATTATGCGACGTTACGGGCGTGCCCGGCGAGGACCGCCAGCGCTTCACCATTTTCGATGGTGATGTATTTACCTTTAACCGCCAGCATGCCGCTTTTCTGGAAACGTCCCAGCAGACGGCTGATGGTCTCAACGGTCAGGCCCAGGTAGTTACCGATATCGCCACGCGTCATCGTCAGACGGAACTCACGCGGGGAGAAACCACGCTCCGCGAAACGGCGGGAGAGGTTATAGATAAACGCGGCCAGGCGCTCTTCTGCATTCTTTTTGGAAAGCAGCAGGATCATGTCCTGGTCGCCTTTGATCTCACCGCTCATCAGACGCATCATCTGCTGACGCAGGTTAGGCATCTTACCGGACAGATCGTCCAGGGTTTCAAACGGGATTTCGCAAACCATTGAGGTTTCGAGCGCCTGAGCAAAGCTCGGGTGATGACCCGTGCCGATAGCATCAAAGCCCACCAGGTCGCCCGCCAGATGGAAGCCAGTGATCTGCTCATCACCCTGTTCGGTGATGGTGTAACTCTTGATGGTGCCAGAACGGATAGCATAGAGCGATTTCAGTTCGTCTCCCGCTTTAAACAGCGTCTGCCCTTTCTGAATAGGCTTTTTACGCTCGATGATATTATCAAGCTGATCGAGTTCATGCTCATTCAGGGTAAACGGGATACAGAGCTGGCTGATGCTGCAATCCTGGCAATGGATAGCACAACCGCCAGACTGAATGCGTCGTATAATTCGCTTTTCCGGGATCATAGGTTTGCTCAAGCCTTAATTGATATTGGTCAATTTTAACATCTTTTTGGTAAGTACGTAAGCCTGGCAAACCCTCAATAAGGACAAGTGGCGACATTGTGTCGCCATCTTCTTGAAATTCCACAAATTGCTTATGGATTTTTACCCTAACTGGAAGAAAATTAAGCACTAAAAGCCTGGTTTCTACAGCAAAAAATACCCTTCATGGCGCAGTAGCCACTCTTTTCGCTGCACCCCGCCGGCATAGCCCGTCATGGTGCCGTTGCGGCCAATCACGCGGTGGCAGGGCACCACGATGCTGACCGGGTTGGAGCCGTTTGCGGCCCCCACTGCGCGCGCCGCGCCCGCACGGCCTAACTGCTCTGCGAGCTGACCATAGTGCATGACCTGCCCGCAGGGAATGGCCCGCAGCGCCTGCCACACTTCGCGCTGAAAAGGCGTGCCTGCCGTGGCGGTTGGCAGAGTGTCAATGATGCTGAGATCGCCCTCGAAGTACGCCGCAAGCTTGTCGCTCAGCCCACCCGGGTTGGTGGCGCTGATACGCTCAAAACCCTGCGCGCGATAATGAATGTTCAGCAGCTCTTCCATACGGTCGCTGTGCTCTTCCCATTCGACGGCGCGCAGATTGAACGCCTCATCGGCGATAACCCACAGCGGCCCCAGCGGCGTCGTAATCTTATCTTCGAGTAATCTCAGCATCCTCATTCCTTTAGTTCAGCCTCGGGTAGATCCCCGGTCCAATCGGCAGGCCGACAAGATACCACGCCACCAACATCACCAGCCATACCCCTAAAAAGATAAGCGGATAAGGCAAGACGAGCGAATAGTAGGTACCCAGTTTGGCCTCCGGTTTATAGCGCTGCAGGAAGCCTAAAAACAGCGGAACAAACGGTGAAACCGGCGCCAGCGGAATGACCGACGAGTCAGCGATGCGGAACAGGATCTGGGCAAATGCCGGGTGGAAGCCCAGCATCATAAACATCGGCACGAAGATCGGCGCCAGAATCGACCAGATGGCGGAGCCGCTGGCGATAAACATGCACAGCAGCGATGAGAGCAGCGCCAGGCCGACAAACGCCGGTACGCCGCTTAACCCGGCAGCCTCCAGCGCGTCGGTCAGGCCCACGGCCATAAACTTGCCCATGTTGCTCCAGTTAAACATCGCCACAAACTGCGCCAGCGGGAACACCATCACGATAAAGCCCGCCATCTCTTTCATCGGCTCGATCATCAGCTGCGGCAGATCGCCCTGACGGCGGATTTTACCGGTCGCGATGCCGTAGGCGAGCGACACGACAAAGAAGAAGAGGATAATCAGCGGCACGATACCCTGGATAAACGGCGACGGCAGGACGGTATGTTTAACGGGATCGCGCAATATGCCGTTTTCCGGCACCACCATCAGCGCCACCAGCGCGATAAAGGCCAGCGAGACCACCCCAGCCACGCGCAGGCCGAAACGCTGCTCTTTGCTCAGGGTTTCCAGCTTTTCATCGCTACGGCCTTCCCATTTCCCCAGACGCGGCTCGATGATCTTATCGGTAATCAGCCCGCCAACAATCGTCAGGACAATCACCGAGCTGGCCATAAAGTACCAGTTGTCGATCACGCTGACGTGCATGGCCGCATCGATGGTTTTCGCCGCCTCCGTGCTGATGCCCGAGAGCAGCACGTCGGTGGTGACGATCAGCAGGTTAGCGGTAAATCCGCAGCCCACGCCCGCAATCGCCGACAGCAGGCCCGCCACGGGATGACGCCCGACGGCGAGGAAGATCAGCGCCCCCATCGGTGGCATGATCACCAGCGCGGCGTCGGAGGAGATATGGCTGAAGAAGGCGATAAACAGCACCATATAGCTGGCGTAGCGCGCGCTGACGTGGGAAGCCATTTTCACCATTAACGCGGGCAGCAGGCCCACGCGTTCCGCCAGCCCGGCGCCCAGCACCAGCGCCAGAATGGCGCCCAGCGGGGCGAAACCGCTGAAGTTCTTAATCACGTTGGGTAAAAACCAGTGCAGCCCGTCAACGCTGAGCAGGTTTTTCACCGCCACCAGGCTGCCGTCAGCCGGGCTGCGCACGCTCACGTCAAAGGCGGAGAGCACGGCGGTGGCGACCATCAAAATCACAATCAAATAGATAAACAGCAGGAAAGGGTGCGGCACTTTATTGCCGATCCTTTCAACCCAGCCATAGAGCTTACCGGATGGGGAATGCGAAGGTATGGATGACATACTCATGGGCGTTCCTCGGGAGTGTTGTGTTGTTGTGTTGTGTTTTTTATTTTAAAGGTGACGGTGTCACGCCCCGTGGGATCGGACACACGTACGGTTTTTCTTGTAATTGTTGTTCGAACTCTTCACGGCATTTTCTCAGCAGCGCGGCGTCCTGCAGCAGATTGAGCGCAGTTGCACCCATCACTTTTCCGGCCAGCAGCATGCCTTTGTGGGCAATGGAGGTACGCCCCTGCGCCACCAGCTGCCAGGTGTGCAGCGGCGTGCCGACGGTAAAGCAGGGGCTGAAGCACTGGGCGACCGGCATTTTCCAGCTGACGTCGCCCACGTCCGTGGAGCCAGCCAGCACGTTGTCGGTAACGGCATAGGGCGCGACTTCATCCACCAGCAGCGTCTCGTGATGACGGCGGGCAAAAGCTTTCCCCGCGTCACCGCCCGTTGCGGCAATATTTTTCAGGCTGTTTTGCAGATCGTTGGGCGTCAGGGTGGCGCGGATCTCGCGGGCGAAGGCGCGTTCTTCCTCCGTCCAGAGCGGCGTGCCGTAGTGCTGTAACGCGCGATACATCGCCGCTTCAAGCGTGCGGTTCGGCAGGTAGCTGGAGCAGGCTTTATCAAAGCGACACTCGACGGTGGTTTCGGTCATCATCGCCGCGCCCTGGGCGATTTTCTCGATGCGTTCGTAAATCTGCTGCGCATCGGCCATCTCCGGGGCGCGGATCAGGTACAGCACCTCAGCCTGCGCCTGCACCACGTTGGGCGAAATCCCGCCGGTGTCGGTGATGGCGTAATGGACGCGCGCTTTCTCAATGATGTGTTCGTTGAGGAAGTTGGTGCCGGTGGTCATCAGCGTCACGGCGTCCAGCGCGCTGCGTCCCAGATGGGGGGAGTTGGCTGCATGTGCCGCCACGCCGTGAAAACGCCAGGCGGCCTGAATATTCGCCAGCGTGCTGACGTTAAACATCCCGGCGAAGGCTTCCGGGTGCCAGGTGACGGCGGCATCGACGTCATCAAACAGACCTTCGCGCACCATAAAGGTTTTCCCGGAGCCACCTTCCTCGCCGGGACAGCCGTAAAAACGCACCGTTCCGCTGTCGCCGTGCTGTTCCAGCCAGCTTTTCACCGCCACCGCGCCCGCAAGCGCCGCGGTGCCCAGAAGGTTATGCCCGCAGCCGTGGCCGTTAGCCCCCGGCGTGGCGGATTGCGCCGTTGCGCAGTGCGCCTGCTGGCTTAACCCGGCCAGCGCGTCGTATTCGCCCAGCAGGGCAATCACCGGTTTCCCGCTGCCGAAGCTGGCGATAAACGCGTTGGGGATGCCGCCTGCCTCGCGGGTCAGCGTGAAGCCTTCGGCCTCCAGCTCGCTGGCGAGCCGTTCGGCGGACCAGAACTCTTCAAAGCGGGTTTCAGGATGATCCCAGATCGCGTCGGCAATATCGGTTAACGTCCGACATCGCGTGTCGATCGCATCGGCAATAAAAGCGTAGTTCTCCTGCATTACACACCTCGCGTCCACGGGAAATTGAGCGCAGTTCGCGCCAGCGTTTCAATGGCGATGGTCATTACCTGCTCATCGAAGTCGAATTTTTCGTTGTGATGTCCGGCGCTCAAATCGGTGCCAAACACCATATAGGAGGCCATGCCGCCGTTCTGCTGCACGCGGGCCATCATCAGCGTGGCGTCTTCGGAGCCTGCTGGCGCTTTCACCTTATCGATGGCGTGAACAACCCCGGACACCTGGCTCGCCTGTTCGCGCAGATAACTAACCCACGCCGGCGTCGGCGCGCTGGAGGTCGCGGCCCCCATCAGGCGCATCTCGGCGCTCACGCCGTACAGCGATGCTGCGCCGGTTATGACCGCCTGCGCGCGTTCAAAGACGTACTGATTAATGGCTTCGGTTTCGCCTCGCGTTTCAACCTTGATCAGGGCATTGGCGGGCACCACGTTGCGTCCGCTGCCCGCCTGCATTACGCCAACGTTCACCCGGGAGGCACCGTCGCTGTGCGGGGCGATGCTGTGCAGGGCGAGGGCGGCCTGCGCGGCGGCGAGCAGGGCGTTACGTCCGTCCTCCGGTTTACCGCCCGCGTGTGCGGCCACGCCGGTAAAGTTCACGTCGAACTTGGTGGTGGCCATAAAGTTATCGCTGCCGCAGATCGTCGTTCCGGCAGGGACGCCGGTACCAATATGGATGGCGGTGAAATAGTCCACGTCGTCCAGCGCCCCGGCGGCCACCATGGCGCGCGCGCCGCGTGTGCCTTCTTCGGCAGGCTGGAAGATCAGCTTGAGGGTGCCGTTGAGCTGCGCTTCATTCTGCTTAAGCACCCGCGCCAGCCCCAGACCAATGGTGGTGTGGCCGTCGTGCGCGCAGGCGTGCATCATTCCCGCGTTGCAGGAGGCAAACCCGTCGCGGAACGGGCGGTGGCTTTCATCCAGCGCTTCGCTTAAATCAAGGGCATCCATGTCGACGCGAAACGCCAGCGTCGGGCCAGGACGCCCGGTATTGAGGGTCGCCACAATGCCGGTAAACCCGCCTTCAAACGGTGCCAGCCATTTCTCAGGCGCGCCCTGCGCCCGCGCGCGGGCAAACTCACGCGCCAGAGTCGCGGCATCGGGCAATCCCATCCGGCTTTCGGCATCCACCACGTCACGACCCATCGCCAGTTCGTAACCCAGCGAGTCGAGGATTTCCGCGACCTTCGCGGCGGTACGAAACTCTACCCAGCCGGACTCCGCAAAATGGTGAAAATCGCGACGCCATGCGCTCAGTTGCGGGGATAATGTCTGGATGTACTGCGCCAGTGTGTCCATATCTGTTCCTGTCATCATTAAAATATGTGAACTGCTTCACGCTGTGATAGTTTTTACTTATCACTAACCGATTTTTCACAGTTTTAACCGTTCAGGAATTACCCTCGCACATCCCTTTCCATTAAAGTAGATGACAGTTTCTTTACTCTGATAAACAACGGTTATCGGTCGGGCTATGACATTCCAGATTAAATTTCATCAAATCCGGGCGTTTGTTGAAGTCGCGCGTCAGGGCAGCATTCGCGGTGCCAGCAGGACGCTGAATCTTTCGCAACCGGCGCTGACAAAATCCATCAAAGAGCTGGAGGAGGGCATCGCGGCGCAGCTTTTCGTGCGCAGGAGTAAGGGCGTCGCGTTGACCGAATGCGGTGAGGGCTTTTACCAGCGCGCCAGGTTGATTCTGGAAGAGCTGCGTGCGGCGCAGGATGACATCCGTCAGCGCCAGGGTGAACTGGCCGGGCAGATCAACATCGGAATGGGGGCCAGCGTTTCACGCACGCTGATGCCCGCCGTTATTACCCGCTTTCATGCGCAGCATCCGCAGGTCAAGGTACGGATTATGGAAGGGCAGCTGGTGTCGATGATCAATGAATTACGCCAGGGCGAACTTGACTTCACCATCAATACCTATTATCAGGGTCCCTACGACCATGAATTTACGTTTGAAAAACTCTTTGAAAAACCGTTTGCGGTATTTTGTCGGGAAGGGCACCCGGCGACGGGAGCAACCTCTATTAATGAGCTTTTGCATTATAACTGGACAATGCCGACACCGCGGGGAAGCTATTATAAACAACTGGAGGATGTATTTAGCCACCGCTCGCAAATACCGCGAATTGGTGTGGTCTGCGAAACCTTTTCCTCCTGTATTAGCCTTGTCGCGCAAAGTGATTTTTTAAGCATATTGCCGCAGGAATTAGGCTGCGACCCTTTGCTGGCGCTCCGCCTGGTCATGCTGCCGGTCGTGGAGTCGCTTCCTAAAGCAACCTATTATTTAATTCAGCGCCGTGATTCACGTCAGACGCCCCTTGCCGAATCATTAATTACGCAATTCAGAAGGGAAGCGAGAAAAATAGTCATTGCGTGAAATGCATATTATAAAAAAACAGGATCTGCCCGACATCAGACAGACCCTATAGTACACACAGCAGTATATCCTTTCGCCAGTCCTGAGTATTATATCCATGAGGCAGGTATATTTAGGTATAACACCTTTCCCGAAAAATGAAAGGCAGCCGGGTGATTGATTTTATAAAAATTTAACGCAAATCACTTATTTTAACTTTACTGAAGTTTTAGTTAAGTCTGCTTTAAATGTTTTTAATAATGGCTATATATATTCATCAGGTTAATATGTCTCTCACCCCCGCATCCTGCAGGGGTGATTGAGGCGACTGTCTGGGGCAGGTATAGTACAAGCCCAGATGTAGCCGGAGGATTTCCATGAACCCTGACGACAAATCCCTTTTTCTTGACGCCATGGAAGACGTTCAGCCCCTGAAACGCTGCACGGACATCCACTGGCAGCAAAGCCGTAATTCACGGGCTCGCCAGGACATTGATACCGAACAGCTCGACAACTTTCTGACCCTGGGTTTTCTGGAATTGCTGCCGCTCGAAGAGCCGCTGATGTTCCAGCGCGAAGGGGTTCAGCAGGGCGTTATTGATAAGCTGCGTTCCGGTAAATATACCCGCCAGGCCAGCTTAACCCTCTTACGTCAGCCCGCCGAGCGCTGCCGCCAGATGCTGTATTCTTTTATCCGGCAGGCCAGTCGTGACGGGCTGCGCAATCTGATTATCGTGCACGGCAAAGGGCGTGAGCTGAAGTCGCACCCTAATGTGGTGCGCAGCTATCTGGCGCGTTGGTTGACGGAGTTCGAGGAAGTGCAGGCATTTTGTGTCGCGCTGCCGCACCATGGCGGCAGCGGGGCTTGCTATGTTTCGCTGCGAAAATCCGACGAGGCGAAACAGGAGAACTGGGAGCGGCACGCCAAGCGCAGCCGCTAGCGGTAGTGCTTAGAACGTTTCCCAGTGATTGTCGCCCGACGCGCTGGCCGTTGCCGGGCGCAATAGCTGTGGCGTTTTCACATTTTTGGGGCGCGGCGCGGCGCTTTCCTGCACGTTCAGGCGAAATGCTGCCACGGCCTGACGCAGTTGCTCGGACTGGTCTTCCAGGGCCGCTGCGGCCGTGGCGGATTCCTGCACCAGCGCGGCGTTTTGCTGCGTCACGCTGTCCATTTGCGATACGGCCAGGCTCACCTGCTCAATACCGCGACTCTGCTCGTCAGATGCTGACGAAATCTCGCCCATAATATCGGTGACGCGGGTGACCGCTGCGACGATCTCTTTCATCGTTGCGCCAGCCTCGCTCACCTGCTCAGAGCCGGTGTTGACCCGGCTGACGGAATTCTCAATCAGCCCTTTGATCTCCTTCGCCGCCTGTGCGCTGCGGCTGGCCAGCGTACGAACTTCACCGGCAACAACCGCAAAGCCACGGCCTTGTTCCCCGGCGCGTGCGGCTTCCACCGCCGCGTTAAGCGCCAGAATGTTCGTCTGGAAGGCGATGCTGTCAATCACGCCGGTGATGTGCGCGATTTGCTGTGAACTGTCGGCAATTTCGGTCATCGTGCGAACCACGTTATCCACGACGTGACCGCCGCGTGCGGCCGTTTCAGAAGCATTTTTCGCCAGCAGCGTAGCCTGACGCGCGTTATCGGAGTTCTGTTTAACCGTTGCGGTCAGCTCTTCCATACTGGCGGCAGTCTCTTCCAGCGAGGCAGCCTGCTGTTCGGTACGGGCCGAGAGGTCATTGCTCCCGGCGGCAATTTCACCCGCGCCGGTATAGATCGAATCCGTGCTCCCGCGCACGGCACTGACCGTGTTAACCAGCGACTGCTGCATCTCATGCAGGCCAGCCGCCAGCTGTCCCATCTCATTGCGGCCAGAGATATTGACGCTTTGCGTCAAATCCCCGCCCGCGATGGTGCGGATGTGGTTCATGATGGTTTTAAGCGGTTTCAGCAGCAGGTGCTGTAAGCCCTGCCAGATCACGACCAGTACGGCGATCACGGCCAGGAAAATCCCTACCAGCGTCCACTGCATCTGCGTAAAGCTGCTCTGATTTTCCTGTGTCGCCGCTTTAAGCAGGGTGTTGTTTTCGGCACGCCAGCGGTTATAGACCGCTTCCATCCCGTCCTGCGCCTGCTGGGCATCCAGGTCACCGTAAGCCTGATAGTTGTCGGCGCGCAGATACTCAATCGACAGACGCATCACCTCGTGCATTTGATTCCAGGATTTTTGCATCTCTTCGGTTAACGCCGCGTTTTGGCCATTAACCTGCGGCATTTTCTGCCACTCTTTGTTATAGGCTTCGGCTTTCGCCAGAGAGTCATTGGCGGTGCCTAACAGCTTGTTGATCGCCGCGAGGGACGCAGGATCGCGCTGGTTTTTCAGGTAACGGATCGCCACGCGGGTGACGGTAACGCGCGTTTTTATCAGCGTATTGACGCTGTCGCTCAGGCTCTCCTGCTGGGCATTGAGCACCCCGGAGTTCTGGAAGTTATGACGATCGTTGCTGACGGCGGAGTAGAACAACCCTCCCGTGACAACTTGCAGCAGACAGAATATGGTGAGGGCAAAGATAATACCGGTAATCACGTGCAGATTTTTCAGCATAGCGGTCGTCCGTTAGAAAGATGCAGAGGTACATCCATACTATCGTCGTATAGAATTTAAACTTTAATTTAACTCGTGCTTAACTTAGGGCTCCGATCGGGAACCTGTTGTAAACCCGGATCATTTTTATGAGGAAGGTCAACATGAGCAGCATTGATAAAAGCGGAACGTACGCGCTCGGCACGCGAACGGTTAAACGACTGGGCTATGGCGCGATGCAGCTTGCCGGGCCGGGCGTGTTTGGCCCACCGAAGGATAAGCAGGCCGCGCTGGAGGTGCTCCGCGAAGCGGTGGACGCGGGTGTGAATCATATCGATACCAGCGATTTTTACGGCCCGCACGTGACTAACCAGCTGATCCGCGAGGCGCTTCATCCTTACCGGGACGATCTGACCATCGTGACCAAAATCGGCGCCCGCCGTGACGACAAAGGTGCCTGGCTCCCGGCCTTTTCCGCGCAGGAACTGACTCAGGCGGTGCATGATAATCTGCGCAACCTGCAGCTGGACGTACTGGATGTGGTCAATCTGCGGATCATGTTTAGCGCCCACGGTCCTGCAGAAGGATCGATTGCAGAACCGTTGTCCACGCTGGCGGAGCTGCAGCAGCAGGGGCTGGTTCGTCATATTGGATTGAGCAACGTAACTGCCTCTCAGGTCGCCGAGGCGCAGAAAATGGTGTCCGTGGTGTGCGTGCAGAACATGTACAACATTGTGAATCGCGGTGATGATTCGCTGGTGGATACGCTTGCGCAGCAGGGGATTGCATATGTGCCATTCTTCCCGCTGGGCGGTTTCACGCCGCTGCAATCTTCCGGGTTGCAGACGGTTGCGGATGCGCTGGGTGCAACGGCAATGCAGGTTGCGCTGGCGTGGTTGCTGCAACGTTCTCCGAACATCCTGCTGATCCCCGGAACGTCCTCCGTGGCGCATCTGCGGCAAAACCTTGCCGCCGCAGATCTGGTGTTACCGCCGGACGCGCTGGACACGCTGAATTCGCTGGTGGATTAAGCGAAAACAGAACGCCGCCTGCCAGATGAAGCCCTGGCCTAGTCTGCCGCAGGCGTCATCTGGTTATTCTGCCGGTGAAGTGCTAACGCTTCCGCCACAATCTCTTGCTTACTTTTGCGGGTTTCATAGGCGGTGGTTCTGATGTACTCCATCAGGTCGGGATCGATGCGGGCGCTCAACATCCTGAGATCGGCCTCCTTTGCTAAACCGCGAGCAACGCGTTTGTCGGGATAATCACGGGCTGGCATAGAAAACGTCCTCCAAAAAGTCTTGTTAATTCGTGCTGTAAAATATGCATTAGTCTAAATTCAAAGTCAATCATTAGTGTTTTTATAGTGATTGTTTTATTTTAACTCTTCAAGCAAGTCATCAATAAGTCACAGATTTAAAGATAACATGGTTATTTTTATTATTGTCGACCATGCTATTTATAAGCATAACCCTGTAGGGTAGATACGTTGATGCGTAACACTTTTGTGCCTGTCGCAGCAGCAGTAGCCATTTTTATTGCGGGTATTTTTATCCTCAATATTCAACTCTGGTATTCAGCACGGGCCGACAGTCAGTCGGGAGCCCGATACGCTGTAAGCGATATCAATGACATTCTTGACGAAGCGCGCATTGCCGCCCGAACGGCGACGGAAATTATCGTCAAGGGGTGCGATGCAGAAGGCCAGTACCAGTTGGGGACGGAGGCAGCACTTCAGCCACATCTCAGAACTATCGTCATCATCAGGCAGGGGCAGCCCTGGTGTTCATCTCTGCCGGGAAATCGCGTGTTATTGCGGCATATTAATCAATTACCCGATACTCCCTTATTTCTTGTTCCGGCAAGCGATACGGTTAACGGGCAGCCGGTGTTGCTCTTTCAGACCCGGTTTGCAGAAAACCGTATTATCGTGACGATCAGCGATCGCCATATCCGGGATGCGTTAAGCACGCCGTTAAAGCACGTGAAGTATTCATTAGCGGTGGGCGGGAGCGCGATTGACGCCTCTGGCGCACTGCACGTTATGCCTCCCGGCGAACGTGAGGCCAGACAGGTTTACTCTGAACAATACGCCTATAGCATCCGATACAACCCTGCGCCTTTTTTCAGCCTGAAAAGACTTCTTACCCAGGGGGGAGGCATACTCCTTTTCGTACTGCTGGTTGCCGGTATCGCGGCTTATGTTCTGTATAAGTACCTGAACAAACACACGCTTCCTGAAGAAACACTTCGCAGCGCGATTGCGAAGAGAGAAATCATTCCGTTTTACCAGCCCGTGGTTAACGGCAGGGAGGGCACGCTGCGTGGCGTGGAGGTTCTGGCAAGATGGAAACACCCTAAAGCGGGTTATATTTCACCCGGCGCATTCATTCCGATTGCTGAAAAATCGGGGCTGATTGTTTCCCTCACGCAAAGCCTGATGGCGCAGGTGGTGACGCAAATGAATGCCATCTCCAGCAAGCTTCCGGAAGGTTTCCATATCGGCATTAACTTCAGCGCTTCCCATATCGCGATGCCGGGCTTCGTGGACGAATGCCTGAAATATAAAAATAGCTTCGTCAGAAAGGACTTAAACCATGTGATTGAGGTGACAGAGCGAGAGCCGCTGGATATTGATGAGCGCCTCGTGCAGACCCTGAACGTCCTCCATGAAAATGGTTTTGCCATTGCCCTGGATGACTTTGGTACCGGTTATTCCGGGCTCTCTTATCTGCACGATCTGCATATCGATTACATCAAGATTGACCACAGCTTCGTCAGCAGAGTCAATGAACACGAGGACTCCACCCGGATCCTCGATTGCGTATTGGATTTGGCGCGTAAGCTCTCCATTAGCATTGTGGCGGAAGGCGTTGAGACGAAGGCGCAGTTAGACTATCTCAACCGGAATAACATCGTATACCAGCAGGGATACTACTTTTTTAAACCGGTCGCCTTTACCGGGCTTATCCATATTTTGCTGTCTAAGCCCAAGGTGAAGGTCCTGGTGGAGTGACTTGTACAGGCTATGGACAAATTAAATCCGCTCAAACTTCAACGCGTTTGGGTTGGCCTCCGGAAATCACCTTGATCCTCGCCCATAATCCGTAATACTGTATTTATATACAGCATCTGGCGGGAAAGGCATTATGGACACTCTCTTTTCTTATCATCCAAAACAAATCATTGAATTACCTTTATTTTTAGAACGCGTCGCCTGTGGTTTCCCCAGCCCGGCGCAGGATTACGTGGAGGATCGTCTCGATCTTAACCGGCTGGCGGTAAGGCACCCCAGTGCGACCTATTTTATCAAGGTGAGTGGAGACTCCATGATTGGAGCGGGAATTAGCGACGGCGATCTGCTGGTGGTCGATCGTTCGTTAAATGCCGAACATGGGGATATCGTCGTGGCGTCGGTCGCCGGTGAGTTTACGGTGAAAGAGCTACAGACTCGCCCGGCTCTGAGACTTCTGCCGCATAATGCCCGCTATCAGCCGATTACCTTTCATTCCGAAGAGGAGCTGCAGATCTTCGGCGTCGTCACCCACACGCTCAAAACGCATAAACATGTTCGCGCTGGTTGATGTGAATAGCTTCTATGCCTCCTGCGAGCGGGTGTTCCGCCCCGATCTGGAAGGGAAGCCTATCGTGGTGGTGTCCAATAACGACGGCTGCATTATTTCACTGTCGCGGGAGGCAAAGCAGTTCGGCATAAAAATGGGGGAGCCGTATTTTAAATTCAAAGAAAAGGGCTACCCGTCGCGGGTTTACGTCTTTAGCTCAAACTATGCGCTGTATGCCGATCTCAGCAGCCGGGTCATGCAGACGCTGACCGATCTCGCTCCGGCCATTGAGATCTACTCCATTGATGAAGCATTTGTGAACGTTTCGGGTGTCAGCAACTGCCTGTCGCTGGAAGCATTCGGTCATCAGATGCGCACGCAGGTCTTTAAAAATACGGGCCTAACCGTTGGCGTCGGTATTGCTCCGACAAAAACGCTGGCGAAGCTGGCCAACTATGCGGCGAAACGCTGGGCCAGCACGGGCGGCGTGGTCGATCTCTCAGACCGCGAGCGGCAGCGTAAACTGCTGGCAAAGGTTCCGGTAGAGGAGGTGTGGGGAGTAGGGCGGCGCATCACGAAAAAACTGAACGCGATGGGCATTATCACGGCGCTGGAGCTGGCGGAAGTGTCATCCTGGGTCATCCGCAAACATTTTAACGTGGTACTGGAACGGACGGCCCGCGAGCTTCGCGGCGAGCAGTGCCTTGATCTGGAAGAGTTCACCCCCACGAAGCAGCAAATCATCTGTAGCCGTTCGTTTGGACACCGTATTACGCAATACGAAGAGATGCACCAGGCGATTTGTGCCTATGCGGAACGCGCAGCAGAGAAACTGCGGGGCGAGCATCAATACTGTCGTTTTATCAGCGTGTTTGTGCGCACCAGCCCGCACGCGGACAACGAAATTTATTATGGCAATCAGGCTTCCGTCACCCTGATGACGCCCACCAATGACTCGCGCGATATCATCCGCGCCGCCACGGAGGCGCTGGGGCGTATATGGCTCGACGGATACCGCTATATGAAAGCCGGGGTCATGCTGGCGGACTTTTTCAGCAGCGGCGTTGCCCAGCTTAATTTGTTTGACGACAATCGCCTGCGCGCCAACAGCGCGGCGCTGATGGAGATGATCGACAGCGTCAATCATTCCGGCAAAGGGAAGATATGGTTCGCCGGGCAGGGGATTGATAAATCCTGGGCGATGAAGCGCGAGATGCTGTCACCGGCCTATACGACGCGGTACGCCGATTTGCCGGTGGCGAGGTAGAGTGCGTTATTTCTTTTGCGTCAGCCAGGTTGCCGCAGCCGTCAGCACGCCGATCCACGGCATTTGGCCCGCTCCGGCCAGGAAGTTATGGCGATCGATGTCATTATTTTTACGGATATCAGCAAGGCGGGTCAGCGCCTCTTTGTCATCGGTGGCGCCGATCTCCTCAAACTGTTTTTCAAACCCCTGAGCGATGAGCTGAGCGGCCGCATCGGCGTTTGCGCTCTCGATCGCAATGAGGTTCGGGCCTTTTTGGAAAAAACAATAATCCGGCATACGTGCTCCAGAAACAGGGGATACGGTAAAAATACTCTATTCCTTGCGGTTAAAAAATGCACGTGATTTACGGCGGGAACAATCAGCTTTTCTTTATTATTTCAGGCAGTAACTGCTCAATCACGCTGACGACCTTTCTGACGCGTTGCGGAATAAAGCGGGCGTCAGGATAAACGGCATACAGGAAGCGATCGGGCAAGCGCCAGTCGGGCAGCACCGGTACTAGCGTGCCCGCCTGTAGCGCGCGGGCCGCGAGCGGTCGCTGCAGGCCGCCGATGCCAATGCCGGACGCCAGCGCCTGCAGCAGCGCGTCGCTGGTGTTGGCACGGAAAACGGTATTCACGTTGACCTCGAACGTCTCCTCGCCACCAATCAGGCGCAGGGGAGCATCCAGCGGAATACCGCTGAACCGTACGTGTGGCAGCGTCGCCAGCTCGCTGACGGCGTGTACCGCCTGAAAACCGGGAGCGGCAAACAGCGCGGCTTCAATCCGCGCCAGCACGCGAGCCGCGTGCGCCTGCGGAGGCTCACTGCTCAGCCGTATCGCGACATCCACGCCTTCCGTCACCAGATCGGCAAGGCGGTCATCCAGGGAAATCATCAGCTGCAGTTCGGGATGCAGGTGCTGTAGCGTCAGCAGATGCGGCAAAAAAATCTGCCCCAGGCCGCTCGGTAACTGGACATGGACGCGTCCCTGAACGCTAGGGTCGACAGGATGTAAACGCCTTTCCGCTTCCCCCATGGCGTCCAGCACAAGCTGCATATCACGCCGGTAACGTTCACCCTGTTCGGTCAGCTTCATCGTACGCGTCGTACGGTGCAGCAGTACCACACCCAGCGATTCCTCAAGCGCCGCGATCTGTTGACTGACGGCGGACTGCTTAATACCGGCCTGACGGGCGGCCGCCGAAAACGAGCCCGCTTCCGCGACGCGTAGAAAGGTGGAAATGGCATTGAGCTTATTATTCATTTAATGATTCTGCTTATAAGTGCCATCGGTTTCAGGGGATATCTCCAGAAAAAATAATAGATCACACTGCGTCTGTCACCCTTTCCGGAGAAACACCATGAATAAGATGCAGCAACACAACGTCGCCCTGGTCGCGGGCGCCAGCGGCATTGTCGGCAGACAGCTGGTCAACACGCTTCTGCACCATCAGTGGGAGGTGCTCGGCCTCAGTCGCCACGCGGTAACCCACCCGGACGGCATTCCAGTGGTGAACGTCGATTTGCTGGATGCGCAGGACACCGCGCGGGCGCTGGACGCCCTGAACGATGTCACCCACATCTTTTACAGCGCCTGGGCGAACGCGGCGAACTGGACGGACATGGTTGAGCCGAACGTCACTATGCTGCGTAACCTGGTCAGCACCCTCGAAAAAACGGCACCTTTGCAGACGGTCAGCCTGATGCAGGGCTACAAAGTGTATGGCGCACACCTGGGGCCGTTTAAAACCCCGGCGCGGGAAAGCGATCCCGGCGTGCCGGGTGCCGAATTTAACGCCGCACAGCTCACGTGGCTCAGCCAGTTTCAGCGGGGGAAAGGCTGGCATTGGAATGCCATCAGGCCGGGTGTGGTGGGGAGCGCGGTACCGGGCAATGTCATGAACCTTGCGCTGAGCATCGCCCTGTACGCCTCCCTGTGCAAGGCGCTGGGGTTACCGCTGCGTTTTCCCGGTTCGGAACAGGCCTGGTACAGCATCGTTGACCATACCGACGCCGGGCTGCTGGCCGAGGCAACCCTGTGGGCCGCCGCGTCACCTGCGGCACAGAATCAGGCGTTCAACGTGAACAATGGCGATATCTGGCGCTGGAGCGAGCTGTGGCCGCGCATCGCACGCTGGTTTGAACTGGACTCTGCGCCGCCGGTGAGGCTGTCATTTCATCAGCTGTTTAACGATTATCGCGGCGTATGGCGCGAGCTTGCCGGAGAGCGGCTGGTGGAAGCGGATATTCTGCAGTTGAGCGACGGGCGGTTTGCCGATTTTGTCTTTAGCTGGGATTACGACATGTTCGGTGACGGGAGCAAGCTGCGCAGGGCGGGCTTTACGCAAATGCAGGCCACCGATGAGATGTTTTTCAGCCTGTTCGCGCAGCTGAGAGCCGCGCGGATTATTCCCTGACAATACAGGGCGTCCTGATAACCGTCAGGACGCCGGGGGCTTACTCAACCGTTAACGCATTGACGATCTCGGCCACGCTTTTCACGCTGCGGATGTTACCAATCCCCGTGCCGAGCGCGATATAGCCTTCATCAGTATTATCTTCCAGCATGCCCAGGCGCAGGCCCCGTAAACCTCCCATTGCCTTACCCAGCTCTTCGTTGCTTGCGCCTGCTTTATCCATCGCCGCCAGTTTGTTCGCCAGCTTGCCGGGAAGAGAGCGGTAGTAGTGGGGCACGGTGCGGAAAAGCAGCAAATCGAGACCGTTGGAGGCAACAATTTTCTCTTTGACCCCCTGCGGCACGCGGCTTTCTTCCGTGCTGATAAAGACCGACCCGGCAAACACGCCTTCCGCACCCAATGCATGCGCCGCTCTGGCGGTGCGATTATCGGTAATGCCGCCCGCGGCCATCACCGGGACGTGCTTCACGGCATCGGCAATCAGCGGCACGATGGAAAAGGTGCCAAGTGCCGTCGCGGGTAAGGTGCCGCCCTCATCAAAACCGGTGGCGACGATAATGTCTGCCCCCATCTCTTCTGCGAGGCGGGTGTTTTCCGGGGTGGGATTGATGTCGCGGTAGATAATGGCGATACCCGCCTCTTTTAACTCGCTGAACAGCGCAGGAATAATGCTGCCTTCCCCATAGCCCGTATACACCACGGCCCTGACGCCTTCGTCTTTCACCACCTGAAGAATAGGTCCAGTCCAGACGTCATTAACGGCTGTGGGGATCAGGTTCACGCCAAAGGGTTTTTCGGTCAGCCGTTTGGTTTTACGAATCTCCTCGCGCATTTTTTCGGCGGTCTCTTCCGGCGTGGAGACTGCGGTGTCGGCGGTTAAACCGGCATTAGGCCCCAGCACGCCGAGCCCTCCGGCATTGCTGACCGCGGCAACTAAACGGGCATCCGTGAGCCAGGACAACGGCCCCTGAATAACAGGCTTTTCGATCCCCAGGATCTGACAGATACGGTTATTTTTCATAGCAGACTCTCCCTCTCGTTTGAATGGAGGAGAGTGTAGGGCGCAGCATTGTTAGGAAAAATAGCCAGAAATATTCATCACTGTTATAAAATTAATAACAATCATTTTATCCTGCTCGCGGCAAAAGCGGCCCTTATGCAAATAAACCTTTTTGAATCTATTCGAATTTTTATTGAAATTGTCGAGTCGGGGAGCCTGACCCAGGCTGCGGAAAATCTGCAGATCCATCGCCCGGCGGTCACCAAAGCGTTACAGCTTCTGGAGCAGCACAGCGGCACGCGTTTGCTGCAGCGAACAACGCGTCGGATTAGCCTGACGCCTGATGGGGAAGCGTTTTATCGCCGGAGTAAACCCCTGCTGGCGCAGGCGGACGAATTGCTGGAGTCGTTTGGTGCTGGCCGGGTAATACACGGCCAGTTGCGTGTGGATATGCCCATCGCTTTTGCGGCGCAGCGGGTGATACCGAACCTGCCTGATTTTTATCGACAGCATCCTGAAATCGACATCGTTCTGAGCAGCTCTGACCGCCGCCGGGATATGCTGCGGGACGGTCTCGACTGCGTGCTGCGGGTGGGCGAGCTGGACGACGGCGATTATATCGCGCGAAAAGTGGGGAACATCAAAATCACGACCTGCGCCAGCCCGGCCTGGCTGGCACAGCACGGCACGCCAGAAACGCTGGATGATTTACACCAACATCAGGCCATCAACTGGGTGAATAACAACAGCAGACAAATCCATCCGTGGACGTTTACCACGCCGGAAGGCATCGCGGAGATTACCCTGCCCGGTAAGCTTGTCGTGGACAACTCCGAGGCCTACATCGCGGCGGGCCTCGCCGGGCTGGGGCTAATGCAGGGGATGAATCTCTTTCTCCAGCCTTACATTGACCGCGGTCTTCTGGTTGAGGTCTTGCCAGACTATCGCTCGCCGGACCGCAAGCTGTCACTGCTCTATCCACACCGTCACCTCTCCCGCAAGGTGCGGGTCTTTACCGAGTGGCTGGAGAGTCTGGTGTGAAAACGGCTAGCTCGTGGCACAGCGCGCCAATCTGTTCCACGGCGCTCAGCAGGCGGGGTGTCGGTTCGTTTGCGCAGTTCAGCCGCAGAAAGTGCGTTAACTCGGCGGCCGGGGAAAACAGGGGGCCAGGGCTGACGCCAATGCCCAGCGCCAGCGCGCGACGGTGCACCTCCAGCGCGTTGACCTGCTGAGGCAGTTCTACCCACAGCAGGAAACCGGCTGCGGGCACGTTTACGCGCGTACCCGGTGGAAAGCTGGCTTCGACTCGTGCGACGACGGCTAAAACGCCCTCTGCAACCCGGCGCTTTAGCCGCCGCAGGTGGCGATCGTAGTCGCCGCTTGCCAGCATCTCGCTCGCCGCAGCTTCCAGCAGCGGGGCGCCCGCCCAGTCTCCGGCCATGCGGGCCTGTAAGACCTGCGGGTGGTAGCGTCCGGGCGCAATCCAGCCGATTCGCCAGCCCGGCGCAAGCGTTTTAGACAGCGAGCTGCAGTAAATCACATTTCCGCTCTGGTCGAACGCCTTGCAGGCCGGAGGACGTTGCCCCTCGCCGACCAGGTCACCGTAAACATCGTCCTCAATCAAAGGAATTCCCGCCTCTTCGAGCAGGGCAACCAGCTCCTGCTTGCGCGCGACGGGCATGCTGGCACCCAACGGGTTTTGCACGGTGGGCGAGGCCAGAACGGCAGCGGGGCGGTGGCAGCGAATGGCGTCTGCCAGCGGTTCCAGCAGCAGGCCTTCCACAGGGTCGGTGGGGATCGCTAAGGCCTTCAGGCCTAAATCCTCCAGCAGCAGGAGCGTGCCAAAGTAGGCGGGCTGCTCAATCGCCACGACATCGCCCGGCTGACACACGGCCCGAAGGGCCAGACGCAGCGCCTGCGTCGCGCCTGTGGTGATAATGAGGTCGTCCGCGCCGAAACGGGCCCCCCACTGTGCGGAACGCGCGGCGATCCTGGTGCGCAGATCAACCCTTCCCGGCGGCAGGCTATAGCTCTGCCCATGCGCGTCAAGACGACGACTCGCAGAGTGCAGCGCCCGCTGTAGCGCATCGCCTGGCAGCCACGCGGGATCGGGCAGGGCGGCGCCCAGCGGGATCAGCCTGGCTTCAGCACTGCTGAACAGCGAACGGGCTACGGCGGACAGGGTGACGGGGACCGGACCAGGCGGGGAACGCGTGGGCTCCACGCGCGCAGGCTGGCTGGTCTGGCGGATGTAATAGCCTGAACGCGGGCGCGCAACAATCAGCCCTTCCGCCTCAAGGCAGCGAAGGGCCTCCAGCGCCGTAGGCAGGCTAACGTGCTCGCGTTCGGCCAGTTTGCGCGCGGAGATCATCCGGTCACCGGCGCGCAGCGCGCCAGACGTGAGCGTGAGGCGCAGCATCTCAGCAATGCGGCGATAGTGTGGGGACGACTGGGACGGGGCAGACATGGGTATCTGTTCAGGCTAATTTTCGATAAAACTGACTATACAGCCAATGATGTGCGCCATCTATAGTGTCCGGCATGTTCAGGACAAGGAGGCATTATGCACAGCGATAATTTCAACATTTCCACCTATTTCAAACGCATAAACTACACCGGACCGGCGGCTGCCGATACGGCTACCCTGCATGCGCTGATGCGCCATCAGCTTTTTTCCGTTCCCTTTGAGAATCTGGACGTGCAGGCGGGCAAAGTTGTCTCGCTGGTGCCAGACGAGATTGCCGATAAGGTGCTAACGCAGGGGCGCGGCGGCTACTGCTATGAGGTGAACGGGCTTTTTGCCATGGTGTTGGAAGCGTTAGGGATACCTTACCGTTTCGTGGCGGCGCGCCCGATGTTCTACCCCGTGCGGCGGCCGAAAACCCATATGGCGTTGATTGCCGAGGTGGAGAGCCGACAGTGGCTTTGCGATCTCGGGTTCGGCAGCTACGGCATTCGCGCGCCGATGGCGTTAGATACGCTTGATGTGGATATCACGCAGGATTTCGACACGTTCCGACTGAGCCGCAGCGCGGAAGGCGAGTATCTGCTTCAGGCGAAGGTGGAGGGGGAATGGGCTAATCAATACGGTTTTGATCTGACGCCTCAGGAATGGATTGATTTCGTCCCGGCTAACTACCTTAACTCCACGCACCCGGATGCGATCTTTGTGCAGAAGCGGGTGGTTGTGCAGCATGGCCCCGACGGACGCGAGATTTTGCTGGGCGATATGCTAAAAACCATCACGGCAAACGGCACTGAAACGCGGCAGCTGGCGGAGGATGAAATTCGCCATGTCCTGAAGGACCGTTTTGCGCTGACCGCCGCGTAATCGGAGAAAGATGGGTACTCAGCCCGGCCCGTCGGCTGCGGCTTTGCGCTGAGCCCCCCACTGTAACAGCAGGCTAAACGACGCGGGTAACACGGTAAGCGTCACCAGCGTCGCAACCAGCAGCCCGCCGATGATGGCATAGGCCATAGGCCCCCAGAAGACCTGATGAGAAATGGGGATCATGCCCAGAATGGCGGCACAGGCGGTCAGACTGATGGGTCTGGCCCGGTGCTCCGCAGCCGCCATAATCGCGGCATCGCCTGCCATCCCCTGAGCAAGATTGCTGTCAACCTCGCTAATCAATATCACCGCGTTCCGCACGATCATCCCCGCCAGGGCGATGACGCCCAGCAGCGCGACAAACCCCATCGGCGTTCCGCCGGGGAGCATAGCCAGCACGATCCCCGGTAAACCAAACGGGGCCATCAGGAGTGCCAGCAGCATACGGGAATATCGCCGCAGCTGAAGCATCAGCAGCAACAGCATGATGACCAGCGTTACCGGAAGAACGGTAAAGACGGAGCTGTTCCCCTTATCCGATTCGGCAACCGCGCCGCCTTCTTCAATGCTGTAACCTGCGGGCAGGCTCGCGCGCAGCTTGTCGACCGCCGGACGCAGCGCCGTGGATACCGCTTCAGCCTTTAGCCCCGGGGCAAGATCCGTTTGCACCGTGATAAAGGGCACGCGCTGGCGACGCCAGATGACCGGATCGTCCACGCCCCAGACCGGCGTTGCGACGGCGCTGAGCGGAATTTTTTTACCGTCATTCCCCTGAATCGTGAGCGAGGAGAGGGTAGCGGTGCTGTGACGTGCATTGTCCGTAGCCCGGAGCACCACGTCGACAAGGCGGTCGTTATCCCTGATGGACGTGACCACGCTGCCGGACCAGATGGTGTTCAGCGTGCGTGCGAGGCTTTCTGACGATATTCCCGCCGCCCTGGCCGCCGTCTGATTCACCTTAAGGGTAATGACCCTCTCCGGCTCTCCGGCCGTCTGGTTCACGTCACGTGAGAACGGGGACTGCCCAATCGCGTCCGTGAGACGGTTCGCAAACGCTCGAACCTGCAGATAATCAGGCCCGCTCACCCGGTATTTGATTGGCCAGCCGACGGGCGGCCCCAGCTCGAGGGGCGACACGCGCGTGATGATGTCGCTAAACTGCGTCGCCAGGATCCTGTTGAGCTGCGCATGCAGACGATCCCGCGCCTCAAGATCTTTAGCCACCACGACCATCTGGGCGATATTTTCATTTTCCAGCAGCACGTCCATCGGCAGGTAAAAACGGATGGCGCCCGACCCAATGTACGTCGAATAGCGCTTGATGTTGCCGTTGCCGACCAGCGTCTTTTCCAGCTTTTCCACCTCTCTTAACGTTTCCGGCTGCGACGCGTTGGCCGGAAGCGTCAGGCTGACCAGCAGCTCAGGCCTGTCCGAAGCGGGGAAAAACTCGCCCTGCATAAACGTCGTGCCGTACACGGACAGCCCCAGCGCGGAAAGGGCGAGCAGCACGGTAGCGACTCGGTGACGCAGTGCCAGGCGTAAAAGCCGTCCGTACCCGCGCGCGATCCTTCCGGGGCCCGTCGCGTGATGTCTGACTTTTTCCGGCAGTAGCCACGTACCCGTCAGCGGTGAAAACAGGATCGCGACAGCCCAGGAACAGAGTAAGGCAATGAGCACCACCGCAAACAGGGAAAAACAGTATTCACCGGCGCTGGAGGCCGCAAAACCAACGGGAATAAAGCCGGCAATCATCACCAGGGTACCGGTGAGCATCGGGAAGGCCGTCGTTTTGAATGCATGGGTGGCCGCATGCCGACGGGAATCCCCCGCTTCCAGCCGGGAGACCATCGTTTCAACGGCGATCATGGCGTCATCCACCAGCAGGCCCAGGGCAATGATCAGCGCCCCGAGCGAGATGCGCTGAAGGCCAATACCGGCGAGCATCATGCCGGCAAACGTCATGGCGAGCACCAGCGGGATGGCCGTCGCCACCACCAGCCCGGCCCGTAAACCCAGTGAGACAAATGAAACCGCCAGCACGATAATAACGGCTTCGATAAGCACCCGGATAAACCCGCTTACCGCGTCACTGACCACCGCTGACTGATCGGCGACTTTCACCATCTCGATACCGTGCGGCAGCCCGGTGCTGAGGACCGCCATTCTGGCGTTCAGCGCAGCACCGAAACGCAGCATGTTGCCCGTTGGCGCCATCGACACCGCCAGCCCGATAGCCGGTTTGCCGTTCACCCGGTAGGCCGGGGCCGGTGGCTCGGCGATTTCCCGGGTGACGGTGGCAATGTCGGTCAGCGGAATATAGCGATTGTTCACGTGCAGCGTGACGGCGCGTAAGCTCTCTTCGGTCGTGAGCGCCCCGCTGACCTTTATCGCCATGTTCTCCCATCCGGTACGCATAACGCCAGCCGGAACAACCGCGTTCTGCGCCCGGAGGGCGTCGGCGACGGCCTGAATATCGAGCCCCATCCCGGCGAGGCGTGCCGGAGAAAAGGCGAGAACCCACAGCTCCTGCTGTTCGCCCAGCAGGGTGGTTTTGCCCATATCCGGCAGGGACATCAGCTCGCGCCGTATTGTCTCTACGCGATCCCGCACCTCACGCAGGGTGAAACCGTCGGGAATGAAGGCATAAATTGTGCCGAACGTGTCGTCAAACTCGTCGTCCACGGCAGGGCCCTGTACTCCTTCAGGCAGGGACGGCGTGATGTCCTGCATTTTTTTGCGAACCTGATACCAGATGTCTGGCACGCTCTGCGGGGGCGTATCGTCACGGAGGTTGACATGGATAACGGTGCGTCCGGCCCGGGTTTCACTTTCGAGATAATCCAGCCAGGGCGTTTCCTGCAGCTTTTTTTCAAGCGTATCGGTCAGCAGGCGGGTGGTATCCGCCACGGATGCTCCTGGCCACTGCGCGGAGACGACGGCCGTTTTAATGGTGAAAGCCGGATCTTCGTTACGCGGCAGCTTCTCATAACAGAACACGCCCATCGCAATCACCAGCAGCATGAAAAAGCTGACCATCTGCGGGTTCTTCAGCGCCCAGGCGGAGAGGTTAAATTTGGCTTCCGGTCCTGTGTTCATGGCTGAACCTCTCCAGCCATCACCGGCTCGCCGGATCGTAATGTGCTCACGCCCGCCGTGATCACTCGATCGCCCGGCTCCAGGCCGGAGGCAATCATGACGGAGGTGGCCGTATAGCTCGCGGGCACCACCGCGCGCAGCTGCGCCCGCGACTGCGGGGTAATCACAAAAACAGCCGGTTTGTCGCCGGCACGGGTCAGCGCGGACGCGGGAAGGGTGTACCCGCGCGGGGCTGATGATGGCAACGTGACGGTCACACTGGCACCCAGCGCCATGGCCGCCGGCGGGTTTTGCAGGGTGGCCCTGACGCGCCAGGTGCGGGTCTGAGGATCGGCCTGCGGGGTGATATCCCGCAGCACGGCAGACGCCTGTACCGACGGGTCGCTGAGGAGGGAAACCTGCAAAACCGCCTTATCCAGAGGCGGGATCGCATCAGGGGTGGCAATATCAAACGCCACGTCGCGGGCTTCACCGGTCGCCAGCGTCAGCACGGACTGACCGTCGCTGACAACCTGTCCCGCAGAGGCGTTCACGGCCGTAATGACGCCCGCCTGCGGTGCGATCAGGCGCGTCCAGCCGAGGCTTTCGCGTGCATTTCGCCGCGCGGCCTCGCTGCTTTTTAAGCGCGCGCTGGCGACAAGCCAGTCCGCACGGGCGCTGTCGAGCTGCGTGCGGGCTATCGCACCCGTTGGCATGAGCTTTTGCATTCGGCTGACGTTAAGCGCGGCGACCTGCGCTGAGGCTTTGGCGCCTTCATAGTCGGCCTCAGCGCCGTCGAGCTGGTTTTGTCCGGTCGTGTTGTCAAGCATGGCCAGCAGCTGCCCGGAGGTGACACTGTCACCAATATCGACGCTACGCGTCAGTATCCGGCCCCCGGTGCGAAAGCTCAGGGTCGTTTCATCGTGGGCATGGATCTCACCGGTTCTTTCCAGCGCGGGAAGGGTTTGGGCGGTGCCAACCACGACATAGCGTACCGTTCGTACCGGGTCGGGCTTATTTTCGTGTTTATCACCGCAGCCGGTCAGCGGAAAAATCGCCAGCGCAAGCAGGGCCAGGGGAAGAAAATGCAGCCAGGAAAGGGGGCGCGCCACGCCGTACAAATGATGCAGGCAGTGGCGGAGGGAGAGAAAAAATTCGTCTGACATAACGCCGCTCCATAAAGGGAATGGCGTTATTAAATGCGCGCTACGTCGAGAAAGATTCGATGTTCTGTCAAGGCTTTATCAAGAGTGGAGATTTTCATTATCGGACGGATGCCAGGGCAACAAAATGCACACGGCGAGGCCGCCGGTTTCCGGTAACGACGCGCTAATCTCACCCCCATGCGCCTGACAAATCGCCCGGGCGATGGACAAACCGAGGCCGCTGCCGCCGGAATGCCGCGCGCGGGACTGCTCCTCGCGGCTAAAGCGTTTAAACATTTCCGGTAAAAACTGGGGCGATACGCCCGGCCCGTCATCGGTAAATTCGAGGGTGTAATGACCGCTGGCGTAGTGCAGCGCCACCTCAAGATGGCCGCCATCGCGTCCGTAACGTAGTGCATTTTCCATGAGGATGGTCACGACCTGTCCCAGACGGAACGCATCGCCCCGGAAGGGGCAGGTGCGCGGGTTACGAAGGGTTATCCGGAAATGATGCGCATCAGCCTGGGGCATGATCCAGGCTGCCCGCTCCTGAATCAGCTCATCCAGACAGAACGGCTGGTCCTCCAGCACGAGATTACCCGCGTCGGCCAACGAGAGAAGGTGGAGCTCATCGGTGAGGCGGTTGAGGTGCTGGAGCTGTTTCATCACCATGCCCAGCTGCGCCGGGCTGGCATCAAACACGCCGTCTAACATGCCCTGCAGACGCCCAATGGCGGCCGTCAGGGGCGAGCGCAGCTCGTGCGCCATCGCGACGTGTGAGGCGCGGAGCTCTTTCTCATAGCGGGCGAGTTGCCCCGTCATGGAGTTAAAATCGGTCGCAAAGCTGACCATTTCCGCCGGGGCATCCTTGATAAGTTCCGCCTGACGGCCAAACTGCCCGTCGGCGACATCCTTTGCTGCATCGCGAAGGCGGCTGAACTGCTGCGCCAGCGGCCGGGCGTGTTTTAGCCCCATCACCACAATAAACGGGATCATCACCAGCACCAGCAGCGCCACCGTGACCCAGTCAGCTGAGGCGATAGACGGCGTGGAATAGCTCAGACCCCACCAGGTGTCCACAATCGTGTGGAAGCGGGCCGGATTGGCCTGCGGGTTCTGGCTGAGCGTAAGAAACTCCTGCCGGACCGCCGCTGGCATTTTGCCCATTATCCAGTAGTTCTGCACCGCATAACGTAGCCACATGCAGGTGGCAATGACGATCACGCTGCCGATGGCCAGCGCTAAGATGCGCGCGCAAATCCAGCGCCACAGAGAGGAGTGCCGGTTTTTTATCATGGCTGTCTGAACCTGTAACCCACGCCGCGAACGTTGATCAGCACGCCGGAAATACCCGCCGCCTCAAGTTTTTTACGCAGGTTATAAATATGGGTGTCCACCACGCGCTCCAGCGCCTCGCTTTCCGGTAAACAGTGTTCCAGTAAATACTGACGGGAAAACGGGTGCGCAGGAGAGCGCAGCAGCGTTGCCAGAAGAGAGAATTCCGTTGGCGTAAGATCGAGCATCACGGGCGCATCGTCGCCGTTATCTACGCTCGCCACAATGGCGGCGACATCCACCTCCAGCGTTTGCCAGCGAAGGATCGCTTCGTCTGTCTCTTTTTTACGGCTGCGCCGCAGCACCGCCTGCACCCGAGCCACAACTTCTCCCGGATGATAAGGCTTCACAACGTAATCATCGGCACCGTACCGCAGGGCACCAATACGGTCGGGGGTATCCCCCATGGCCGTGACCATGATCACCGGCACATCGCTTTTACGACGCAGGCCAGCCAGCACTTCGGTGCCGTTAAGCCCCGGCAGCATCACGTCCAGCAGGATGAGGTCGGGCTTCCACCGCTGGGCCATATCCAGCCCGGAAAGACCGTCTCTGGTAATGGTCACGTCGTAATTTTCACGCCGTAAATAGGCTTCGAGCACGCCAGCCGCATCGGCGTCATCTTCAATAATCAGCACTCTTCTGGACAACATCCGTTCACCTTGACCATTTCTTAACACTATCCCGACGATTCATTGATTCAGCCAAATCATACTGCGCCAACATTATGTGGCCGCCCCTGAATCAGGAGACGCCAGCGTCTGTATGGAGAGCAGTATGATAGCGATAAAAAAAGTCCTGTATATGTCCGTCCCGCTTCTGATGGTCGTGGCATCCGGCGCGCAGGCGGATGATGGCTCTGCGTCCGATTCCTTAACCGTCGGGCTGGGGGGACAGTATGCCCCGCGTTACTCAGGCTCAGACAAGCAGGTGTGGCAGGTGGTTCCTGTGCTGCAAGGGCGCAAAGGCGCTTTCTTTATTGATGCGCAAAAAGGGCTGGGATATGACCTGCAAAACGACAGCGGTTGGTATTTCGAACACACGCTGGGGTACGACTTTGGAAGGGCTGATAAAAATTCTGACTGGCGTGAGGGCGCAAACAATCTGAAAGGGATGGGGAACATTGATACCACTCTGAATACCGGCCTTGCCGTTGGCTGGCAGGCCGCGCCCTGGCTGAGTGTAGAGGCGAAAGCGACGCTGCCGTTAACGGATAGCCAGGGGGCCAGCTATCAGGCTTCCGTGACGCTAATCCCTGTACAAAATAACCAGGACACGGTTGCCTTTCAGTCTGCGGCCCTGTTTGGCGACAGCCGTTATCTGAATACCTGGTATGGGGTCAGCGAGCAGCAGAGCCGCCGCACCGGATATCACCGCTATTCAGCGCCGGGTGGATTTTATGGCGTCGACACTAGTCTGACCTGGAGCCATCTGTTCGATGCCCACTGGGGAACGGTCCTGAGTGCGGACTATACCTGGCTTGGCGACCATGCGAATGAAAGCCCGATTGTGATGCGGCGAAATGAAGGGTCTGCAACCGCCGCTATCACCTGGACATTTTAACCAGAGAAAGGGTCAGGCAAAGAGTCCCTTAATAAGCATCCAGAAAAGTGAGAGCAGGCAGAGGAGTTGTACGGTTCGCAATGACCACAGCTGAAAACGCCATTGATACCGCTCCCGGGCATCGGCCTCTGCGATCGGGCCTGCGGCATCAGCAGCGTTTTTCCCTGAGCGGCGCAGAATATCATGGCACAGCCAGACCAGAAGTATGAGGCTAAGTATTCTTGTGAAAAGTAAACCGTAGGCGGTATAAAACATATCCCAATAGCAGCGGAGGGTGTCCATAGCCTTTATCCTTTCCTGAGCCGCCCATACGGCTGGTATGGGCGGTGAACGATTATTTCTTCTTATCCATCATCGCTTTTAAATCGGCAAACGGGTTAAAGGTGGCGACGCCCACGTCTTTTTGCGCGTCTTCACCGGCGACCACGGTGGTGCCGTACTGATCCGCTTCGGTGTATTTAGAATGCTCGTGATCGTGGCAAAACAGGCACAACAGTTCCCAGTTGCTGCCATCTTCCGGGTTGTTGGTATGGTCGTGATCAATATGGTGAACAGTGAGTTCACGGAGGTTGGAATAGACAAACTCCCGCGAGCAGCGTCCACACACCCATGGGTAGATTTTTAATGCTTTTTCGCGATAGCCGCTTTCCAGCCGCGCGTAGTTTTTGGGGATCAAAGCCATTGCCGATGTTACCTGCCATGAAAAGAGTGGGGAATATTATATCCCATTATGGCGCGTCATGACGAACCACTCAATTCTGTCAATTTATTTGAATCACTCCGTTAAATAAACGCCATTTATTCTCACACGGTAATGCGTAAAGTAGGGATAACGCAAAGCATTATCAGGACACAGAGTCATGAAAAAGATCGGGTTTTTATCCTTTGGTCACTGGACGCCGTCGCCGCAGTCCGGTACGCGCTCGGCGGCAGACACACTGCTGCAGTCTATCGATTTGGCCGTGGCGGCCGAAGAGCTGGGTGCAGACGGTGCCTATTTCCGCGTACACCACTTTGCCCGCCAGCTGAGCTCGCCGTTCCCCTTACTGGCGGCGATAGGTGCAAAAAGCAAACGTATTGAAATCGGTACCGGCGTGATCGACATGCGCTATGAGAACCCGATGTATATGGCGGAGGACGCGGGGGCCGCGGATCTTATTTCCGGCGGTCGTTTACAGCTTGGCATCAGCCGCGGCTCTCCTGAGCAGGTCATTGATGGCTGGCGTCATTTTGGCTATGTCCCTCAGGAGGGGGAAAACGAATCGGATATGGCGCGCCGTCATACCGAGGTGCTGCTGGAGGTGCTGCGTGGAGAAGGCTTTGCAAAACCCAATCCACAGCCGATGTTCCCGAACCCGCCAGGGTTACTGCGTCTGGAGCCGCATTCCGAAGGCTTACGGGACCGCATCTGGTGGGGCGCAGGGTCGAATGCGACTGCGGTATGGGCTGCTAAACTCGGAATGAATTTGCAAAGCTCCACGCTGAAGGACGATGAAACCGGCGAGCCGTTTCATATTCAGCAGGCAAAACAGATCCGCGCGTACCGCCAGGCCTGGGCCGACGCGGGACATACCCGTCAGCCGCGCGTGTCGGTCAGCCGCAGCATTTTTGCCCTGATGGACGACCGCGACCGGATGTATTTCGGTTCAAGCCGCAATGAGAGCGATAGCGTCGGTTATCTTGATGAAAAAACGCGCGCCATTTTCGGTCGCAGCTACGCCGCAGAGCCTGACGCGCTGATCGAACAGTTGAAAAAGGATGAGGCCATCGCCGAGGCGGATACGCTCTTGCTGACCGTGCCGAACCAGCTGGGCGTGGACTATAACGCGCATGTTATTGAGTCCATTCTGAAGCATGTCGCACCGGCAATGGGCTGGAGATGATCTCCCGGGCACTCTGGATCGCCGATTCGGCGATCCAGAGTCCGGTGCAGGCGATGGGTGGGCTAGCGATGATCCATATCGCTTAGCAGCACGGCGATGCTTTGCCCGCCCGCCGTTTGCTCCAGGGCAATCTTCACGATGATCGTCAGCGGAACAGAAAGCAGCATTCCCACAGGACCAAGCAGCCAGCCCCAGAATATCAGGGACAGGAATACCACAAGCGTGGAAAGCCCCAGCCCGCGGCCCATCATGCGTGGTTCAAGAATGTTCCCGAACACCAGGTTGATCGCCAGATAACCCGCTAACAGTACCAGCGCATCATAAAGCCCGCTGAACACCAGCGCCTGAAGAATCGGGGGGATCGCCGCCAGCACGGAACCGATGTTAGGAATGTAGTTGAGGGCAAAGGCCAGCAATCCCCAGACGAAAGCAAAGCGCACATCCAGCGCGACGAGCATCCCCCAGACCACCAGGCCAGTCACCAGGCTGATGGCGGTTTTCAGCACCAGATAGCGTGAAACACTGTCCAGCGCGCGCTGAATCGCCCCCATACCCTCCACCGGACGAACCATGATTTGCTGCAGCTTTGCGGGCAGTTGCGGCACTTCCAGCAGCATAAACACGACCGTCAAAAACAGCAGGAAAATGGATGTCATAGCGTTAGAGAGTTGCGCCAGCAGGCTGGTAACGAGGGTCATGGCGGCATTCGGATCGATATACTTCAGCAGTTCCTCAACCGAGATCTCAATACCTGCCCGCTGCAGCCAGGGCTCGAGTTGCAGGAGCGGGATCGCCAGCGAAGAACGGTATTTTGGTAGCGTACGCGCCAGCTCGTTCAACGATGTCCCGAGATAGGCCACCAGTAGCACCATGACAACGATGATAATGCTGATGAGCAGCGTGATCGCCAGCACGCGGGGAACGCGTAGCCGCACCAGGCGCTGTACCAGCGGGTTCAGGATCACCGCAATAAAAAGCGCCAGAATAAATGGCACAATGATGTCGGCTGCAAAACGAACGCCGGTCAATATGATTACCAGCATGCCCAGCATAATGACAATCTTCAGCCCGTTAAGGGTAATGATGGGTTTAGCCATGGAAGTTCCTGAATAATTTTTTATTTATAATAGATGCTTTATCCGAGTAAAAAAACTAACCAAAATCAAACGGGATGGGTAAAGAAATGAAAAGACTTTGAGTAAAACCCTGGCTTATGGTACAAATCTAGCGTGTTCAACTACCGAGGACAATTTTCATCCGCAAAGACGAGAAGCAACAACGCGGATAATTGTAATTTTATGGACAATTTGTTCAGGACGTATTTTTCAACAAACACCGCTGTTTTCTCCACCTCCTTCTGCCTTCTGTCTGGTGAGCAACACTGGCGCAACGCGCTGTAGTCACGTCTTCTGCCTGAGCTGGCGCCCTGCGCTAAGCTGTCCGATCTATTTTCATATTTTTTGGTTTGCTGTCTAAAGCGAGCCACGATGGATTATATTCTCAAGCAGGAGAAGAACATGTTTTACTGGATTTTATTAGCCCTGGCTATTCTCGCTGAAATTACCGGCACCCTGTCGATGAAATGGGCAAGCGTGAGCGATGGTAATACCGGTTTTATTTTAATGCTGGTGATGATTACCCTTTCCTATATTTTCCTCTCATTTGCGGTAAAAAAAATCGCGCTGGGTGTCGCGTATGCCCTGTGGGAAGGTATCGGTATTTTATTGATCACGCTGTTCAGCGTCATGATATTTGACGAAACCTTGTCGACAATGAAAATTGCCGGATTAACCACGCTGGTGGTAGGGATCGTGCTGATTAAATCGGGTACACGTAAACCGACGAAACAGCAGAAGGAGCAGGCTCATGCAGCAGTTTGAATGGATCCACGCGGCCTGGCTGGCGCTGGCCATCGTGCTGGAAATCGTGGCTAACGTCTTTTTAAAATTCTCTGACGGTTTTCGCCGTAAGTTTTATGGCCTGATGTCGATTGCCGCCGTTCTGGGGGCATTTAGCGCCCTGTCGCAGGCGGTGAAAGGGATCGATCTTTCTGTGGCCTATGCGCTGTGGGGCGGCTTCGGGATCGCCGCCACCCTGGCAGCAGGCTGGATACTGTTCGGTCAGCGTTTGAATCACAAAGGCTGGATCGGCCTGGTGCTGCTGCTCGCAGGCATGATTATGATCAAACTCGCCTGATGTCAGTTTCGACATCCTCTTCAGGCAGCGATATTCGCTGCCTTTTTTATTGCTGCGCGAGGGCTTCCAGCTTGTCGCGAAAACCGGTAACCGACAGGGCACGGTTATCGGCGCGCCATCTGTCTTTGGCGGATGGGGCAGAGCTTTGAACACCAATCAACTGCCAGCCATCCTCGGTTTTCAACATCAGCGGTGACCCGCTGTCACCCGGTAGCGTGTCGCACTGATGCGAGAGCACGCTGTTTTGCGCCCAGCCAGTGACCGTGCAGTCCGTATGCGTGTAAAGCGAATCAAGATGATCGACCGGGTAGCCGGATTGCGTCACTTTTCGGTCAACGGCTTTCAGTGCCGCCGTCAGCGCGGCTTTGTCACCGTCGAATAAGGGCAGGGGTGTGATACCCGATGGTGGATAGCGAAGAACAATCAGCCCAAAATCCCAGGATGCGGCGGCAGGGGGCACAATCCAGCCCTCACCATCCGGCTTTAAGCGTTTACCCAGAGAGGGATCAACCCGTCCTTCAATGCCGTGGATCTCATAGCGCCAGACCCCTTTTTGCGACACAAAGCGCAGGGCGACAGCTTTATCCGGCTTGCCGGCTGGCGGCATGAGAAGGCAATGTCCGGCCGTCAGTGCCAGCTGAGGGGTAATTAATGTTGCGGTACATAAGTTACCGCTGGCCGTTTCCAGTTGTCCTATTGCATCCCAGGGAGCCTGCGTCGGGTCGGTAACCCGCGTGCGGTCATCGTGACCAAAAAAAAGGGTCTTGACCTCTTTGGCGCTGATAGCGTCTTCATCACCATCGTCCGCATGTAAGAATCCTGAAAAAAGACCAAACGTTCCCAGTAACAACACAACAGATTTACGCATATCACACTCTGGTGGGGTAATTATGATTATTAAAAGTGAACCCTATGAAAATACTATAGACGGGACAGCGTTAAAGTGGGAGTAAAATCAGCGTGCTACAATCAGGAAAGATAAAACTGGCTTGCGATGAGCGCGCATAAAATAAGCAATATAAGAATGAGCTCAAACCGATAGCGCCGCAGCATACGCCCTCCGGATAAAAAAACGGCGCGGAACTGGTCGGTTCAGCGCCGGTTTACCAACGTGCCCCGAAGGGCACGGTTAAGCTTGTACTCTTACGCAGCTGGCTGTGCAGCTGGTTTAGCAGCTTCGTGTTTTACTGCTTTTTTGTGATGCTTTTTAGCCGCCTGCGCTTTCTGCTCTACAGCAGGCTTGGTCGCTTTTTTGTGGTGCTTTTTAGCGGCCTGGGCTTTCTGCTCTGCAGCAGGTTTTGCTGCTTTGTGATGTTTCTTATGGTGAACCGCTTTGGCTGGCGCAGCGGTGGTGGTTGCAGCTGGCGCCGCAGCAGGTGTTGCGGTCGCGGTAGTTTCAGCAGCAAATGCAGCAGAAGACAGACCCATAGCAGCGGCAACAACCAGAGCTAATACTTTTTTCATGTTCATACCCTCGAATTTGGTTTTTCATTTAACCCCACTGCGGGGCCGTTGAAAGAACTATATCCCTGTAAATTCGGGGTTTCCGTGAGTGATTGGTATCGGCGTGTAACCGTTTGTACAACGCCGGGATTTCCCCGGCGATGTCGATTACAAATAGCGTGACGTCAGGTGTTCGCGGAAGTAACGGATATTCAGATCCTCGCCCGTCGCCTGGGTGATTAACTGCGACGTGCTAAACCGGCTGCCGTGCTGCCAGACGTTCTGACGCAGCCAGTCGAACAGCGCTGAGAAATCGCCATCAGCAATAGACGCCTGCAGACCCGGAAGCGCCGTTTTCGCGGCGTGGAAGAGCTGTGCGGCGTACATTGCACCCAGCGTATACGACGGGAAATACCCAAAGCCGCCGTCGGTCCAGTGGATATCCTGCATACAGCCGTTGCGGTAGTTGTCTTTGGTCGACAGCCCAAGCCAGGCCTGCATTTTCTCATCCCACAGCGCCGGAATGTCGTCCACCTCAATGTCGCCGTTGATCAACGCGCGTTCAATTTCATAGCGCAGCACCACGTGCGCCGGGTAGCTCACTTCGTCCGCATCCACGCGGATATAGCCCGGCTTCACGCGCTGGTTCCAGGCGATAAAGTTCTCCTCGCTGAATGCCGCCTGGCTGCCAAAACGGGCGTGCACCGCAGGGAGAAGATGCTTGAGGAAGGCTTCACTGCGTCCCAGCTGCATTTCAAAGAACAGGCTTTGAGATTCGTGGATTGCCGTTGAGCGCGCCAGCGCCACGGGCTGTCCTGACCAGGCGCGCGGCAGGTTTTGTTCGTAGCGGGCGTGTCCGGTTTCGTGGATCACGCCAAACAGCGCGCTGAGCAGTTCATTCTCGTCATAGCGCGTGGTGATGCGAACGTCCTCCGGGACGCCGCCGCAGAACGGGTGAGCGCTCACGTCCAGGCGGCCACCGTTAAAATCGAAGCCGAGCATCTTCATGGCTTCCAGACCCAGTTCGCGCTGGGTTGCCGTCGGGAAGGGACCCTGCGGGGGAATAAACGACCGTTGAGCCTGTTTTTCCACCACGTTTGCCAGCAGGTCCGGTAGCCAGGACTTCATATCGCCGAACAGAACGTCCAGACGGGCGCTGGTCATGTCGGGCTCAAAAATATCCAGCAGCGCGTCGTACGGCGTACAGCCTTTGGCTTCAGCCCGCAGGCGAGCCTCTTCGCGGCTGAGTTTGACCACCTCTTTCAGGTTAGCGGAGAAACCCTGCCAGTCGTTGGCGGGGCGCTGGGTACGCCAGGCATGCTCACATTTGCTGCCTGCGAGGGATTTGGCTTCCACCAGCGATTCCGGCAGCAGCGTTGCCTGCTGGTAGTGGCGCGTCATTTCGCGCAGGTTGGCCTGTTCGACATCATTCAGGTCTTCGCTTGCCGCTGCAGCCAGCCAGTCGCCGACTTTTTTATCGGTCAGGATCTGGTGTTGCAGGACGCTCATCTCCGCCAGCGCTTCACCGCGCGCGGCGCTGCCGCCCGGCGGCATCATAGTGAACATGTCCCAACTGGCGATGGAGGAGAGGTGCGAGAAGCGGGAGAGGCGCTGGAAGGTTTTCACAAGTGACTGATAGGCGGATTTTTTTTGCAATTCTTATTTCCTCTTGTCAGGGATGTGTTTCAGGGAGCATACAATGAAACAGACCAAATTCCCCAACATTTCCCACACGGAGGAAATCTGTGCCGATCTCCTCCGTTGAAACCGTCGCCGGCATTCCGGCAGACGGTTTTCGGTGGGCACTTAGTCCTTATCACGCATAACCTGTTGCAAGATCGCCAGCGCCTGGTTGAACTGGGCATCCGGAATGGTCAGCGGATAAAGGAACCGGATCACGTTGCCGTACTGACCGCAAATCAACAGCAGCAGCCCCCGGGAGAGCGCCTTTTGCTGGATCGCCTGCGCGATGGCGGCTGAAGGTTCGCGGCTCTCGGGATCAAAAAACTCCGCTGCAATCATCGATCCTCTTCCCCTTATCGCCACGAGCGCAGGAAAACTGCCCTGAATCTCCTCCAGCGTGGCTGTCAGTCGTTCGCCCAAATGACGGGCGCGCGTGCACAGTGACTCGCTGTCGATAATATTCAGCACCGCGTGCGCGGCGGCCACCGCAAGCGGGTTGCCTGCATAGGTTCCCCCCAGACCGCCGGGCGCCGGCGCGTCCATGATCCCGGCGCGGCCCACCACGCCGGACAGCGGCATTCCGCCTGCCAGGCTTTTAGCCATCGTCATCAGGTCGGGCTTGTCCGCGTAGTGTTCCATGGCAAACAGTTTACCCGTACGGGCGAAGCCGCTCTGCACTTCGTCGGCAATCATCACGATCCCGTGCTCATCGCAGATACGGCGGATGGCGGCCACCAGCTCTGCCGGGGCGACGTTGAATCCGCCTTCACCCTGGATGGGTTCAAAAATAATCGCCGCCACCTGTTTCGCCTCAATATCCGCTTTGAACAGGCGCTCAATCGCCGTGATGGCATCCTGCGTCGTGATGCCGTGCAGCTCGGAGGGATACGGCACGTGATAAACCGACCCCGGGAAGGGGCCAAATCCCAGCTTATAGGGCGCGACCTTGCCGGTTAACGCCATGGTCATATAGGTTCGGCCGTGAAAGCCTCCCCCGAAGGCAATCACACCCGGTCTGCCGGTGTGGGCCCGGGCGATTTTAATCGCATTTTCTACCGCTTCCGCGCCCGTTGTGAAGAACGCCGTCTTGGCCGGGCTCTGCACCGGGGCCAACTCGTTAAGCTTTTCGGCTAATGAAACGTAGCTTTCATACGGCACAATCTGATAGGCCGTATGGGTGAACTGGTGAAGCTGTTTTTCCACTGCGGCCACCAGTTCAGGGTGACGATGGCCGGTATTCAGTACCGCGATCCCGGCGGCGAAATCAATATAGTCGTTGCCTTCCACGTCGGTAAGCGTGGCATTCTCTGCCGTGCGGGCAAAGAAATTACACATTACGCCTACGCCGCGCGGGGTGGCAGAAAGTCTGCGCTGATGAAATTCCTGGTTACTCATATCAGATACCCTTTTGTCGAAACGATCATACGCCAAGACGATCGCGCAGGCTGTAATACGCCGCGCCCATCGCCGTGAATGGGATCCGCAGGCTGCGACCGCCCGGGAAGGGGTAGTGCGGGAGTTTGGCAAACGCATCAAAGCGCTCAGCGTCACCGCGCAACAGTTCAGAGATCAGCCGTCCGGCCAGGTGGGTGCAGGTCACGCCGTGGCCGCTGTAGCCCTGCATGTAATAGATGTTTTTATCCAGACGACCAAACTGCGGCATACGCGACAGGGTCAGCAGGAAGTTGCCCGTCCAGCGGTAGTCGATTTTGACGCCGGCCAGCTGAGGGAAGGTTTGCAGCAGCTTTGGCATCACCAGGCGCTCGACATCGTCCGGATCGCGCGCGCCATAGACTACGCCACCGCCGTACAGCAGGCGGTTGTCGGCGGTGAGGCGGTAGTAATCCAGCAGGTAGTTGCAATCTTCCACGCAGTAGTTATTAGGGATCAGCGTGCGGACGACCTCTTCCGGCAGCGGGGCGGTGGTCACCACCTGGGTGCCGCAGGGCATGCTGCGTTTTGCCAGCTCCGGCTCTATCTTATCGCCCAGATAGGCATTCCCGGCGACTATCACGTAGCGGGCCGTCACCTGGCCATGCTGCGTGCTCACCACGGCCGGGCTGGTGTGCTGAATGGCGGTCACCGGGGACTGTTCATACACCCGCCCGCCGTTAAGGCGAATGGCGTCCGCTTCGCCTATCGCCAGGTTCAGCGGATGAATGTGCCCCCCGCTGCGGTCCAGCAGCGCGCCGGTATAGCGCTCGCTGTCGACTTCCCGGCGGATGGCGCTGGCGTCCAGCAGCTCCAGCTGCGTGTTGCCGTAGCGTTCCCAGTTGGCTTTTTGCTCCTCCAGCGTCTCCAGTTGCTTATGGTTTAACGCCACAAACAGCCCGCCGGGACGATAGTCGCACTGGATCTGATAGCGCTGGATACGCTCCCGGATGATCTCCCCGCCTTCAAACATCATGCTCCCGAGGACTCTGGCGGCGTCGGGTCCGTAGTTTTTCTCAATCACGTCGATATCGCGGCTGTAGGAGTTAACCAGCTGGCCGCCGTTGCGTCCGCTGGCGCCGAAGCCGATGCGCGCCCCTTCAAGGAGCACCACGTCGTAGCCCATTTCGGCGAGATGCAGCGCGGAGGAGAGGCCGGTATAGCCGCCGCCCACCACGCACACGTCGCAGCTGATCGACTCGTTAAGCGTCGGGAAAGGTTCGTAAGCGTTCGCGCTGGCCGCGTAGTAGCTGGTGGTATGTTCGGTCATGATTGAGGCTCCAGGGCAATCCAGATGGTTTTCAGTTCGGTAAATTTTTCCAGCGCGTGCAGGGACTTATCGCGACCGTTGCCGCTCTGCTTATAGCCGCCAAAGGGTACGGTCATATCACCGTCGTTATAGTTATTGACGAAGACCGAGCCTGCTTTCAGGCGGCGGCTCATGCGGTGCGCGCGGGAGAGATCGCGGGTCCATACCGCCGCGCCAAGCCCATATTCACTGTCGTTGGCCAGCGTTAAGGCTTCCTCTTCGGTTTTAAAACGGGTGACGACCAGCACCGGCCCGAAAATCTCTTCCCGGCAGAGCGGGGAGGCGGGGTCGATGTCGACAAAAATGGTTGGACCGACTGCGGAAGGCCACGATTGTTCCCGCCCGTCCAGCAGCAGCGTGCCTTTTTGGGTTCCCTCGCGAATAAACGTGTGGACGGTATCGGCGTGCGCAGCGTCGATGAGCATTCCCATCGTGCTGTCGGGATCGAGCGGATCGCCCGGCTGCCAGTGACGAGCCTGCGCTTTCAGCTTTGCCAGGAAGTCATCGGCGATGCTGTCTTCGAGCAGCAGACGGGTACCGGCGATACAGACTTGCCCCTGGTTATAGAAAATCCCGGCGGCGGTCGCGCTCACGGCCTTGTCCAGGTCCGGACAGTCGGCAAAGATAATGTTGGCACTCTTGCCGCCAGCCTCCAGCCAGACGCGCTTCATGTTGCTTTCACCCGCGTCCTTCAACAGCTGCTTGCCGGTACGGGTAGAGCCGGTAAACGTCAGCACCTCGACCTCCGGATGCAGTGCCAGCGCCTGGCCCGCTTCGTGGCCGTAACCGCTTATCACATTCAGCACGCCGTCCGGCAGGCCCGCCTCTTTCGCCAGCCCGGCCAGCCGCAGGGCGGTGAGCGGCGATTTCTCCGAGGGTTTCAATACCACGCTATTGCCCGCGATCAGCGCCGGGCCCAGCTTCCAGCAGGCCAGCAGCAGCGGGAAGTTCCAGGGGACGATGGCCGCGACAACCCCGATCGGCTCGCGCACGATCATTGCCAGCTCGTCCGGACCCGTAGGCGCCACTTCGCCGTAGACTTTATCCGCCGCTTCGGCGTACCAGCGAATGGCGCGCGCAGCGCCGGGAATATCGTCGCGCAGGCTGTGGCGGATGGGTTTACCGGTGTCCAGCGTTTCCAGTAAGGCCAGCTCTTCGCCGTGGCGTTCCATCAAATCGGCGAGCTTATTTAGCACGGCCTTGCGCTGCGCCGGAGACGCCTGCGACCAGTCACCGCGCTCAAATACCTCGCGCGCGGCCTGAACCGCACGGTCCACGTCCGCCTGCTTTCCCCGGGCCACGTTCGCCAGCGTCTGTTGGGTAGCAGGATTGACGGTTTCAAACGTGGCATTATCGGCAGCGCCACAATAGGCTCCGTTAATAAAGAGCCGGGTCTCAATGGCGCTATTTTTTGCTTTATCCTGCCAGTAAGTCAGGTGCTGAAAATGCATATTCACTCCTTTCTTTCGCAATCAGATAAATAAAGGCATGGCCGTTTCAGGCAATACGAAGCCGTGAGGCATCCCGGGAATTAACCCGTTGAATGCCGACATTGATCGTTTTTATTTGTCCCGGCGTAAGTGGGCTTACGCCGGGACTGAGTGGTAATTAGAACGTGGTGGGGGTGTGGGCACTGATAATGCGGCAGATGCCTGCCGAGGTGTTGCTGAAGCTGTGCGGTATGCCGGTATTGATGGCATAGCTTTGCCCCGCAACCAGGTGATAAAGCTGGCCATTAATGGTCAGCACTATTTCACCTTCCAGTATCGTACCGATCTCCTCACCCTGATGTTTGATCCTCTCTCCGGTCGTGGTTCCAGGCTGGTAAGTTTCAAAAATCATCGCCAGCGTACGGTTCGGATTTCCGTTATGAACCAGCTTCATCGAAACCCCCTGACTGCCTATTTCGATAAGGTCTTCCTGATTAATAACCACCTGCGGTTCATCAGGTTTTTCCGGTTCCGAAAAGAATTCCGAGAGCGACAGCCCATAAACTTTCAGCAGCTTTTGCAGCGTACTGATGGCAGGACTGACTTTATCCTGCTCAATGGTGCTGATGGCACTGTGTGTTAACCCAGACAGTTCGGCGGCACGCCGCTGCGAGAGACCCAGCTGCTGGCGGATCTCTGACAGACGTTTCCCTGGCGCCAGTCCGTCATCGCTCATAGTTGCATTTCCTTTACGATAGTGGTCAAAGTCGTTGCTTCTCGGCAACGTGGCTTTGACAGGCGGTGATAAAACCTTCAAACAACATGCGTGACAGGGCGTACTCGCTGCTGTTCCATTCGGGGTGCCATTGCACGCCGAGGGCAAAAGGGTGGTCATGAACGCTAACCGCTTCGACCAGCCCGTCCGTCGAACGGGCCTCCACGCGGAGCCGTGGCCCTAACGTTCGTGCACCTTGCCCGTGTAACGAGTTTACCCAAAATTTGTTACAGCCTGGTATTAATTGAGACAGCAGTCCTCCCTCCTGAACCTGAACTTCATGAGAAGGGGCGTATTGTAGCTCAACCGGCAGTTCAGCATCCTCCCGGTGTTCAAGCAGGTCGTTCTGCTCGAACAGGCGGCGATACAGCGTTCCTCCCGTCGCAACAACCAGTTCCTGCAGCCCCCGGCAGATGGCGAAAATGGGGATGCGCCTTTCGAGCGCGGCGGCAATCAGCGCCATACTCAGAAGATCTCGCCCGGGATCGGCGTTAGGCTCATCGCCGTTTTCACCATAAAGGTGCGGCTGCACGTTACTTGGGCTGCCTGGCAGGTAAATCCCGTTAAGGGTTGGCAGCAGAGCGGCCATTAACTCTGGCTCTGCCAGCGCATGCGGTAAGGCAATAGGTAAACCCCCCGCGTTAATAACGGCATTCAGGTACTTTTCTTGCAGGGTCTGGGTCTCATGACCCTTAAGCCTGTTTCTGCACATCACCACGCCAATAACTGGCTTGTTCATTATATTTTCCATGATCGCCCTCACAAAGTGGACTAAATTTAGGCCATTCTCACCTCTGGAACGGCCTTTTCGTTCAATATTTTCTCAATCTAGCAACGAGATCTGCCTTTTGCAAACTTAATTTAACATTTGACAAACAATTTGTTTGCATACAAATTCGATAGGGTGGACATTATATTTGACAGTCCAGAGCAGCGAACGCAAATCACAAAAACGGTGGTAAATCATGGAAACCAATATCGTAGAAGTTGAGAACTTTGTGCAGCACACGGATGAGAGGCGGGGCAGCGCCTTTACGCAGGAAGTGAAGCGCTATTTAGAAAAGTATCCTGACACCCAGTTTATTGACGTCCTCCTGACCGACCTGAACGGCTGTTTTCGCGGCAAACGTATCCCGGTTGCCGGACTGAGCAAACTTGAAAAAGGCTGCTATTTCCCGGCATCGGTTTTCGCCATGGACATTTTGGGTAACGTCGTGGAAGAGGCGGGCCTGGGGCAGGAGCTCGGCGAGCCGGACTGTATCTGTGTGCCGGTACCGGGTACCCTGACGCCGTCCGCCGCCGACCCGGAATACATTGGTCAGGTGCAGCTCACCATGGTCGATGAAGATGGCGCTCCCTTTGACGTTGAGCCGCGGAACGTACTCAACCGACTCTGGCAGCAGCTGCGCCAGCGCGGTCTGTTCCCCGTGGTAGCGGTAGAGCTGGAGTTCTATTTGCTTGACCGTAAACGCGATGCAGAAGGGTATTTGCAGCCACCCTGCGCGCCGGGCACCGACGTGCGTAACACGCAGAGTCAGGTCTACTCGGTGGATAACCTGAACCACTTTGCTGACGTGCTGAATGATATTGACGAGCTGGCGCAGTTGCAATTGATCCCCGCCGACGGGGCAGTGGCCGAGGCCTCTCCGGGCCAGTTCGAGATTAACCTGCACCATACGGAAAACGTGCTTGATGCCTGCGATGATGCGCTGGCGCTAAAACGTCTCGTCAGGCAGATGGCGGAAAAGCATAAGATGCACGCCACGTTTATGGCAAAGCCGTATGAAGAGCATGCGGGCAGCGGGATGCATATCCACATCAGCATGCAAAACAACAGAGGCGAAAACGTGCTCGCAGACGCCAGCGGCGAGGATTCCGCGCTGCTGAAACGCGCGCTGGCCGGGATGATCGATCTGATGCCGGCGTCCATGGCGCTGCTGGCACCGAACGTCAACTCCTACCGCCGTTTCCAGCCGGGCATGTACGTGCCAACGCAGGCGTCATGGGGACACAACAATCGTACGGTTGCCCTGCGTATCCCCTGCGGCGATCGCCATAACCATCGGGTCGAGTACCGGGTAGCGGGAGCAGACGCGAATCCGTATCTGGTGATGGCGGCGATTTTTGCGGGCATTCTTCACGGGCTGGATAACGATTTACCCCTGCAGGAAGAAGTAGAAGGTAATGGTCTGGAGCAGGACGGGCTGCCATTCCCGATTCGCCAGAGCGATGCGCTGTGGGAATTTATGCAAAACGATCATCTTCGCGAACGGCTGGGCGAGCGTTTCTGCCACGTCTATCACGCCTGCAAAAATGATGAATTACTGCAGTTTGAACGCCTGATTACCGAAACTGAAATTGAGTGGATGCTGAAAAACGCCTGATAACGTGCCCCGGTAAGGGGCCGCTTTGTTTCATCGCATACGTATCACCCAACGGCCTGCGCGGAGCCTGGCCTAACTGTTCGCTGGCATGCCAGCTATCTCCCGGGAGTCGCGTTATGGAGCGCAGGCGGCACAGGGATTTTCTTAACGACACTGTGTGACGAGGTAGGAAATGATGCAGATGTTCAATTATCCGCAGGGCGAAGGGGGCCAGTCAGGCGCCTGCTGTGAGTGCGAGCCAGAGACGGTGCGCTGGTACGATCGCGTTTGTTCTTTACAACTTCCCCCTTTGCTAAGCAGGTTTGCGTTAAGGTCAACGCAAGTGCAAACCACGGTAAGCATGGGGGGGACGGTTTATGGCGACTAACACCTCTCTTGACTCGCCGGGCATGGCCGGAAGAACCCGGCTGCGCAGCTCCCTAAAGCTCTGGCAGGTAGTTATGATGGGGCTGGCTTACCTCACCCCCATGACCGTGTTTGATACCTTCGGCATTGTGTCCGGTATCAGCAATGGCCACGTGCCCGCCTCGTATCTCCTGGCGCTGGCTGGCGTCATGTTTACCGCCATCAGCTACGGCAAGCTGGTGCGACAGTTCCCGGAAGCGGGCTCTGCATACACCTACACGCAGAAATCGATCGGACCCCATCTGGGTTTTATGGTCGGCTGGTCATCGCTGCTGGACTATCTCTTCCTGCCGATGATCAACGTGCTGCTGGCGAAGATCTACCTTTCCGCGCTGTTCCCTGAAGTCCCGCCGTGGGTCTGGGTGGTAGGGTTTGTGATGATCATGACGCTGGCGAACCTGAAGAGTGTTAACCTGGTCGCCAACTTTAACACCTTGTTTGTGCTGGTGCAGGTCGCCATCATGGTGGTGTTTGTCATACTCGTGGTGCATGGTCTGCACAAGGGTGAGGGCGTCGGCACCGTCTGGTCGCTCCAGCCGTTTATCAGCGAGAACGCACATCTGCTTCCTATTATTACCGGCGCGACGATCGTCTGCTTCTCTTTCCTCGGCTTTGACGCGGTCACCACGCTGTCGGAAGAGACGCCAAACGCGGCGCGAGTTATTCCCAAAGCCATTTTTCTGACCGCATTGTATGGCGGGCTGATATTCATTGTTGCCTCGTTTTTCATGCAGCTCTTTTTCCCGACCATCGCGCGCTTCAAGAACCCGGACGCCGCGCTGCCGGAAATTGCGCTGTACGTGGGCGGCAAGCTCTTCCAGTCGGTATTTCTGTGTACCACGTTTGTGAATACGCTCGCTTCAGGCCTGGCCTCGCACGCCAGCGTCTCACGCTTGTTGTATGTGATGGGGCGTGACAACGTCTTTCCGGAGCGGGTGTTTGGCTACGTGCATCCGAAATGGCGTACTCCGGCCCTGAACGTCATTATGGTTGGGATAGTGGCGCTGTCGGCCCTGTACTTTGATCTCGTGACCGCGACGGCGCTGATCAACTTTGGCGCGCTGGTGGCGTTTACGTTTGTTAATCTCTCGGTGTACAACCATTTTTGGCGGCGTAAGGGGCTGAACAAAACGTGGAAAGATCGGTTCCACTATTTCCTCCTGCCAATCATTGGTGCCGTAACGGTCGGCGTGCTGTGGATAAATCTCGAAGCGACGTCCCTGACGCTTGGCCTCATCTGGGCGGCGCTGGGCATCCTTTACCTGACATGGCTAACGCGCCGTTTCCGAAAACCGCCTCCGCAGTTTAAAGCCGGTAAGATAGAGCAGGCCTGGGATTCCTGAACGTGAAACGGCACCAGTACGCTGGTGCCGTTTATCTGGATCGCACATCAGCCCGCAGGCTTATTATCTCAGACGTTTATGAAGACTTGACCCCACCAGCAGCGCCGCGCACAGCATCAGCGCGATAAACCCGCCCACGCCGTTCCAGCCGTAGTTGTGCCAGAACACGCCGCCGAGGGTCCCGGCGATGCTGGAACCCAGGTAATAGCTAAACAGATACAGCGACGATGCCTGACCTTTGGCGCGACGGGCGCGCGGGCCAATCCAGCTGCTGGCGACCGAGTGGGCGGCGAAAAAGCCTGCTGAGAAGAGCAGCATTCCGGCAAATATCAGCCACAGGGAGGAGAAGATCGTCAGCAGCAGGCCGACCAGCATCACCGCCGTGAAGAACAGCATCACCGGGCCGCGACCGTAGCGTGCGGTCATCGCTCCGGCTTTTGGCGAACTCCAGGTACCGGTGAGGTACGCCACGGAAAGCAGGCCGACCACCGCCTGGCTGAGATGCCACGGAGAGAGCATCAGGCGATAGCCAATGTAGTTAAACAGCGTGACAAACGACCCCATCAGCAGAAAACCCATCAGGAACAGGCGCGGCAGCCCTTTATCACGCCAGTGCAGGCGGAAGTTGATAAACAGCGTTTTTGGGCGCAAAGAGGTCGGTCGGAAATGGCGTGATTCCGGCAGGATTTTCCAGAACATCAGGGCTGATGCCAGCGCAAAACACCCGATTACCGCCAGCGCGATGCGCCAGCTAAAGAAATCCGTAAACACCCCGCTCAGCAGGCGTCCGCTCATCCCGCCAATCGAGTTCCCGCTGATGTACAGCCCCATAGAGAAGGCGACAAAGCTCGGGTGGATCTCCTCGCTGAGATAGGTCATCCCGACCGCCGCCACGCCGCTCAGCGATAACCCGATCAGCGCACGCATTATCAGAATACCGTGCCAGCTGGTCATCATGGTCGAGAGTAACGTGCAGACCGATGCCAGCATCAGCGCGGTCACCATCACCTGTTTACGGCCAATGGCGTCGGACAGCGGCCCGGTAAAGAGCAGGCCAATCGCCAGCATGCCGGTAGAAATAGAGAGTGAAATACTGCTGCTGGCAGGCGACACGCCAAACTCGTGGGACAACACGGGCAGGATCGGCTGAACGCAATAGAGCAGGGCGAAGGTTGCGAGACCCGCTGAGAAAAGCGCCAGCGTGACGCGCATAAACTGAGGGGTACCACGTTTAATAAACTGCACCGGCTGAGATGCTGCAGGTAAATCATCAATATCATTTGCCGGAGTGATATCAATGGTAGTTGTACGACTCACACATGTTCCTTGCTTAAACATCCCCGTAATTTCTGGTGACGGGTATGACCACAAGATCAGAGTAGGAAAATGTAAATATTCTGTCTAATATATTAATAATCTCAAATGATACTTTAAAAATATGAATATCGAGCTGCGTCATTTACGCTACTTTGTCGCCGTCGCCGAGGAGCTGCATTTTGGCCGCGCAGCGGCAAGGCTGAATATCTCTCAGCCACCGTTAAGCCAGCAGATTCAGATCCTGGAACAGCAGGTCGGGGCGCGTCTGCTGGCGCGAACGAACCGTAGCGTGAGCCTGACCGCCGCGGGCAAGCAGTTTCTGGCTGACAGCAGGCAAATCCTGAGCATGGTGGATGACGCCGCAGCCAGGGCGGAGCGGCTGTATCTGGGGGAGACCGGCGAACTGCGGATCGGCTTTACCTCATCGGCACCCTTCATCAGCGCTGTCTCAGAAACCCTCTCATTGTTCCGCCGCCATTTCCCGGACGTGCATATTCAGACCCGCGAAATAAACACCCGCGAGCAAATTTCGCCGCTGAACGAGGGTTCGCTCGACCTGGGGCTGATGCGTAACACTGCGCTACCGGATACGCTGGCATGGCAGGTCATTCTGCGCGAACCGCTGATGGCGATGATCCCACTCGATCACCCGCTGGCGTCGCAAGCTTCCGTGACGCTGGCAGAACTGGCAAAAGAGCCCTTTGTCTTTTTTGACCCTCAGGTCGGGACGGGTCTGTATGACGATATCCTGGGATTGATGCGTCGCCACGATCTCGCTCCGGTGATTACTCAGGAAGTGGGGGAGGCCATGACCATTATTGGCCTGGTCGCCGCCGGACTTGGGGTTTCTATTCTCCCGGCGTCCTTTAAGCGGGTACAATTGCAGGAAATGCGCTGGGTGGCGATTGCCGAAAAAGAGGCGGTTTCCGAGATGTGGCTGGTCTGGTCAAAACATCGCGAACAGAGTCAGGCGGCGCAGCGGTTTAAAAAGCAGCTCATCACCGCCTCGGCAGGGCGATATTTGTAGGGAAACAGGGTTAAAAATGTGCGGTAAATCACATGGCTAAGTAAATATTTGACGACGCCTGGTGAAGTGCTTCACCATAGCCAACAGTTTATTTCGAAGCTCGAAAATAAGGGAGTACGAGGTGGTTGCTGATAGTCAGCCAGGGCATATTGATCAGATTAAGCAGACCAATGCAGGCGCAGTGTATCGCCTGATCGATCAGCTCGGTCCGGTTTCGCGTATCGATCTTTCGCGCCTGGCACAACTGGCACCCGCCAGTATCACCAAGATAGTCCGCGAAATGCTGGAAGCCCACCTGGTCCAGGAGACGGAAATACAGGAGCCGGGCAGCCGTGGCCGTCCTGCTGTCGGACTGGTGGTAGAAACGGAAGCATGGCACTACCTGTCGCTGCGCATCAGCCGGGGAGAAATCTTTCTTGCGCTGCGCGATCTCAGCAGCAAGCTGGTGGTGGAAGACCGTCTGGAACTCCCGCTCGATGCGGAGCAACCGCTCCTCGACGCGATTGTCTCGCACATCGATCACTTCTTTATTCGTCATCAGCAGCGACTGGAACGGTTAACGGCGATTGCTATCACCATGCCGGGCATTATTGATACCGAAAATGGCATCGTGCACCGCATGCCGTTTTATGACGATGTCAAAGAGATGCCGCTGGGCGAGGTGCTGAAAAACCATACCGGCGTGCCCGTTTACATTCAGCATGATATCAGCGCCTGGACCATGGCGGAGGCGCTGTTTGGCGCATCTCGCGGCGCGCGGGATGTGATTCAGGTGGTCATTGACCATAACGTCGGGGCGGGCGTGATCACCGACGGACGTCTTCTCCACGCCGGAAGCAGCAGCCTGGTGGAAATCGGTCACACCCAGGTCGACCCGTACGGTAAACGCTGCTACTGCGGCAACCACGGCTGCCTGGAGACCATTGCCAGCGTCGAAAGCGTGCTGGAACTGGCGCAGGTGAGGCTCAGTCAATCGATGAGCTCCTCGCTTCACGGCCAGCCGCTTACCGTGGATTCACTGTGTGCGGCTGCGCGACAGGGGGATTTACTGGCGAAAGATATCATCACGGGCGTCGGTAATAACGTGGGCCGCATTCTGGCCATTATGGTCAATCTGTTTAATCCACAAAAAATCCTGATTGGTTCACCGCTCAGCCAGGCGGCGGATATTCTCTTTCCGGCGATTTCTGCCTGCATCAACCAGCAGGCGCTTCCGGCGTACAGCAAAAACATCGCGGTCGAAAGCACCCAGTTTTCGAACCAGGGAACGATGGCCGGTGCCGCGCTGGTGAAAGATGCGATGTATAACGGCTCTTTACTGATCCGTTTGCTACAGGGTTAACTCTTTTCCATAGATGTAAGAAATATTGCGCTATCTCAAGCCGGGTAGCGCATGCATCCCGTAGACTTCCCCCACTGAATTATTTACTTGGTTTATATTTTCGAAGCATACCCAAGAGGTGGAATGAGTCATGCTTAAGCGTTTCTTTGTTACTGGTACTGATACCTCTGTCGGCAAGACCGTCGTATCCCGCGCATTGCTGCAGTCTCTGGCAGCGAGCGGTAAACGCGTGGCAGGGTACAAACCGGTCGCAAAAGGCAGTAAAGAGACGCCAGACGGATTGCGTAATAAAGACGCCCTGGTTCTGCAAAGCGTTTCGTCCATTGAATTACCTTACCATGCGGTCAATCCTATCGCGCTGAGCGAGGATGAGAGCAGCGTGGCGCACAGCGGTCTGATCAACTACAGCCTGCTTTCCGACGGTCTGGCAAGCCTGAGCGAGAAAGTTGACCACGTTGTGGTTGAAGGTACCGGCGGCTGGCGTAGCCTGATGAATGATTTACGCCCGCTTTCCGAGTGGGTGGTGCAGGAACAGCTTCCCGTGGTGATGGTGGTCGGCATTCAGGAAGGGTGCATCAACCATGCCCTGCTGACGGCGCAGGCCATTGCTAATGACGGCCTGCCGCTGGTGGGATGGGTGGCTAACCGTATTAACCCGGGTCTTGCGCACTACGCTGAAATCATCGAAGTGCTGAGTAAAAAACTCCCCGGACCTTTAGTGGGTGAGTTGCCCTACCTGCCGCGCGCCGAACAGCGCGAATTAGCGCAGTACATCGACCTCTCTGCTTTCAGCAGTATGGGGTCCGTAGACCGAGTCGTGGCGTAACGTTCTCGACAGTACCGACGCAACGACACACGCGACCAGCAGACCGGGCAGTAAAAAATACTGCCCGGTCATTTCACAGACCATCAGTGCCGACATAATCGGCGCATGCGTCGTGGCAGCCAGCAGCGTTGCCATCCCTGCCAGCCCCAGCAGAATCGCCGTTTCAGAACCCGGCAGCCATAGCGCGAAAAGCTGCGCAAACAGCATTCCTGTCGCCATGCCGACAAATAACGTCGGTGTGAACACCCCGCCGGGCGCGCCCGAGCCGCTGCTTGCCAGTACCGCCAGCAATTTACAGATAAACACGCCTGCAATCACCGACAGCAGCGGCGGGGCGAGAAGAAAAGCCTGAACCACGCTGTAGCCATTCCCCCACACCTTCGGCGTCAGCAGCGACAGCAGCCCGACGATCAGCCCGCCCAGCGCCAGCTGCCACGGCGGCGAAAGCTTGAGGCGCAGGAAAAGGCCGTGGCTGAACGCCATCAGCCACATCAGCAGCGGTCCGCATAGCCCGGCCAGCAGACCCATGCCGACAATGAGGGAATAATCCACCGCGGTAAGGCTCTCGCTGAGGTGAACCTGATAAAGGGTGTTTGCGCCGGGGCTGAGCAGGCGGGTCGTAAGCAGCGCGACCACCGCAGCAATCACCACCGGGCCGAGCGAGGCCAGCATCAGCGTGCCAAACAGGATCTCAGCGATAAACAGGCTTCCGGCTAAGGGGGCGTGGTAGGCGCTGGCCATCCCGGCGGCGGCCCCGCAGGCAATCCACAATTTCCATTCTGATTTAGGGGTAAAGCGCCGGGCGAACAGGGACGCGGCGAGGGCAGCAAGCAGGATCATCGCCCCTTCACGCCCGATGGCACTGCCGCTGGCGACCACCAGCAAAGAGGCAAGCGATTTCACCAGGCTGGCACCGTAATCAAACTGTCCGTCTTCGGTTTCCAGTGCTTCCATATAGTCTGTAGGTGCCTGGGGGCGCTGCGCGGTAAATCGTTGCCATCCCCAGAGCAACAATCCTGCGGTCAGACCGCCCAGCGCGGGCGTCAGCGCGCGCCGCCAGGGCGAGAGCGACGCGGCGGCATTCACCAGGCTGCCGCTATCGTTGCTGAGAAGCACCCACTCCAGCAGGTACATACTGTGGCGGAATACCGCCACGGCCAGCGCGGCCAGCACGCCGGTGACGGTGGCAATCAGGAGTCGGCGAAACATCGCGCGAATGTCGGGGTAAGCGTGAAGACGTTGCATGGGTCGCGAGTCAACGGGGTCGATGTTCTATTGTGATAGGAACTCAACCAGTATGCAAATGAGCTTTTATAGGGCGTTCTAAATATTTATGTTATTTATTTTTATTGATGATTTATTTGATTGTTAAATATTAACCAAAAGTGCTGAATAAATCTGGTTAAGTCGTATTCATAGTAGAATTGCATTTTTAATTAACGGGAAGGGAAAGGGATTTATTTATGAGTAATCAATTCGCTAATTACCGGAGAGTAACGCTTGGGATACCGTACCGATAATTATGGCCGGGGGCAGGCGCTGGCAGGGGATAAAACGTCTACCGGAGCCACCTGTATTAGTACCCTGCCGAACTGCACCGAACACGGGCGAGGGGTTATCAGGGTTGGTGATAAAACCACACCCTGTAAAAAATGCGGAAAGCCCGGAACCATTCTCGATGGTGAACCCCGTGTAAAATTCTATGGTGTTGCCGCCGCAGTCGATCGCTCTAACGTCATGTGTGGATGCCCGCCGGGAACAAATTTCATCATCGCGCCAGTAGGGGACTGGTTGAGTAGTGGGCCATCACCGGAAAAAAATGCCAGGGAAAAGCACGCCGCGGTGCTGGCCGAACGCAGGGCAGAGCAGGAGAGGGAGGAAAAACGCAGAGAGGAGGAAAGGGAGCGTAACCGGGTATTTGCAAAATCCTGCCTTCGCGGTGAAGGCTGCAATGATGCCGGTGGCCAGCGCGAACCCCACACCCATTTTGCTGATATGGCATTTTTTCAGGCCATGCCCGTCAGCGACCCCGCAACCGATTCAGATGCCCCGCAGCACGCCCAAATCGCAAGAAAGAAAAAGCCAGATGATATCTCCAAACCGAAGAAGCGCAGCGCCCTTTATCGCTGGTGGAACGGCAACCATGAGGAGATGGATTATCAGGCCGCCGTTGCTGCCGCGGCTGCCGCTTCACGCGCACAGACGGCCACGGCAGGCGCAAGCCTGCTGGAGCTGATAAGCGGCAGGGCGCTGACATACGGCACCTGGGCGGTACGCGGTGCCGCCGGGCTGGGTGAGATAGCTGCCGCCGGAGCGGGTGCTCCCGTGGCCGGACTGCTGGTGGGTATGATGCCCGGCAGGCTGAACGACGGCGAACAGGATTTTATTGACCGTATGCGCCTGGCGCAGATGCGTGAAGCCCCGAGCCGTGTTCGCTATACGTGGGAGAACGACAGCAGGGGGAACCCGGTGCCGCATGGCTGGCACACGCCGCCAGGCCGGGACAGTGTTCGCGTCAGAAAAATGGAGTACGACAGCAGGGCGCAGGCATACACCTTCACCACGGAGGAAGAACCGCGCATCACCATCGTGTGGACGCCTGACCGGACAGACGAGAAAACGCCGTGGAATACCGGCAACCCGACGCGGCCTGTGCTGCCGAACCCGGTGATTGTTGACCCATTGCCGGATAATACCGGCATATCGGCGACCACCAGTCCGGCCCCGGAGGAAAAGAGTTTCGCGGATTACATTCTGATCCTGCCGTTCCCTGACCTGCCGCCAATATATATCTACCTGAGCAAACCGCCGGTGGAGTTTCTGGAAGTCGAGCTATACAGTGACTTTAAACGCCGTTCGCGGCAGGGGGTATATGAGGCTGATCACATGCCGTCTGCTGCGGCTGTTAAAACTTATCTCCGCAGGAAATACCCGCATTTAAAAGAAACGGAAATTCAGGAACTTTCATTACTGGTAGCGGCTATCGTCGTTCCTAAAAATATGCATCAGAAAATCAGTGAGACTTATGGCGGGCGTAATACCCCTGCACAAATTGACTTAGACTCGCAGAACTTGCGGGCAGCAGTAGATCGCAATCTGGATGCTATAAAGCCAGCATTAAAAAAGCATGGGGCAACGGAAAGTCAGATTGAAGCTGCAAGGGCTAAAATTCACCAATTGAATCGTAATATGGGGTTATACGAATGACAGTAAATGTAGAAGCACTGATCCGTAATCTGGGCAGGAGCTATAAAGAGTTAGTTGAAAATGAAATAATCACTTACAAAAGCGACCTTAAAGGGGCAGCAGGTGACCCCGTGTTACTTTTACAAATGGCGAACGAAGGTGTTTCTTTAGCTTTTAATCGAGAAGGGAGGATACTGAAAGAAATTACGTTGTCTATTCAGCGTGATGAGGTAAAGGGATGGGTCTTCCCGAATGAACTTCCTACACCGTTGCAGCAAAATATGTCTCGCATCTGGATTCATCAGGCGTTTGGTGAGCCTGAAGGCACGGTTGCCCCCAAAACCATAATGAATCGTTCTTTCGGTTGGGTTGAAAAGTACACCGTTGAAGATTTTCATACGCCTATCACAATGCAGATTAATTACGATCTTGACGAGATGGTGAAAGAAGTCGCTTTTATTCTCACTTCTGAAATTCGCTGGTGAACTCAACATAAGCCCAGAAAGTTTTTTTGTGGGCATTTCTTGCAGCGAATTTCCGGAGGTGGAAAAAAAGATGAGTGAGAAGAAAAGCCTTTGTGATTATACGGAACAATAATTTTTAGAGTTAGTTCGCAAAATTTATAACGCAGAAGGTCCAACAGAATAAGACGACAATCGCAGGGTAAGGGAATTCAGACGCCTTACCGAGCATCCATCAGGCTCAGAATTGATCTTCTATCCAGAGGATGGGAAAGAGGATAGCCCTCAAGGAATTGTCAAAGAGGTCAAAGAGTGGCGTAAAGCCAATGGTAAACCAGGCTTTAAAGAATCTTGAGCATCAAGCCCCGGAAGGGCTGAGGGATCCCCGGAAACATCATCAATACACCAGAAGATGTTTTGATAGGCCATCGCCATATCGGCGTAGACCCTGTCGGGGTTCATCCCCGACAGTAGCCCCTGCGACTGCCGGATGATATGGTCACTCAATATCAGATATGACACCACCCTGCGTGATTTCTCGCTGTTCGCCTGGAACCATCGATTCCTGTCTTTATTTATGGGGAACCATCAGCCCGCAAGGGGCTCTTCTGGTCTGTATTAAAATATGATACTCAGCTCTCACTATGAATATTCAGCGCCCGGCGCGTACGCCCTGAACTCAGGTACTCGGCAATATAGTCCTGCGAAATCTCGCCGTTGTAGCGCCCGTCCTCATCCACGATCGGCATCCAACTGGTATTACTCTCATACAGACGTGAAAGCACCACGCGCAGGTTGTCTTCCGCCTTGCCGGTCATGCGGAACGGATGCAGGATGTCGGCGCAGGTACCGCTGGCGTTACGCGCCTCGCGACGCTTCACAAAGCCCAGCGGTTTGCCGTGTTCGTCGACCACTGTCACGGCACGAATGTCGTTATCATCCATGGTCGCAAAGGCGTCGGGAAGCGGAGTAGAGCCCCGCACCGTAATGGTCGGCTGCTGGTCGGTCACGTCGCCCGCCGATACCAGCAGCAGACGCTTCAGCGTGCGGTCCTGACCGACAAACGAGCCGACAAACTCATTCGCCGGTTTCGCCAGCAGTTCATCCGGGCTGGCGCACTGCACGATTTTCCCCTGACGGAACACCGCAATACGGTCGCCCAGCTTCAGGGCTTCGTCGATATCGTGGCTCACCAGCATGACGGTTTTTTTCAGCTTGCGCTGCATCTCCAGGAACTGGTTCTGGATCACCTCGCGGTTGATCGGGTCCACCGCGCCGAAGGGTTCATCCATCAGCAGTACCGGAGGATCCGCCGCCAGGGCGCGGATCACGCCGATACGCTGCTGCTGGCCGCCGGACATTTCGCGCGGGTAGCGGTTGAGGAACTTATGCGGATCCATCGCCACCATATCCATCAGCTCTTCGGCGCGGGTTTTGCAGCGCGCTTTATCCCAGCCCAGCATGCGCGGCACGACGGTGATGTTCTCTTCGATGGTCATGTTCGGGAACAGGCCAATCTGCTGGATCACGTAGCCAATGTTGCGGCGCAGGGTGACGGTGTCCATCCCGCTGGTGTCTTCACCGTTGATCAGGATCGTCCCGCTGCTAGGGGTAATGAGGCGGTTAATCATCTTCAGGGTGGTGGTTTTCCCGCAGCCGGACGGGCCGAGCAGGACGCACATTTCCCCTTCGGGCACGTTCAGGTTGACGTTGTCGACGGCCTTAAAGGTCTGGCCGTGCTTCTGTGAAAATTGTTTGGTGAGGTTTTCCAGTTTTATCATTATCGAATCCCCTTTGGAGTCAGAACCACCTGCAAACGGTGCAGCAGCCAGTCGAGCACAATCGCTAAAAGACAAATCATCAGCGCGCCCGCAATCAACATGCGAATATCGCTTCCGCCGATGCCGTTGAGCAGCAGCAGGCCCAGGCCGCCCGCGCCGATCACGGCGGCAATTGCCATCACGCCGATGTTCATCACCACGGCGGTGCGGATACCGCCGAAAATCACCGGCAGCGCCATCGGGATCTCGACCCAGCGCAGGCGCTGCCAGAAGGTCATGCCAATGCCGCGTCCGGCTTCGCGCAGGCCCGGCGGCAGGCTGTCGAGCGCGGTATGGGTGTTACGCACAATCGGCAGCAGCGAGTAGAGAAACACCGCCGTGATCGCGGGCAGGGCACCGATACCCTGACCGATCAGCGAAAACAGCGGGATCATCAGGCCAAACAGGGCGATAGACGGAATGGTCAGCACGATGGTGGCTATTCCCAGCACCGGCGTTGCCAGCCACTTGTGGCGGACAATCAGAATGCCCAGCGGTACGCCGATGATGATGGCTAAGCCTACGGCCAGCGCCACCAGCCAAAGATGCTGCAGCGTCAGGGTCAAGAGGTAATCCCAGTTGTCCAGAATGTAGTGAATCGTCTCCATAGCGCCTCCTAAAGCAGCTGTTTGCTACGCAGGAAATCGCGGGCGACCTGCTGCGGTGACTGATGGTCGATATCCACCCTCTTGTTCAGCTCGGTGATAACGTCGTTGTTGAGCTGGGCCGAGAGGGTGTTGAGCGCCTCTTCCAGACCGGGGTTGGCCTCCAGCGTGTCCTTACGCACCACCGGCGTCACCGCGTAGCTCGGGAAGAAGCCTTTATCATCTTCCAGCACCTTGAGGTCGAAGCCTTTCACGCGCCCGTCGGTGGTGTAAATCAGACCGGCGTCAACGAAGCCGTCGCGCACCGCGTTATAGACCAGACCGGGGTCCATCTGGCGGATTTGCGGGCGGTCCAGATCCATCTTGTAGGCCGCCTGAAGCGGCGTCATGCCGTCGCTGCGCCCGGCAAACTCCAGGTCCAAGCCCAGCAGCCAGTTTTTGTCCGGATTGGTTTTACGGACCTGCTCAATCTTCGCCACCATCTCCGACATGGTGTTGATATGTTCCGCCTCGGCGCGCTTGCGCTGCATGGCGAAAGCGTAGGTGTTGTTCATGTCGGCGGGTTTGAGCCAGATCAGACCGTGCTTCGCGTCCAGGCGTTTCACCGTCTCGTAAGACTCCTGCGGCGACATGCGTTTGTTGATGTGGTTAAAGATGATCAGCGACGTGCCGGTGTACTCCCAGGTCATGTCAATCTGCTTGTTGATCATCGCGTTGCGGGAGATCACCGTGGCAATGTTGGTTTGCGGCTGGACCTGAAAACCTTTCTTTTGCAGGTACTGCACGGTCATCGCTGAGAGAATGTGCTGCTCGGTAAAGCTCTTGGTCGCCAGAATCAGCGGGGCCGCCATCGCCTGGCTGGTGAACAGCGCCGCGGCACACAGCGCCGTCAGGCCGGAAAACAGTCTCATAAAAGCTCCTTGTTATTGTTATCGAGCGAGATGGGGACTCATCGCGCGACCCAGCGCCGCCAGCAGGGTATCGAGGATCAGGGCGAACAGGGCGGTGGCCGCCGCGCCGAGGATCAGGGTCGGGAAATCATTCAGGTAAATACCGGGGAAAATCAGCTCGCCGTAGCTGCTGGCGCCAATCAGGAACGCCAGCGGCGCGGTACCGACGTTAATGGCGGTGGCGATGCGGATACCCGAGAGCATGACCGGCCAGGCAGCTGGCAGCTCAACCTGACGCAGGCGCTGCCATTTGGTCATCCCGATGCCGTTTGCCGCCTCCAGCAACGACGGCGGGACCGAGCACAGCCCGGCGTAGGTATTGCGCACGATCGGCAGCAGCGAGGCGAGGAACAGGGCGATGATGGCGGGCGAATCGCCAATGCCAATCACCACCATCGCCAGCGCCAGAACGGCCAGCGGCGGCAGCGTGTTGCCGACGTTGAAGATTTGCATCACATATTCGGCGATACCCCGCGCGGCCGGACGGCTCAGCAGAATACCGGCCGGAATACCCACCAGCAGGGCAAAAAACATGGATGAGAAAACCAGAATCATGTGCTGTTGCCCAAGATAAATCAGGTCAACCTGTCGGGACTTGATCGTCTCAAGCCCGATACCCCAGACGAGGAGGGCGAGGACCACAATAATGGCGCCGACAAACAGCAGCGAACGTTTGAGTAATGGGTGCATTGCGGTGTGTCTCCCTGTGCGCATGCGTTATAGCAACCACCGGTTGCCTGTTGTTATGCCATGTTTCGGCAGGGGTATTTCACCTATAGCAAGCGTTTGGGAAGGGTTCCAGCGAAGGGGGAAAATCAGTAACCCTATGAAAACAGTGACAACCTCGGGTTAAGCCTTATGGCGTAAGGGCTGATTGAGGGGCAGGCAGAATAGTCCTAAAGCGAATTTTTAGATGTGACAACGTCACATCTAAAGAGATCTTACACCGAATACTGGTCATTATCTTCACAGAGTGGCACGCACCCGTCTGACCCGCGCCGAGACGGTAATAATTGAAACGATAGCGACCACGGCGAGCATCAACCCGAGCGCCAGCATGGCGTTAAAGCCAATCCATCTGAACAGCAGCAGCCCCGCAATACCGCCCGTAATAAACGAGCAAAGGGTGGTTAAGTGAGTTTTCAGCTGACTTTTTTGCGCCGCCGTATCTTTGGAGTAATCCCTGCGCAGCATCGCCACCAGTACGGAGGCCAGGGATATCCCCGCGTCCGTCAGCGTCCCGGTAATGTGCGTCGATCTTACCCGTCCGCTGGACAACTGCGTGGAAGTGGAATTATGAATGCCCATCAGGCCGCACAGAAAAAGAATAATCTCGCGGTTGCTGGTGAGGGCATGAAAATACATCTCGTAGAAGGAGACGCCGGTCAGCAATATACCCTCGACAAACAGGATCTGGCAAAAAATCAGCCTGACGTTATGGATAATGCCCCATATCACGATCGTGCGCGCAATAATGGCGCCTGCGACAAAGGAGAGAATAATCGAGCCGAAGAAAATAATATCGCTCAGGTCGGTGGAAGAGACTTCGCTGGATAACTGTGAGGTGTTGCCGGTCATGTGTGAGGGGAAAAAACCAAATGCCCCGAGGGCGATGGCATTCAGCAAACCTGCCGAGGTCGCCAGCCAGAGAGCAAGCCGGCGATCCTCCTTATGCGTTCGTTCTTTCTTGAGTCTAATCAGCAAGAATACCTCCAGGTTGAGCGTTGCCTGAATAGTCAGGCTAGCAAAGCGGTGCAACGGGCTGTCCAGGATATGGCTTAATTATTATTCCCTCTGACGCGTTTAAGGGTTTAGTAATTAAATAAAATATCCTTGCTCAACATGGGGGCGTAAATACTTTATATCATGCCGTTATTGCCGTGACGCAAAAACGCCGGGCGCTGGTTGAGACGTTCAAACCAGGCCTCAATTGCCGGCACGTCGGGCTTATCAAACGGCGTCATCTTCCAGCGATTCACCGACAGCCCAAGCACCACGTCCGCAAGGGTAAACGTCTCGCCAGCCGCATAGGCACCGGTGCGCTGCAGCTGGTTTTCCAGAATGCTGATGCAATGGTTCCACTCTTTTATTCCCGCCGCAATGCGCTCAGGGTCGTTAAAGTCTGGGTTTTTACGCCCCAGCGCCGGGAAGACATAGCGCCAGGCGTTATTGAATTCGGTTGCCTGCCAGTCCATCCAGCGCTCAACGTTGGCGCAGGCTTGCGGTTCTGCGGGAAGCAGATCGTGACGTCCGGCCTTGCGCACCAGATAACGGCAGATGGCGTTGGACTCCCACAGCACGAAATCGTCATCAATCAGCACTGGCACCATGGCGTTGGGATTCAGGGCGCGGAAAGCATCCGTTTCCGTTGAGGCAAAACCGGTGCCGTAATCTTCCTGTTGATACGCGAGTCCCGCTTCTTCGCAGGTCCAGAGCACTTTACGCACGTTGATGGAGGTGGTTTTGCCGAGGATGTTAATCATGTCGCCGCTTCTCTTCAGAGTGATGAATCGTTTAAAAACCATACACCAGCGGTGAAAAAAAGCGTCAACAAATCATCCGGCGAGTGATTTGTGAAAACGCGAAAGCAGAAGCGTTAATACAACCGCGCCCAGGAGCAATATTCCGCTCAATGCAAACGTGCTCTGCCAGCCGCTATGATCGAACACCATACCGCCCGCCGTTGAGCCGAGCGCATTGGCGAGCTGGATCACCGCGACCATTAACCCGCCACCGGCTTCAGCATCTTCCGGCAGCGTTCGCGCAATCCATGTCCACCATCCCGTGGGTGCCGCAGTGGCCAGCATCCCCCAGAAGCCTAACAGCAGGGCAACGATCCACACGTTGTGACCGGTCAATATCAACACGCCTGCTATGACGGCCATCAGCAGAGGAATGGCGATTAACGTCAGATAAAACGCCGCGTTCAGAAGCAGAGCCACAAAAAGTGTGCCAACAAAACCCGCGACGCCGATGGTGAGTAAAATCAGCGATAAGCCGGAGGGGCTGACCTGCGTGACGGTTTCAAGATACGGCCGCACGTAGGTAAACAGCGCAAACTGTCCCATAAAGAACAGGCCGCAGGCCAGCAGACCCACAGAGACCGCTCGCTGACGGAACAAACGAAAAACGCTTCCACGCGCGGTGTCGTGCTGATTCCCTTTCATATCCGGCAGGCTAAAACACTGCCAGATGAACGCGACTATCGCCACGGGAACCAGACACAGGAAGGCACCGCGCCAGCCAATGGTGGCGCCGAGATAGCTCCCGAGCGGGGCGGCGACTACCGTAGCCAGCGCGTTCCCCCCGTTGAATATCGCCAGCGCGCGAGATACCTGATGCTGCGGAACGAGGCGAATGGCCGTTGCGGCAGACATGGACCAGAACCCACCTATTGCGATACCGATCAGCGCGCGGCCTGTCATGTAAACCAGATAGTTTGGGGCGAAAGCGATAATCATCCCCGAGAGCGCCATCAGGATTGTCATGCCCAGCAGAAGGTGTTTGCGGTTCATATTCCCGGCAAGCCGGGAAAGGAAGAGGCTGGTCAGAACCGCCAGCGCGCCGGAAATCGCGATCCCCTGGCCAGCGAGCCCCTCCGTAACGGCCAAATCTCTTGCAAGGGGCGTGAGCAGGCTGACGGGCATAAATTCCGAGGCAATCAGGACAAATACGCACAGGGTCATGGCAAAAATACCGCCCCAGTGCGCGCGTTTCTCATTCTGTGAGGTGGTAGGGTTCAGAGTGGACATAGTCATCTTTCGCGAAGGGCCGCCCGCTCAACACGGGCGGCGAAGAGGTTTATTTCAGGCTGGTTTTGAAGAACTGTTCAAACTGCTCGAACGGGATCTTCCCGGCAACGTTGTCGTACAGATCGACATGGTTTGCGCCCGGAACAATCACCAGTTCTTTCTGCTTGCTGCCGACCGCTTTAAACGCATCTTCTGCAAAGTAGCGGGAATGTGCCTTTTCACCGGTTACGATAAGCGTCGGGATAGTTATTTCCCCGGCATAGCTCAGCAGCGGCATATTCATAAAGGACAATGGCGTGGTCGCGGTCCACGCGCCGGTGGAGTTGACGGAGCGCGCGTGGAAGCCGCGCGGCATGCGGTAGTAGTCATAGAACTCCTTTAGTACCGGATGCGGGTCTGCTGGCAGCGTCTCTGGCAGAATACGTTCAGCCGCCGTCACCTTGCCGTTCTCATCGACATAAATGTCATGACCGCCGTGCGCGAAGGTGCCGCTCTCAGCATCTTTCCAGCGCTGTTCGTTCAGATACTGCAGAACGGCGCGGCGGTCAGACGTTGAATAGCGATCTTTCCCGTCGCCCACGCCGTGACCCATCGCCCGGCTCATGTCATACATCACACTGGTGGCGACCGCTTTCACGCGGGTGTCCATGGAGGCCGCATTCAGCGCCATACCGCCCCAGCCGCAGATCCCGAGAATACCAATTCGGTTACGATCAACCTCTTTCTGTATTCCCAGGAAATCCACCGCCGCGCTGAAGTCTTCGGTGTTGATATCCGGAGACGCAACGTTGCGCGGCTGGCCACCGCTTTCGCCCGTATAGGACGGATCGAACGCCAGGGTCACAAACCCATTTTCCGCCAGGGTCTGCGCATACAGGCCGCTGGACTGCTCTTTGACCGCGCCAAACGGCCCGCTGACCGCAATCGCTGCCAGCTTGCGGTCGCCGCGGTTTTTGGGAAGATACAGATCACCCACCAGGGTGATCCCGTACCGGTTCTGGAAGGACACCTTACGGTGATCGACTTTGTCACTTTCGGCGAAGGTTTTATCCCAAGTGGTCACCATCGAAACAGGTGCGTTTGGGTTGGTGGTTTCTGCATAACTCATTGTTGTCACTCCACTTAATGATGCACATAGCAGCATCGCAACGGACAGCTTTTGGATGAATGTTTTCATGAAAATAGACCCTGGGTTGTTGTGTGGAGGTCATTATAGTTAGCAGAAATAGTGCTGATTAGAGGCCGAAAGCTGCTAGGATTCATATCATATTGTTATAAATTGGTGAGCGTGATGGCGAAACGGGAAAACTATAATGAGCTGTACCTGTTCATGCAGGTGGTACGGGAGGGGAGCTTCACGGCTGCTGCGCAGCGGCTTGGACTGGCGCAATCCGGGATCAGCCGCTCGGTTCGTGAGCTGGAAGAGCGATTGGGCGTACAACTTCTGGTCCGCACCACGCGTAAGCTCTCGCTCACCCACGCCGGGGAACAGCTTTATCAGACCGCTGAGTCTGCATTCGATACCCTCGATACGGGCCTGGCCACGCTGGCACACTATCGTCAGACGCCGTCCGGCACGGTGCGTATTAATGCCAGCCAGCACGCTATCGACAAATGTCTGCTGCCAAAGCTTGCCATTTTTAAACAGCGTTACCCGGACATCAGGCTGGAGCTGATGAATGAAAGCCGCTTCGTCGACATTATCGCCGAGCGGTTCGATGCGGGTGTCAGACTGGGGCCGGAAGTGGGGCAGGGAATGATTGCAGTGCGTATCACGCCTGATATGGAAATGGCCGCAGTGGCTGCCCCGGAACATTTCAGACGCTACGGTTTTCCCCAAACACCTGCGGATTTAGTGGCGCACACCTGCATTGCCTACCAGTTTGCCGACGGTAGTGACTACCAGTGGGAGCTGGTGCAGGACGGGAAAAAAATCACCCATCGGCCAGAGGGGCAATGGGCGTTGTCTGACAGCTACATGGAAGCCGAAGCCGCCCGGCTGGGACTTGGGCTGGCCTATGTCCCGGTGGAGCTGGTGGCTGACGATCTGGAGCGCGGAACGCTGATCCGGGTGTTGCAGCGCTATAGCCTGCGCATGGACGGGTTGTACCTCTATTATCCGCACCGTAACGTGTCGCCTGCCCTGAGGGTGGTGATCGATACGCTGAAAATTTAGGGCGGCATAACACCCGGAGAGCGGACATTCAAACTGCCCGCCGGTGAACCATGACTAAAAATAAATCAGGACCGCTGAGGTGAGGCAAATTTTGCAGCAATCATTTCAGATGTGGGCTGTATTCCCCCAAGACTCCACTGTTCCGGGTCATGCTCGTCAATACGGATCCATACTGAACGCCGGAATTCAGGATCGCCGTTTCCCTCAATTTCAACAATAAGGTCAGTCATACGACGTAGCAGTTCTTTTTTTTGCTCCGAATTCATAATTCCTTTCATGGTTTGCACATTGACGAAGGGCATTGTATTCTCCTTAAATAACTGAGTCTTGAAATCATACTCAGGTTACGAGGCAAACGAAGAGATGTCAAAAAATAAATCATTACCGTACTTATTACCTGAGCTTTGTGGGCTAGCGGCGGCCGCTGAGCTTCTTGGCGAACAATGGGTTTTGTTGATTCTGAGGGAGGCGTTTTATGGGGTAACACGCTTTGAAACGATACGGGATCATACAAAAATCACCCGGCAGACGCTGGCGAACCGGTTAAAAAAAATGACTGAACTCGGCCTGCTTTGCAAAATTCCTTATCAGGAAGAAGGGGCGCGTGAACGGTATGAGTATGTTCTCACCGCCAAAAGCCGCAGCCTTGCGCCGATTCTTTTCTCTTTGATGGAGTGGGGCCATAAAAACATACTGCACGACGCACCGCATATTGCCTTAACAGACAAAGAAAGTGGAGAAGTGGTGAATAGCGCCTATGTCACCGCAGGCGGTAAGCTTGTTGACCCTAAAAACGTTCGGTTAACGCTTCACGACCACCGATACTCCGCCGCCACGCCCCAGGCGCCTGACCCTACTGACGCTTAAAGCTGCGGTTGAAGGACTGCTGGGAGTCAAAGCCCAGCGCTATCGCCACGTTCAGAATCGGCTCGTCGCTGTGGGTTAATCGCTCAACCGATGTCATTCTGGAAGGCACCTCGCAAACCGCAAAGTAACCTTATGAAATTAAGTGTTATGTCTTTTCCTCAACGAGTCGCGGTCGTAAAGTGCCTGCGTTGCGGCACATCCGCAATCGGGCGTAGGAACCCGCATCTACAGAGCGATATTTATATGTCGCGGCAGCGCCGATCTCGTTAAAATTGCGGTGGCGCTGACGGAGCAGCCGCAAGGCTGGCCGTTTTCTCTGTGGGCGGTATTCCTACCTCTGTCAGCGCTACCCCCTCGAGCGTAGGAACTCATCGGGTGGTTGACCCAATTTTCACACTGAGGATGCCCTACGATGGCTACTATCCCAACCCTGACTTATCTTCCATCTGACGAAAACGTCATTCTGCAACTTGTCTCCCGACCACTTCCGGCTGATGCCGATCTATTTGACGTCGCCGACAACTGCGCCGCGCTGGTGAGCGTGCTGGTCGAAACCGATGATGCCACGAGCCGTACTGCGCTGTGTGAGCGTCTTCTTCAGGCCCTGCGCAGGCTGCGTAAACTCTGCGATGTCGATCTTCCTCCCCATCTGATAGAACAGTTGATCATGGGGGAGAAACTAAACTCCTGCGTGCCGGACTGCTGGCAGGACACCCTGACTCAGGTGGACTATGTTCTGGCGCTGACACAGGCGGTGATGGGGGGCACGCTGCCCGCTCACGTAGCGAAAGAGCTTACGGGCCTGCTGCACGATATGGTGTGGCTGTTGGCTGAGTTTGTGAAGGAGCCGCGCATTACTGCGCATTAAGGACGCTGACGGGGAGGGGCGGCAGCGCCCCTTTGAAACCATGTAGTTAACGTGATGAGTTCCCTGTATCCAGAAGCGACGTACCGTAGGAGTTGTCGATAGTACAAAGCCAGCGACCGTCGCTTTCCTGCCGAAAAACATAGGTCGCGCGACGCGACATTTCTGTTATCCCTCCCTGACCATCAGGAAAACGCAGTACGGTTTCCATGATAACGAGCGCATTGCCACCCCCTTCGATCACCTGCATCTCGCCTTGTTCGACGCTCAGCTGATCCTGAAAATAATCCGAGATGGCAATAAACGCGCTGCGGATGTGCTCTTTGCCTTTCACGGTCATGCCGGGTTTAACCACCAGAGCTGCGTCTTCCGCGTAATACTCCATCAGGGCATCATAGTTTTTGGTGGTGATGGCGTGGTCACAGGATTCAATGATCTGGCGTAGCGGATGTGTGGTCATATGCGTTTCCTCGGGGAAGGGGGAAGGCGTATTAACGTAACAGCCTGGTGCGTTTGTATAGCTACCAGGTTTTATGGCTGGGGGCGTTGGGGGGGGAATTGAGGGATTAGGTAACGTTAGATCTGTTATGAGCGAAAAGCGGACATAAGGCTCAAAAAAAAGAAAAAATCGCCAGATTTGGTAGTACAGACTAAATTGAATTTAGATCCACTGGTATGACCACGCGGAGAAGGCTCAATAAATGAATTCGATAATTATACCCGTCAATCAAGGCGGTTTTCTGGCAGCGACGGTTTGGGAGAGAAGTAATGCCAAGTCGATGGTTATCATTCACCCGGCAACGGCAGTTGTGCAGGCATTCTATAAGGGATTTGCGGAGTATCTTTTTAACAGGGGATTCAGCGTTCTCACTTATGATTACCGCGGCACGGGTCTTTCGAAGTCCGGGAGGGTCCGTCACTACAACGTCTCAATGTCAGACTGGATCGAGCAGGACGTCGGATGCATAACAGCATGGGCTAAAGAGCGTTTCCCAGGCGTTAGTTTGCTGGCGGTAGGGCACAGTGTGGGAGGTCACGCCGTTCTGCTTTCGTCTGCCACCCAAGCCTTGCAGGCCGCAGTCATTGTGGCTTCACATGCCGGAGTGACGAGTACGATAAAACGAACGGTAGAAAAAGTACGCGTCTGGTGCTTATTGCGTGTTCTGGCCCCGGTGCTTTGTCGTATCTTCGGCTACATGCCTGCAAGGCGCCTGGGGCTGGGTGAGGATTTACCGGCTCCGGTGATGCGTCAGTGGGGGCGCTGGAGCGCAATGCCGGGTTATTTCTACGACGATCCAGGCTGGGATGCACGTCAACGTGCCGGTGAGATAACGTTACCTGTGCTGGTAATGGGTTTTGATGACGATCCGTGGGCTAACCCTGAAGCTATTGCACGGTTGCTGGAACCAGTGCAAAACGCAAAAATTGAACGCCGCGAGATACGGCGAGCAGATTTTGGACTTTCGTCCATTGGCCATATGGGCTTTTTTCGTGTGCGATGTGCGGAGAAATTATGGCCAGTCGTCGGTCAATGGCTGGAGAGTCAATGCCCGGATTGAACAAAGTGTGGGCATTAAGCCCTGAGTCCTCCCGGTTTAACGTCCGCTCCTGGCATGGAGCGGACATTAAGATCAACCGCTGATGCGATCAGCTTTATATTTCGCGAAAGAAAAAATGCACTTTCCCTTGCTGTAATACAACGGCAGGTAAACCCTTATCTTCTTTGGGCGAGAGGTAGATAATTACCCACGCTGGAAGATGGCGGCTAACTTGTTGCATTAAGGCATAATTCATACGCTGATTTTTTGCATCCGATTGCCCGGCGCTGTTTATAAAAACCGGGCTGAGGTGACTTCCATTTAACCCATCGTGCCTTACGAGATAACTTTTCCCGGTCGCATTCGCACCTATGAAGTCAGGAGTGCGAACAATTTTTTCTGCTTCGTGGAAGCTGGTGTAAAAGCCGCAGGTCGGACTATTCTGGCTTGCAGGATCATAATATCCATTTTTTGGAAGCTCACATCCCGCATCTTTATCTGCAAATTTAACGACCAGATAGCGGGATTCATTGGTCTGAAATACGTATTTTCCTAACCAGTTATTATATCCCTCTCCCTTACGGACATCGCCATGTTTGCGTTTAGATTCTTTTAATGTCGCCAGCACAGCAGATTCAATTTTATCTGAGAGCACAAGTGATGCCGCCTCGGGGGTAGGGGCCAGTTCAGTAGGGATCCACGCCAGAATTCCATCGGTTTGCCACTCTTCCACGCCCATACCCGTTGGGCGATACTGCAGTAACGGGGTTAAAGGCAATGACGCTTCATTTAATTTATCATTTTCCAATATCGGAAAAGTAAAATCGTAATCCGTGCGGCTGAACATTTCGCTTTGAGAGTGGCTGACCTGGGCATCGCTAAAAGGATCCATACCCGATGCATTGCTGATATTCCAGGCGATGCTATGTTCAGCGTGGTATGTGTACGACTTTACAGAATTGTCGCGAACGCCTGTGCAGGCCGTCAGTAGCAGAGTTGTAAACACAATTGAAAGTGATCTCGATAACAAACTATTCATTCATACTTCCCGTTGTTTAATCATAAGAAATAATATCGGCAACACCGGCCAATAGCTTAATTTTTATGGGTATATAAAAAAAGGTTTGTCATTGTAGGAGCTGGAATCACTGGCGTATCCATCGCATGGCATCTCGCCCACCGTGAATTTGACGTCACCCTCGTTGAACAGAATATGCCTGCGTCAGGTGCGACCGGCAGCGCGTTTGGCTGGCTGACCGGTGTGATGAAGGATGATGCGGCCGACGTGTTTATCCGGCGCATCGCACTTGCGGACTGGCACAGGCTGGAAGAACACATACCAGAACTTCACATTAAATGGAGCGGTTCGTTAACCTACGGCGCAGCATCCGGGTCCTGCCTGCAGGACGAACGTCTCCTCCACAAGGCTAAGATTGCCCGTCTTGAACCTGCTTTGAACAATCCTCCCTCAGAGGCCCGCTATGCTGCAAAAGATGGTGCTATTGATGCCGTCAGTGCAACGCGATTATTGCTCGACAAAGCCCGTGAGAAGGGCGTCGTGCTAAATACCCAAACAACCGTTACGGGGCTTTACATGACGGAGGGGAAGGTGACAGGCGTCTTGACCTCCCGGGGGACACTGCATGCAGATTGCGTTGTGCTGGCCTGTGGTACAGGTATTCCCACCCTGACTGAGCAGATGGATATTCATGTTCCGGTTCTCTCATCACCGGCCATATTGTTGCGCTTTGCGGCCTCCCGGAACGTGGTCAACACGATCCTCTCCGGTGATGATATTGAGGTTAGGCAAGCGCACAATGGGAATTTGTTAGCCGCAGAAGATTACCCGGCAAGCGGCAATGTCAGAGAAACGGCGGAGGCAGCACAACGCGCGGTAAGAAGCAGGCTCAAGGGCGCAGAGTCGGCTGCTCTCATCCAGTACTCAACAGGAGAGCGTCCTGTTATTCAGGATGGGTATCCCATTCTTGGTTTTGCTAATGAGAGCAGAACGGTTTACGTCGCCTCGATGCACCCAGCCGTTACGTGCGCAGCGACGATTGGCAGACTGGTCTGTGAAGAATTATGCGACGGTCAGAGCAATGCAATCCCGCACTGTTACCGGCCATCCCGCTTTAAAAATAAATAGCGTCCCTTAAAAGCTATTACTACAGACATGAAAGATAGCCAGATGGAACTGTTCAGAGCAATCCTACAGAAGGAGAGACGATAAATGACGCTAGCGTCCGTTCCTGGCACGGTGTTGCGAATCTGATTTTTCCCTACTATAAAAACAGTTCTATAACTAAGCTAATGAGCTATTTTTTTTTAGGAAATTGTTTTGCAACTTCAATCTTCCAGACTGCATCTTCGCCCCGTAACGACATCTGACCTGGATGATCTTTTCAGAATTTATGGCGACCCGGCTACGAACACATTTAATCCAGCAGGGCCATATCCTGACCTACAGCATGCACAAACTGTCTTAGCCCGTTGGATCAACCACTGGGAAACTCACGGCTTTGGAAACTGGGCAATCGCGTTACAGGAAAGTCCTGAAAGAATCATTGGTTTTGGTGGTCTGAGCGTCAGCAGTTATGCGGATATCGTAATTAATAATTTAGGATATCGTTTCTCCACAGAGGTATGGGGAAAAGGTCTGGCAACGGAGTTTTCGAAAAGCTCTATCAGATATGGATTTGGTGAGTTAAAGCTGACTGAGATATCTGCCGTAGTCAGAGGAAATCACGTGGCATCGCAGAAAGTTCTTCAAAAAGCTGGGTTGCAATACATAAAAGAGATTCATGATGTGAAAGATGCACCGCCTAGCCTGCTTTTTTCTCTCACACTGAGTGAATGGTTAAGACAATCAATGTGAGCGTATTTACTCTAACTTATTGATAGTAAAATCCATATGCGGCGATTTGAAAAGTACCAACGTCCGCCATTCGCACTATGCGGGTAATGTCCTGAAGCTTCCTTGCCGCACCTCATCTCCTCAACTCTTATCATGTTCTGGCTAAAAAAAGCCGCAAGCAGATGGCTGCTTACGGCTCCAGGATCGTTGATGGTGCCTTATGACAATCAGGCCGCTTTCACAGCCCTGATTTTTTTCGTGTCAGCCTCCGCTGCAGCTGGGGCAGTGAGATCGGGAAGCTTGCTGGTACGCAGAATATGCTGGACGGTCTCTTTCTGCTCGGCGAGATACAGGCCAAGATTTTCAGCCTGCGTTTCATCCATCTGCATTCCGCTTTGCAACAGCCAGTCGGTGAACGCGTCTGCCATATCAAGCAGCTTGTCGTGAGCGTCAGCTTCTTTCTTACTGGCAAAAGTCATTTTCTCTTCACCTTTTCTTACGACAACAAATTTTGTTTCAACAGCCATCGTGCACCTCGCTATACTGTATTTATATACAGTATATCAGCTACTGATGGAAGTTGCAGCAAAATATGCATTACTGGCGCAGCTGCTGCGTTTCCGGGCCACCGATACTCCGCCGCCATGCCCCAGGCGCCTGACCATACTGACGCTTAAAGCTGCGGTTGAAGGACTGCTGGGAGTCAAAGCCCAGCGCTATCGCCACGTTCAGAATCGGCTCGTCGCTGTGGGTTAAGCGCTCCACGGATTTTTGCAGCTTTTGCGCGCGAATATACCCGGCGAGGGGATAGCCCGTATGTTCTTTGAACAGGCGCTGGAGATGCCATTTTGAGTAGCCAGAGCGCCGGGCGACGGACTCAATATCCAGACGGCTATCCAGGTTGTTGTCGATCCAGTCGAGCAAATCATGCATAAATGCGCCAGTGTTCATGTTGTTACCCCCACGCTGCATAGAGAAAAGTATCTTTATCTGTTGCATTTAAAGGTGGCGCGTTTTTGTATCAATTGCAAGTTTTATTGTTGCATTTAAATCCCTGAGCGAAACGGGTGTTTTAACATCGCCTCAAATAGCACATAAAGTGCAACAATTATTCTTGCACTTAATTAAGCGCCTTCCTACAATCGCCGGGAATAGTGTATTCGCAACTGTTACAGTTTTGTGGCGATGAACGACACAAATGGCCTAAAGCCAGCCCGGACAAAGGAAGTGGCGCGGCGCCTCCCGCTGCGTCTTGCCCGGCGGCTACAATCACCGGAATAAAAATAATGAGCCTGCAAAAAACCTGGGGTAACTTTCATCTGAGCGCGCTGGGGGCGATGTTCGCCTCCGTGCTGCTCGTCGGGTGCGATGACAGCGTCGCGCAAAACGCTGCGCCACAAGCGCCCGCCGTCAGTGCCGCTAACGTGGTGGTGAAATCCATCAGCCAGTGGGATAGTTTTAACGGCCGGATCGAAGCGGTGGAGAGCGTTCAGCTACGCCCGCGCGTCTCTGGCTACATTGATAAAGTGAATTACACCGACGGCCAGGAAGTGAAAAAGGGCGAGGTGCTGTTCACGATCGATGACCGAACCTATCGCGCGGCGCTTGAACAGGCGCAGGCGAATCTGGCGAGAGCCAAAACGCAGGCGAGCCTGGCGCAAAGTGAGGCTAACCGTACCGATAAGCTGATCAATACTCATCTGGTCTCACGGGAAGAGTGGGAGCAGCGCCGCTCGGCTGCCGTTCAGGCGCAGGCCGACATTCGTGCCGCGCAGGCGGCGGTTGACGCCGCTCAGCTCAACCTGGACTTCACCAAAGTCACCGCGCCTATCGACGGTCGCGCCAGCCGGGCGCTGATCACTAGCGGGAACCTGGTGACTGCGGGCGACACCGCCAGCGTCCTCACCACGCTGGTCTCGCAGAAAACGGTTTACGTCTATTTTGACGTGGACGAGTCGACCTACCTTCACTACCAAAATCTGGCCCGCAGCGGGCAGGGGGCGTCCAGCAACCACACGGCGCTGCCGGTGGAGATTGGCCTGACGGGCGAAGAGGGCTATCCCCATCAGGGCAAAGTGGATTTTCTGGATAATCAGCTAACGCCGAGTACCGGCACCATCCGCATGCGCGCGCTGCTGGATAACGCGCAGCGTCAGTTCACGCCGGGCCTTTTTGCCCGCGTACGCCTGCCAGGCAGCGCGGAATTCAAAGCTACGCTTGTCGACGACAAGGCCGTGCTGACCGATCAGGATCGCAAGTATGTTTACGTTGTTGATAAAGAGGGCAAAGCGCAGCGTCGTGATATCACGCCGGGACGTCTGGCAGACGGTCTCCGCATCGTGCGGCAGGGGCTGAACCCTGGCGATAAAGTCATCGTCGAGGGTTTACAAAAAGTGTTTGTGCCGGGAATGCCGGTCAACGCGAAAACCGTTGCCATGACCGCCAGCGCCGCCCTCAACTGATCCCTTGACCTGAGAATCCACCCATGGACTTTTCCCGCTTTTTTATCGACAGGCCGATTTTTGCCGCGGTGCTGTCGATTCTGATTTTTATCACCGGATTAATCGCCATCCCGTTGCTGCCGGTGAGCGAATACCCTGACGTCGTGCCGCCAAGCGTGCAGGTGCGCGCGGAGTACCCGGGCGCCAACCCGAAAGTGATTGCCGAGACTGTGGCGACGCCGCTGGAAGAGGCGATCAACGGCGTTGAGAACATGATGTACATGAAGTCCGTTGCGGGTTCCGACGGCGTGCTGGTGACCACCGTTACCTTCCGTCCTGGAACCGACCCGGATCAGGCGCAGGTTCAGGTGCAAAACCGCGTCGCGCAGGCCGAAGCGCGTCTGCCGGAAGACGTGCGGCGCCTGGGCATTACCACCCAGAAACAGTCCCCGACGCTGACGCTGGTGGTGCATCTGTTTTCGCCCAACGGTAAGTACGACTCCCTGTATATGCGTAACTACGCCACGCTGAAGGTGAAGGACGAGCTGGCGCGCCTGCCCGGTGTCGGCCAGATCCAGATTTTCGGCTCGGGTGAATACGCGATGCGCGTCTGGCTGGATCCCAACAAGGTGGCGGCCCGCGGACTGACCGCTTCGGATGTGGTCACGGCGATGCAGGAGCAGAACGTGCAGGTGTCCGCCGGGCAGCTTGGTGCCGAGCCGCTGCCGAAAGAGAGCGATTTCCTGATCTCCATTAACGCCCAGGGCCGTCTGCATACCGAAGAAGAGTTCGGCAATATTGTCCTGAAAACGACGCAGGACGGTACGGTCGTCCGCTTGCGCGACGTGGCGCGTATCGAAATGGGGTCCGGCAGCTATGCGCTGCGTTCCCAACTGAACAACAAAGACGCGGTCGGGATTGGTATCTTCCAGTCGCCGGGGGCGAACGCCATCGATCTGTCTAACGCGGTGCGCGCGAAAATGGACGAACTGTCGACCCGTTTCCCGGAAGATATGAAGTGGGCGGCACCTTACGATCCGACCGTTTTCGTGCGCGACTCCATCCGCGCAGTGGTCCAAACGCTGCTGGAAGCGGTGGTGCTGGTGGTGCTGGTGGTGATCCTGTTCCTGCAAACCTGGCGCGCGTCGATCATACCGCTGATCGCGGTGCCGGTTTCGGTGGTGGGTACCTTCAGCATTCTCTACCTGCTGGGCTTCTCGCTGAATACCCTGAGTTTGTTCGGGCTGGTATTAGCCATTGGTATCGTGGTGGACGACGCCATCGTGGTGGTGGAAAACGTCGAGCGAAACATTGAAGAGGGGCTTGCTCCGCTCGCGGCGGCGCATCAGGCGATGCGTGAAGTGTCTGGCCCGATCATCGCGATTGCGCTGGTGCTGTGCGCGGTGTTTGTGCCGATGGCGTTCCTCTCAGGCGTTACCGGGCAGTTCTACAAGCAGTTTGCGGTGACGATCGCGATTTCCACGGTTATCTCCGCCATTAACTCGCTGACGCTCTCTCCGGCGCTGGCGGCACTGCTGTTAAAACCGCACGGCGCGCCGAAAGATTTCCCGACCCGGCTTATCGATCGTCTGTTCGGCTGGATTTTCCGTCCGTTTAACCGCTTTTTCCATCGCAGCTCGAACGGCTATCAGGGGCTGGTGGGCAAAACGCTGGGCCGACGCGGCTCGGTATTTGTGGTGTATCTGCTGCTGCTCTGTGCCGCAGGCGTGATGTTTAAAGCGGTTCCCGGCGGGTTTATTCCGACGCAGGACAAGCTGTACCTAATTGGCGGCGTGAAGATGCCGGAAGGTTCGTCGCTGGCGCGCACCGATGCGGTGATCCGCAAAATGAGCGAAATCGGAATGAATACCGAAGGCGTGGAATATGCGGTCGCGTTTCCGGGTCTGAACGCGCTGCAGTTTACCAACACGCCGAATACCGGGACGGTCTTCTTCGGCCTGAAGCCGTTCGACCAGCGTAAACATACTGCGGCGGAAATTAACGCGGAGATCAACGCGAAAATTGCACAAATTCAGGAAGGCTTTGGCTTCTCCATTCTGCCGCCGCCGATTTTAGGGCTGGGTCAGGGGTCGGGCTATTCCCTGTACATTCAGGATCGCGGTGGTCTGGGATATGGCGCGCTGCAAAATGCGGTGAACACCATGTCCGGCGCGATTATGCAGACGCCGGGAATGCACTTCCCGATCTCAACCTACCAGGCTAACGTTCCGCAACTGGACGTGCAGGTCGACCGTGACAAGGCGAAAGCGCAGGGCGTGTTGCTGACCGATCTGTTCGGTACGCTGCAAACCTATCTGGGCTCGTCGTACGTGAACGACTTCAACCAGTTCGGGCGCACCTGGCGCGTGATGGCGCAGGCCGACGGGCAGTTCCGCGACAGCGTGGAAGATATTGCAAATCTGCGCACCCGTAATAGCCAGGGTGAAATGGTGCCGATTGGCAGCATGGTGAAAATCACGACCACCTACGGGCCAGATCCGGTGATTCGCTACAACGGCTACCCGGCGGCGGATCTGATTGGCGATGCCGACCCGCGCGTGCTTTCGTCTGCGCAGGCGATGACGCAGCTGGAAGGAATGTCGAAGCAGATCCTGCCGAACGGGATGAACATTGAATGGACGGACCTGAGCTTCCAGCAGGCCACCCAGGGCAATACGGCGCTGATCGTCTTCCCGGTCGCGGTGCTGCTGGCGTTCCTGGTGCTGGCGGCGCTGTATGAAAGCTGGACGCTGCCGCTGGCGGTGATCCTCATCGTGCCGATGACCATGCTTTCCGCGCTGTTTGGCGTCTGGCTGACCGGCGGCGATAACAACGTGTTCGTACAGGTCGGGCTGGTGGTGCTGATGGGGCTGGCGTGTAAAAACGCGATTCTTATCGTGGAGTTTGCCCGCGAGCTGGAAATTCAGGGCAAAGGCATTATGGAAGCCGCGCTGGAGGCGTGCCGCCTGCGTTTACGCCCGATTGTGATGACCTCCATCGCCTTTATTGCCGGAACCATTCCGCTGATCCTCGGCCACGGCGCGGGCGCAGAAGTGCGCGGTGTCACCGGGATCACGGTCTTCTCCGGGATGCTGGGGGTGACGCTGTTTGGTCTGTTCCTGACGCCGGTGTTTTACGTGACGCTGCGTAAGTTCGTCACGCGCGGGAAAAAAGAGGAAAGGGACGTTCTGCCCGCGTAGGACATTGCAGATAATAAAAAACCGCCTTGATAGTAAGGCGGTTTTTTTTGTACTCAAGGAAAGTTAAAGAGCTTCTTTATACTTGGCGATAAGCTCAGGCACCGGATCGCAGCCGCTGGTGTCGGCTTTTTTCACTTCTTCCAGCGCGCTTGCCACGGTGTGGCGCGCCAGAACCTGTAACGAAGCCTGCTCAGCTTCTTCGGAAATCGATTTGAAGTACCAGCAGGCGTTAGCGCTGACCACGCAGCGGGCCGGTACGTCAGGACGCGATGCCCACAGCTTTTTATCTTCGATGACGGAAAGGTAGATATCGCGCAGGGTGATCTCTTCCGCCGGGCGTCCAAGATGAATAGAGCCGTTACGGCCAAGCGTGGAGACGATAATACCGTCACGCGTGAGAGGAACCATCAGTTTGCGGATGAAGCTCGGGTTTGCTTCCAGACCGTAGGCCAGAATCGCACTCGTCGAACGTTCACCCAATTGCTCCGCCATTGCTACGCTGAGAACCATCTGCAAAGCTGTCGGGAAGCGGTAATCTAACATTTTTGTATCCTGGGTTGCGGTGAATCTTGTTCTTTTTGGCACCGCAGAGGTGAATAAGCAATAAACAACAATATAACAAATACGGTAATTATTTTGAAGCAATCTGCGGCATTTGCGATCAAACCCCCCGTTCCTGTTTAGCTATACGTGCGGTTCGGGAAGTCAACCGTCACCATCAGGCCATCTTCTGCCGAAGTGCTCAGGTTTACGCTGCTGTTGTGTTGCTGCGCCACCGCTTTAACGATGGCAAGCCCCAGTCCACTTCCGCTTTGCAGTTGATTGGGATCGCGGAAAAATCGGTCGAACACGCGCTCGCGCAATTCAACCGGAATACCGGGCCCTGCATCGGAAACGCGTAGCCGCGCGGAGCCATCTATTGTGTGGACATCGACCTGAATCCGCCCGCCTTCGTGACTGTACTTCACGGCGTTCTCAATGAGATTATCAATGAGCGACACCAGGCGTTCCCTGACGCCTGAGATCCAGATTTCATCCTCGGCGAAAAATTCCAGCTCAATCCTGCGCGCAGACGCCAGCGGTTCCAGTTCGGCCATTCGCTCTTGAATGAGCGATGTTAGCGGTACGGGCTCCAGGTCCGTATCAAGGCGTGCTTCACTGTGCATCATTAGCAGCAGTTGATTGACGAGACGCGCAGCACGACTGTTGCTGCGAACAATCCCTGTTAGCAATTCCTGTTGGCTCTCGCTGAGTACATACGATTGCAACGCTTCCACGTTGATTCGCATCGCCGCCAGCGGCGTTCGCAGTTCGTGAGCCGCATCGGCAATAAAAACCCGCTCCCTTTCCGCGCTTTCTCGCACTCTGGCAAGAAAGTCGTTAATCGCGTCCACCATCTGGCGAAGCTCCCTGTGTTTTGGTACAGCTTTTAAGGGGGAGAGATCGTCTGGCGTGCGCAATGCAATTTCATTGACCACCTTGTTCCAGGGGCGCATGGCAATGCGGATTGACAGCCACGCGGGGAACAGAAGAAAAGGGAAACAGACCAGCAGCGGCATGATGTAATAGCCGCGCGAGTTCAGGTAGATAAAGAAGTTCCAGCCACCGGCCGGGGTGAAAAGGGAGACCTCCACATCGGAATGCGCGGATTTAAGGGTCCGGCTGGTCCAGGTACGACCGTCGCTCTGAACACGCTGCATTTCCCCAAACCGGGTGTTGGTTACCCCCGTTGGTGCACCAGGCGATGAAAAAATAACCGCGTTATTTCTGCGCACAATGACGTTGATTGACAGGGCGGGGTCTTCGCCGCCGCCATAGCCCTCGCGTAACGCTTTGCTGAAGGCTGCCAGCACGGCGGTACGATCCTGCGGGTGTTCATCCATCCGCTCAACCAGGGTAAAAAGCGTTTCATAGGTATTACTGCCCGTGAGGATGGGAGGACTGCGCAAGTCCTCCCACAGAATGAAGGTTAAAAATAGACACCATAGCAGGGTAAGCAGCAGCAGCTGGGCGATGATAATTCGGCGTACCAGCGTCGGGCGCTTCAGGTGATACCAGACGTTTCGCATTAAGTCGCCACCTTCTGAACAGCAACGGTATCAATAACATACCCGACCCCACGCACCGTTCGCACATAGCCGTCGCCGATCTTTCGCCGCAAATTCCCCATATGCACGTCGAGCGCATTGCTGAGGTTCTCTTTGTTGCCGAATATCCGTTCTTCCAGAAAGCGTCGCGTTATCACGCGGTCCGCGCGCAGCATCAACGTTTCAAGCAGCGCGTATTCACTGGCCGTCAGCTCGACGTGACGCGCGTTTACCGTCACGCGACGCGTCGGCATATGAAGGAATAAGCCTCGGATCTCTATCGCCTCATTCTCAAAACCGTAACTGCGCCGCGCAAGGGCTCTTACCCGCGCCAGCAGTTCGGCGAGAACGAAAGGTTTAACGAGATAGTCGTCTGCACCCGCATCCAGCCCGCACAGGCGATCCTGCAGCGTACCTCGCGCCGTCAGGATGATGACGGGGATCCCCTTGAGCTGCTGGCGTAAGCGCGTCATGAGGCTCATGCCGTCGCCGTCGGGAAGCCCCAGGTCGAGCAAAATAAGTTCTGGCACGCAGACGTCAAGCTGATGCAGCGCATCCTCTTTACGGCGAACCCATATAACGTCAAATCCTTGATCGGCAAGGGCGATACGTACGCCATTGCCCAGATCCAGGTCGTCTTCGATTAATAGAATTTTCACACTGGTAACTGTATCGACCGTGAATGAAGAACATCTTAAGAAAAAAACGGTATCAGGAAATCTGCCCGGTTTACAGGGCCTGCGCGCGCTTCAGCGTTTCTTCATTTTCGGCTCATAAGAACCTTAGGGTCAGTATTCAAAATGGGCGTTCTGGCGTTTAACCGCTTGCATCGTCACCATTTGAATCCAGAAGGACTTCTTTAATGAGAAACATCGAACTGCGTCATACGTTCCCACACTTGCTCTCGGGCCGCAGCCTGAAAAACATCGTGCCGGGCGTCGTTCTGGCGTTACTGACCACGCCTGTACTGGCGGCAGAGCAGAGCCAGGGTAACGTATTAACACTGGGCGGAGGCGTGGACGTCGCGCCACGCTACTCGGGTTCGGATAAAAGCCGCGTCAGTGCGGCGCAGGTGGTGGATTACGCCATGACAAACGGCTTCTTTATCAGCACCACGCGGGGCGTCGGTTACGGCAACAACATCGGCAATCTGGATTACAGCGCCGCAGTGAGCTATCGAGCAGGCCGTAAAGATAAAGACGTGAGCAGCGATTCGATAAGCTCCGGCAGCGACTACCTGCGGGGTATGGGCGATATCAAGGGCTCGGCCATCGTTGTGCCTGGGCTGGGGTACAAGGTGACTGACTGGCTTCGTCTGCAGCTCCAGGCTGAGGTTCCGGTTTCTGAGAGAGACAACGGTGAGGCGGTGCATTTCGGTATTATCAGCCCGCTCTATACCTCACCAAAAAATGAGGTGACGCTGGCGCTGACCGGCAGTTGGGGATCCGGCAAGTATATGCAGACGTACTATGGTGTCAGTGCCGCCCAGTCGAGTGCATCGGGATTTGCCCGACATGACGCCGGAGCCGGTATTTATGCCTGGTCGATGAATCTGGACTGGACCCACAGGCTCACCTCACGCTGGAGCGTGCTTGCCTCAGCGGGCGCAACGCAGCTGACGGGGGATGCGGCCGATAGCCCAATTGTGCAACGCAAAACGTCGCCCACGGGGAGTTTGAAGGTGACGTACAGTTTTTGATGGTTGGTTACTTATGGAGATGAGCGCGCAATAGCGACGAATTCGAGCCGCCCCGGGAAGATGATGGGGCGGCAGTGTTTGATGCAAGGAATTATCATGGATTATCAAAATTCACTGCGCTGAAGAGGGCCAGTTGATCCTTCACGGATGTATTTAGAGCTCTTCTGTTCAAACCGTTTGATTTTTCGCCACTTCAACGAAAGAATCTTTATAAATAACATGGGATAAGGAAGAAACGGAATGTTCACTCTTTACATGAGGTGGGAGGCCGAGCGAGAACAGGCTCCAGGTGATATTCAATTCATTCTGTCGCCATGAGATTCGCTGGATCTGGCGAGCATCTTTTACGAATTGGATTACCTGGAATATGCCCAGCGCAAGCGCATTCTGCCTCACAGCGTCCCGAAGAGACGGGAAGGGGTTTATCACCGATACGCGACACAACCTTACAAACGCAAGAGTCTTACTGAATACGACGGACTCTATGATGAGGTGAAATGGAATCTTGAGCACGGGTGGATGGTCGGCGTTGACACCAATGAAAAATGCCCTTAGGAGCGAGAAACAGACATTCACAGTTTATGCCGAACAAACCAATCTGTTTTATTCTTGTCACTATCAACTCTTTCAGACATGTATGAAGTTGTGAAATTTTGTCGTGAATGACCCCGGGAAAATGTTTCTTTCTATCACACTATTGATTGACTAATAATTCTTCTCATTCAGAAAATTCAATCAGACTAATGGCAGGAAATAATCACCCTAATTGGTGATTTTTTTGTTTTACCTTGTCGCCATTCTCATCGCATTAGTAACCATTGTCATATTATACCCTTGCTTGAAATTGACAAAAATCAAACTTTTTAGTGTTTTTTTTGCGCTTCAAATAAAGTCTGTCATTGAGCGTTTTTACATCAATTTTAAAAAATTAACCAGATTAAAACAAAGTCCGGCACTTAATGGGGGACGCATAGGTGCTGGCTAAAGTTATGATGCAAGGGACCAAGGGATGGGGGGAGGTGAAGGGTTTGTGTTGGTAAGCAGGTGTTGCGAAGTGTTGCAGCGTGCGGTATTACACTGACTTTATGACATATCAAAGACTAATTAAATACTTTTCAATCAATTTGAATTAATAATAGTCACAAGTATTACTAGTGATACCGTGACTGTCGTGTGACTTTCAAATGAAAATACTTAAGAATTTAAAATGAATTCTATTCATGACTAGTGCAACAATTATTAAACACTTATTTGGTGTTGACATGTTTCCACTAAAGCCTCAATTTCCAATCCCGAGACGCTAATCCGGTTCAACAGCAGCACCATGAGACTCTATGAATACCGAACATAATCAATCAACCCAAAAAGGAAAGGGGAATAAGGACAAGCCAGCGTCAAAGCGGGTTATGTTCAGTACCAGGCTCGACGAGTCGCTGTATGAAGCAGTCAGGGTGTTGTCGTTCCAGCACCGGAAATCACGACAGGAAATTGTCGGAGAGGCGATCGAGTTACTCAAAGTGAAGTACGGCGAGGTTTCCCTCGCCGCAGATATAGCAAAGCAATAACCCCCTCGTCGCCAAACTAGACGGGTTATCGCAAACACCAATCAACAGAATGATAGCAGGATTAAAGTGAAAAAAACGTTACTTGCAACAGTAGTATTGACCGCCATCACATCCCAGGCTGGCGCAGCTACTCAGGAACAGACGCGTACCATCGGTGAAGGCTACCAGCACGCCGTGCGTTTCAACATGACCGACGTCCACAACCCGGACACTCTGATCGACGCTCACAAGCTGGCGCACAACCCGCTGTTTGCTGATAAAGAAATAGGTCAGAAAGCTCAGGCTCTGATGACTCACATCTATGACGCATGGGCTGAGCAGAAAGACCACCTCCCGCAAAAAGAAGCACCATACCCACTGGCAGCACCGCAGCTGGAAGCACCTTACGCGGATCCGATTGCTAAACCACAGTCTACTCCTGTTAAAGCGCCTGTATCCCAGCAGCAGACTCCAGTTAAGCAGACCGCGCCAGCGCTTAATCCACAGCCAAACCGCGCTACCCCGGAGAAAGAAGGCCAAACGCCTGAATATGCTCAACAACGCTTCCCTATCGTTGAGCAGAAAACTCCGGTGGCTCAGCCACTACCTACCGCACAGGAAGTTCCTGTTGCATCTGGCAAGGTTCCTACTGTTGAGCCGCACTTGATCCCTACCATTGAGCAAAAGACTCCGGTTAAACAGGCTGCGCCTACCGCAAAACCTTACCTGATTCCTGCTATCCAACAGCAGACCCCAGTTAAGCCTGCGGCGCCGAAGGCTCAGCCTGCACTGATCCCAACCATTCAGCAGCAGACCCCGACCAAACAGGCCGCACCTACTGCACAGCCATACCTGATCCCGACTATCCAGCAGCAGACTCCGGTTAAGCGAGCAGCACCAGCGCTCAACCCGCAGCCGAATCGTGCCATCCCTTCTATCCAGGGTGAAACGCCAGAATACGCTCGCCAGCTGTTCCCACGCGAACAAGCTACGCCAATACGTGAGCCGCAACCGATTGCACAGGAAACCCCAGAGTACGCAAAGCAGCTGCTGGTTCAGCCTACTCCGAACCACGCTACACCTTCTTATGCCGAGCAGACCCCGACCAAACAGGCTGCACCGGAAGTTCGTGAGCAGTTCACCCCAGATCCGCTCCCTAACGAAGGTCTGGCGCACGCTGTACGCTACAACATGACCGATGTTCACAACCCGGACACCCTGATCCACCAGGAAAAACTGGCTCATAACCCGCTGTTTGCTGATAAGGACGTTGCACAGAAAGCCCAGGATCATGTTTCCCACCTGATGGCTATCAAACTGGAACAGGAAGGCCACTACGAAGCACGCCAGGCAGCTGCGTCTCAGAATGACGCTGCACAAGGCTCAGCTCACCTCCAGAGTGCTGCTGTTGTTGTACAGCCTGCGCCAGTTTCCGCCCCTGCGAACGGTGCTGCTGCTCCTGCTGCCCCTTCTATCGACCCGGCAGTTCAGACCGCACTGGATGAGAAAGCAGAAAAAACCGATCTGGCGACGCTGAGGACGCAGTTCAACAAAGAAGCGGTGAACCGCATTAACTCTGAAAACAAGCTGGGTACTCGCATTGATAACGTTGAGTCTGATGCCGCAGCAGCGAAAGCTGCGCAGGTAACTCGCGATGACGATCAGGACATCCGTTTCAACAAACAGAAAGCCGCTCAGAAAGCAACTGATGACGCTCAGGATGCCGCGCTTGCTCAGAAAGCCTCTACCGCTGCATTGAACACCGCAGTGAAGGATTCCGCTAAGAACGACGCTCATCTGCAAGACCAGATCGACAACCACGAGACCCGTATTGCGACACTGGAAAACGCACCTAAGCCGCAGGACGGCAAAGACGGTGCGCAAGGCCAGAAAGGTGATAAAGGCGATAAAGGTGATCGCGGCGACCAGGGCATCCAGGGTCAGCAGGGCGCAACAGGCGCAGCTGGTCAGGATGGTCAGAAAGGAGACAAAGGCGACACTGGGGCAACTGGTGCGCAGGGTTTGAAAGGTGATAAGGGAGATACTGGCGCAGCTGGCACCAACGGTACCAACGGCGTGGATGGTAAAGACGGTAAAGACGGCCTGAACGGTGCCGACGGTAAAGATGGCGCCCAGGGTCTGAAAGGCGACAAGGGCGACACTGGCGCAGCGGGTAAAGACGTTGATCCGACCGTAGTTAACCAGCTCAAAGACGGCATTAAAACCAACGGCGACGCTGTTAAAACCAACAAAGACGCTATCGACCAGAATGAAGCGAATATCGCTGCCGCTGTGCTGAAAGCCAACGCTAACGAACAAGGTGTTGCCGATAACAGCAAAGGCATTGCTACCAACAACTCTCGAGTCCAGAAAAACGCCGCCGCTATCAAGCTGCATGAGGATCACGCGCAGACCCTGGCTCAGGGCGAACTGACTATTGGAAAACTGGCTGTTCAGAACAACAAAACTCTGACCAAACAGGCGCAGGACTTCACCGCACTGCAAACCGAAGTTAAGCAGAAGGTTGACACCAGCGTATTCCAGCAGCGCTCCGCAGTGGTTGATCAGCGCTTTGCCGATACCGACGCTCGTATTCACCAGCAGAAGATAGAGCAGGACAAAACCAATCAGAAGGTTGCGGCCAACAGCAAGCAGTTGGCGAACCACGAGGTGCGTATCACCGACCTGGAAGCAAACAACAAATCTAACTTCAACAAACTGGAAGCCCAGCAGAACAAAGACCGTAAAGAGTTCCGCGCGGGTGTAGCTGGTGCCGTTGCACTTACCCAGATCCCGCAGGTTCAGGCTGATCAGTCTGGCAACTTCGGTATGGCCGTCGGTACCTTCAACGGTGAAAACGCTGTTGCCGCTGGTGTTAGTACCCGCGTAACCAAATCCGTAACCGTTAAATCCGGCCTGTCCTGGGATACTCAGGGCAACGTAGGCGCAGGCGCTGGCGTGGCTATCGGATGGTAATTATGTGCGTAAACCTCTACGACAATGCCCGGCGTTACGCTGGCGGTAAAAAGTAAAACAATGGGCAGCGAAAGCTGTCCATTTTAAGGACGGATATGAAACGTTATGTAATTGCCGCACTGGTGGTCGCAACCCCGGTAGGCTGCGCTGTTAAAAAACATGACACGCTGGGCGATGAGCTGTCCCAGTTTCGCAACACCCGCTCGCTCTATAGCAAAGCATTCCAGCGCTGTGACTACCTGGTCACAGAGAAGTACCACAGCCGTCTCTACGGCCTCACCCCTCTTGAAGGTGCTGAGCGCCGGGAGGTTGAGGCCGCCGCACGCGCTGAACATGCTATTTGCGCAACCAATTACGAGCGCAAGTCCGCCGATTTATGGGAAGCACAATCCCCGGAAGTCCACGCTTTTTATGAAAAGCGCCGTGATGAACTCCATAAAGAACAACGCGCGATCAACGCCGAAGTGCTGAAATAATAAGGCCGAACAATGAAAACCTATAAATCGATAATTCTGGCCGTCTGGCTTTGTTTATCCATCATTCCCTTGTTGGCTATGGTAGGGGCATATAGCGGCGGTTACCTGGTCGCCCTACTGCTGCTGGCTGGCGTTGGTTTCTGGTTCAACTGGAAATATGCCGTAGGTGAATGGCCGGAAATGAGTTACTGGAAAGCGTGCTGCATCGCGCTGGGGCTGGCAGCTATTGGTCTGTATATCAGCTTTATTTGCATGGCTGAACAGTACCAGCGGAGTGTTGGTGTAATTGCGGAAATGCTCCTGGATTACTCGCCGCAGGTCTATTTCCAGCCGCTGATCATTACGCCAGTTTCGCTCTTGATCTGGCGCTGGTTATTCAAAGAGCCACGCACCGCACGCCTCGCGTTGGCTTCCATGCCTACAGTCGTCGAGAGCGCGTAAAAGATTCGACCGATTCTGTCCGGGAGGTCAAAAGTTCGCCACCGATGACGGCGAAAAAAGAGTGTTGATTGAGTTGATAGCGCGTTGCGCACCCTCCCTGGAACTGAGGCTGGGGAGGGCATTTTTTAAAGGGTTCGCACTATGCGTCCTGGACTTTACGACAGCGCACGTCGTTACGCCGACGAGAAAAATGGCAAATGAAAAGAGTTAAAACCTGGGCGATCCGTGCCGCAATAACCCTGTTCATGGCGATTGGCGGCATGGGCGCAGGTCAAGTATTTTCGACCGATTATCCTGACGAGATGCCATATACCGCCGCTACGGGTTGTGCGCTGGGCATTGTACTTTGTTATTTCATGTTTTATCAGGGAACCCCGGTAAACCCGGAATTGCAACCAACTCTTGAGGTACTGATTGAGAATGGAATTTCCGACCTTTACGAAGAGGATTGGGATTGAGATATCAATGGTTAAGTGAGTTCCTGGTGAACCCTGTCCTGACTTTTTGGGAATGGCTGTCAATGGCTCATGAATACGATCAGAGTCATTGGGACGCTGTATAAAGTGGAAAGACTACATGATTAAAGTGATCACACCCGCCGCGCTGTTAGTGGCTTTTGCCCTGACTGGCTGCACCGCACCGCAGAAAGATACGCTGATCTCGCAGCTGAATCAGTTTCGTGAAATCCGCACCCTCTATAACAGTGCCTACCTGCGCTGCCATGAAAAGGTGCGCGAGAAGTATTACCCCCAGCTTGTTGGTGAAAAACTTGTAGAAGGTGCAGAACGTGAGGCCGTTTCACATGCGTATTACGCTGAGCGCCGCGTTTGCACTGACAATTACAATCGCAAAATGCAATCCCTTGTTGATGCTCAATCACCGGAAGTTAAGGCGTATTTCGAGCAGCGCCAGACTGAGCAGCACAACCAAATTATTGCTATTGAAAAAGAAGCTAACCGCAAGGCCTGACTATGAAAAAAATGATTTTATCGACGCTGGTTCTGGCAGTTATCGCAGCTGCACCAGTCCACGCTATTAATGCCAAGTACCGCGAGCAACTGGAGCGCTCAGGCTGCACCCAGATGAACGCCGGATCCATCTGCGATATCAATAAAACTCCGGCCCAGAATGCCGCAGCGGAGAAAAAGAGCAAGGACTTCACCAAATTTAAAGGCACTTACTCAGTGTTTGCAGCGAACGGCCAGCGTCTCGGTAGTCGGGTCATTGTCGTTAAGCCGCGCGAGGTTCGTTACAGAGGTCAACTGGTAGAGCTTCCGCGCGTGATTAATGGCGTGCTGTTGTTCAGTGTCGACCTGACGCAATACTCAATCACGGGTACACGCGGAAGTGAACTGGGTACCTGGCTGGATGACCACACTAATACTGGCGGCACCATTGGCCATTAACCGTGAATCGGTATCCTGAGATGCATAAATTTGTTTATTGGTGGATTATGCGTTTGTGATTGTTCGGTTGCCGTATAATAAAAATCTGAATGTCTGCTCCTGGCACGAAACGGACAAGTTAACTGGGCTGAAGATCCACTGTGAGCGAGGAGCCGAAGTTTGCACTCGCTTTTATTATGGTGCTAACCGCGCATGTCGAAGCCGGATTTTTGAAAATCTCTATAAACTTCCGGATTGGTGAACGCTGGGAATGTAGCTTTATGCGCGGCTGATGTTATCGCTTCGCAATAGGCTTTATTGCCGTTGCTGGTTGAAATATTTAAAGGCGTGCCATCCTGAGCAAATTCAATGTGCAATCGGCATTTTTTCCCTTTCCACTTTTGCGGCTCTTCAAGTTTGGCGTTTATTGCCGCCCTGATTGCCCGCGCTTGCGATCCCCATTCATCCTGATCGTCCCAGCGTCCTGAACTGCAACTACCCGTCGCCGTGGTCTTATGGCAGCCGGAAGGATGTAACGGCGCGCATCCCGCGGCCAGGTTTACCAGTATGGCTAACATAGCGATTTTCTTTACTGTTTCAGACATTCCCATTTCTAACCCCGCAATCCATTTAAACTTCAGTCATGTTGGAATATTCTTCCGTAATTCCTGACCTCTTTTCAACTACCAATAATCCGTCATAACGCCAGTTGCCTCAGGCCGGAGCATTTGAAAACCAGAACCTCACAGAGAAGTGTGCCAACATTACGTGGGTAATATCCTTATCCGGAGAATAATGTGTTCGGAAAACTTTTATTAAACTACATGCCAGGGTTACAAAATTTGCTAGCCTACGATAAAAGCTGGCTAAAAGATGATGTTAAAGCCGGGTTATCCGTTGCGGCAGTCGCGCTACCCGTTGCTATTGCTTATGCAGAGTTGGCGGGCGTGGGGGCAATCGTAGGCCTGTATTCCTGCGTTTTACCCATGATCGCTTATGCGCTGTTTGGTTCTTCACGTCAGCTTATTGTTGGTCCTGATGCCACGACCTGCGCGGTAATTGCGGCCGTCGTGTTTCCTCTTTCTGCGGGAAATCCTGAACTGCACTGGCAGCTGACCATCATCATGACATTGATGATGGGCGGGTGGTGCCTGCTTGCCAGTAAATTTCGCCTGGGTGCACTTGCCGATCTCCTTTCTCATCCCATTCTTACGGGGCTGCTTAATGGCGTAGCCGTGACGATTATTGTCGGTCAATTAGGCAAAGTTTTGGGGATCAAGCTTGATGAGGCGGAGGTTATTGAGAAAATAATGGCCTTGCCAGGCCGAATTTCCGATAGCCATTTATTAACCGTAGGGATATCACTTTTAACGTTAATTATTTTAATGGTTATCAAAACCTATCGCAGCCACTGGCCGGCACCCTTGATTGCGATTGTGATAACAACATTGGTGGCGTGGGGGATATCAGCACAAAGTTTCGGTATTGCCACGATTGGGGGAGAAGGCTTCCAGTCTGGTTTACCCGTCGTGAACTGGGGGGCGTTCCAGCCCGGCCCGATGCGCGATTTAGTGATCCCGGCGCTGAACCTGGCTCTGGTCAGTTTTGTCAGTCTGATGCTGACCGCCCGCAGTTTCGCCGCGAAAAATGGCTATGAAATCAATGCTGATGCTGAGTTCAGAGCGCTGGGGATTGCGAACATTATGTCTGGGTTATCTCAGGGGTTTGCTATCAGTGGCGCCGATTCCCGAACCGCGGTTAATGATTCCGTAGGTGGGAAAAGTCAGCTGGTTTCCATAATTGCTGCCTTACTCATCGGCGTCGTGGTGATATTTTTCACTCAGCCATTACAATTTATTCCGGTATCTGCATTAGGCATTGTTCTAATGTATGCATCCTGGTCATTGATTGATTTACGTGGATTATGGAACCTGAGGCGCAGAAATAAACAGGCATTTCGCCTGGCCTTCTTTACGTTTGGCTGTGTATTAATTATCGGCGTTATCCAGGGGATCGGCCTTGCGGTGCTGCTTGGCCTGTTGCAGTTCCTTCGTACCGTGTTTCGTCCCTCTGAGCACTTGCTGGGCACTGACGAAGATGGAATGATTCACTCCTTAGGCAATACAACCGATATTAAAATGGTCCCGGGCGTGCTGATGTATCGATTTAACTCACCGTTGACCTATTTTAACGTGGCTTATTTTAAACGTCGGGTATTGAATCTGGTTGATGGCGCAGCATTACAACCTAAATGGGTGGTCATTGATGCCGTTGCTTGCTTTACCTATTCAGACATCAGCGTTCTGGCAACCATTAATGAGTTAAAGCGTGACCTGAAAGGTCGCAAGATCACGTTAATCCTTGCGGGCAGGAAAACGGAATTAACACGCTGGTTTAAAGACAGTCGGCCAGCGATGAATGATGATGACATGATTCTGGCGCCAGACCTCTATCTGGCACTTCGGTTCATTCAAAGCAAAGAGAGTGCGAGTGAATCAGGTGGCGAGGCATAAGTTAAAGGCTTGCCCGCCACCCGCGAGCAAGCCACATCCCTTAGCGATACAGCGTCTTTTCCGCAACCGGAACAAGCAACGCAGAGCGCCAGTCCGCGAGCGTCAGCTGCGCGAGCTGACCCAGTGCGGTATAAAACGGATGTCCGGCGTTGTCGACAAACACCGACAGGAAGCGAGTGCTCCACGGCAGCAGGTGCCACGCCAGAAGCCTATCGCACTCCGCTTCGCGGCCATTTTCGGCCAGCCACGCTGCGAGCATTAGCAGTGTACCAAAGTGATCTTCCGGCTCATTTTGCTTCATCTCAAAAGCGATATTGTTCTCCCGCATCCACTGGCGCAGCGCGAGTGTCGAATCGCCAAACAGCACGGATTCGCGGTCAAGCCAGACGGAGCCCCACGGCGGAGCGGGCAGGGCGTAAGGGCCAATAAACAGCCGTTGCCACGCGTCCTTAAGCGGCTCATCGCAAGAGGAGGCAAACGTATCGGCCACGGGCTGCAGCGTTTCCGAAGGCAGGGGCCAGTCCTGAACCCATTCGCCAGCGGTGAGCGCTTTCACCAGCGGCGCGGCCTGCTCGCTGTCGGGAGCGAAGTAAAACAGCGCGCCCAGTACCCGGGCGCTGAACGCGAACGATTCACGATGTGAGACGTCTTTCATTAAACTTTCCTTGCTTGCGCGGACGACGCCCGCGCGACTGTGTTAACCGATAATAGTGACCATAGAATAAACCAGGGTCTCGCGTTTTACCTTTTACACCTTCTCGATCTGCACCAGATTGGTGTGCTGCGGGTTGCCTTTTGCCAGCGGAGAAGGACGATGGGTCGTCAGCGTGTTGATGCATGAGCCGTGGTCGATACGATCGCCGTTCATATTGGCATCGTGCCAGGCACCCTGGCCCATGGCGCTCACGCCGGGCATGATGCGCGGCGTCACTTTTGCTTCAATTCGCACCTCGCCGCGGCTATTAAAGACGCGCACCGTATCGCCGTTCTTGATGCCGCGTTTTTCGGCATCGACAGGATTAAGCCAGACCTCCTGACGGCAGGCCGCTTTCAGCACGTCGACGTTGCCGTAGCTCGAGTGGGTACGGGCTTTGAAGTGGAAGCCGAACAGCTGCAGCGGGAACTGTGCGCGCTCGGGCGCATCCCAGCCGTCAAAGGTCGATGCGTAGACGGGAAGGGGGCTGATGGTCTCATCTTTTGCAAGCTCCCAGGTGGCCGCAATCTCCGCCAGCTTGCTGGAGTATATTTCAATTTTTCCCGATGGCGTTTTCAGCGGATTGGCTTCCGGGTTCTCGCGGAATTTTTTATAGGCCACAAAGTGTCCGTTCGGATCTTTGCGCTTATAAATGCCCATTTTTTTCAGTTCGTCATAGGACGGAAGCTGAGGATCTTTTGCGAGCATTTTGGCGTACAGGAACTGCAGCCACTCTTCCTGCGTGCGTCCTTCGGTGAATTTCTGATGGATGTCCGGCCCGAGGCGTTTCGCCACCTCGCTCATGATCCAGTAGATGGGCTTGCGCTCAAACTTCGGCGCGGTCACGGGCTGGAGGAAAATCAGGTAGCCCATGTTCCCGGCGTAATCGTTAGGAATGATGTCTTCCTGCTCGACGGTCATCAGGTCCGGCAACACGATATCGGCGTACTTCGCTGACGAGGTCATGAAGTTGTCGATGACGACAATCATTTCGCATTTATTTTCGTCCTGCAGGATCTCGTGAGTTTTATTGATATCGGAGTGCTGGTTAATGATGGTGTTACCGGCATAGTTCCAGATGAACTTAATCGGCACGTCGAGCTTATCTTTCCCTCGCACGCCGTCGCGCAGGGCGGTCATCTCCGGCCCGCGGGCGATGGCGTCCGTCCAGCTGAAGCAGGAGATTTGCGTTTTGACCGGGTTTTCCGGCAGCGGCATACGTTCGATGGTGATGGTGTAGGTCGACTCACGCGCGCCGCTGTTCCCGCCGTTAATCCCTACGTTTCCGGTGAGGATTGGCAGCATCGCGATAGCGCGGGACGTCAGCTCGCCGTTCGCCTGGCGCTGTGGTCCCCAGCCCTGACAGATATAGGCCGGCTTCGCGGAGCCGATTTCGCGGGCAAGCTTAACGATGCGATCCGCTGGAATACCGGTGATGCGGGAGGCCCACTCAGGGGTTTTCGCCGTGTTGTCATCGCCCTGGCCGAGAATGTACGCTTTGTAGTGACCGTTAGCGGGCGCGCCTTCCGGCAGCGTTTTTTCGTCATAGCCTACGCAGTATTTATCCAGAAACGGCTGGTCCACCAGGTTTTCGTCGATGAGTACCCACGCGATGCCCGCCACCAGGGCGGCATCGGTACCCGGACGAATCGGGATCCACTCGTCTTCACGTCCGGCGGCGGTGTCGGTATAGCGCGGATCGATGACAATCATTCGCGCGTTGGACCGCTCGCGCGCCTGCTCCAGATAATAGGTAATCCCGCCGCCGCTCATGCGCGTTTCCGCCGGATTATTGCCGAACATCACCACCAGTTTGGTGTTTTCAATATCCGATGTGCTGTTGCCGTCGTTGCTGCCGTAGGTGTAGGGCATGGCGCAGGCAATTTGCGCCGTGCTGTAGGTACCGTAGTGGCTCAGGAAGCCGCCGTAGCAGTTCATCAGGCGCGCCACCAGCGAAGCGTAAGGGGAGGAGCGGGTGATATTGCCGCCGACTATGCCGGAAGAGTAATTAATGTAAACCGCTTCGTTACCGTATCTGGAGACCACCTCTTTCAGGCTGGCGGTAATGGTGTTCAGCGCTTCATCCCACGAAATGCGTTCAAACTTGCCTTCGCCGCGTTTGCCCACGCGTTTCATTGGGTAGTTAAGACGGTCTGGATGGTTGATACGACGGCGAATAGAGCGTCCGCGCAGGCAGGCCCGAACCTGATGGTTACCGTAAATATCCTCGCCGGTGTTGTCCGTTTCGACCCAGTAGACCTCATCGTCGCGGACGTGCAGGCGCAGCGCGCAGCGGCTGCCGCAGTTGACCGAACAGGCTCCCCACACCACTTTATCTTCCGCTGGCTGGACGGTGTTTTGCACCGCAGCGGCGGCAGTTTTCAAACCAAACGGTAATGAGAGTCCACCCGCGGCAAGCGCTAGCGAACCCATCGCTGTAGATTTAACAAGCGTTCGGCGGCTAATACCGCCGTGATGATCGACCTCAGACATGGCTCACCCCAACATTGAGATTACGTATTATTTTTACCCGTGATTACAACCGGGCTAATGATGGGGTGAGTGTTACTTATTTTGAGGTACTAAATGTTAATCCTTATCAAATCAATGGGCATTGAGCGGGAAGTTACTGAGGTTCGCTCGGCGCATTGTCCTGGCTGCCAGAGGCAGCGCCACTTCCTGTGCGGGTGTATAAAATTTTAAAGGTATCGTTAGCACAGTGCCCAACCACCTGCGCATCCGGCTGATCTGCCTGATCGTTTGGCACGATGTTCAGCGTAAAGCCAGACTCAGGCACGCCGTTGTTAACGATCTTCTGCTGAATATCGCTTTTCACGCGCTCGCAGGAATCCGGTGCCGCCAGCGCGGCCGTTGAAGCACTCATTAACAACAGGGCGGTAATCCAGGGTAACCGTTTCATTTGTAGCTCCTTTTCTCTGTGTAAACGTTAAGCATAGCAGGATAAAGGTAACCTTTTGTTTTTGTGCGCATCTTTCTGAATAGTCCTGGAAGTGACTTGATGCCCTGGTAGTAATCAAAACACAAAAGTAAGCTTATCCTTTACCCTGGTTGATAATTGTATTGAATAACGGAGTAATGGCACGTCGATAACGGTGACGAAGTTTTGCAGCTAACGGTCTTTCCTTCATCAATGTATCCCAAATTTGTTTCTTTTTGGCATCTAGCACGGCATCTCCTTTAGATTCATTAATGGTGGACGCATTAGCATCTTCAGAAAGACGAACTGGATAAGGCACTAAAGAGTAAATTTTAGCCAAAGAGAGATCTTCGAATAAGCTCCATTTATCAGAAACCATCCACACAGGATAAAGGTTCGTAAGGAGCCTGCCGGCAGCTTTTTGATTAATAATATAGGCATGCGCTGTTGTGGCCTGGTGCGTCTTGTGTAGATAATATGAGCCGCATATGTTTTTAATTGATTTTTTGTAATATTTATTGACTCGGCTAAGGAGTATAATCTCGGGCTTAGTCTTGCTAAGCGTAAAATTATTTAATATTTCACGAAGATCGCTACTAAGTACAACATCATCTTCGAGAATCAGCGCTGCCTCTATATTTTCGTTTATTATTTTTTTGTATATTTTTTGATGGCTTAGCGCGCAACCTACTTCACCCGGGAGGAAAGCATAATTTACCTCACGTGTAACATTTTTACGTTCAGCTTCCGTCATTTTCCGACCATCAACTGCTTCAACAAACTCGTGTGCAATATTCAACTTTAACAGTTGAGACTCCATTTTGGCACGACGTTCGCGCGAGTGTTTAAGATTGATTATAAAAGTTATCATCCTTTGAATGTACCTTAAAGACTGAATAGCTGGACCAATTTTATGCATTTTACCAGTATTTGGGGCTGTTCAACATCAGTAAGTGCATATCAGGTGGGATAAAAAATAATTTTAAGCCGCAGTGAACGTAAAGGCATGAATTTCCAAAATGCTCTCCATCGCTACTATTCTATTTGATACTATGAGAGCAACAATCCTTTCATTCTATTGGTAAATGATGTGAAGAAATACGCAGCGATAACGCTACTGGCAGCAACTCTCGTGGGGTGCGACAACAACTCCGCGCCGCTGTCGTATACGCCTGAGATGGCGAGCTTTTCTAATGAATTCGATTTCGACCCGCTGCGCGGTCCGGTGAAAGACTTTACCCAGACCCTGTTTAACGACAAGGGGGAAGTGTCAAAGCGCGTGACCGGAACCCTGTCGACAGAAGGGTGCTTTGATACGCTGGAACTGCACGATCTTGAGAACAACACTGGCGTGGCGCTGGTGCTGGATGCGAATTACTACCTGGATGCCGAAACCCAGCAGCAGAAGGTGAAACTGCAGGGGAAATGCCAGCTGGCGGAATTACCCTCGGCCGGGGTGACGTGGGAGACCGACGATAATGGATTCGTTGTGGCGGCGCACGGCAAGGAGATGGAGGTGAAGTACCGCTACGATGCGGATGGCTATCCGCTGGGCAAAACCACCGTTTCTGGCGACCAGCACTTATCCGTACAGTCGACACCGTCGAAGGATCTGCGCAAAAGAATGGATTTCTCGGCCGTGAGTTTGTTGAATGACAAGCCGCTCGGCAATGTGAAGCAGAGCTGCGACTACGACAGGCATAATAACCCGGTGAGCTGCGATCTGACGATTAGCGATGACAGCGTTAAGCCCGCCGTTGAGCGCAAGTACACCATTCAGAACAGCATCGACTACTACTGAGAGTAAAGCCGCGCAGGTTACTGCGCGGTAGGTTTCAGCAGGCTGGCGCCTGACGGCTTGTGTCCGGCCAGGTGCTGGTGCTGGAAGATGCACATGCGGATGGTGTTGCGGTATTCACCGTTGATAAAGAACTCGTGAATCAGCTCACCTTCCACCATAAAGCCCAGCTTGCGGTAGATATGGATCGCTTTCTCGTTCTCTTTATCCACGATGAGATAAAGCTTGTAGAGATTCAGAACGTTGAACCCGTAATCCATCGCCAGCTTTGCCGCCCGTGAGGCAAGCCCCTTCCCCTGGTGCTCAGGCGAAATGATGATCTGGAACTCCGCCCGGCGGTGAACATGGTTGATCTCCACCAGCTCGACCAGACCGGCTTTTTCACCTTCACACTCCACCACAAAACGGCGTTCGCTCTGATCGTGAATGTGTTTATCGTACAGATCCGACAGCTCGACGAAGGCCTCGTAAGGCTCTTCGAACCAGTAGCGCATTACGCTGGCATTGTTGTCGAGCTGGTGGACGAAACGGAGGTCTTCACGCTCCAGCGGGCGAAGCTTAATGTCATACAGTGCAGGCATCAGGGTGCAACCGTGCGGCCAGTGCGGCGATCCAGGCAGCGCAGGGTGTTTGGCTCCCAGTAGGCATTGACGTTGGCACTTTGCTGGCACTTATCGCGCGCGTCGAAAGCGACATCTTCTTTATCCCACTCTTTCTCCGCACGCGTGTTGACCTTCTGACGAAGGCTGCGTGTGTCATTCCATTGTTCTTTGTCCATCGCCGCGTTCTGACGGCTTTGTGCGCTATCGCCGGATTCAATAACCAGCTTGCTGGTTTCGGCGGTAGCCGTCGCGGTGAAAGCGAGCGTTGACAGCGCCAGCGCGGCGGTCAGACAAAGGCGTTTGCTTAATGTAGTCATAGCGTTTCCTTTTAAATGGGGGCAGATAATCACGTTACCCTGTTCAGATTCTACACCAAAGCGAGATAGCGTCATACCCGCGGTTATCATCGGGTATGATGGTTAAATCAATCCTCACCGGAAGAGAATTATGTTCAAAACCACGCTGCTTTTTTTTGCCACCGCGCTCTGTGAAATCATCGGCTGCTTTTTGCCCTGGCTCTGGCTGAAGAAGGGGGCAACCGTGCTGCTGCTCATACCGGCGGGCATTGCGCTGGCGCTCTTCGTCTGGCTGTTAACGCTCCATCCTGCCGCGAGCGGGCGCGTCTACGCGGCGTACGGCGGTGTCTATGTTTGTACTGCATTGCTGTGGCTTCGCGTGGTGGACGGCGTCAGGCTAAGCGCTTACGACTGGGCCGGAGCCCTCGTTGCGCTCTGCGGCATGCTGATTATCGTGGCGGGATGGGGCCGCGCCTGAGCGGCCTGATTTTGTGATCTCTCGCCGAAAATATGATCGATATACTTGTATGGTAGTTGCGTAATTGCGTAAATTTCCTGCATCACAACATGCGATGTAAGGAAATGGATTATGAAGATTGTCGGGGCTGAAGTCTTTGTCACCTGCCCAGGGCGTAACTTTGTCACCCTCAAAATCACTACCGACGAGGGGATCGTGGGTCTTGGCGACGCCACCCTGAACGGACGCGAACTCTCTGTAGCGTCCTACTTAAAAGATCATCTGTGTCCCCAGCTGATTGGCCGCGATGCGCACCGCATCGAAGACATCTGGCAGTTTTTCTATAAGGGTGCTTACTGGCGTCGCGGCCCGGTCACCATGTCGGCTATCTCCGCCGTTGATATGGCGCTGTGGGACATCAAAGCCAAAGCGGCCAACATGCCTCTCTACCAGCTGCTGGGCGGCGCTTCCCGTGAAGGGGTGATGGTCTACTGCCACACCACCGGGCACACCATTGACGACGTGCTGGAGGATTACGCCCGCCATAAAGAGATGGGCTTTAAGGCGATCCGCGTGCAGTGCGGCGTGCCGGGCATGAAAACCACCTACGGTATGGCCAAAGGGAAGGGGCTGGCCTACGAACCTGCCACAAAAGGCGACTGGCCGGAAGAGCAGCTCTGGTCCACTGAGAAATACCTCGATTTCACACCGAAGCTGTTCGACGCAGTGCGCAGTCAATTCGGCTTCAATGAGCATCTCCTGCACGACATGCACCACCGCCTGACGCCAATCGAAGCGGCGCGCTTCGGCAAGAGCATTGAAGAGTTCCGCATGTTCTGGATGGAGGACCCAACGCCTGCGGAAAATCAGGAATGCTTCCGCCTGATCCGCCAGCATACCGTCACGCCAATTGCGGTGGGTGAGGTGTTCAACAGCATCTGGGACTGCAAGCAGCTGATTGAAGAACAGCTTATCGACTATATCCGCACCACCATTACGCATGCGGGCGGGATCACCGGGATGCGCCGCATTGCAGACTTCGCCTCGCTCTACCAGGTGCGCACCGGCTCGCACGGACCGTCGGATCTGTCGCCAATATGTCATGCCGCCGCGCTGCATTTCGACCTGTGGGTGCCGAATTTCGGCGTGCAGGAATACATGGGCTACTCCGAGCAGATGCTCGACGTCTTCCCGCACAGCTGGCGTTTTGATAATGGCTACATGCATCCGGGCGACAAGCCGGGGCTGGGCATTGAGTTTGATGAAAAACTGGCGGCGAAATACCCATACGACCCGGCCTATCTGCCGGTGGCCCGTCTTGAAGACGGCACGCTGTGGAACTGGTAACCGAGGAGCAACCCATGAAAAGCGTAGTGATTCAACAGCCGAACCAACTGGTGATTGAAGAGCGGCCACTTCCGGCGCCAGGCGCAGGGGAAGTCCGCGTCAAAATATCGCTGGCGGGGATCTGCGGGTCGGACAGCCACATCTATCGCGGCCATAATCCGTTTGCGAAATATCCGCGCACGATCGGCCACGAGTTCTTCGGCGTGATTGACGCCGTGGGCGAGGGCGTCAACAGCGCGCGTCTGGGCCAGCGCGTTTCGGTTGATCCGGTGATAAGCTGCGGACACTGCTACCCGTGTTCCATCGGGAAACCGAACGTCTGCACCTCGCTGGTGGTGCTGGGCGTCCACCGCGACGGCGGCTTCAGCGAATATGCGGCAGTGCCTGCTAAAAATGCCTGGCCCATCCCGGATGCGATCCCGGATAAACACGCCGTCATGGTGGAACCCTTCACCATTGCCGCCAACGTGACGGGGCAGGCGAACCCCACCGAACAGGACGTTGCGCTGATTTACGGCGCGGGCCCAATGGGGCTGGTCACCGTGCAGGCGCTGAAGGGCGTTTATAAGGTGAAGCAGGTTATCGTCGTCGACCGCATTGATGAGCGACTGGCAATGGCCCAGCGCAGCGGCGCGGATTGGGTGTTGAATAACGGTGAGCAGTCGTTGCAGGCCGCACTGGACGAAAAGGGTATCAAACCGACGTTAATCATTGATGCCGCCTGTCATCCCTCTATTTTACAGGAAGCCGTTTCCCTGGCCTCTCCGGCGGCGCGCATCGTACTGATGGGCTTCTCCAGCGAGCCGAGCCAGGTTGCGCAGCAGGGCATCACCGGCAAAGAACTGACGATCTTCTCTTCGCGCCTCAACGCCAACAAATTCCCGGTCGTGATTGACTGGCTGGAAAAGGGGCTGATCGACCCGGAAAAACTGATCACCCATACCTTTGACTATCACCATGTAACAGACGCCATCGAACTGTTTGAAAAAGACCAGCGGCAGTGCTGCAAAGTCTTGCTCACGTTCGGTCAATAAAAAAACACGCGGTTAAGAGCCTGCGCAGACAGGCTCTATGTGGTACGCATCTTACCTTTTAGAGATAGCCATTATGACGCAAGCACAACCTCAAAGAACCACCTCCGATCTGGTGAAAGCCGCCGTTTCCGGCTGGCTGGGCACCGCGCTGGAGTTTATGGATTTCCAGCTTTATTCGCTGGGCGCCGCCCTGGTCTTCCATGAAATTTTCTTCCCGGAACAGTCTGCCGCGATGGCACTGATCCTGGCGATGGGAACCTACGGCGCGGGTTATATCGCGCGTATCGTCGGAGCTTTCATCTTCGGCAGAATGGGCGACAGCATTGGCCGTAAGAAGGTGCTATTTATCACCATCACCATGATGGGGATCTGCACCACGCTGATTGGCGTGCTGCCGACCTACGCGCAGATTGGGATTTTCGCGCCGGTGCTGCTGGTTACGCTGCGCATTATTCAGGGGCTGGGCGCAGGCGCGGAGATATCTGGCGCAGGCACAATGCTCGCGGAGTACGCCCCAAAGGGGAAACGCGGCATTATCTCCTCGCTGGTGGCGATGGGGACCAACTGCGGGACGCTGAGCGCAACGGCCATCTGGGCCGTCATGTTCTTTGCCCTCGACCGTGAAGAACTTGTCGCCTGGGGATGGCGCGTGCCTTTCCTCGCCAGCGTCGTCGTAATGATCTTTGCCATCTGGCTGCGTATGAACCTCAAGGAAAGCCCGGTCTTTGAGAAAGTGAACGACGCAGAAATTGTCGCTCCTGTGGCAGCGCAGGAAACCTCCCTGGGCGCGATGTTTAAAAGCAAATCCTTCTGGCTGGCTACCGGGCTGCGCTTCGGGCAGGCGGGTAACTCGGGTCTGATCCAGACGTTCCTGGCGGGCTATCTGGTACAAACGCTGCTGTTCGATAAGGCCATTCCCACTGATGCACTGATGATTAGCTCTGTTCTCGGTTTCATCACCATTCCTCTGCTGGGCTGGTTGTCAGACAAGGTAGGCCGTCGGCTGCCGTACATCATCGTTAACACTTCAGCCATTCTTCTGGCATACCCCATGCTGTCGATTATCGTCGACAAGAGCTACGCGCCGGGGACGATTATGCTGTCCATTATCGTCATTCATAACATTTCGGTGCTGGGGCTGTTTGCGCTGGAAAACATCACCATGGCGGAGATGTTTGGCTCACGTAATCGCTTTACTCGGATGGCTATCTCCAAAGAGGCGGGTGGGCTGGTGGCGGTGGGCTTTGGTCCGGTACTGGCGGGGATCTTCTGCAACATGACCGGATCCTGGTGGCCGATTGTCGCCATGCTGGTGGCGTATTCCGTCATCGGGCTGGTCTCAGCAATCCTGATGCCGGAAGTGCGTGATCGTGACTTGAGCGCGGCAGAAGACGCGGCAGAAGCGCCCCGACGCGAATCAGTTGGCTATGGCGCGCTCTCATCACGACGTTAATGGTTTATATCCTGAGTGACTTGTCACACAACTTTTCAATCGTGTCACACCACATGGAGAAAAGTTAATATAAATCAATATCTGAAATTGAAGTATCAGTATGGTTGATGGCAGTGATTTTTTTTACCCCAACTGCCATTCTAGTTGGTGTAGTCAGCAGGCGCTGCCGCTTCGAAAGAAGAGCGGCAGCGGATCGCAGCTTTCATTAATTAACGAGTCTCAATCATGGAAAACCGGTTATTACAGGCGAAAGCGACGCTGCCTCAGTACGATCGCGGCAGCCTCAAGGCGCGCATTGTTCATTTAGGGTTTGGCGCATTTCACCGTGCGCATCAGGCAGTTTATACCGATATTCTTGCGGCTGAACACGGCAGCGACTGGGGTTATTGTGAAGTGAATCTGATTGGTGGCGAACAGCAAATTGCCGATCTCAATGCGCAGGATAACCTCTACACCGTCGCGGAGATGTCAGCCGATGCATGGACATCGCGCGTCGTCGGCGTGGTGAAAAAAGCACTTCACGCGCAGGTTGACGGGCTGGAAGCCGTACTGGCGGAGATGTGTGAACCTCAGGTCGCGATTGTCTCCCTGACCATCACCGAGAAAGGCTACTGCCATTCCCCGGCGACCGGACAACTGATGCTCGATCATCCGTTAATCGCCGCCGACCTGCAAAACCCGCTTCAGCCGAAATCTGCGCCTGGCGTCGTGGTTGAAGCGCTGGCGCGTCGTAAAGCGGCGAGTCTGCCTGCTTTCAGCGTGATGTCCTGCGACAACATGCCGGAGAATGGTCACGTTATGCGCAATGTGACCTGCGCCTACGCACGCGCCGTAGACGGCGAACTGGCGGACTGGATTGAAGCCAACGTTACCTTCCCGTCAACGATGGTGGATCGCATTGTCCCTGCAGTAACCGCCGATACGTTGGACAAAATCGAGCAGTTGACCGGCGTGCGCGATCCGGCGGGCGTGGCCTGCGAACCGTTCCGCCAGTGGGTTATCGAAGATGACTTCGTGGCTGGCCGTCCCCACTGGGAAAAAGCGGGGGCCGAGCTGGTGGCAGACGTCATCCCGTTCGAAGAGATGAAGCTGCGCATGCTCAACGGCAGCCACTCGTTCCTGGCCTATCTCGGCTATCTGGCGGGATATCAGCACATCAACGAGTGCATGGAAGATGAAAACTTCCGTACAGCCGCACACGCGCTGATGCTCAAGGAGCAGGCTCCCACGCTGAAAGTGAAAGGCGTTGATTTAGGCCACTATGCTGACCTGCTGATTGCGCGCTACAGCAACCCGGCCCTGCGTCACCGCACCTGGCAGATCGCGATGGACGGCAGCCAGAAGCTCCCGCAACGTATGCTGGACTCCGTGCGCTGGCATCGGGTTCACCAGAAGCCTTTCCCGCTGCTGGCGCTGGGCGTAGCAGGCTGGATGCGTTACGTCGGCGGAGTGGACGAGCAGGGTAACGCCATTGAGGTGAGCGACCCGCAGCTGGCGGTGATTCAGGCGGCCGTGAAGGGGAGCGCTGAAGGGCAAAGCCGCGTTAAGGCGCTGCTGGGCATTGAAGCCATTTTTGGAAACGAACTGCCGAAGGATGCAGTCTTTGTGAATGCGGTGATGGAGGCCTATCAGACGTTGCTGCTGAAGGGGGCGAAAGCCACAGTGGCACAATACGCGGTACAACCGTAATTTATTTCATGCCGCCGCTGGCGGCGGCATGAACCCGCACCTTTAGTGCATTCCCAGACGAATCAGTTCGATCGGTTCGTATTTACCTTCACTTCCTTCCACTTCAACCGTTTTGCTGCGGCGCACCTGCGCGGCGTCCAGCCCGTCGCTGTGGATCGCTTTAATCACGCCAGTTTTGCCCGTGCCGCTAATCATGACGCGGCTGCCGGTGGTAATGGCGTTACGGTTACGGTCGTATGTCATCATGGTATTTTCTCCTCTCTAACTCTTCGTTACGGCGCTATTATTGGTTCTGCCGTTCACGGGCACTATTAATACGCCTCTCGCCGCATAAATTATTTGCTTTTGATCAAGGTCACACTTTTTTTATCCTCAGTGCAGCCTGCTGACGGTTCCGGACGGTAATTTACAAAGTCGACAATTATTTTCCTAAATGGATAATTTCACCCTGCAAGCGTTGAGGGTTTGTTTATATTGCCAATGGCACTCTTGAGTCAGGAAATAATCCTCTCATCGGAATTAGGAGTCAGGCTTATGTACAAGAAAATATTGATGCCTGTTGACGTGTTTGAAATGGACTTGAGCGACAAAGCGGTGCGCCACGCGGCCAATCTGGCAAAGGCAGAAGGCGCGTCGATTACCCTGGTTAACATTCTGCCTAACAGCAGCCGCTCGCTGCTGCGCGGATTCAACGCGGACATAAAGAAATTCGAAGAGTATATGACCGCGGAGTCTGAGAAAAAAATGACGGCGTTAAAGCGGCTCTTTGATATTTCGCCGAATGATATTCACTGCAAAGTGTGCATTGGCAACGTGCGTGATGAAATTATCAAACTCAGCAAAGAAGGGGAGTATGACGTTATTGTCATCGGGTCGAAAAACCCGAGCATCACCACCCATCTGCTGGGATCAAACGCGGAATCTATTCTGCGCTACGCCACGATCCCGGTATTAGTCGTTCGCTAATCTCGTCGCCGCACCCGAAAGGGGGCGGCGAATATTACTCTTCGCTAAACCACTCGCTATTTTCCTGCCGGATGAGCTGTACCGATTCGCTAATTTCCTGCAGATGCAGCGTCATCGCGTTTTCCACGCCGTCCGCGTCGCGCTTTTCCAGCGCGCTGAAAATATCATGGTGCTGGCGGAGCAGCATTTCCGGCGGGGAGACATGGTCCAGGCTCATGTAGCGCACGCGGTCGATGGTCGCTTTGATGTTTTCAATGGTATCCCACGCCAGCTGGCAATCCGCAATTTGCGCCAGTTTCTGATGAAATTCGTCATCAAGCTGGAAGAAGTCGTTGAGCTGTTTACGATCAATCGCGATCCGCTGCTGATGCAGGTTCTGCTCCAGCAGGTAACACTGATTGTCATCGATAAGCGCTGCGGCGCGACGTGCCACTGCGCATTCAATGGCCTGGCGGACAAAACAGCCATTACGGACTTGCGAAAGGGAAATCTTATTCACATAGCTGCCGCGCTGGGGGCGGATCTGAATCAGGCCATTTTCAGCAAGTTTGATAAACGCCTCGCGCACCGGCTGACGGGACACGTCAAAACGCACCGAGACCTCTTTTTCTGAGAGCGGCGTTCCCGGCGGGATCAGGCAGTGGACGATATCGCGTCGTAAAATACGATAAATTTGCTGGTTAACGGGCTGGGTAGGATTGAGTTGCGATTCAGCGGCCATGGGTTGTGGTTTCTCAGAGAGTTAACCTGAACATACTACCATTCTTTTGTACGCCATCACATACCCGGCCCGCAGGCCGGGAAGGGGCTAATTAGCCTCTGTGGACGCTAAGTCCGGCAAAGCTTTGGCTGACTGGCATCATCTCAACGGTGTTGATGTTGACGTGTTTTGGCAGCGTGGCCACCCACCAGACCGTTTCAGTAATATCTTCCGGCGTCAGGGCATTGGCGTTTTCGTAGGTTTTGTCCGCTTTCGCGTCATCGCCTTTGAAACGCACGTTCGAGAACTCGGTCCCACCCACCAGGCCCGGCTCGATATCGGTGACGCGAATGGCGGTGCCGTGCAGATCGGTGCGCAGGTTAAGGCTGAACTGGCGCACAAACGCTTTCGTCGCGCCATAGACGTTGCCGCCCGCGTAAGGCCAGCTGCCGGCAGTCGACCCGATGTTGATGATGTGACCGCGATTGCGCTCGACCATACCCGGCAGCACGGCGCGGGTCATATACACCAGCCCTTTATTGTTGGTGTCGATCATGTTTTCCCAGTCTTCAACGCTGGCTTTGTGGGCAGGCTCCATGCCCAGCGCCAGACCGGCATTGTTAACCAGCACATCGATGGCGCGCCAGTCTGCGGGCAGATTAGCAATCATCTCTTCAATAGCCGCGCGGTTACGCACGTCAAGCTGCGCGGTCAGGATGCTGTCACCTAACTCCTCTTTCAGCTCCAGCAGGCGCTCCTGACGGCGACCGGTCGCAATCACCTTGTGTCCGTTGGCGACGAAGCGACGCGTGATGCTTTCACCAAAACCCGCTGTCGCCCCGGTAACTAAAATAATCATCTCACTGTTCCTCAACGCTTTTTGTGTTGTATTAACATAGCACGCTCTCAGGCGCGCCGTTAAGGCAACATTTGTATGACGCCATTGCAGGCAAGGGCTGCCTGTCCTACTCTGGGGAGATATACCGTTCTCAGGAGTGAAAGATGTCGGCCAATAATCCTTTTTTTGACATTAGCCTGTTGCCTTATCAGGCGCCGCGTTTTGATGAGATTAACGATAGCCACTATCGCCCGGCATTCGATGAAGCGCTTCGCCAGAAGCGAGCGGACATTGCGGCCATTGTTGCCCAGACCGCTGCACCAGACTTCACCAACACCGTGCTGGCGCTGGAGAAAAGCGGCGCCATGCTCTCCCGCGTCAACAGCGTATTCTTCGCCATGGCCTCCGCGCACACCAATGCGTACCTGCAGGAGCTGGAGGAGCAGTTCTCCACCGAACTTGCCGCGCTGGCGAACGATATCTGGCTCAACGAGACGCTTTTCGCCCGCGTGGAGAGCGTCTGGCAGGATCGTGCCGCGCTGGACGCTGAATCTCGTCGGCTGGTCGAGGAGACGTACCAGCGGTTTATTCTGGCCGGTGCGCGGCTGAATGAAACGGAAAAAGCCGAGCTGAAGGCGCTGAATACTGAGGCGGCCTCCCTGACCAGCCAGTTTAATCAGCGCCTGCTGGCCGCCAATAAGGCGGGTGGGCTGGTGGTAGATTACGCGCATCAGCTTGAGGGGCTTAGCGCTGATGAGATCGCCACAGCTGCGCAGGCCGCTGCGGAGAAGGGGCTAAACGATCGCTGGCTGATCCCGCTCCTGAATACCACCCAGCAGCCCGCGCTATCGGCGCTGCGCAATCGCCAGACCCGCGAAAACCTGTTCAACGCAGGCTGGACGCGCACCCAGAAAGGGGATGAAAACGACACTCGCGATCTGATCCTCCGCCTGACGGCGCTGCGCGCGCGGCAGGCCCGGCTGCTGGGATTCAAGGATTACGCCAGCTGGAGCACGGCCGACCAGATGGCAAAAACGCCCGACGCCGCGCTGGCCTTTATGCGCGGCATAGTGCCAGCCGCGCGATCGCGTGCGGAACGCGAGCAGGCCGATATTCAGAAAGTGATTGACGACGAGCAGGGCGGTTTCACCGCGGAGGCTTGGGACTGGGCATTTTACGCCGAGCGCGTGCGCCTCGGGAAATACGCGCTGGATGAATCGCAAATCAAGCCGTACTTTGCGCTGAACACCGTACTGCACGATGGCGTGTTCTGGGCCGCCGGCCAGCTGTTTGGCATCCGTATTGTCGAGCGTTTTGATATTCCTGTTTATCATCCCGACGTGCGGGTGTGGGAGATTTTCGACCACACTGGTGAAGGCATGGCGCTGTTCTACGGTGATTTCTTCGCCCGCGATTCCAAAAGCGGCGGCGCGTGGATGGGGAATTTCGTTGAGCAGTCCCATGAGTTTGCCTCGCGTCCGGTGATCTACAACGTCTGTAACTATCAAAAACCGGCAAACGGGCAGGCGGCGCTCATCTCCTGGGATGATGTCGTGACCCTGTTCCACGAATTTGGTCATACGCTGCACGGCCTGTTTGCCAGCCAGCGCTACGCCACGCTCTCCGGGACAAATACCCCGCGCGATTTCGTCGAGTTTCCGTCGCAGATCAACGAGCACTGGGCCAGCCATCCGAAGGTCTTTGCCCACTATGCGCGTCACTATGAAACCAATGAGCCGATGCCGGACGCGCTGCGCGATAAAATGCTCACTGCGACCCAGTTCAACAAAGGGTACGACATGACGGAGCTGCTGAGTGCGGCGCTGTTAGACATGAACTGGCACGGGATTAGCGAAGCCGTTTCGAGCGTAGACGCGTTTGAAGCGGCAGCGTTAAAACATGAGGGATTGGACCTGCCCGCCGTACCACCACGCTATCGCAGCAGCTATTTTGCCCATATCTTCGGCGGCGGCTACGCGGCAGGCTATTACGCCTACCTGTGGACGCAAATGCTGGCGGACGACGGCTATCAGTGGTTTGTGGAGCAGGGTGGTTTGACTCGCGAAAATGGACAGAAATTCCGCGAGGCGATTTTGTCGCGCGGTAATAGTACTGATTTAGCTGAACTTTATCGGAACTGGCGCGGGCACGATCCGAAGATCGAACCGATGCTGGAAAATCGCGGGTTGAGCGAATAGAGTCAGTCTCGTCAGAAAAAGAACCGGGCTTTATGCCCGGTTTTTTATACGCCTGTAACGGCTTCAGCCATAAACTGTCTTAATATGCGTTCTTTATAAATAAAACCAGCGAGGTTAAACGTTACTGCGAAAGGTATATTTAACTAACCGGGTTTAATCTGTAAAAGAGTTAATGATTAATAATTTGATCTGGATTGGGGGAATAAAATATTCTGCGGCTTCAGTTTTTTAACTATAAAATTTTATTATGTTGTGCCGATAAAGGTAAATGGCATAAAAATTGACGTAATAGCAGTTAAGAAGGCGAAAGATGACTCTACCTCTGAACAATCCGGGCTTTATGGATATCGAGCCTTCTAAAGGCCTGATAAATAAAACCTTTACCTATATTGTAACGTTGTTGATAAGTATTTTCATTGCAGCAATAATTTCCCTCCTGATAATAAAAGATAATGTTAATGAAATCAGCGACAAGCACGATGAATTTTTGTTAAGTAAAGCCCTGGATACTCGCCAGGAAAGTATGCGAAGTCATTTGAAAGACTATGCAGAGTGGGGAGATGCCTATAAACATCTTCATCTGAACACTGACGTCCACTGGGCATGGGATAAGCAGAACCTGGGGAAGTCACTGTATGACAACTTTGGTTACGAAGGGGTATTTGTTCTCTCCCCGGATGGAAGCACGCGATACAGCGTGGTTGACGGGAAACTCAGGCAGCAGGATCTGGAAAGCTGGTTAGATAAATCAACCAAAGACCGTTTACTCCTGGAGATAAGCATAAAAAAGGGATTGCCGGTGTCTATGCTAACGCTTATCGATTCCGTTCCGGCCATCGTTTCTGCGGAATGGATAACGACGGGCGATGATACCAGCGTGCAACCCTTGCCGGGGAAACCTTCGACAATGGTGTTTATCGACAAGTTAACCGCTAAAAAACTCCTCACGATTGGGCAGGATGCCAGAATCCAAAATGTTCGTACTACACCCGTTAGAGTCAACCCTCAAACAAATAATCTGACAGAATTTACCTTAAGCACCCAGAATGGGAGTGTGCAAATTATCTGGGACGGAGAAAATCCCGGCCAGGCGTTGATTGTTTATTTTTTACCCTTGCTCATCCTTCTAGTCATTCTGACGGTATCGATGACGATTATTCTCATGCGTCATATTATGCAGAAGGCGAGAATGCTTGACGAAAATACCTTTCTGCTGGAACAGGCGCGGTTGAATCTTATTACGAGTGAAAAACGATTCCGCGACGTCAGTGAAACAACCAGCGACTGGTTCTGGGAAACAGATTTATCGTTAAAGATAACATGGCTATCAGGTCGTTTTTCTACAATAACGGGATATGAAAATAGCAAATGGATAGGCCGCAGGCTGGATGAACTCTTTCCGTCGACAAGCGGATTATCACAGAGCTGTGCCAGGCAGCGGGACTTAACTGAACGCTTTGAATTTAAAAACTGTCCTTATATTCACGCGCTACAAAGCACATCATATTGCACGCTTCTGGCAAAGTTTTCCGCTCAGCCTGATGGCACGGTGGTTTTGCGTGGTGCGGCAACCGACGTCTCTCAGGAGGTTGAAGCAACAAAGCGTGTGGAGTTCCTGTCACGCCATGATGAATTAACCGGTCTACCGAACCGGTATCATATTAAGGAGTTTCTGGCAGGCCAGCTGGCGAAAGAAGACCTTAACCATTATCCCTTTGCGATGATTTGCCTTGATTTAGACAAGTTTAAACCCGTCAATGATATTTTTGGACACTCCACGGGGGATGCCCTGCTCGGTGAGGTCGCTTTACGTCTTAAAAATTGCGTTCGTCGGGAAGATTTTGTCGCACGGCAGGGAGGGGATGAGTTTATGCTGCTGCTCGGCAATACCCGCCAAAAAGACCAGATTGAGGAGGTATGTCACCGCATCGTACAGGAAATCAACCGTCCTTTCTCCATTGAGGGCAATGATGTGGCGATAGGCGTAAGCATGGGTATTGCACTGGCTCCTCAGGACAGCAGCAGCGCGAACGATCTTTTACGCTATGCGGATATTGCGCTTTACCAGGCGAAACAATCCGGCAGAAACAGATGGGTCTATTATCGCCCGGATATGTCGGAAAAGTTATCCGAACGGAGAAAGCTGGAATTAGAACTGAAGACCGCGATTCGTGAAGAACAGCTCTACCTGGTTTACCAGCCGCGCTATAACCTCCGAAACTCTAAAATAGATGCCGTCGAAGCGCTGGTACGTTGGCAGCACCCGCAGCGGGGGATCATGATGCCCGATCGGTTCATCCCGCTGGCTGAAGAAACGGGTCTGATTATTAGCCTCAGCAACTGGGTCATACGTAAAGCGTGTGCGGAGACAAAAGATAAACTGCCGGGGTTATCGGTATCCGTCAATATTTCTGCTATTGAATTTCAGGCAAGCGATCTTGCCGAGAGGATAAAAGAGATGCTCCACGAAACCGGGCTTGAACCTAACCGGCTGGAAATAGAAGTGACTGAAAATGTCACACTTTCCGATCCTGAAAAAACCCTGCAGACCATGAAGTCTCTCAAAAAAATGGGCGTTCGCATTCTGATTGACGACTTCGGTACCGGCTATGCCTCCCTGAGCTATCTCCGCAAGTTTCAGTTTGATGGGCTTAAGCTCGACAAGAGCTTTATTTTTACCCTGGGCGACTCGCTACAGAACCAGTCAGTCGTAGAGAAAATTATCGATCTGGGTAAAGCCTATTCTATGGCGGTCACCGCAGAAGGGGTAGAGACCGCCGAACAGCTGTCTTTTCTTAAAAAAAATAAGTGTGATGAAGTTCAGGGCTACCTGCTTGGAAAACCGGCAGCGATTGCCGATCTTAATTTAAACGCAAACGTACTGAATGTTTAAACGCGTTTTTTCAGCCCTGACTCGGGGAAACGTCAACGAAAAACCGGGCTTCTCGCCCGGTTTTCTATCTTACGACCAGTACCGGACATTTCGCATGCCGCACCACTGCCGCCGCATTTGAACCCAACAGATATGTCGATATGTCAGGTTTGTGGGAAGCGATGATAATCAGGTCGGCAGCGATCGTGTCAGCGAGCTTAAGGATCTGATCCTTAGGGGATCCCGTCACCGCGTGAGTCTGGATCTTGTCTGCAGGAATTTTGAATTGTTTAACGATTTCATCCAGTTTTGCTAAGGCCGCGTGCTGGAACTCTTTCAGCTTCGGCATTTCCACGGAGTAGGCCAAACCTAATGATGAATAATAAGGAAGTGATGGAATAACAGTAAGAAAGTGGACTTTGGCCGTATTCAGTGCTGTATGTGCCTGAACGAAAGGAATAACCATGTGCGTCAGGCTATCCTCCGAAATATCAATTGGAACCAAAATTGAGTTGTACATGTGTCCCTCCTGAGTGTTTTTCACACAATTCAGGTTAGACCGTTAATTGCAGGAAAACAGAGAGCAAGCTGACATAACGGGTACAAAGTTCGGAAAGAATGTTTTTAAGACGTCATCTGCTTTTCAAAAAAGCCCGGTATACTACATCTCCTTTTTTCAGGCGATAACATCAAAAGGCAGGCCGTATGCCTCTTCGTTCGCTGCGGGCATTATGCCTGACAAGTTTTTTCATTGCCGATGTCCGCGATGGCCTCGGTCCTTTTCTCGGCATCTTTCTGACTGAACGCCACTGGACCCCCGATGCTATCGGCATCCTGATGACGGCCGGTGGGCTGGCGGGGTTACTGGCCACGCTTCCGGCCGGGTTTATCACTGATACCTCCCGGAACAAACGCTCCTTGCTGGCACTGGCCTGCATCCTGATCACTCTGAGCACCTTGCTGCTCTGGTTTAGCCAGCAGACTGGCGTTGTCGCCGTTTCGCAAATGGTCACTGGCATCTGCGCGGCGTTTGTGGGGCCGCTGATTGCCGGGGTTACGCTGGGCCTGACCGGCCAGGCCGGGTTCAGCGCGCAAATGGGTAAAAACGAGGCGTTTAATCACGCGGGCAATTTCATGACCGCACTGATAGCAGGCGGCATTGCCTGGTACTGGGGCGTCGGGGGGATATTCCTGTTGATGACCTGTACGACGCTGCTCACGCTCTTCGCGCTGCTTGCCATCCGCAACGGGGACATCGACAACGACGCGGCGCGAGGACTCTCGTCTTCAGCGAACCTGCCAGTGCCCGGCTTTGCGGTACTGATTAAAAATCGCGCACTGTTTGTGACCGGACTGACGCTACTGCTGTTTCACCTTGCGAACGCCGCGCTGCTGCCGATGCTGAGCATGAGGGTGGCGGCGGCACCCGCTACGATCAACCCCGGTTTGTATGCCGCAGGTACCGTCATCATCTCTCAGGCCGTGATGATCCCCGTCGCACTTTGGGTCGCAGGCCGAATTGAACGCTACGGCTACTGGCGCTTAATCATGCTGGCGCTGCTGGTCATGCCGGTGCGCGCTGCGCTGGCGGCGTTTACGGACGCGCCGCTGATGATGATCCCGGTACAAATTCTCGACGGACTGGCCGCCGGGATCCTGGGTGTCGTGGTACCGTCGTTTATTGTGGTGCTTTTACGCGGGAGCGGGCACGTCAATGCCGGGCAGAGCGTGGTGATGCTGATGCAGGGGGTTGGGGCATCCATGAGCCCGGCGTTAACCGGGACGATCGCCGGTCATTACTCGTTTGCGACGGCATTCAATGTACTGAGCGCGATTGCCCTTGTTGCCGTCCTGCTCTGGTGGTGCTTTGCGCACCGGACCTGGGAAACAGACAGTACGCCGGGTGGGGCATAGCCGCCACCCGGCGAAAGGTTTAAACCAGCTCGTTAGGGCAGGCTTCACCTTTTTCCAGCTGCTGCAGATTACCCAGCGTGGTTTCTGAAATGCTGATCAGCGCTTCGGCAGTCAGAAACGCCTGGTGTCCGGTAAACAGCACGTTATGGCAGGCAGACAGGCGGCGGAATACGTCGTCCTGGATCACGTCGTTGGACTTGTCTTCGAAGAACAGATCGCGTTCGTTCTCATACACGTCCATGCCCAGCGCGCCAATTTTCTGGGTCTTCAGCGCTTCGATAGCGGCCTGAGAGTCCACCAGCCCGCCGCGGCTGGTGTTGATGATCATCACGCCATCTTTCATCTGGTCAAACGCCGACTGGTTAAGCAGGTGGTAGTTTTCCGGCGTCAGCGGGCAGTGCAGGGAGATCACGTCAGACTGGGAGAACAGCGTCTGCAGGTCAACATACTCCACGCCCAGCTCCAGCGCGGCTGCGCTTGGGTACGGATCAAACGCCAGCAGGCGCATACCAAAGCCTTTCAGGATCCTGAGGGCAGCGACGCCAATTTTGCCGGTGCCGATAACGCCAGCGGTTTTCCCGTACATGGTAAAGCCCGTCAGCCCCTCCAGCGAGAAGTTGGCATCACGGGTGCGTTGATAAGCGCGGTGAATACGTCGGTTGAGCGACATCATCATGCCAATCGCATGTTCCGCGACCGCTTCCGGGGAGTATGCCGGAACGCGTACCACCCTCAGGCCCAGCTCCTTCGCCGCGTCGAGATCCACGTTATTAAAGCCCGCACAGCGCAGGGCGATATACTTCACCCCTTGCTTTTTCAGCTCTTCCAGCACCGGACGACTGCCGTCATCGTTCACAAAAATGCAGACGCCTTCACAGCCGTGCGCCGTTTTGGCGGTTTTTTCAGACAGCAGAAAGTCGAAAAATTCAAGCTCAAACCCGTAAGCCTCGTTAACATGTTGCAGATACTTTGTGTCGTACTGCTTTGTGCTATATACCGCGAGTTTCATAAGACTTTCTCCAGTGATTTTGCATTCACGTTAGCATGATTAAAATAATCTTACAATTTATAAAATATTATTGAATTCAATAAGTTCTATCAATTATTCTAGAGCATGTTCACATCCTAACTCCATGATATTCTTACTGCGACAAACCGCGGGAGCGAAACTTATCTGGGACTGGGTTGGGAGATGGAGTCGGTGAAGGAAGCAATATGCCGTCTATAGGATGATGTTAAAGGATGGCAAGGGGCTGTGAAAACTGCAATGCATTACAGAGGTAATGGGGTGGCGTTACGTATTGAGAGAGGCAATAGAGAAAAAAGGAGACTAGAGCATGCTGAAACAGTTTGAGTTGTCATCAACCCCGTCTATTTGGCCTGTGCTGTCCTATTTCATTGTATCGTCAGTCATTTTTTTTCTGCTTTACGTGGGAAAACGCAAGGTGAACAGGCTCCGCAAATATCCCCTTTTCATTGGTTATACGCTGTTTGTCATCGCCATTGCTGCCGTGCAAATAAACATTTTTGCCAATGGTCATGCGTTTATGAGCGGTTTTTTACACATTGACTTTGATCCCTGGCGGTACGATTCGGTGTATTGGGGATCACTCATTTTCGCCATGCTTTACCTGCTGGCGATGCCACGGAATAGTTACTAGTTACGCAACTTAACATTCCAGCATCTATCCTTTAATCTGGCATTCACTTCAACTGACTGGCTAAACATGCGACAATGATCGGCAATGTCGGCTTAATTCTTTCGCTAAATCAGGATATTAACTGCCCATGAAGGGTAAATACAAAGCCGCGATTGCGCTTTTACTGCTGTTGATTTTGGTGCCGCTGACGCTGCTGATGACGCTCGCCCAGTGGGTGCCAACACTCGCCGGGATCTGGCTCCCCGTCGGAACGCGTATCGCTTTCGAGGAAAGCCCAAAACTCACCCGTCACGCGCTGGTGATCCCCGATCTTCGCTATCTGGTGGACGAGTGTGAAATTGCGCGTATCGACAACGTGACGTTGTCACACCCAAGCCGCTGGAAGCTTGATGTAGGCAACCTTGAGCTTAACGCCGTCTGCCTCAGCAAACTCCCGCAATCTGCGCCGTCGACGGTGGCACCCAAAACGCTGGCCCAGTGGCAGGCGGTGTTACCGAATACCTGGCTGACGGTGCATCGTCTTTCTCTTGCCCCCTGGCAGCAGTGGGAGGGCGAACTTCATGCGTCACTCACTCCCGCCAGTCAGGAAATCACCTATAAAGGCAAGCAGGTCAGCATTAAAGGCCAGCTACGCGGACAAACTCTCTCTGTCAGTCAGTTCGATATTCGCCTTCCAGACCAGCCGCAGCCTGTAAAACTGGTCGGGAAATTTACTCTGCCGCTGGTGCCGGACGGCGTGCCGGTGAAAGGCCATGCCGTTGCCACCTTTAACGTGCCACAGTTGAACTCTCTGGTCGATGCCGATCTGGACTGGGAAGACAATCAGGGACAACTGGTGGTGATGGCGCGGGACAATCCCGATCCGCTGCTCGACCTGCCGTGGCAGATTACCGCCGAACAGCTGAATATCAGCGACGGACGCTGGAGCTGGGCGCTGTCCGGCCTGCCGCTCAGCGGGCGTGTTGCCCTGCGTATTGATAACTGGCAGCAGGGGCTGGAAAAAGCCACCGTTTCCGGGCGACTGAATGTATTAACGCAGGGCGATGCGGGCAAGGGTAATGCGGTCCTGAATATCGGCCCGGGTTCGCTTAGCATGGAAAACAGCGATATGCCGCTGTATCTGAGCGGCGAGGCGAAACAAAACGATCTCATTCTCTACGCCAAACTCCCGGCCAAACTGACCGGAAGCCTCAACGATCCGCAGCTTTCCTTTGAACCCGGCGCGCTGCTGCGTTCGCGCGGTCGCATTATCGATTCGCTGGATATTGATGAAATCCGCTGGCCGCTGGCGGGCGTGAAGCTCACGCAAAAAGGCGTCGATGGTCGACTTCAGGCCATTCTGCGCGCGCATGAAAATGAAATGGGCGACTTCGAACTGCACCTGGACGGTCAGGCCAATGACTTTTTACCCGATAATGGCGTGTGGCAGTGGCGCTACTGGGGAAAAGGGAGCTTTACGCCTATGCACGCGCGCTGGGATGTCGCCGGTAAAGGCGAGTGGCGCGACGCGCTTATTGAGTTAACTGAACTCTCGACCGGATTTGACAAACTCCAGTACGGCACCATGACGGTAGGCGAGCCTCGCCTGGTACTGGATACCCCCGTTCGCTGGAACCGCGATCCGGCCAAACCCTCCTTCAGCGGCGCTCTGGCGCTGAATGCCGGACAAACGACGTTCTCCGGCGGAAGCGTACTGCCGCCTTCGGTACTGAGCTTCAGCGTTGATGGCACCGATCCGACGCTCTTTCAGTTCAGGGGCGACCTCCACGCCGACAAAATTGGTCCGGTACAGGTCAATGGACGCTGGGACGGCGAACGCCTTCGTGGTCAGGCCTGGTGGCCGAAACAGTCGCTCACCGTGTTCCAGCCGCTCATCCCACCCGACTGGAAGATGACGCTGCACGACGGTGAACTGTATGCGCAGGTGGCCTTCTCGGCTGCGGCCGGTCAGGGCTTTGAAGCAGGCGGTCACGGGGTGGTGAAATCCGGCAGCGTCTGGATGCCGGATAACCAGATTAACGGTATCGACTTTGTCCTGCCGTTCCGTTTTAGCGAAGGCACATGGTCGCTGGGCACGCGCGGGCCGGTCACATTGCGTATCGGCGAGGTGCAAAACCTGGTCACGGCAAGGAATATCACCGCGGATTTGCAGGGAGACTACCCCTGGAGCGAGGAGAACCCGCTGTTGCTCACCAACGTCAAGGTTGAGGTGCTGGGCGGGAAAATCACCATGCAGCAGCTGAGGATGCCGCAGCACGATCCGGCATTGCTGCGCGTGGACAATATCTCGTCCAGCGAGCTGGTAAGCGCCGTCAATCCGAAACAGTTTGCGATGTCCGGGCCGGTCAGCGGCGCGCTACCGTTCTGGCTGGACAATGAAAAATGGATCATCAAAGATGGCTGGCTGACCAACCCTGGGCCGATGACGCTGCGTCTCGACAAAGACACGGCTGATGCCATTGTGAAAGACAATATGGTCGCAGGGGCGGCGATTAACTGGTTACGCTATATGGAAATTTCCCAATCGTGGACAAAACTCAATGTAGATAATCTGGGTGTATTAACGCTGCAGGCGACCATTAAAGGCACCAGCCGCGTTGATGGCAAAAGCAGCACCGTGAACCTGAATTACACCCACGAAGAGAACCTATTTACCCTCTGGCGCAGCCTGCGCTTTGGGGACAACCTGCAAACATGGTTTGAGCAACATGCGGCGATACCGGGTCTCCGCAGTTCGACTGGCAAGGAAAGTGAGGAACAACAATGAAAAAGATGGCTGGTGTACTCACCGTTGCCGTTGCCGCGCTGATGACAGGCTGTACGCCGCGCATTGAAGTCGCTGCACCAAAGGAGCCGATTACCATCAACATGAACGTCAAAATCGAACACGAGATCCATATTAAGGTCGATAAAGACGTTGAAACCCTGCTGAAATCGCGCAGCGATCTGTTCTGAGGACGCCATGAAACGAACGTTAGCTCTCATTTTGCTGGCACTGGGAATGCACGTGCAGGCGGCAACCCTTACCCTGAATGACGCCCGTGAGCAGGGGCGCGTGGGGGAGACACTGAGCGGCTATATCGCGCCGATCAAACACGATGCTGAAACACTGGCGCTGGTCAGCCGCATTAACGCGGCGCGCACGGAAAGCTATCAGAAGCTGGCCGACAGCAATAACTTACCCGTAGACGAAGTGGCAATAATGGCGGGGCAAAAGCTGGTTGCCCGCGCGCAGCCGGGTGAATACGTGAAGGGCATTAACGGTAAATGGCTGAAGAAGTGATCAGCGGAAACGCTTGCGATACTCTCCCGGAGACACGCCAAAACGCTGCTTAAATGCCGTTGAAAAATGGCTGTGATCGGCAAAGCCCCAGCTGTAGCCGATCCCCGCCAGCTTTTCATCATCGCTGGCGGAGCGCAACACCTGCGCGCAAAGGTCCAGGCGGCGGTTTTTGATGTACTGCGCCACGACCAGCCCCTTATCGGCAAACATGCGGTACAGGCTACGTACCGACATCCCGCTCTCTGAGGCAATCCACTCCGGCCGCAGGGCATCAGACTGAATATGATCTTCAATCAGCGAGAGGACGTGCTGGAACTGACGTTCCTTTCGCGGCTGGACGACGTCACGTTGCTGAAACGCCGGGCGGAGCAGGCAGACCATTGCCTCCAGCGCCGCTTCGCTCTCCCTGTCGCTCAGGTCCGCATTCCCCATACTCTCCTGTAACAGGCGATGGCTCAATTGTACGGTCGGCAGGCTACGCGAAAGCGTTAGCGCGCAGCTTACCTCCTGAAAACGACACTGCTGCTCGATGATTTGACGCGGCACGAGGAGTGAAATCTGGCGGGATTTATCCTGCCAGGAGATGGAGCAGGGGCGCGACGCGTCGATGAGCGTTATGTCGCCGGTATGGAGAATGGAACGTCGGTCATCCTGTTCAATCTCGGCACCGCCTTCAAGCTGAAACACGGCGTAAAACCAGGCATCGTTACTGTTTTTAATTTCCCGGCGGGTACGGAACAGGTTGACGTTGCCTGCGGTCACGGTGCTGAGCTTCAGGCTTCTTGCGTAGCTGGTTTCGAGCTCGCCAATGAATGTGCCCTCTAACGGGCGAGCGTCAAACCGTCCGCAAACCTGGTTAATCTGCGCCAGCCATTGCTGATATTTTTCCTGTTCGCTCGCACATGCCATTGTTTATCTCGCCGCACCGTCAATGTTTTTGCATTGTTGCATTTGTGTTGCAATTTGTCAGAGCCATTAGGCTGACTATAGGAAAGAACACTCATCGGTAACAGCGTTATAAGCGGCAATTATCATGTTTTGCGGAGCCTGTCACAGGTGGCAAAGCGAATGTCACACAGACAAAAGCGGGAATGCGAAACCCCTCGTAGACTGCATTAACACCCTGCGAAGAATAACGAAGGAGTACCCTATGTCTGAATCACAGGTAGCCGTCCTGCCCGAGGTCCAGCGTTTTTTGGATCGCCACCACGGCTTGTGGATTGAAGGGCGTCAGGCTGCGTCCGATAGTGAAAAGCGCCTGAACGTCTACAACCCGGCGACGGGAGAGGTCATTGCCTCAACCGCCGATGCCAGCGTTGATGATGTGGATCGCGCGGTAATGTCCGGCTGGCGGGCCTTTGTCGCCCGCAGCTGGGCCGGAAAATTGCCCGCCGAGCGTGAACGCATCTTGCTGCGTTTTGCCGATCTGGTCGAGCAGCACGGCGAGGAGCTGGCGCAGCTGGAAACGCTGGAGCAGGGGAAATCGATCAACATTTCCCGCGCCTTCGAAGTGGGCTGTACCCTGAACTGGATGCGCTATACCGCCGGGCTGACCACCAAGATTGCGGGGAAAACCCTCGATCTCTCCATACCATTGCCTCAGGGCGCGCGCTACCAGGCGTGGACGCGCAAAGAGCCGGTTGGCGTGGTAGCCGGGATTGTGCCGTGGAACTTCCCGCTGATGATTGGCATGTGGAAAGTGATGCCTGCGCTGGCGGCGGGCTGCTCCATCGTCATTAAACCTTCAGAGACCACACCGCTCACCTTGCTGCGCGTTGCGGAGTTAGCGAGTGAGGCGGGTATTCCGGATGGCGTGTTCAACGTGGTCACCGGGAGCGGCGCGGTATGTGGCGCAGCGTTAACCTCGCATCCGCATATTGCGAAAGTGAGTTTCACCGGCTCGACCGCGACGGGGAAACAGATTGCGCGCGCTGCGGCGGATACGTTGACGGGCGTTACCCTGGAGCTGGGTGGCAAAAACCCGGCCATCGTGTTGAAAGATGCAGACCCGGCGTGGGTGATTGAAGGCCTGATGACCGGCAGCTTCCTGAATCAGGGGCAGGTCTGCGCGGCAAGCTCGCGTATCTACATTGAAGCGCCGCTGTTCGACACGCTGGTGAGCGGGTTTGAGCAGGCGGTGAAATCTCTGAGCGTCGGGCCGGGCATGTCGCCGGAAGCCTTTATCAACCCGCTGGTGTCGCGTGCGCACTGCGACAAGGTGCAGACCTTCCTGGATGAGGCGACGGCACGTAACGCAGAGCTTATCACCGGCAACCGCGGCCCGGACGGTAAAGGGTATTACGTATCGCCGACGCTGGTGGTGAACCCGGATGCCGCGCTGCGGCTAACCCGCGAAGAGGTGTTTGGCCCGGTGGTCAACCTGGTGCGCGTGTCCGACGCAGAGGAGGCGCTCCAGCTGGCAAACGACACTGAATATGGCCTGACGGCCAGCGTCTGGACGCAGAACATCAGCAAAGCGCTTGAATACACTGACAGGCTGCAGGCGGGCACCGTGTGGGTAAACAGCCATACGCTGATCGACGCCAACATGCCGTTCGGCGGCATGAAACAGTCCGGCACCGGACGTGACTTCGGTCCGGACTGGCTGGACGGCTGGTGTGAAACTAAGTCGGTGTGCGTGCGCTATTAAAAAACAAGCCGGGTGGCGGCTACGCCTTACCCGGCCTACAAAACCAACATATTCCTGAGATCCCGTAGGCCGGGTAAGCGCAGCGCCATCCGGCGTTATTTAATGCGACCACCGATCCCGCCCGGCCTCTTTCGCCCGATACAGCGCCGCATCGGCGCGGGCGATGATCTCGGTGCCCGCTAACCCTTCCGCCATGCTCGCAATCCCCATGCTCACGGTGACATGGTCGCTAACGGTTGACGCGCTGTGCGGTATGGACTCTGCGCGCAGGCCGTCCTGAATACGTAAGCCAACCTTTTCAGCGATGTTTTCCGGACAGTTAAACAGGATCACCACGAACTCCTCGCCGCCGTAGCGTGATACCACGTCGTCAGGGGTTCGCACCGATTTCTTAAGCACCTCAGCCACGCGTGTGAGGCATTCATCACCCGCCTGATGGCCGTAAGTATCGTTGTAGAGCTTGAAGTAATCGACATCCAGCATAATCAGCGTAAACGGTTTTCCCTGCTCAACCGCATTTTCCAGTACCAGCTCCATCGCCCGACGGTTTGCTGTCCTGGTTAAGGGATCCTGATGGGCCAGCGCGTCCAGGCGGGAAATCAACAACTGGTTCTGCTGGTTGCGACGCCAGGCCTCTTCAAACCAGCTCAGCAGGATAAATCGTCCGCAGACCAGAATGAGCGTAAACACCAACCAGACCACGCCAAAACGCAAATTAACGCCCTGATTCAAAGCAAGGCTGGCGACGGGAAGGGCAATCCAGAGGGGCACGACGAAAGCCAGCAGCCCCGCCGGGTGAAAATAGAGAGCCGTCATCCCGGCCAGCAGCAAAACCACGAAAATGGGCCAGGCGTGGGGGAGTTGTACAACGGCGGTTAACCAGTAGCAGGCCGCTGACCAGAGCAGGCTGCAGATGAACAAGACGGCGCTTATGCCCGACATGTGCCGCCAGCCCATCAGCACTAACGTCGCAGACAGAATGATCACCCCCAGCATTGAGGTATCCACCATCAACCGGAGATGCTGACCTACGTGTAAAACGTTATCGATATCGTTAAATAGCGTATTGCGCAGCAGGAGCATGAGCGCAAAGCTCACATTGACCAATGCCAGCCATGACAGGTTCATTTCCAGCCCATGGAGTACCATCGATTTGCGGGTTGGCCACGTGGCAAGTTCAGGGGTGGTGTTGTGTCTTTTTTCCATTGAAGCCATTTTCCAGTGCGTGGGACACCGATATAAAAAAGGGCGGAAATATCCGCCCCAGGGGTGCGTGCCGTTCGTTACGGTGTCACAATGTTAAACCAGAAATCAAATTTATCCATATATCCAAGCATAGAATCCAGCTTAGCGCCGTCACCGGTGAGTTTCACGTCGCCGCTCTGTTCGGCCTGTTTGAGCGTCACCTCTTTAAGGATAATTTTGTTCAGCGTGTCGCGGTTAAGGGTGATGGTGGCATCAGCGTCTTTAGCCTCCGCGTTTGCCGTGTGGTTCAGCACGCCGTTTTCCAGCTCCAGCTTATATTTCCCGCCATCGCTGCCCAGATCGATGTTAAACACCGATTTGGCATCACCGGCTTTTTGTCCGTTGATATGAACAGCCAGATAGTCAAAGAACATCTCCGGCGTCATCGCCCGCACGGTATCCGGGCTGGCGGTATTTGGCGTTGGGCCTTTCACCACGCCGTTACGCAATTCCTGCGCGCCGGTCAGGTAGAAGTTACGCCATGGGCCAGACTCGGCCTGATAGCCAAGCTGTTCCAGTGCATCCGCTTCCAGGTTACGTGCCGCCTGGTTGTTCGGATCGGCAAAGACCACTTTGCTGACCACCTGCGCGACCCAGCGGTAGTTACCCTGGTCGAAGTCGGTTTTCGCCTTGCTCAGGATGGCATCCGCGCCGCCCATATACTCCACGAATTTCTTGGCGGCTTCTTCAGGCGGCAGTTCATCCAGCGTCGCCGGGTTGCCGTCAAACCAGCCCAGATACAGCACGTAGGTGGCTTTTACGTCGTGGCTTACCGAGCCGTAATAGCCGCGGTTAGCCCAGGTATGCGCCAGTGAATCCGGGAGCTTGAAGTTAGCGGCGATTTCGTCGCGCGTCAGCCCTTCGTTCGCCATACGCAGCGTCTGGTCGTTGATATAACGGTAGAGGTCACGCTGACTTTTCAGCAGCTTGACCACGTTTTCGTTGCCCCAGGTCGGCCAGTGGTGCTGTGCCATGATGATTTCGGCTTTGTCACCCCAGCGTACAATCGCCTGGTTGATGTATTTCGACCACGGCAGCGGCTCGCGGATTTTGGCCCCGCGCAGCGAGTAGGTGTTGTGCAGGGTATGGGTCACGTCCTCAGCGGATTCAATCAGTTTTTTCTCTTCGATATACCAGAGCATTTCGGACGGCGCTTCGGAGCCCGGCGCGAGCATAAAATCATAGGTCAGGCCGTCGATAACCTCTTTCTGCCCATCTTTTTCGATGATGTTGGTCGGGGCAATCAGCGTCACCGTTCCGGCGGAGGTGGTCGTCCCCAGGCCCGCACCCACCTGGCCTTTGGCATCAGGCTTCAGCAGGTTGCCATACATATAGCTGGCGCGGCGGCTCATGACATTACCCGCCATGATGTTCTCGGCAACGGCCGCTTCCATAAATCCGGCAGGCGCGTAGATTTTCACCTTGCCGGACTTCACGTCGGCTTCATCCACCACGCCGCGCACGCCGCCATAGTGGTCAACGTGGCTGTGGGTATAAATAATGGCGACGACCGGTTTCTTGCCGCGATTTTTAAAATAGAGATCCATCCCGACCTTTGCCGTTTCTGCCGACACCAGCGGGTCTACCACGGTAATACCTTCTTTCCCTTCAATGATGGTCATATTCGACAGGTCAAGATTTCGGATCTGATATACACCGTCGGTCACTTCAAACAGGCCACTAATATTAATCAGCTGAGATTGACGCCATAAGCTTGGGTTAACGGAGTCCGGCGCTTTATCGCCTTCTTTAATAAACGAATATTGCTGTGGGTCCCAGATAACATTGCCTTGTTCCCCTTTGATAATCTCCTGAGGAAGCGGTGCAACAAACCCTTTATGGGCGTCCGTGAAATCGGTGTTGTCGGAGAAGGGAAGCTGATTAAACAGGGCGTTATTGGCTTGTTGCGTGGCGGCCGTGGCATCCTTCGGGGCTTCTGCGGCATACGCCGAACTGACGGAAAAAACAAGCCCAGCCAAAGCAAGACTCCTGACGATCAAATTGAATTTCATCCTAAAACCTCTCAATGATGTATTACGTCGCGTGTGGAAAATTTGCGTCCTGGCAGAAAGTGATTCAAAAAGTAAAATGAAAAAAATGAGGTAGAAATAACTATAATCGGGGAGTGGTATTCAGCAAGTAAATGGATGAAAAACCGGGCATTGCGCCCGGTGCGTTATTTATTTCTGTTCGTCTTTCTTTTTCCCGAGCGTTGGCGTCTCGTCGAAGAAGTTCCACGGTTTAAGCAGGGTATGCACCCATTCCGTCGGCATAATCGGCCACTCTTCCGCACGGGCGACGTGGGTTGTGCCGGTGGTCATCCAGACCACGTCATCCTGGTCGTTCAGCGACTCGTTATCCTTGCTGTACTGTCCCAGACCCGTGTCGTGGATGGAGCGGTTCGGGAATTTGCCTTCCGGGTACAACTCATCCGGATGGTAACGGGTCACCCACAGCTGTTTGTCCATAAAGCTCAGGCGATGGTAGATCCACTCGTCCGGGGCAAATTTCGCACCGCTTGCCACCGGGTGCGTACCGCCCGCGTAGGGGATAATCTGGTACGAGACCGGGTTACCCATGCGGTTCTCCTTACTGGTATTGCTCAGCAGCCGAATGGTGCCCGGGTCGAATTTCTGCGCCGCCTGCTGCTCGGTATCAATATCGTACTGATTCACCTGCATGGTGCTGGTGCGCGGGCCCCCGGCGGTATTCGGCTTCACTTCCGGATCCATCGCCACCAGTTTGTTATTGATGCCGTCCACATCCATATCAAGACGGAAGTTGTAGATGTGCTGGTGGGTGGTGCCCACGATGTTATGGTCGATCAGCGTGCCGTATTTTGTGTCGTCTTTGGCGGTGGCATCATGCATGGTTTTCGCCTGAACGCCTTTTACCGCCTCGATACCCGTTGCACCGGCGTCAATACCAATGGTGCCATTTTCATGGAACACCCAGTCGAAGATGTAATCGTAGTTGCCCACGGTACTTACCCAGCGTACCACCAGTTCACGACGTTCGGTGCTGACGTTCGGTTGGCCCATCTCCTGATGCTTATATTCCGGCCCCGCGTAGCGTTCGAAAATCGCAATCGCGCGCGGGATCTCCATCGGCGCACCGGTATAATCCGGGATGGTTTCATTGAGCATCACGGCGTTAGACGGCACGTCTTTACCGCGCACCAGCGGTGAGGTCAGGGTGCCCATACCGTAGTCGCCGGAGTCGAGATAGGCTTTAAAGTACCAGCCCACGTCCGGATCGCCGTAAGGGACGATCATGCCGCCGAGCGACCCCTGATACATAATCTGGCGCTTTTTGCCGTTGTCGTTATACGTGACGGTTGAAATCATCGGGCCGACGCGGGAGTCCAGGCTCAGGTGGAAATCCCAGTTCTGCCAGTGCACCATATCCCCGGTGATGGTGTAGTTCTTGCCTTCCGGCTCGACGATCTCCAGGGGTTTTTTCACCGTTTCTACCCGGTCGCGGCCGTCATACGGGCGCGGGGTGAGCGGAACCGGGATGACCGGACCTTCTTCGATCTTCTGAATTTTCTTCTGCTCAAGATCGACAACCGCGACCAGGTTCTCAATCGGGTGCGCCCAGTAGTTGCCGTCGCCCACGTCCAGATAGCTCACCACCTTCAGCAGGCGATCTTCCTGCTTCAGGCCGTCCTTGCCGTCGAAATAGCCGACGGTCAGCGGGGTGGTAATCACTTTCTTCGTATCGGTGATACCGCGCTTTTTCAGCACTTCGGCAAACTCGGTGCTCTCGTTGATGATCTGCTGTACCGTGGCGAAGTCATCCAGCAGCACCATGCCGTGCGCGTCTTTTACCGGTTCCCAGTGCAGAATTTTTTTATCCTTCAGGTCCACCACGCTTTCGATAACGAGCTTGCCATCGAGCATGACGATCTTCGCCAGGCGGGGGGAATCGAGTGCCGTACCGTTGAGCACAAAGTCCCACACTTTGGCTTTCTCCGGCTCTGCAAGGGCGATCTGGGTAAAGCGGGTATTGGGTTTAAAATCCGCCGAGGTTTTCACAATCTCAACGGCTTGCTTAATTTCGTCCGCCGTTAACGCGTTTAACGGGTGAGGGCGTTTTTCAACCTGGAAGGTCTGGTCAAGGCCGGACTGGAAAACATCGTTGATGAAAGTATCGGAAATAAAGGCTTTCTTGCCTTTCATCACCACCGGCACCTCGAGCCTGAGGGTTTTACCGTTGACGATGGCGGTTTTTGCGCCCGGTTTAACCTTCACAAAGGCACCGTCTTTCGCAATGGTGAACATCTGTGCGTAATCATCCCACTGAACGTCCGCGCCAAAGTCCTGCAGCGTTTTGTCCATCGGGACCATATGCGCCTCACTGCCGTGGGCGAAAACAGGGGATTGCCAGGCGCAACACAGCGCAACGGCCATGGCCAGCGCCGTTCTACGGGCAGAAAAAGAAGAATTGCTTCCCATCGTAGACCTCATCTTGTTGTGTTTATACCCGTCATACTTCAAGTTGCAGGTGCGTTGGCTGCACTCACTCACCCCAGTCACGTACTTATGTACGCTCCCGGGGATTCGTTCCCTTGCCGCCTTCCTGCAACTCGAATTATTTAGGGTTTATTGTGTTGTGACAGCCTTATCCTGACAGGCCCATGAGAAAAGCGTTTGCCTGCATCTGCCAGGTTATTTGTCAGTCTTGCCAGGTTAAAAAAAGAGCGGGGCGGTGTCACACCCCGGCTGGTCATCGTAGGCCGGGTAAGCATCGCGCCACCCCGCAGGAAAGGCGGTGAAGGGAAGGTGTCAGAAATCGCCCTGCTGGCGCGCCACCAGCGTCAGAATGGAGTAGAGCGCCACGGCCTGCTGATGCTGGTTGAAGATCTCAACCGCCCATTCCACTACGCCGGTCGGTTTTTCCTCGGCGGTGCGCTGTTTCTTCAGCGTTTTACGTTTGCAGGTCAGACGCACCTGAATGGTATCGCCCGGTTTCACCGGCTCGATAAAGCGCAGGTTTTCCATGCCGTAGTTGGCAATGACCGGCCCGACGCCCGCATCAACAAACAGTCCCGCTGCGGCGGAAATCAGGAAGTAGCCGTGCACCACGCGCTCGCCGAAGATCGACTCTGCCGCACCGATCTTGTCCATATGGGCATAGAAATGGTCGCCGCTCAGGCAGGCAAAGTTCACAATGTCCGCTTCCGTGAGGGTGCGGCGCGGTGTCAGCAGGCTGTCGCCCGGCTGTAGCTCCTCAAAGTATTTGCGGAACGGATGCACGCGATCTTCCTGCACCGTTGCGCCGCGCACCCACTGTTTGCCAATGGCGGCCAGCATCGTCGGACTGCCCTGAATCGCGGTGCGCTGCAGGTAGTGCTTCACCGCGCGCAGGCCGCCCAGCTCTTCGCCGCCGCCCGCGCGACCCGGGCCGCCGTGCACCAGCTGAGGCAGCGGGGAGCCGTGGCCGGTAGACTCTTTTGATGATTCCTCGTTAAGGATCTGAATACGTCCGTGGGCGCGCGCCGCACCGGCAATAAACTGGCGGGCAATCGCCGAATCGGCGGTGACCAGCGTACCTGCCAGGCTGCCGCCGCCCGCGCGGGCAAGCGCCATCGCATGGTCTGCGTTGCGATACGGCATTAGCGTCGCAACCGGGCCGAAGGCCTCCGTCGCGTGGACGGCCGGGGTTTCATCCGGCTGCGGGCAGAACAGCAGTGTCGGCGGGAAGAACGCCCCCGCGGCCTGCAGATCCGCTTTGCCACCCAGACGGGTCTGGCAGCCTGCGGCGATCAGTTGCTCCACTTTCTCCTGCACGTCCGCGCGCTGTTCGGCGTTGACCAGCGCACCCATCTTCACTCCTTCCTGCGCCGGGTCGCCCACCACCACCTTTTCCAGCCGCGCAATCAGCGCCTGGCTAACCGCGTCAACCTGGTTTTGCGGAACGATAATGCGGCGAATGGCCGTACATTTTTGACCGGCTTTCGCGGTCATCTCGCGTACCACTTCGCGGATAAACAGGGCAAATTCCGGCTGTTCCGGCGTGACGTCTTCCCCCAGCACGCAGCAGTTCAGGGAGTCGGCTTCCATGGTGAACGGAATCGAATTCGCCACGATATTCGGGTGCACGCGCAGGCTTTGCCCTGTACTGGCGGAGCCGGTAAAGGTCACCACGTCCTGGCTGTCGAGCTGGTCGAGGAGATCCCCCGCGCCGCCGCAGATCAGGGTGATGGCACCGTCCGGCACCAGCCCGCTGTCGACGATGGATTTCACCATCGCCTGCGTCACCTGCGCGGTAGCGGTAGCGGGTTTGATGATGGCGGGCATCCCGGCAAGCCAGGTCGGTGCCAGCTTTTCCAGCATCCCCCAGCAGGGGAAGTTAAAGGCGTTGATGTGCACCGCCACCCCGGATTTTGAGGTCAGGACGTGGCGCGCCGCAAAGCCGCCTTCTTTCGACAGCGGGATTAACTCATCTTCCGGCCAGAGCGTGTCATCCGGCAGCTCGCGGCTGCCCAGGCTGGCGTAAGTGAAGAGGGTGCCGATGCCGCCTTCAATATCCACCCAGCTGTCCGCCTTCGTCGCGCCCGTCTGGGCCGACAGGGCATAGAACGTCTCTTTCTCGCTAATCAGGTGCTTTGCCACCGCCTTCAGCATGGCCGCACGTTCGATAAAGGTCATCTCGTGAAGCGCTTCACCGCCGTGCTCAATCGCATAGCGACGGGCGGCCGCCATGTCCAGCCCTTCGCTGGTCACGCTCCACAGCGCTTCGCCACTGATGGCGTGATGAATAGTGCGTTCGCGGCCCCGGCCAGACTGCCAGGTACCGGACACGAAGCTGGCTAACTGCTGCATCGCTTATCTCCAAATGTTACGTAATTTACTCGTTAATAGTTTAATCATGAATCATAAAAATCAAGCTGAGTTTTAATGAATTGTTAACATTGTGATCCGGTCTGATGAATTGCCGCGCGCAAAGCGGCTGTGTAGAGGGTGAACAGTAAAAGCCTTGCGAGCAACATCACAAAACCGGGAAACAATTCTTGGGGTTATATTTAACCTTTGTGTAACTTTTAAAAAACAAAGTGATTCAACATTACGCTTAATTTTGCAAACTAACGAATCATAAAGGTGATGACGTGACGCAAGAACAACGGTTTGAGCAGCGCATAGCGCAGGAGACGGCGATTGAGCCTCAGGACTGGATGCCTGATGCCTACCGTAAGACGTTGATCCGTCAGATTGGTCAGCATGCGCACTCCGAAATTGTCGGCATGCTGCCGGAAGGGAACTGGATCGCCCGCGCGCCGACGCTGCGCCGAAAAGCGATCCTGCTGGCGAAAGTGCAGGACGAAGCCGGGCACGGGCTTTACCTCTACAGCGCGGCGGAAACGCTGGGCTGCGCGCGGGAAGACATCTACCAGAAGATGCTCGACGGCAGGATGAAATACTCCTCCATCTTCAACTATCCGACCCTGAGCTGGGCCGATATCGGCGTGATCGGCTGGCTGGTGGACGGCGCCGCTATCGTCAACCAGGTGGCGCTGTGTCGGACCTCCTACGGTCCGTATGCCCGCGCGATGGTGAAAATCTGTAAAGAAGAGAGCTTCCACCAGCGCCAGGGCTTTGAGGCCTGCATGGCGCTGGCGCAGGGCAGCGAGGCCCAGCGTCAGATGCTGCAGGACGCCATCAACCGCTTCTGGTGGCCGGCGCTGATGATGTTCGGGCCGAACGACGACAACTCGCCGAACAGCGCACGCAGCCTGGCCTGGAAAATCAAACGCTTCGGCAATGACGAACTTCGCCAGCGCTTTGTCGACAACACGGTGCCGCAGATGGAGATGCTCGGCATGACGGTGCCGGATCCCGACCTGCGTTTGGATGAAGAGAGCGGTCACTATCGCTTCGGCGAGATCGACTGGCAGGAGTTTGACGAGGTCATTAACGGGCGCGGCATCTGCAACCACGAGCGCCTGGCCGCGAAACGTAAAGCCTGGGAAGAGGGGGCGTGGGTGCGCGAAGCCGCACTGGCGCACGCGGAAAAACAGCGCGCCCGTCAGGCCGCATAAGAGGAAGTCACAATGAGTATTGTCTACTGGCCGCTGTACGAAGTGTTCGTACGCAGCAAACAAGGGTTATCCCACCGTCACGTGGGCAGTCTGCATGCCGCCGACGATCGCATGGCGCTGGAAAATGCGCGCGACGCCTACACCCGCCGCAGCGAAGGGTGTTCTATCTGGGTGGTAAAGGCGAGCGAGATTGTCGCCTCCCAGCCGGAAGAGAGCGGTGAGTTCTTCGACCCGGCGGAAAGCAAGGTTTACCGCCATCCGACGTTCTACACCATCCCCGACGGCATCGAGCATATGTGAGGCAACGAATGAATTCAGTGACTGCCTATGCCCTGCGTCTGGGCGACAACGGTCTGGTGCACTCCCAGCGTCTCGGCGCCTGGTGCGGCCACGCGCCGGAGCTGGAAATTGACCTCGCGCTTGCCAATATCGGTCTCGACCTGCTGGGCCAGGCGCGCAATTTCCTGACCTATGCCGCAGAACGGGAAGGCCAGGGCGATGAAGACACGCTGGCGTTTGGCCGCGACGAGCGTCAGTACCGCAACGTCCTGCTGGTGGAGCAGCCGAACGGCAGCTTCGCCGACACCATTGCCCGCCAGTACCTGATGGATGCCTGGAATGTGGCGCTGTACGAGCGGCTGACCCAAAGCAGCGATAGCCAGCTTGCCGCCATTGCCGCCAAAGCGATTAAAGAGGCGCGCTACCACCTGCGCTTCAGCCGCGGCTGGCTGGTGCGTCTGGGCGACGGGACCGAAACATCCGCGCAAAAAATGCAGCAGGCTATCGACAATCTGTGGCGTTTTACGGCGGAGCTGTTTGAAGCCGATGACGTCGAGCTGGCGTTGATTGACGCCGGCGTGGCGGTTGACCCGCGCGTCCTGCGCCAGCCGTGGGAAAGCGAAGTCTTTGCCGGTCTGAATGAAGCCTGCCTGCAGGTGCCCGCAGAGGTGGCATACCGCACCGGGGGCAAGAGGGGGCTGCATACCGAACATCTGGGCCCGATGCTGGCGGAGATGCAGTACCTCCAGCGTGCGTATCCCGGTCAGCAGTGGTAAAGGAGAACGCTATGCAACGCCTCGTCGACATCGCGCCCGCGCAAATCCCGCAGATCTGGGCGCTGTTAAGCCAGATCCCCGATCCGGAAGTGCCGGTATTAACCATCACCGATTTAGGCATGGTGCGCAGCGTGAAGGCGCAGGGGGAAGGCTGGGTCATTGGCTTCACGCCAACCTACTCGGGCTGTCCGGCAACGGAACACTTGTTGGGGGCGATCCGCGACGCGATGACCGCGAACGGCTTTACTCCGGTACACATTGTGCTCCAGCTTGAACCCGCCTGGACCACCGACTGGATGACCGCCGACGCGCGCGAGCGGCTGCGGGCGTACGGCATCAGTCCGCCCGTGGGGCATAGCTGTCACGCGCACGCGCCTTTGGCGGTGAGCTGCCCGCGCTGCGCCAGCACCGACACCGCGCTTATCAGTGAATTTGGCTCGACGGCCTGCAAAGCGCTCTACCGCTGCAACACCTGCCGCGAACCCTTCGACTATTTCAAATGTATTTGAGGCTGCCATGACAACGTTTCATTCATTAACAGTGGCAAAAGTGGAACCCGAAACCCGCGACGCGGTGACCATCACCTTCGCGGTGCCGCAGGCGCTGCAGGACGCCTACCGCTTCCGCCCCGGCCAGCACCTGACGTTAAAAACGAAGCTTGACGGGGACGAGCTGCGCCGCTGCTACTCCATCTGCCGGAGTACCGCCCCGGGCGAAATCAGCGTGGCGGTGAAAGCCATCGACGGCGGGCGCTTTTCCCGCTACGCCCGGGATGAGATCAAAGCGGGTATGGCGCTGGAGGTGATGGTGCCTCAGGGGCAGTTTGGCTACCAGCCCCAGGCTGAACGTGAAGGCCACTATCTGTCGATTGCGGCAGGCTCCGGCATCACCCCGATGCTGGCGATTATCTCCGCGACGCTGGCGACCGAACCCAACAGCCATTTCACCCTGATCTACGGCAACCGCAGCAGCCAGAGCATGATGTTCCGCCGGGCGCTGGCGGACCTGAAGGACAAATACCCGCAGCGGCTGCAGCTGGTCTCCATCTTCAGCCAGGAGCGGCTGGACAGCGATCTGCTCTACGGCCGCATCGACGGGGAAAAGCTACAGGCGCTGGCGAAAACCCTGATCAACTTCCGCCAGTACGACGAGGCGTTTATCTGCGGCCCGTCGGCGATGATGGACGACGCCGAAGCCGCGCTGAAAGCGCTGGGGATGCCGGAAAAATTCATCCACCTTGAGCGCTTTAACACCCCGGGGATCTCCGTTAAACGCGCGGTGCACGTCCAGGCGGAAGGGCAGAAAGTGACCGTGCGCCAGGACGGGCGAGACCGTGAAATCACCCTGACGGCGGACGACGAAAGCATCCTCGATGCCGCCCTGCGTCAGGGGGCGGATCTCCCGTATGCCTGCAAGGGCGGCGTGTGCGCCACCTGTAAATGCAAAGTGCTGCGCGGGAAGGTGGACATGGCGACCAACTACAGCCTGGAGCCGGACGAGCTGGCCGCCGGGTACGTGCTGAGCTGCCAGTCGCTGCCGTTAACCGCCGACGTGATTGTCGACTTCGACGCGAAGGGGATGGCATGAGCGAACTGATTGTTACCCGTCATGGCCGCGTGCTGCAGCTGACGCTGAACCGTCCGGCGGCGCGCAACGCCCTCAACAATGCGCTGTTGACGCAGCTTACGGAAGAGCTGGAGGCCGCGGCGTCTGACATTGAGATTTCCGTCTGCGTGATTTACGGCAGCGATCGCTGCTTTGCCGCCGGGGCCGATCTCAACGAAATGGCGGAGAAAGACCTGCCCGCCACCCTGAACGATATCCGCCCTCAGCTGTGGGCGCGCATTAACGCGTTCAGCAAACCGCTGATCGCCGCCGTGAACGGCTTCGCGCTGGGCGCAGGCTGCGAGCTGGCGCTGCTGTGCGACGTGGTGATTGCTGGCGATAACGCCCGTTTCGGCCTGCCGGAAATCACGCTGGGCATCATGCCCGGCGCGGGCGGAACCCAGCGTCTGATCCGCAGCGTCGGTAAATCCCTCGCCAGCAAAATGGTGCTGACCGGCGAGAGCATCTCCGCGCAGCAGGCGCTGAGCGCGGGGCTGGTGAGCGATGTTTTCCCGCCAGCGCTGACGCTGGAGTATGCCCTGAAGCAGGCGGCGCTGATGGCGCGCCACTCTCCGCTGGCGCTGCAGGCGGCGAAACAGGCGCTGCGCCAGTCTCAGGAGGTGCCGCTCCAGGCCGGTCTGACCCAGGAGCGCCAGCTGTTTACGCTGCTTTCTGCCACCGAAGACCGCCGGGAGGGCATCGACGCCTTCTTACAAAAACGCACCCCCGACTTTAAAGGACGCTAATTGTGGAATTTATTCTCAGTCATGTTGAGCAGGGCGTAATGACCATTACGCTGAACCGTCCGGAGCGTCTGAACAGCTTTAACGACGTGATGCACCAGCAGCTTGCCGAGTGCCTGAAACAGGCCGAGCGTGATGACGCCATCCGCTGCCTGCTGATCACCGGGGCTGGACGCGGCTTTTGCGCCGGTCAGGATCTGAACGACCGCAACGTCGACCCCAACGGCCCGGCGCCGGATCTGGGGATGTCCGTTGAAACCTTCTATAACCCACTGGTGCGCCGCCTGGCAAAGCTGCCGAAACCGGTGATTTGCGCGGTTAACGGCGTGGCGGCGGGGGCGGGGGCGACGCTGGCGTTAGGCTGCGACATGGTGATAGCCGCCCGCTCCGCCAACTTCGTGATGGCCTTCAGCAAGCTCGGCCTGGTGCCGGACTGCGGCGGCACCTGGTTGCTGCCGCGCGTGGCCGGACGCGCCCGCGCCATGGGGCTGGCGCTGCTCGGCGAAAAACTCAGCGCCGAACAGGCACAGGCGTGGGGGATGATCTGGCAGGTGGTGGATGACGAACAACTCTCCACCACGGCGCAGCAGATGGCGCTGCATTTTGCGTCACAACCGACCTTCGGGCTGGGGCTGATCAAGCAGGCCATCAACGCCGCGGAAACCAATACCCTGGACGCCCAGCTCGATCTGGAGCGCGATTACCAGCGTCTGGCCGGACGCAGCGACGACTACCGCGAGGGCGTCAGCGCCTTCCTGGCGAAGCGCGCGCCTAACTTTACGGGGAAATAAGATGCTGAACATACGGACTGTCGCCGTGATTGGCAGCGGCACGATGGGCGCAGGCATTGCCGAAGTCGCGGCAAGCCACGGCCATCAGGTGCTGATTTACGACATTTCTGCCGACGCCATTTCCCGCGCGATTGACGGCATTCGTCAACGCCTCGCGTCTCGGGTAACGCGCGGAAAGCTCTCTGCGGACGCGAGCGGACAGATCCTCGCCCGACTGGTTCCGGTGACGGATATCGATGCGCTGGCATCGGCAGATTTGGTTATTGAGGCGGCCTCCGAACGCCTTGACGTCAAAAAAACGCTGTTTGCGAAACTGGCGGAAATCTGCCCGCCGCAGACGCTGTTGACCAGTAACACCTCGTCCATCTCCGTTACGGCGATTGCGGCGGACATCCACCATCCGGAGCGGGTCGCAGGGCTGCATTTCTTCAACCCGGCGCCGGTGATGAAGCTGGTGGAGGTGGTCAGCGGGCTGGCGACCTCACCGGAAGTGGCCGACGCGCTGTGCGAGCTGGCGCTGAACTGGGGCAAACAGCCCGTCCGCTGCCACTCAACGCCGGGGTTCATCGTTAACCGCGTCGCCCGTCCGTTCTATTCCGAAGCCTGGCGCGCGCTGGAAGAGCAGGTCGCGCCGCCGGAGGTGATTGATGCCGCCCTGCGCGAAGGCGGCGGTTTCCCGATGGGGCCGCTGGAGCTGACCGACATGATCGGTCAGGACGTGAATTTCGCGGTGACCTGTTCGGTATTTAACGCTTTCTGGCAGGAGCGGCGTTTTCTGCCTTCTCTGGTGCAGCAGGAGCTAGTGCTGGCAGGAAGGCTAGGCAAAAAGAGCGGGAAGGGCGTCTACGACTGGCAGGGTGACAAACCCAATGTTCAGTGGGTGCCAGCCGTGAACGACAGCTACTGCCCAATGCGCGTGGAAAAGAGACGTGACGGTGTCACAGAAATTGACGATGTGTATCTGATTGAAACGCAGGGCGAAACCGCTCAGGCGCTGGCACTGCGGCTCAACGGCCCGGTGGTGGTGGTGGACCGCATTGAGCGCGACGTGGCGGTGATTGCAGCGGCCGCCAGCAACCCGCATACCGCGACGCAAAAGGCCGTCCGCTACCTGCAACAGCAGGGTAACCGGGTGGTGCAAATTGCCGATTATCCCGGCCTGCTGGTCTGGCGCACGCTGGCGATGATCGCCAACGAAGCGCTGGATGCGCTGCAAAAAGGGGTCGCCAGCGAGAAGGACATCGATACCGCCATGCGCCTGGGCGTGAACTACCCGAGCGGGCCGATCGCCTGGGGCGAGCGTCTGGGTTGGCAGCGGCTGCTGACGCTGCTGGAAAACCTGCAGCGTCATTACGGCGAAGAGCGCTATCGGCCCTGTTCACTGCTGCGCCAGCGCGCGCTTCTGGAGAGTAGCTATGAGTCTTAACGCCTGGCATAACGCCCGCGCGATGTACGAACGGGACGCCTGCGCGCAGGCGATGGGGATGGACATTGTCGACATGGACGAGGGCTACGCGGTGGTGACCATGACCATCACCCCGCAGATGCTTAACGGCCACCAAACCTGCCACGGCGGACAGCTTTTTTCGCTGGCAGACACCGCCTTTGCCTACGCCTGTAACAGCCAGGGGCTGGCGGCGGTAGCCTCAGGCTGCTCGATTGATTTTCTGCGTCCGGGCTTTGCCGGGGACACGCTCACCGCCACCGCGCGGGTGATGCATCAGGGCAAGCTGACCGGCGTATATGACATTGAAATCCAGAACCAACAACAGAAAACCGTCGCCCTTTTTCGCGGAAAATCTCACCGCATCGGCGGCAGCGTGACAGGAGAGACAGATGCGTGATGCATTTATTTGTGATGGCGTTCGAACCCCGGTGGGGCGCTACGGCGGCGCGCTTGCCGCTGTCCGAACCGACGATCTCGGTGCCGTGCCGCTGCGCGCGCTGCTGGCCCGCTATCCGCAGCTCGACCTTGAGCGGATCGACGACGTGATCTTCGGCTGCGCCAACCAGGCGGGGGAAGATAACCGCAACGTGGCGCGCATGTCGTCCCTGCTCGCCGGGCTGCCGCAGACGGTCTCGGGCACCACCATTAACCGCCTGTGTGGGTCGGGGTTGGACGCGATTGGGTTTGCGGCGCGCGCCATTAAGGCGGGCGATGGCGACCTGCTGATCGCGGGCGGCGTGGAGTCCATGTCCCGCGCGCCGTTTGTGATGGGCAAAGCCACCGCCGCGTTTCAGCGTCAGGCGGAGATCTTTGATACCACCATCGGCTGGCGATTTGTGAATCCGCTCATGCATCAGCAATTCGGAACTGACAGTATGCCGGAAACGGCAGAGAATGTAGCTGAATTGTTAAATATCAGCCGTGCCGATCAGGACGCGTTCGCGCTGCGCAGCCAGCAGCGTACCGCGCAGGCGCAGCAGAACGGCATTCTGGCGCAGGAGATTGTGCCGGTACTGGTGCCGGGCAAAAAAGGGGCGGTCACTGAGTTCAGCGTGGATGAACATCCGCGCGCGGACACCACGTTCGAGCAGCTCGCCGGGCTAAAAACGCCGTTCCGTAAGAACGGGGTGATTACGGCGGGGAATGCCTCCGGCGTCAACGACGGCGCTGCGGCGCTGATCGTCGCCAGCGAGAAGATGGCGCTGGCGCAGGGGTTAGTCCCGCGCACGCGGATCGTGGCGATGGCGACGGCAGGCGTGGAGCCACGTCTGATGGGGCTTGGCCCGGTACCCGCCACCCGTAAGGTGCTGGAGCGCGCCGGACTCAGTATTAACGATATGGACGTGATCGAGCTTAACGAAGCGTTCGCCTCGCAGGCGCTGGGCGTGCTGCGTCAGCTGGGCCTGCCGGATGATGCCGCGCACGTCAACCCGAACGGTGGCGCGATTGCGCTGGGCCACCCGCTGGGCATGAGCGGTGCCAGACTGGCGCTGGCCGCGAGCAACGAACTGCACCGACGTGGCGGGCGCTACGCGCTGTGTACGATGTGCATCGGTGTGGGTCAGGGCATTGCCATGATCCTTGAGCGTGTTTGAGCATAAAAACAATGTGAGTACCCTACAATGACAAATACAACAAAGCTTGATCCGATTGAAACGGCCTCCCTTGACGAGTTACAGGCGCTGCAGACCGCGCGTCTGAAATGGACGCTGCATCACGCCTACAACAACGTGCCGATGTACAAACGCAAGTTTGACGCCGCGGGCGTTCACCCTGACGATTTCAACGAGCTGGCGGATATCCGCAAATTCCCGTGCACCACCAAGCAGGACCTGCGGGATAACTATCCGTTCGATACCTTTGCCGTGCCGATGGAGCAGGTGGTGCGTATTCACGCGTCATCCGGGACCACCGGCAAACCGACCGTTGTCGGCTACACGCAGGGCGACATCGACAACTGGGCCAATCTGGTGGCTCGCTCCCTGCGCGCGGCGGGCGGCAGCGCGAAGGACAAAATTCACGTGGCGTATGGCTATGGCCTGTTTACCGGCGGGCTGGGCGCGCACTACGGTGCCGAGCGTTTAGGCGCGACGGTGATCCCGATGTCCGGCGGCCAGACGGAGAAACAGGCGCAGCTGATCCGTGATTTTCAGCCGGACATGATCATGGTGACGCCATCCTACTGCCTCAACCTGATTGAAGAGCTGGAGCGCCAGATGGGCGGCGATGCCAGCGGCTGTTCCCTGCGCGTGGGCGTCTTCGGCGCCGAGCCGTGGACGCAGGCCATGCGTCGCGAAATTGAAAAACGCTTAGGCATTACGGCGCTGGATATTTATGGCCTTTCCGAGGTGATGGGGCCGGGCGTGGCGATGGAGTGTATCGAAACCGCCGACGGGCCAACCATCTGGGAAGATCACTTCTACCCGGAGATCGTCAACCCGAACGACGGCACGCCGCTGGATGACGGTCAGCAGGGCGAACTGCTGTTCACCACGCTGACCAAAGAGGCGCTGCCGGTGATCCGCTACCGCACCCGAGACCTGACGCGCCTGCTCCCGGCCACCGCGCGCAGCATGCGGCGTATGGACCGGATCAGCGGTCGCAGTGACGATATGCTGATTATCCGCGGCGTCAACGTCTTCCCGTCGCAGCTGGAAGAGGAGATCGTGAAGTTCGAACACCTTTCTCCGCACTACCAGCTGGAGGTGAACCGTCGCGGGCATCTTGATTCACTTTCCGTGAAGGTCGAGCTGAAAGAGAGCAGCCTCACGCTGACGCACGAGCAGCGTTGCCAGGTGTGCCACCAGCTGCGCCACCGCATTAAGTCGATGGTGGGGATTTCCACCGACGTCACGATCGTGAACTGCGGCAGCATCCCGCGCTCGGAGGGGAAAGCCTGCCGGGTGTTTGATTTGCGTAAAGTCGCGGCCAACGGCTAAGTTTCCCTCACCCCAGCCCTCTCCCAAAGGGAGAGGGTGTAAAAGTTCCCTCTCCCTTTGGGAGAGGGTTAGGGTGAGGGAATCCTATGCTATGATTCATCCAGGACAAAAATAACAACAGAATGAATCACATGAATAAACTCGACGCCTTTATCCAGCACGCGGTCAGTTCCGTTCCCGTCAGCGGAACCTCGCTTATCTCCTCGTTATACGGTGACGCGCTTTCCCATCGCGGTGGTGAGATTTGGCTCGGCAGCCTGGCGGCCCTGCTGGAAGGCATGGGGTTTGGCGATCGCTTCGTGCGCACCGCGCTGTTTCGCCTCAACAAAGAGGGCTGGCTGGACGTTTCCCGCATCGGGCGTCGCAGCTTTTACCGCCTGAGCGACAAAGGGCTGCGCCTGACGCGTCGCGCGGAGAATAAGATTTACCGCGCGGAACTGCCCGCCTGGGACGGCAAATGGCTGCTGCTGCTCTCCGAAGGGCTGGATAAAACCACCCTTGCCGACGTCAAAAAACAGCTGATCTGGCAAGGGTTTGGCACGCTGGCGCCGAGCCTGATGGCCTCGCCGTCGCAGCATCTGGCGGACGTGCAGTCCCTGCTTCACGATGCCGGGGTGGCGGAAAACGTGATTTTCTTTGAAGCCCACTCGCCGCTGGCGCTTTCGCGCGCCGCGCTGCGTTCGCGGGTGGAAGAGTGCTGGCAGTTAACCGAGCAAAACGCGATGTACGAGTCCTTTATCAATTCGTTCCGCCCGCTGCTGCCGCTGCTGAAAGAGGCCGCGCCGGAGGAGCTGACGCCGGAACGCTGTTTCCAGATCCAGCTGCTGCTGATTCATTTTTATCGTCGCGTGGTGCTGAAAGACCCGCTCCTGCCGGAAGAGTTGCTGCCCGCGCACTGGGCGGGACAGAGCGCCCGACAGCTTTGCATCAATATCTATCAGCGCGTCGCGCCGGGGGCGCTGGCCTTTGTCAGCGAGAAGGGCGAAACCTCCGTGGGCGAACTGCCCGTGCCCGGCACGCTTTACTATCAACGGTTTGGTGGTCTCAATACTGCGTAAGGAGAGGGTATGCCTGTTTATCAAATTGATGGTCTGACGCCGGTCGTGCCTGACGAGAGCTACGTTCACCCAACGGCGGTGCTGATTGGCGACGTGATTCTGGGCAAGGGCGTTTATGTTGGTCCTAACGCCAGCCTGCGCGGCGATTTTGGCCGCATCGTGGTGAAAGACGGGGCGAACATTCAGGATAACTGCGTGATGCACGGCTTCCCGGAGCAAGACACGGTGGTGGAAGAGGACGGGCATATCGGCCACAGCGCCATTCTGCACGGCTGCATTATCCGCCGCAATGCACTGGTGGGTATGAACGCGGTGGTGATGGACGGCGCGGTTATCGGTGAAAACAGCATCGTCGGCGCGGCGGCGTTCGTAAAGGCGAAAGCGGAGATGCCCGCCAACCATTTGATTATCGGCAGCCCGGCCAAAGCGATTCGCGAACTCAGCGAGCAGGAGCTGACATGGAAGCAGCAGGGCACGCGGGAGTATCAGGTGCTGGTGGAGCGATGCAAGCTAACGATGCATCAGGTGGAGCCGCTGCGCGAGGCTGAGCCTGACCGGAAACGGCTGGCGTTTGATGAGAATTTACGGCCAAAGTCGGCGGGGAAGCCAGGATGACCCATTTTCATCAACTTACCGCCACCCGTCTGGATGGTCAGTTTGTCTCAATGGCTGACTATGCGGGAAAGGTGGTTTTGGTCGTGAATACCGCCAGCCACTGTGGTTTTACGCCACAGTACGCTGGCCTTGAAGCGCTATATAAGAAATACGCCGAACAAGGTTTAGTGGTGCTTGGCTTCCCCTGCAACCAGTTCGGTAAACAGGAACCCGGCGGCGCTGATGAAATCTCAAAGACTTGTCACATTAATTACGGCGTGAGCTTCCCGATGTTCGAGAAAGTAGAGGTTAACGGTAGTGCAGCGCACCCGCTGTTTCGTTATCTGAAAAACGAATTGCCCGGCGTGCTGGGTGGTCGGATCAAGTGGAACTTTACTAAGTTTTTGATCGGACGCGACGGTAAACCACTCAAGCGTTTTGCACCGATGACGACACCCGAGAAAATGGAATCTGCGATCCTTGCGGCACTGGAAAGCTAAGCGTGTTCAATTGGAGCGGGCCTGATGGCAACGTGCGTTTCGCCCGGCGGCGCTACGCTTACATGGGCCTACGGTGAGAAATGTAGGCCGGGTAAGCGCAGCGCCACCCGGCAAAAAGACGGTTAAATCTTGATTGCGGGGTTTGTCATCGATTCAGGCCCCGTGAGGGGCCTGGTCTGCTTTAACGTCTGGATTAGAAGCGATATTGCAGACCCGCTGTAATGGTATAGTTGTGGTTAGAAATACCCGCAGCATCCCCGCCAATAGAGCCGGATTCACCAGTATTGGTATCAATAATCTGCGTACCGCCTTTACCTTCTTCGTAACTGCTATAGGTAAATTCAGCAAAAACTTTGGCGTGCGGAGTCACATAATATCCGGCATCAACGGATGCGCCATAATAACGGGAATCCGTTGTTTTCTCGCGGAAGGTTAAATCGCGCATGTAGTGCTCGTCGTTATCATGCGCACGGACCCAGTCACTGAATTTAAACAGGGCATTAAATTCAAAGTCATTAAAACGGTACTGTCCTGCAAGGCCAATATACGGCATGGAGAAACGCTGGCTATAACCAATACCGCGTTCGCCTGCCGGGAAGTTCCCCTGATAGGCACCGTTATCGTAATTGTAAGAACCTCCGGTCGCCGTCCAGCTGAAGCGGGTTTCCTGATAACCAGCGGTTACGCCCGCTTTATAGTTATCGCCCTGGAAGATCCAGCCTTTTACGTTGAGATCGTATTCATTGGCATAGTTAACGTTCGTCGAAGGATGGCTTGAATGGTCTGTCCAGGAGGATTGTTTCGCATTCATCCAGTCATAGTCATCCATATGACCTGAGCCTGATGCCAGGGACGTCCAGCCGCGGGCGTTCAGTGTCAAAAATGAGTATGCATCCCAGGAAATATCGCCTTTCAGAATGGCGACATTTTTTATTTTCCAGTCCAGTTGGCTAATTTTTCTTCCTGTGACTTCGTCATAAACCATCTCGTGGGATTTTCCGCTCAGCATCCCGGCAGAGGCTGAAACCGTTAAACTTTCCGGTGAAAAATCCGGTGTGACTTGTGAGGTTCCTGCATATACTGCCCCTGAAAACGCCGCCATCATCATTCCTGCAACAATATTTCTTGTCATTTTTATTTCCCTAAAACAAATTAATCAATGAGTTGCAGGGGAATATTAAAAGTCATACAAATAATAATCAACTGCCAGTTTTGGTAATTTTTTATAATTTGACGTAAGGGGCGATATTTAACTTTGGGCAGCCTGAAAGATGCGATTGCTGATATTTAAATAATTTCTGGCTTGGTGAGAAATATCAGTCAGCTGCGGATAAGACGGCGAAATGCTTCACGCCTTCCAGTTGACCCTCTTCGGTGAGCAGATAATCGCTGTTCCCCTCCATTGCGACATATCCATTCCTGAATGAGGTGAAATTCACCCTGAATTTAACTCACGACAGGCTGAAATACGACTCTCAATTCTGGTATCGCATTCATCGCGCCTGCGCGTCTACGACGGGTTTAAAATTCAGCGCGGGCTTCAGCGTGAGTCATGAAAACAACGGTCCAACAGAAGCCAGAATACTGCGCAGGTTCAGCCCGACGATAAAAACGATAAACGGCGAAGAGTAAAGGCGACGTGCGTTTCAACATGACATGGAGTCCTTTTCAGTTGTGAAGGGCTCGCACAAATTGCCGCGAGCATTTATCTTAACGTTAAGATAAAATCTGTTTTATCGTAAGATGTACCGCACTACAGGATAAATACCCACGCCATCAGGGGTGAAAATGAAAGACTATGTAGACTTCGTTGTTGGCCAGTGGAGCCGTGCCATGCCGGGGCTGGACGCCTCGTCGATGAAAATTTTTGGCCGAATGCACCGGCTGATGAAGCATCTGGGAAAAGAACGGGCGCAGGCCATGGCGCAGTTTGGTTTTCGCGAGGGCGAGTTTGACGTGCTCGCCACGCTGCGTCGTGCCGGTGAGCCGTACTGCCTTTCCCCCACGCAGCTGTATAAATCGCTGTTGGTGACCTCAGGGGCGATGACGAGCCGGCTCAGCCATCTCGAACAGCAAGGACTTATCAGGCGAATTGCCGATCCGGATGACAAGCGCAGCACCCTCGTAAGCCTGACGCCGCACGGGCAGGAGCGTATCGAACAGGCGCTGATCGTGCATACACAAACCCAAAATGCGTTGCTGAGCAGCTTATCTGTCGCGCAGCGCGCGCAGCTTGAGTCCCTGCTCAGGGAGCTGCTGCTGACGTTTCCGCCCGAGGAGCTGGGCGACAAGTCAGTGAGTGCTGATAATACAAACACTGCATAGTTAAACCTCACAGAAAGGGAACGTATGTCTTTACCACCACTGTACGCCCTGCGCGCCTTTGAAGTTGCCGCGCGGCTGAACTCCTTCAGCAAAGCGGCTGAAGCACTGAATATCACGCCGGGCGCGGTCAGCAGGCATGTCCGGACGCTTGAAATGTGGTTCGACTGCGAGCTCTTTAAACGTCAAGGGCCGAGAGTGGAAGTCAGTGAGGCCGGGCGTATTCTGGCCGGACAGCTTAGCGAAAGCTTCTCGAACATCGAGTGGGCCTGCCGCGCGTTCAGAAGTGAAAATCACCTTCTGCGCCTCAAGGCTCCCAGTACCCTGACGATGAGATGGCTTCTTAACGTCCTGAAATCGTTTCGTGAAAACCATGCAAAACCGAAAGTAGAAATTGCCAGCGTCTGGATGGACTTCGACACCGTTGACTTCAGCCGTGAGCCCTACGATTGCGCGATCCTCCTCGGTAATGGCTATTTCGGCGAGTCAACAGAAAGCAGGCTGCTCTTCAGTGAATGGCTCATTCCGGTTTGCACCCCGTCTTTGCTTGAATCTGCCCGGCAACAGCTACCGCAGTGCGAGCTTATTCACCCCTCACCGGACAGACGGGACTGGCGGCGCTGGCTGAAAAGAACGGGGCTATTTCCCGGTCTCGACATGAGCGGCGGGATTGTGTTTGACACCCTGGAGCAGGGAAGCCTGGCCGCCATGCACGGTCACGGCGTGGCGATGGCCGATCTCCGCCTCACGCTCGACGCGCTGAAAAGCGGTCTGCTCGCGCTGCCCTTCAGGGAGGCGATTGCAACAGGGGATGGCTACTACCTCGTCTGGCCGAAAAATTCGCTCAGAAGACAGAGTATTGAACGTCTGCTGGCCTGGCTAAACCTGAACTCGCCGGTGGTACCTTCTCTGGATATTGCCTGTCTTGAGTACGATCAAAAACGGCTTTCTTAAATTAAGCAGGATATTCCTGACGGGATATCCTGCATATTTAATGCGTTTATGCGTAGGGGATATTTGCCATTTTCTTATATCTTTCCGGCAGGGCGCTATTCAGGTTGAGTAATTTATCCAGAATATAAAGTGCAGACGTACCCTTTGCGCGCTCTGCATCGATCAGCGCCGCGCGCAATATATTGGCAGCCGCGGTCATTTTATGGAAGTATGCGTCTGATTCAGGCGTCTGCGCTTCGCCCGACGTGGCGTACCGCACGTGGGGCCATTCGGCGAAGTCAAGTAGGGGAAGGGTTCCATCGTCTTTTGGTAAGTGTGCTGACAGCAACTCTTCGGCGTTACCCGGGTTGCTTTGGGCAAAAGACAGAAGATGCAGTCGATGTACAAAGGGTGAAAGCGCATCTGAACGATGGTTTTCTGACGACAGTCGCGAAATTAGCGCAGGGATATTTTCATCCGCGGTGTTTATTTCCGGGGAAAGTATTTTCATTAAATGAAATAAAGCATCGAGTGTCATAGGTGCTCCATACAGACTTAGTATTATTTATTTTTTCTATCCCAGGGATGAGAGGATGGTATTTCAGGGCCGTCACTTTGAAAAACGATAAATAGTGGCAATCAATGTGAGTTTTACTCATCATCGAATGTTGGTACACCACACTATACTTACTCCCTGAGACCAAACGAGTGGGATGAGGATGGTATGCCTGGTGAAAACTTATCCAGAATGGGCGCAGCAAAAGTCTGCTTGATTGCGGATCGCCATGGCAATCAGGTAATAGAAAAATGCCCTGTTAGCGATGTTGAATATGGCTTTTATACCCGTGCGGCGAAACCACTAAGTGACGTTGTTGAATCCCCGCGGTTGTTGCACGCGGACTCACACCGACGCAGCCTGATGCTCGAATACGTTCCTCATAAGATTTCCCAGGATGAGATTGCAGGGGACGAGATATTGAGACGACTTGCACGCCTGCATGATTATCCTGCCGACCCCACATGGATTTATCACACCCACACCTGGACTGTGTCAGCGCTAGAAAAATCTTTGTCTCTTCTGGAATTACCCATCCGCGCTGAGCGGCAGATACGATGTTTTCAGCAAGCGGGCAGCGTTTTATTTAGTCGGGAATGTTTAATTTCAGGTGATACCAATGCGGGTAACTGGGGCAGAAGAGAAAACGGTGAAGCGATACTTTTCGACTGGGAAAGGTTCGGTACAGGTAGTCCGGCTATTGACCTTGCTCCGCTGGTAAAGGGGATGGGTTCAAGACAAGGTATTTTCCAGCTTGCCGAGCGCTACTGTTTTTTTGCCACACATTTGGTCGCAGGCAGGTTAGCCAGAGAAATTGCTCTCGCTAAAGCATGGATTGTCACTGAAGTCGTGTTACTTCTGCACGAAAGGAAAAACAGTGATTTTAATCTCTACCTGAGCTGGTACAGAGAACATCTCCCCGACTGGCTGGATGAGTCCATCTCACTGCTCTGAGCACGTTGTAACACAGCATACGAAACCCATGCAGCGTTTTGTTTCTCAAATGCCATAGCTCATCGGCCTTTCGGGATACTACAACGTGGGTTGCCGTCCGCAGGCCCCATTAAAAAAGGTTTACATGCAACAAATCACTTTCAGTGACCTGCACCAACAAAGCGATCAGGATGCCAATTCTTTTCGCTTACGTGCGCATCGCAATTGACATCCTGAGCTGAGTGACCGGGTGCAGAGCCTGGCCTGGCCATTGCGCCGGACAAGATAGACAAGATCCCGCCAACTCAACCGGCCGTATTAAATTGCCAGTCGCATGCAGTGGACAGCGTCACGAACGGCCCGGCCAGCGTGCTGTTGTGATGACTAATAATGTCGCTGGCGGATAAATGTTCATTGTCCATTGTGGTATGTGCATCTGAAATCAATACCGTCCTGAAGCCCAGTTCCGGCGCGGCCCGGCAGGTAGTATCGACACAAAATTCTGTTTTCATCCCGGCAATGACCAGCTGTTTGATGCCCCTCTGATTAAGTTCACGCTGCAATTCGGTATCCCGAAAACAGCTGGGATAGCGTTTTGTGAAAACAACATCCTGCTCCTTCACGTCCAGCTCGGGTATCAGCTGTGTTAATGGGCCTTTCTCCGAGAAGGGAGAGTCGTCTGGTCCGATATGGCGGGCAAAAAAGACGGGCACCTCTGCTTGCCGCGCGCGGGCGATTAACAAGCAGATATTTGCCAGAACGGCGGCGGAGGAGCTGGGGGAAACCGGGCCCCGGAAGAGGCCGTGCTGCATGTCGATAATTAAGAGAGCATTGTCAGATGAAACCATTTTCTTTCTCCATTCAGAGGGGAATGAACGGAGAGCGTTTTCCCCGTCCAGGTCGGCGGGGATTGAGGTTCTGTTTGTCAGTAGTTCGCTACAGATACGCTCACGCCGCCGAGGGTGTCGGTGGTGGTGAGGGTGGTTGTTGGCTTAACTGACTGATACATGGAATGACCTTTGTTTATTCAGTCCGCTCTATGCGGAACGATCGCGTTAGTTATAGCGTCGCTTAACGCATTTCTTCAATTCACCAAGTTGGGTAGGGGGCTGATGCAGCGACGGGATAGCCAGAATCATCTCAGGCTCTCGAGCCCTTGCAGGAATTCCTCCACCTGGGCAGGCGTCGCTGTATCAGCCTGGTAAAGGATATCAAGCTTCACGTTCTTTAACCCGCAGAAGCCAAATACACCTTCGATTATCTGCGTCTGAATCGCCGTCGAATAGCCGTGTTTGTCGAATCCGGTAAGATCGCTGCCGCCGGTGGCAATCAGGCGGACGGGAACATCGCGTAAATTGCCCACAATCCGGCCATCGTCGGCCACCTTATACGCCCAGTTCAGGGTCAACACCCGATCGAACCAACCTTTTAACAGTGCGGGGACTGACCACCAGTACACCGGGAAGACAAACACCAGCATATCCGCTCGCTCGACGCGCTGCTGCTCGCGCAGGATATCCCCGGGAAGCGCAGTGGGATCGCCGTGATACAAATCAAGATCGGCGCGGGTCATCGCCGGATTAAAGCCTTCAGCATGAAGATCGGCAATTTCTACCTGCGTCCCTTGCTCGCGTAACGTCGCGGCAATGCGATCCGCCACTGAATGGGATAACGAATGTTCTACAGGGTGAGCCGTCACGATCAGCGCATTATTGATGACATGTGTAGCAGACATAGCAACCTCAGCAGGGGAGTGAATTAATACTTATATTACTGTTGGTAACTTAAGTGTCAATCCGTCCCGAGCGATCATTTTGTGCCATTCGCGTAAGTCTCCAGCACGCCGGTCATGGCGCCGCAGAGCATATCCTCTGCGACGTTTCGGGCAAGCACGCCATTGCCCGCGGCGGTGCTGAGTGCATCCGCCGCGCCAATAATGGCCGTCAGTGCCGCTTCACCCTGCACGCCTTTCAGAGTGACAAAAGGGGAAAGCGCCGTGCGCAGGCAGTCTGCGCATTCGGCAACGCACGCCTCGCGGAACGTCTGCAGCGCGCGGGAGCCGGACAGCGCTGCGGCTATCGGCCCCGTTTCCGGCCCGGCGCTAATGGCGCAGTCGATATAGGCAGCGCTGAAAAAGCGGATCGTCTTCTCCAGCGTTTTGCTGTCAACCGCCAGCGTCTCGCGGAATTTTGCCAGTTGACGATCGCTGTAATCCTGGTACAGCGCCATCAGCAAGCCTTCACGATCGCCAAAGTGGTCGTAGGGGATAGGCTTTGTCACGCTGGCCCGTTCGGCCAGGTAACCCAGCGTGAGCGCCTCGGTGCCTTGCTGGCGAACAATGCCGCGAGCAACCTCCAGCAGCTGCACCCGGCGATCCTCTTTTCTTAAGCGCTTAACAACCATGATGTCCTCGTGTCGTTTATCTACCGATAGTAGTTTACACGCTTTCTCCAACAGGCTGAACGCTTTGTGCCGCAGGACGGATCCTGAACCAGATCGCATACATCGCGGGCAGGAAGACCAGCGTAATGATGGTTCCCCCTAGCGTTCCGCCGATCAGCGTCCAGGCGAGCGTTCCCCAGAATACGGAATGCGTCAGGGGAATAAAGGCCAGAACGGCGGCCAACGCCGTCAGTAAGACCGGTCTGGCACGCTGTACTGTCGCTTCGACAACCGCATGGAACGGATCGAGCCCCTCTTTCTGGTTATGATCGATTTGCCCAATAAGAATCAGCGTATTGCGCATCAGAATGCCCGAAAGGGCGATCAAGCCGACGAGGGCGTTGATGCCAAACGGCTGATTGAACAGCAGCAAGGTTGGCACCACGCCGATAAGCCCCAGCGGCGCGGTAAGAAAGACCATGACCATGGCCGACATGGAACGCACCTGCAGAATGATGATCAGGAGCGTCAGGGCAATCATAATGGGGAACAACGGCATCATTGCCCGGGTGGCTTTGCCTGATTCCTCAATCGATCCGGCCATTTCAATCCGGTATCCCGGCGGCAGTGAATCCACGATCGGCTGGAGCTGTTTCATGATGGCCGTAGACACGTCCGGTGGCTGAAGCGTTTCGTCGATATCGCCCCGCACGGTAATGGTCGGCATTCGGTCGCGACGACGGAGCAGCGGATCTTCCATTCTCACCTCAACGTCGCCAATTTGTGACAGAGGGATGCGCTGGCCCGCATTGCCGACCAGGGTAAAGCCCGCTATTTTGGCCGGATCCAGGCGAATATCACCTGCGGCGCGGCCAATCACCTCAACAGCGCGAATGTCTTCTCGTACTGACGTAATGGGAACCCCGGACAGCAGGAACTGCAACTGCTGAGCAACGGCATTCGAGGTTAAGCCGGTGGCCTGCAGGCGGTCCTGATCGAGGGTGAAATGCAGAGTGGGTACGCGCGATCCCCAGTCCGTGTTGACGGTCCGCATCATCGGGCTTGCCTCAAGCACGCCTTTCACCTTGTCAGCGATGCCGCGCAGGGTGTCGACATCGGGTCCCGACACTCGCCAGGCGACCGGGAAGGGAGAGTAGGGACCAAACACCAGCTGTGTGACGCGCACGCGCGCTTCGGGCGCGAGGCCTTCGGCGACCGCTTTCCGTAGCCGAAGCTTGAGTGCCTCACGTGATGCCGGGCTATCCGTTAACACCACTATCTTCGCAAATGACGGATCGGGTAACTCAGGTGCCATGGCCAGATAAAAGCGCGGTGAACCCTGACCGATGTACGAGGTAACAATGTTGGCTTCTGGCTGTTTCTTCAGCCAGTCTTCTATTTTCGCGGCGGCGGCGCTGGTCTGCTCAATGGATGTTCCGTAGGGCATCTGCACTTCAACCAGCACTTCGGGGCGATCTGACGTCGGGAAAAATTGTTTTTTCACCAGCCCCATGCCCAGGATCGCCAGAATAAAAATGGCGACTACTGTACCCGCCACGATCCATTTTCTGGCGATGACGCGGGTTAAGAGATGGCGAAAACGGTTATAGCGAGGCGTGCCATAGATGGCGGCATGTCCCCCTTCCACTTTGGGCATATCCGGCAGCATTTTCACGCCGAGATAGGGGGTGAAAACCACGGCGACGACCCACGACGCAATCAGCGCCAGGCCGACAATCCAGAACATATTGCTGGTGTATTCTCCCGCCGTTGACTGGGCGAAACCATTCGGCATAAAGCCAATGGCCGTTACCAGCGTACCGGCGAGCATCGGGGCCGCGGTGTGGCTCCAGGCGTAGGCGGAGGCTTTGATTCTGTCGTAGCCTTCCTCCATTTTTACCACCATCATTTCGATAGCGATGATGGCATCATCAACCAGTAAGCCCAGGGCAAGAATGAGAGAGCCCAGCGTGATGCGGTCAAAGTTAATGCCGCTGGCTTCCATCACCACAAAGACCACGGCCAGCGTCAGAGGAACCGCCGCCGCGACGACCACGCCCACACGCCAGCCCATGCTGACAAAACAGACCACCATAACGACCAGCAGGGCGACGAAGAATTTGATCATGAACTCATCCACTGACGAGCTGATGTTCACGGACTGATCGGTGACTTTTGTCAGGGTCATACCCAGAGGCAGACTGTCATTGATCCTCGTCGTTTCGGCATCGAGCGCTTTCCCCAGCGCCAGGCCGTTCCAGCCTTCACGCATTACAATACCCAGCAGCAGAGCCAGCTCATGCTGGTTACGAATTTGCAGAACAGGCGGGTCTTCATAACCTCGTTCCACCGTGGCGACGTCGGAGAGCTTGAGCGTTTTGCCCTGGGCAATAAACGGCGTATCGCGGATCTTCCGCAGGGTATCGAAAGCCCCGTCGAGGCGTATCACGATCTGCGCGCCGCGCGTCTCAATGGAACCCGCAGCCGTCAAAGCGTTCTGATTGTTCAGCGCATTGAAAATATCCTGAGGCGACAGGCCAAGCGTCGCGAGACGATCGTGAGAGAAGGAGATATAAATCCGCTCTGCCTGCTCACCGATGATATTGACTTTCTTCACGCCGGGCACGTGCAGGAGTTGCTGGCGCATGGTTTCGGCATCGCGCACGAGCAAACGCTGCGGCTCTCCTTTGGCTTTGAGCGCAAAGAGGGCAAAGGTCACATCGGCGAACTCGTCATTGATCATCGGTCCCGTCACGCCAGCAGGGAGATTTCGGCTCTCATCCCCAAGCTTTTTCCTCGCCTGATAAAACTCTTCCTGCACCTCAGAAGGCGGCGTATTGTCCTGTAATGACAGCGTGATAAAGGCCATGCCGGGACGGGTGTAGGTTTCCGTACGGTCATACCATTTCAGCTCCTGCAGGCGCTTTTCAAGCGGTTCGGCCACCTGATCCTGGATCTCCTGCGCGGTCGCGCCGGGCCACACGGCGATTGCGGTCATCTGCTTCACCGTGAAAGGCGGATCTTCGGCACGCCCAAGCCCGAAAAACGAGAGAATACCGGCAATGGTCACCAGAATAATCAAAAACAGCGTGACCGAGCGCTCGCGTACGGCAAGCGCTGACAGGTTGAAGCGTCCTTCGCTCATGGCTGACTCTCCGAACGCTGTTGAGCGAGGCGGACCACTTCGCCTTCATGCAGAAGATGCACCCCTAACGCGACAATCTTTTCACCGGGCGTCACACCGCCCGTTACCTGGGCGGAATCATCGCTCACGCCAAGCACCTTGACGGGCTGCCAGCTCACTCTGGCGGGTTGAGTCGAGATCCGCCAGACGCCAGGCCCTTTGCCCGCATCGTAGAGCGACGCAAGGGGAACCTGCATGACCTGGTTTTTCTCTTGATTACTCCCTATGTTCAGCGTGACGGTTGCACCCAGCGGCGCGTCCGCCAGCGCACCTGCCAGTACATACCGCGCCTCATAGGTGCGGGTGGTGGCATCGGCGGAATCGGAAAGCAGACGAAGCGTTGCGGTTACGGGCTGTTGTTCGTTGCCATAGCGAGTCGCCAGCGCTTCGCTACCGACGACGGGACGCAGGGTCTCAGGAAGCTGTACCAGCGCCTCACGTTGCCCCGCTCGGGCGAGGCGAATAACGGCCTGTCCGGCGCTCACGACCTGACCTGGCTCAGCGAACGTCTCCATCACCACGCCGTCTGAATCGGCCAACAGTACGGCATAGCCCGTCGCGTTTTGCGCGACGTTGGCCTGCGCCCTGGCGGCACTAAGCTCCGCTCTGGCCGTATCGGCCGCCGCTTTAATCTGGTCGTACTCGGAGGCAGACACTGCGCCCGTGGCAACAAGACTCCGGTAGCGCGCTTCGTCACCGATCGCTTTTCTTGCACGCGCCTGGGCGGCATCCACCGTCCGCTGCTGCGCCTGCGCCTGTAACGTCAGGTCAACAGGATCGAGGCGCATTAAAGGCTGGCCTTTTTTTACGCTCTGGCCTGTATCAACCAGGCGCTCAAGGATTTTGCCCTGAACCCTGAAGCCGAGATCGCTTTGCGTTCTGGCAACCACCACGCCGGTAAACGCGCGGGAAGCCTCGTTCGCGCGTTCTACGGACGCGGATCTGACGAGCGGTGGGTGCGTGCGCGGATCGTCACTCGCCGCGTTATCGCCGCAGGCCGCGAGGGCCAACGGCAGGAGAGAAACGATACAACGGGCTGAAGTAAGCCTGAGCATGGGAAACCCTTATTAAAATAACAGGACAGTTTCCGCATTCTCAGGCTAGTGACCAATAATGTCAATGGTCACAAATCAGGGAGCCAGGCTTCTTAAAATCAGTGAGGGGAGAAGGATCGCAGCAGTGGGCGCGGTTTCGAGATTGTATTGCAGTTCAATGGGGTTAATGAAAGGACACATCACCATATAGATCGCGAGCGTAGCCTCATCGAGCGGGGTTTTTCTTTCGAACTCCCCGGCCTGCCTGCCTTCAACAATAATGCTCTCAATCAGTTTTAACAGGTGTTCTGAATACCTTTCAGTTGAAGGCCATTTTTCCCGCGCGGCAACGGCGGCGATGTCGTAAAGCTTACGATCGTGGAAAAACAGTTCGCTTCCCGCCTCGGTGAGCGCCCTGAAGAGACGACGTATTTTCTCGCTGGCGGAGGGCGCATCGGCGAGCGCCGAATGCACTGCGGTCATGATCAGTTCCAGACGGTTAGCGCAGATGACCTCGCCGATAGCCTGTTTGGAGTCAAAAAATTTATAAATGTAGGACTTTGAAAAACCAATGGATTTAGCCAGTTCGGCGACGGTGGTTTTTTCATAGCCGTAGTGACCGAAGTGCTCAAACGCCGCTTCGACGATCTGCTCTCGGACGGAGTGGTCAAGTGGACCACGTGTTACTGGGACGTTCAAATTTTTAGTCATTTTTTAAGCTTAGCGTGACAGGCTTCGAATGACAACGAGTGACCATTTCGTAATTTGGTTACACGCGTTTTCGTCATGAATCCTTCAGACGGGACGATAAATCAGATGGGGTAAGTGTATCACTGTTTTTCGCGCGCAATGGCATCTATCTGACAGTGATATGCGAGGGTTTCAGCGCAGTTCCTCTGCGCTGAAACGCGAATTTTTTGGTTAAGCAGAACGTGGACGGAGTATTTTTTCAACGATGAGCACCAGGCGCTGACGGGTCACGAAGCGGTGTAGCTGCCCCAGTAGCCAGTTACCGAATCCGGCGATCAGGGTGTTGCGGTTAGTATCGACAGCCTGTAACGCCTGGGCGACCACTTTATCAGCAGGCATTCTTTTCCCCACCGAGGCTTCATCGGCATTCACCACATCAAAAAAGGCCGTATCCGTTGCGCCTGGACAAAGCGCCAGGACGCGGATGCCCTTCGAACGGTATTCACCCCACAGCGCATTTGAAAACGAGAGCAGGAAGGCCTTGGTAGCGCCATAAATTGCCATATAGGGATCCGGCTGCATCGCGGCGGTTGAGGCAACATTAATAATCACCCCGAAGCCTTTCTGCAGCATTCCCGGCAGCATGGCGTGCGTCAGTTCCACGGGAGCCAGACAGTTCAGGTTAATTTCATCACGCTGCCGATCGATAGACAGCTTTTCGAATGGCCCATAGGTGGCGAACCCGGCGCAATTGATCAAAACGTCGGGATAATGTCTTAAGGTTTCCAGCCGCGCCGCAATGTGGGGAATGGCTTCCGATTTCGCCAAATCCTGCACGATGACGGTGACGGATACGCCATGCTTTCTGACTAACTCTGCTGCAAGCGCCTGCAGCTTTGCCTCGGAGCGGGCGATCAGGATCAATGCCGCGCCGCGGGCAGCGAGTTGTCTGGCGAACTCACGCCCCATTCCGGAAGACGCCCCGGTAACCAGCGCTGTTTTTCCTGTATAATCAAAAGAATTCATATCTTTAATCCCGTTTCCCTCATATGTGCCGCACAGGATAAACCGTGCACTTAGGTACAGGGTCAAGCGTGATTTTTACAAGGTGAGGGCAACGCGATGCGAATTGGTGAGCTGTGTGCGAAAACGGGATTGTCGAAAGAGACCGTCCGTTACTATGAGCGGCAAGGGCTGTTAGAGAATATCCCGCAACCCAACCGCAGCAATAACTACAAAGTCTATTCGGCCGTTGATTTACAGCGGTTGAACATGATCAAGCATGCCAAAATGCTGGGTTTTACCCTAGCCGAGATTTCAGAGGTTTTAGCGGTCTGGGTTGACGACAAATTTACCGCCGAGCAAAAACAAGCGTCTCTGCACCGTAAGCTGCAGCAGCTTGAAGAGAAAGAAGCGGCGTTAATTGAACTCAGAGCCAGGATAAAAAACGCCATTAGCAAGGTCGGCCAGCCTTGTGTCGATGCGTTTTAATCGGCGGGTGAGAGGAGGCCGCAAAAACGATGCGGCCTTATATTTCAGGCAGCCAGTTCAGGCATCTGTTCCTTCACGAAATTTAACACCTTACTCGCGTCCAAAGATGCATAGGGCAGGCTCTCAATAATGGTGATAGAACGCGTATTACCCACCGATTCTTTTATCTCATCGAGTTTGTACTGGATGTGCGCTATCTCTTAATAAAGCTATAATCCCAGATCGCTCAGAGAAGGGTGATCGTCCGGGCGTCTGCCCAGCGGCCAGTGGAAAAGCCGCTCTGATTCTTTTATCGGCATATCGTTGACGCAGGCAAAGCGGCGCTTCATCAGTCCGTCCGGCTCAAACTCCCAGTTTTCATTGCCGTAGGAACGGAACCAGTTGCCGGAATCATCATGCCATTCATAGGCATAGCGCACCGCGATCCGGTTATCCGTAAATGCCCAGAGCTCTTTAATCAGACGATAGTCCAGCTCTTTTTTCCATTTACGCTCCAGAAACGCCTGGGCCTCTTCACGGTTGGTGGCGAACTCTGCGCGGTTGCGCCATTGGGTATCCAGCGTATAGGCAAGCGCGACTTTTGCCGGGTCGCGGCTGTTCCAGCCATCTTCCGCCAGCCTGACTTTTTCGATGGCGCTTTCGCGAGTGAAGGGCGGTAAAGGAGGACGTGTGTTCATAGCGATTACCTCTGGGTGATATAATGTAGACAGGTCTGTCTACATGCGGTAATCTATGCCTGTAAAATAACGCTGTCAACATCCGTTTTGAGGCTACTAAAAAAATGAAAACAGAACCCGCAGGCAACGATACTAAAATTAGCGTCAGAGATAAGATATTACTCACGGCGCACGATCTGTTTTATTCCACAGGCTTCAGGGCGACGGGCGTGGACACGCTGATTAAATCGTCAAAAGTGACTAAGGTGACTTTCTACCGTCATTTTCCGAGTAAAAGCTTACTTATTCTCGCCTATTTACGCTATCGGCATGAAATATGGCTTAGCTGGTTTGAGACCACGCTGCGTCGACATCTCGATGAAGGCAAAATGCCGTCTGATGCAATATCTGCAACGCTTTATGAATGGTTTACTTCGCCCGAGTTCCACGGTTGCGCGTTTATTAATGCCAGCGCAGAGGCAAAGTCGGAAGATATTGAAAGCGAAATAAAAGAGATATGCCGCAATCATAAATGCGAAACAAAGAACGCTATTGCCTTGCTGACGAAAATCGCTGATGAGCGCGTCGTCAATGAGATCATGCTGCTCGTGGACGGCGCAATTATTCATGCGCAAATGGGCATGGATACGGATGAGGTCATCACTCCGTTGAAGAGGGCACTAGCCGCAGCGTTATTAGGGGGAAAATAATGTTTACCCCTGCGACGACTGGCAAACGCCCGCAACATAACAACACTTAGTGTTGAACAACCTTCACATCGGGAATGAGAAAATGGCCTATAACCGCACTTTCGCACTCGATATTAGCTGGAAAAGTCCTCATCCGCGTACATGCTATGCAGTCGGCAAGTATGCCGGGATGCTCATCCGCATGCGCGTCTGTTCGATTGCGTTATTCTTGACCAGATGTTATGACCCCATTGCTGAGGTTGAAAAATCCTCGGCGTCAGTTGGTGCCGTTACATAAGGCTGTAAACCCCCGCTCCCCAGTAACCCTTACCCTGACGAGTCTGCTCTTTCCAGCCTGATGCGATCAGTTCTTTTGCAATAAACCGATTGATGATCCCATGCCCCATGAGCAAGATGGGGCCATCGGAGGCCTTAGCCGCCGTCACGAGGATCTCAGCCGCCTTAGCGGCACGTTTTTTTGCGACGCTTACGCACTCTGCTTCGCCAGACAGGCCGCAGAGCCAAAGAACGCGAAACAGTGACGCCCAGTAAAAAGGCGACAACCGTAACCCTGGGATACGAAATACCGGCAGTTCCGCTTCCCGAAAAACCTCATCAACTAAGCCCGGCTCACACTCCAGCGTTTTCAGCGATGAAAGGGCTCGCGGGAGAGGGCTGCTGAGGAAAGCGAGCGCGCGGTACGCCTGGATTTGCGCCATTTCAGGCGGCCTGTCGCTGCCCGCCGAAGAGAGGTTGTAGCTGTCGATCCACTCCGCCATTTCCCTGCACGAGACCTTTGGCGCGCCCCTGTAATGGGGTTCTCCATGCCGCATCAAAATAATTTCCATACGTTTTAATCGCGAGTCCTGACCTTCCATTCATCACAGCCAGACTAGCGCGAACTGGTGAGCGTTTTCACCCACCCATTTTGGTGTGTCAGGGCGAGATCCATCACCCGCGGGCTGTACTTAACGTCGTTCACCGCAATAATATATGTCGCAAGAATTTAACTATTTTTTGTCTTTCTCGTTTCGCGCGGCATCACACGTAAAGCGGGTTAGTAAGGATACCCTCCATGTCTCTTCGAATTCGACAGGCCACCGGGGCCGATTCAACGCTTTTAAGCGAGCTGGGATACCGAATCTATCCCGCCCATTTTCAGCATCTGTGGGTGTCAGACGCAGAGATGAAGGGTTTTCTGGACGGCGAGTACGCGCTTTCCGTACTTGAACAGAGCCTGAAAGATAACGCTGTTTCCTGGTATGTTGCCGAGACCGATCGGCCAGTGGGATTCATGAAAGTGACCTGGGAAGCCATGCTCCCGGAAACGGACAAGAAGGGCGTTCTTCTGAACAAGCTCTACCTCGATCCCGCCGAGACTGGCAGGAACTATGGTCAGGTGATGTTCAACAGCATCACCGACATGGCGCGGAGCAGGGGGAAAGACTATCTCTGGCTGGAAGTGCTTGAGCAGAACGCGGGAGCGTTCCGGTTCTACCAGAAGCAGGGCATGCTCTGCGTTAAGAACGTCCTTTTCGAAACCGCTTCACAGCAGAGCATACTCAGGATTATGGGGATGTCTCTTTAGGGCAAGGGCTCTCGTCGCGCTGTGCCAGCGATAACGCGCTGGCGCTGGCGGGGTCGAACAGCGAGATGCTTTCAATCTGATTGAGTAAAATCACCTTCCGGAATGACATGGCGCTGCGGGGTTCAGAGTCGAGCGTAATGTCATGCTCCGCATACCACTTGCTGTAGTTATTCTCGATGCGCAGATTCATCGTCTTCGCGTCTCTGTATCCGCTTAACATCGGGATCAGCACGATATTGGCCGTTTTTTCATATTCCAGCGTCGCGGTGTGGATCATGCCGACGTAAATTCGCCTCGACCGAAGCGTGACCTGCGCCAGCTCGCCTTCCTCCATGCACTGATAGAGCACCTGTTCAATACCGCTTGACTGCGCAAGGCGCTTGTAGAGCTTTTTCCTGCCTTCACCGTCCAGCCGCGCGCTGCCTGCCCAGTTAGAGCGGTAGAGGCAAAACAGGATGGCAAACGCCAGCATCACGACCACCGGTGCCTGAATACCTAAAAAGCTCCAGTTCATAAAGTCGATTTGCCAGTCTGTATATTTCGGTGAGGCAAAGTGAAAAGCGTTGTTGGCGGCGGAAAGGGTGAGTAGCACCAGCCAGAGCAGACCGGTAGCGATTACGCCCTGAAGAACAAAAATACAGCCGTACAGCGCCACAAGGAAATAGACGTCCCAGCCGAAGGAACGCTTGATTTTAAAGCGGGTGGACAGGTCGCGGCTGGTGTACCAGTACCCGCACACCATCAGCACCATAAAGATTGCCGTTCCCATATCAGGCCCTCTTCAGCGCGTCGACGTGACGCAGAAAATCCTGCCGTACCTCGTTGCTTTTGTAGTTCACCGAGGCGTTCCCGTCCTGGTCGATAATGATGCGATCGCCATCTTCGACGGCTTCAATGATTTCCTGCTGGCTCATTACCTGGAGCAATGACTCAGGGCTGGAGAACAGAGAGAGAAAGAAGCGTTTCATGTCAGGCATCCTTATGAATAAAAAGGATAAGCCTGGAAGAAGACCGGTGAGTTTGCCTTAAGGATATCCTGAAAGTTAAGGCCGGGTGGCGGCTATGCCTTACATGACCTACAAAAGCCACGTTCTTTACTCATTTTAACGCATTGATAGTTAAACAGAATAAAAAATAGATCACCACAAACTTGGACAAATAACACTAATTGTGTAAGTTTTAATTATGCGATTACGCCACGTTATTTACAGCCAGGATGTGACCCATGAGCACGTTGCCCGCCGTTGTCAGTCGGTTTGTTGATTACTACACCACGCTGGACGCTCAGCCGCCGTCGGCGCTGGTAGGGCTTTATCACCCGGATGCCACGCTTATCGATCCGTTTGGCAAACACAAAGGGCTTTTTGCGCTCCAGCGCTATTTCACCCATTTGCTGGCGAACGTCGAAGACTGCCGTTTTACCATTGATACCCCCCTTCTGAGCGAACGCCGGTTTGTTGTGACCTGGACAATGCACTGGTCGCACCCGCGCATTGCCGGGGGAGAGCCGCTCGACCTGCCGGGCTGTTCAGTGGTGGACACGGAAAACGATCTCATCACCTGTCAGCGCGACTACTACGACGCGGGGGAGATGATCTACGAACACCTTCCTCTGCTGGGCTGGGCGGTACGCGGCGTGAAGCGGAGGGTCAAATCATGAAAACGGTACTGATTACCGGGGCAAGCTCGGGCATTGGCGCCGGGCTGGCGAATTCCTTTGCCGCTGACGGCTACCGGGTTATTGCCTGCGGGCGAGATGCGTCGCGTCTGGACGCTCTCCAGTTGCACAGTCCGAACATCACGGTGCGCCGCTTCGACATGACAGACAGGGACGCCTGTCGCCAGGCGTTGAAGGACTGTAATGCCGAACTGGCGATCCTCTGCGCCGGTACATGTGAATACCTCGATGGTGGCGTGGTGGATGCCGCGCTGGTGGAGCGGGTGATGAACACCAATTTCCTCGGCCCGGTGAACTGCCTCGCCGCGCTTCAGCCGCAGCTGGCTGCTGGTCATCGCGTGGTATTGGTCAGTTCGATGGCGCACTGGCTTCATTTTCCGCGAGCCGAAGCCTACGGCGCGTCCAAAGCCGCGCTCACCTGGTTCGCCGACACGCTGCGTCTGGACTGGGAGCCGAAAGGGATTGGCGTAACCGTGGTTTCTCCAGGGTTTGTGGATACGCCGCTGACCCAAAAAAATGATTTTGCCATGCCGGGCAGAGTGACCGTTGACGAGGCCGTGAATGCAATACGCGCCGGGCTGGCGAAGAATAAAAACCATATTGCGTTCCCTTCCGGGTTCGGCCTGATCCTGCGGCTGCTCTCACGGCTTCCGGCCCTGATCCAGAACGCGCTGCTGCGCAGGATGGTGCGCTCATGAAAATCGCGATTATCGGCAGCGGTATTGCCGGGCTGACCTGCGCCTGGCGTCTGGCGGGCCATCATCAGGTGACCCTGTTTGAAGCGGGCGCCACGCCCGGCGGTCATACGGCAACGGTTGACGTGACGACGCCACAGGGCACATACGCGATCGACACCGGGTTTATCGTCTATAACGACCGCACCTATCCGCGCTTTATGGGCCTGCTCAGCGAGCTGGGCATCAGCGGCCAAAAAACGCAGATGAGCTTTTCGGTGCACAACCCGGCGACGGGGCTGGAGTACAACGGACATACGCTGACGTCGCTGTTTGCCCAGCGCCGAAACCTGGTGAATCCGGCATTCTGGCGGCTGCTCGGTGAGATCGTGCGCTTCAATCGTCTGGCAAAACAGGCGCTGGACGGGGAGGTGGACCCTGACGCCACGCTGGAGACGTTTCTGGAACAGCACGGCTTCACGCCGTTTTTTGCCCGCCATTACATTCTGCCGATGGGGGCCGCCATCTGGTCATCATCATTGCAGGAGATGAAGCGTTTCCCGCTGCCGCTCTTTTTGCGCTTCTTTCACCACCACGGCCTGCTGGATATTACCCATCGGCCGCAGTGGTACGTTGTGCCCGGCGGCTCGCGGGAGTACATCCGCGCGATGCTCGCCAGGCTCGGCAATCGCCTGACCTTGCACCTGAACGCGCCGGTGCAGCAGGTGATTCGCCATGATCGCGGTGTGACGATCCAGCTGGACGACGCGAGCCATTCGTTCGATCAGGTGATTTTTGCCTGCCATTCCGGGCAGGCGCTGGCGATGCTGGACGAGCCGACGCCCGCAGAGCGTGATGTGCTGGGGGATATCGGCTGGCAGCGCAACGAGGTGGTTTTACACAGCGACAGGCGCTGGCTGCCGGTGCGCGAGCGCGCGTGGGCGAGCTGGAACTATCGCCTGAGTGAACGTGACCAGGCCAGCGCCTGCGTCACGTACAACATGAACATTTTGCAGGGGCTGCCTGAAGGGAGTCCGCTGTTCTGCGTCACGCTGAACCCTGAAACGCCGGTTGATGAACGCTTCGTTCTGAAGCGCTTTATCTATGAGCACCCGCTGTTCAACCCTAAAAGCTGGCGCGCACAGGCGCGTCGCGGGGAGATCAACGGTCATAACCGGAGCTGGTTCTGCGGGGCATACTGGTACAACGGTTTTCATGAAGACGGAGTGCGCAGCGCGCTGGACGTGATCAATGCGATAGCCGCCGGGGAGGGGAACTGAGATGAACAGCTGCCTCTACCACGGCGTATTGCGCCACCGCCGCCTTCAGCCGACAACCCACGACTTCCGCTACAGCGTCTTTATGGCCTGGCTGGATCTCGATGAACTGGAAACATTGCCCTCGGTCGGGGTACGCCGTAACCGCTTTGCTGCCGCTTCGTTCCACGACGCGGACTATCCGCTCGGCACGCCGCTCAAAGAGAACGTGCTGAGCAGGCTGGAAAGCCTGACCGGGGAGCGCCTGAACGGGCGCGTGATGCTCCTGACGCAGCTGCGCTACTTCGGGTTCCATTTTAACCCAGTCAATTTTTACTACTGCTATGACCAACACAGCGCGCTTCTCTGGGTGCTCGCCGAGGTGCGCAACACGCCGTGGAACGAGCGGCACTACTACGCGGTAGACGGGCAGAACGCCCGGCCCACGGCGAAAGCGTTTCACGTTTCGCCCTTCAACCCGATGGATATGGTTTACCACTGGCGCTTCAACAACCCGGACAACACGCTGCATATGCACATTGAAAATCATCAGGAAGCGAAGGTCTTTGACGCCACGCTGGCGCTGCGCCGGGAGCCTTTGACGCGCCCCGCGCTGCGCTCGCTGCTGCTGCGCATTCCGCTGATGACCCTGAAAACCGTTTTCGCCATTTACTGGCAGGCGCTGCGGCTGTGGCTCAAGCGCGTGCCGCTGTATAACCATCCCGTCAGCAGGAGTGAACGCTCATGACCGATCCCGTCTTTGCGCTAGAACCCGATATCCCGCGCAACGTCCGCATCGCGCGCTGGCTGCTTTTTCGGCTGCTAAGCGGCATTCGCGGCGGCTCGCTTACGCTGCGTGAAGGGGCGCAGACCTTTCATTTTGGTGAGACATCTGCCGCGCTGCATGCCGACGTGCAGATCCTCACGCCTGGCCTTTACTGGCGCATCTTAATGGGCGGCAGCCTCGCGGCGGCGGAGGCCTGGATGGACGGCGAATGGGAAACCGCGCACCTGACGCCGCTTCTGGAGCTGCTGGCGCTCAACGGCGAGGTGCTTGGCCGTCTGGAGAACGGGTTTCGCCTGCTCGGCAGGCCGCTGGAGCGGCTGCGCCACTGGACGCGGCGTAACTCCCGCATGCAGGCACGCGAAAATATTGCCGCCCATTACGACCTGGGCAACACCTTTTATGCCCATTTTCTGGATAAAGAGCTGCTCTATTCCAGCGCGCTGTTCACCGCTGACGAGCAGGATCTCACCGCGGCCCAGCAGGCCAAAATGGCGCGCCTGTGCGACCAGCTGGCGCTTAACGCGGGCGACCACCTGCTGGAAATTGGCACCGGCTGGGGGGCGATGGCGGAGTATGCGGCCCGTCACTACGGCTGCCGGGTCACCACCACCACGTTGTCGCAGGAGCAGTATATCTGGGCGACCGAGCGTATCGCCCGCGCCGGGTTGCAGGATCGCGTTGAGGTGCTGCTTTGCGACTATCGCGACCTCACCGGGCAGTACGACAAGCTGGTGTCGATAGAGATGATTGAAGCCGTCGGTCAACGCTATCTGCCCACGTTCTTCCGTACCTGCCAGGCGCGGCTGCGCCCGGGGGGACGAATGGCGATTCAGGCCATCACCATTCAGGACCAGCGCTATCGCGACTACAGCAAAAGCGTCGATTTTATCCAGCGCTACATTTTCCCCGGCGGCTTCCTGCCGAGCGTCACCGCCATGAACGAACTGATGACGAGCCACACCGATTTCGTGGTGCGCAACCTCTTCGACATGGGGCCGGACTACGCCCGCACGCTGGCCCACTGGCGGCAGCGCTTTGTCCACGCCTGGCAGGAGATTGAAACGCTCGGCTTTGACGAACGCTTCCGCCGGATGTGGCTCTATTACTTTGGCTACTGCGAAGCCGGGTTTAACGCCCGCACCATCAGCGTGGTGCAGCTGACAGCGGAACGCGTATGAGACGTTACGTGCAGGTGTTCCTGATGGCGATTGCGTTCGATCTCTACTGGACGCTGGTGGTGCTCTTTCGCGAGCGGGGGCTGGTTGTCTGGCTCGCGCTGGCGATCCTTGCCTGCCTGATGCTGCCGCCTGCACACCGTATTTTCGCCATTTTGCTGGCGGCCGCGGGCAGCCTGCTGGACGCCCTCTGGGCGGCAACGGGGCTGATTGCCTTCGCGGGCGACTCGCTGATGCCCCTGTGGATGGTGGCGCTGTGGCTGATGTTCGCCACCGTCTGGACCCGGCTGACGTGCACCACCACCTTGCCGGGCTGGATCTTAACGCTGCTGGCGACCGTCGGCGGGCCCGTGGCGTACCTTATCGGCGAGCGGCTGGGGGCAATTACGTTCCTGGAGCCTGGCTTTATCGTCGTCAGCTGGATGGCGCCGGGCTGGCTGGTATTAATGCTGTTTTTCCACCTGCTGATGGGGAGACAACAATGAAAACTCTGCTGATGCTAATCTGCCTGACCATCATGGCACCGGCCGCGCACGCCGCCGACTGGCTAAGCTGGCGCAAAGTGGGCAGCGCCACGCTCACCTGGGGGCCTTTCACCGTCTACACCTCGCAGCTGCTGACGCCGGATGGACGCTACGCGGGCGAAAACAGGGATCAGGCGCTGGTCATTACCTATGCGCGCGACATCGACCGGAAGGATCTGGTCGAGGCGACGCGCGATCAGTGGCAGGCGCAGGGAATTTTGCAGCAGGAGCCGCTGAGCGAAGCATGGCTTCGCAGGCTGGAATCGCTCTGGCCGGATGTCAGGGCGGGCGCGCAGCTGGCGTTTGTGCTTAAAAACCAGCAGGGACAGTTCTGGTACCGCGCGCCTGACGCGCAGACAGGTTTCACTCCACTGGGGCCACCGCAGTCCGCCGCCTTAAGCTCGCGCTTTCTGGCCATCTGGCTCGACCCCCGCACGCAATATCCTGAGCTGCGTCAGCAGTTAATCGGAGGCCAAAAATGAAACGTTTCCTGATGATGGCGCTGGCATTCACGATGCTGCTGGCGGGCTGCAGCACGGAGGTGGCCGAGTATCGCCAGCAGCAGCCGCGGCTTGATATCTTCAATTACTTCCAGGGTAAAACCGAAGCGTGGGGCATGGTGCAGGATCGCAGCGGTAAGCAGATCCGCCGTTTCCACGTTGAAATTGCCGGGGACGTGATCGGCGATACGCTGACGCTCAACGAGCACTTTGTTTACGACGATGGCGAGAAGCAGCAGCGGGTCTGGCACATCCGCCGCGTGGGGAACGATCGCTACGAGGGAACGGCAGGGGATATTGAAGGGGTTGCCACGGGGCAGGCCGCAGGCAACGCCTTCAACTGGCATTACAGCATGAACGTGACGGCCAATGGCAAAACCTGGCTGCTGCACTTTGACGACTGGATGTACCTGCAGGATGAGACGCATCTGTTTAACAAAACCGAGATGAAGAAATTTGGCGTCACCGTCGCCACGGTGACGCTGTTCTTTACCCGTAAGACCTCGGCTTAGTCGCGGACGCTGCCGGTTTTGCTGCTGGAGTAAATGAAGTACAGGGCAATCCCCAGGCACACCACCGCGCCCAGACGGCTCAGAGAAAACGGAATGGCGTGATTGCCCAGCCAGCCAAAGTTATCAATCAGCATGCTCATGGCGAGCTGGCCGAAGATCACCGCTACCGTAGCGACGGCGGTGCCGATCCGCTGTACGGCGAGCACCATTATCACGATATAGGGCACGCCAAACATCGCGCCGAGGAGCTGCCATTTCGGCACGTCCAGTAGCGTGACCGCCTGCTTAGGCTCAAAGAAGAAAATGAGCAGGGCGGTCACCAGTGCGCCGACGGAAAACGTCAGAAACGCGCTTTTAAATACGCCCACGCTGCTGCCGAGCTGCCCGTTGATCGCGGCCTGAATGCTCAGCGTCGCGCCGCCGCAGACGGCCAGTAGAATCATCATCAGTGTCATACGTTTACCCCTGCGCCACCAGAACCAGTGCGGCAATAATAAAAACCAGCGCCACGATGCGTTTCGCGTTTATCTTCCTGTGCGGCGTACCCAGCAGACCAAAGTGATCGATGATAAGGCTCTTAAACACCTGACCGGCCAGAATGCCAATCATGGTCATCGCAATGCCGATAGCGGGTGTCGCAACGGTCAGAATGACCACGTACACGGGGCCGAGCACTCCGCCGAGCAGTTGCCAGGACGGCTGGGTAAAAAACGATGGACTGTTGCGCGGGCTGAAAAACAGCATCAGCAGAAACGTCAGCGCGGCACCCACCCCGAAGATGCTGAACGTGGCCCATAAATCACCCACTTCGCCGCCCAACGGGCCCAGCAGGCCCGCCTCTACGGACAGCCCCATCCCGCCGGCAATCACCAGGAAAATTAAAATAAGTTGCATAGCTCACTCTCTCGTTGTTCAGGCGACGAAGAATACGGGGTATCACCAGTGAGAAAAATGCCATAATGCAGGAAACACCATTGCAGGAAATGCACTAATGATCGATGCCGGAAATATCAGCATTCGCGCGCTGCTGATCTTTATCGCGGTTTATGAATCGCAGAATTTCTCCGTGGTTGCGCGGCGGGAAGGGATCTCCGCCTCGCAGGTGTCACGCGTGATTCACCAGCTTGAGGACGCGCTCGGCCAGCAGCTTTTTTATCGCAATACGCGGGCTGTGATGCCGACGGAAAGCGGGCATCTCTTCATCCGCTACGCCCGGGCGATGGCAGGAAGTCTTGACGAGGCGCGCCGGGAGCTGGACGAGCGCTCCATCGAGCCAACCGGGCTGATTCGTATTAACTGCCCGGTATTTTTTGGACAGCGGCACGTAGCCCCCGGCCTGGCGGGGCTGGCGGCGCGCTACCCCCGGCTCAACCTGGATTTGACCCTCACCGATGATTTTATCGACCCGCATCGGGACGCCGCCGACGTGCTGTTCCGCATCGGCACGCTGACGGACTCCTCGTTTCACGCGCGGGTGCTCGGGCAGCAGCTGTATCATCTGGCGGCATCGCCGGCCTATCTGCAACGGCACGGTGCGCCCGATGCGCCGGAGGATCTGACGCATCACAGCTGCCTTGTCTATCGCGGATCGTCCGGGCCTAACCGCTGGCTCATTCGCCGCCCAAATGCGGCGTGGGTTCACTATCCCGTTGCGCCGCTGATGACCTCCAACAACGCTGAAACGCTGCTGATTGCCGCGCTGGGCGGAATGGGGATCGTGCTGTTCCCCGACTGGCTGGTGAGCGAAAGGCTAAACAGCGGTGAGCTGGTATCGCTTCTGGCGGAGCATGAATGTTCGATCAACTCCGAGCCGCAGACCATCGCCGCAATATACCCGAACGCGCGCCATCCGCCCCTTAACGTCAGGGCGGTGATTGATTATTACGTAGAGCGGTTTGGCACGCCGCCGTACTGGCAGCGTTAGCGGCTGAGCTCGCGACGGATGATCTCTGCGCCGGCACTGAGCGCGTTCAGCTTGCCGTTGGCGACCTGACGGGAGAGGGGGGCCATACCGCAGTTGGTGGACGGGTAAAGCTTGTCCGCATCGACAAACTGCAGCGCCTTGCGCAGCGTGTCGGCGACTTCTTCCGGCGTTTCAACCGCGTTGGTTGCCACGTCGATCGCGCCCACCATCACTTTTTTGCCGCGGATAAGCTCCAGCAGATCCATTGGCACGCGGGAGTTGTGGCACTCGAGCGAGATAATGTCGATGTTTGAGGTTTGCAGCTTAGGGAAAGCCTCTTCGTACTGTCGCCACTCGGAGCCGAGCGTCTTTTTCCAGTCGGTATTGGCCTTGATGCCGTATCCGTAGCAGATGTGTACCGCGGTTTCGCACTTCAGCCCTTCAACGGCGCGCTCCAGCGCGGCGATCCCCCAGTCGTTCACCTCGTCAAAAAAGACGTTAAAAGCAGGCTCGTCAAACTGGATAATATCGACGCCTGCGGCTTCCAGCTCGCGCGCTTCCTGATTGAGGATTTTGGCAAATTCCCAGGCCAGCTTCTCGCGGCTTTTATAGTGCGCGTCGTAAAGCGTGTCGATCATGGTCATCGGCCCCGGCAGCGCCCATTTGATCGGTTTGTCCGTCAGCTGACGCAGATACTTCGCATCGTCCACGAATACCGGCTTCTGACGCGCAACGGCTGAAACCACGGTCGGCACGCTCGCGTCATAGCGGTTGCGAATGCGCACCGTCTGGCGGTTCTCAAAATCGACACCGCTCAGGTGCTCAATGAAGGTGGTGACGAAGTGCTGGCGGGTCTGCTCGCCGTCGCTGACAATATCGATACCCGCACGGGTCTGCTCATCCAGAGACAGGCGCAGCGCATCCTGTTTACCCGCCAGTAATTCATCATCCTGAAGTTTCCACGGCGACCACAGGGTTTCCGGTTGTGCAAGCCAGGTTGGCTTAGGTAAGCTGCCAGCCGTTGATGTCGGGAGCAATGTTTTCATAATAGAACACCTTTATTATTCGGTTAATTAAAGCGTGAAGTTATGAGACCACTGCTCAAGACGTTGTTTGTAAGGCTTAATAAACTGTTCTTCCGTAAATTTGCCCTGCTGAATCGCTAGCTGGCTGCGCTCTTCACGGTCATAAACAATTTTTGTTAATGAATGATCCTGCTGATTCAGATCCGGCTGATAGCACTGTCCGGCGGTCGAGTTCGCATTATAAATTTCAGGACGGTAAATCTTCTGGAATGTTTCCATGGTGCTGATCGTTCCAATCAGTTCAAGATTCGTATAATCCGCCAGCAAATCACCGGAATAATAAAAGGCGAAAGGTGCCGCGCTGTTTTCAGGCATGAAATAACGCACCTTCAGGCCCATCTTGCCAAAGTATTGTTCAGTCAGGGATGTACCGTCCGGCTGGTACTCAATCCCCAGTACAGGGTGCGTGTTGCCCGTACGATGGTAGGTATCTTTGCTGGAGACGCTCAGGCAGATCACCGGCGGCTTCTTAAAGTGCTCTTTGTATTCGTCAGAGTGGGTGAAGTGCTTGAAAATATTGCCGTGCAGTTCACCAAAGTTCTCAGGAATACTAAAAGTGGAACGATCCTTATTGTGATCGAGCAGCAAAACGCTGAAGTCATAGTCGCGCACGTAGGAAGAGAAATTATTCCCGACGATACCTTCGATGCGCTCATTCGTTTTTTTATCGACAATAAACGTCTGCAGTATTTCAATGGCCGGGAAGCTATATTCTCCATCGATGTTCATATCAACGGAAATAATTTCAAGCTCAACGGCATAGCGATCGGCTTTTGGGTTATCCCAGCGCGCCAGGGCGTTAAAGCGGTTGTTGATCATCACCAGCGTATTGCGCAGGTTTTCCTGACGCTTTTCGCCGCGTGCCAGGTTAGCAAAGTTGGTCGTGGTACGCGTATTTTCTGACGGGTTGTAATTTTCATCGAAGCAACTGCGCTTAAGGCTAAATGTAAAAGCTTTACTCATTGTGGTTATGCATCCTAAGTTCATGTTGCCAGGAAGTTATCAATGCATAATTTATGCCTGAGCCAGTGGCAGAGGGGAAGTGACTTAATTTCACTGCAACATGAGGGAAGTTCATGAAGTGTAATGCTCGATGTGTCGCTGCCATCTTGCCGGGTGGCGCTGCGCTTACCCGGCCTACGGTTCAGCGTCGTTTGTAGGCCCGTGCAAGCGCAGCGCCGCCGGGCGAAGCTCGCAATATGTCCGTGATATGCCCTTTACCCTCGTCGTTAACCGGCTGCAGGGGGAGAGGGATTTTTTATTTCCATTCATTTCCCGCTATAATCCCCAAAATTTCCAACCGGTTTAGAAACGATCATGACAAAACTCACCTTACAAGAGCAGATGCTGAAAGCGGGCTTAGTCAGCAGCAAGAAAGTGGCGAAAGTACAGCGCACGGCAAAGAAATCACGCGTTCAGGCGCGTGAGGCCCGTGAAGCGGTCGAAGAGAACAAGAAGGCGCAGATCGAGCGCGACAAGCAGCTGAGCGAGCAGCAGAAGCAGGCGGTGCTGGCTAAAGAATTTAAAGCGCAGGTGAAGCAGCTGATTGAGATGAACCGCATCACCGTGGCGAGAGGCAACATCACCTTTAACTTCACCGACGGCAATCTCATCAAAAAGATCGAGGTCGACAAGCAAACTCAGGCTCAGCTGATCAACGGCCGTCTGGCTATTGCCCGTCTGGTCATTAACGCCAGCGGCGACTGTGAATACGCGATTATTCCGGCGGTGGTGGCCGATAAAATTGCCCAGCGCGATGCCGACAGCATTGTGTTAAACAGCGCGCTCAGCCAGGAAGAGCAGGACGAAGACGATCCGTACGCGGACTTCAAAATCCCTGACGATTTGATGTGGTAAACACCCTTTAAAACGGCGCAGCGTGACGGGCGTTGATTGCCTCTCCGCTCACCGGATGCACGAAATCCAGACCGCTGGCGTGCAGCATCAGCCGCGGCGTCGTTTCGGCGCCCGGCCATTCAAGACCGCCATATAAATCGCAGCCTAAAATAGGGTGACCCAGCTGCTGGCAGTGAATGCGCAGCTGATGGGTTCGCCCGGTCTCCGGCGTGAGCGCAACCCGCGTCAACGGTAAGCCCGTCTCCTGATAAAAACGTTCGATAACCCGGTAGCGGGAGCGCGCCGGTTTGCCCGCGACGGCGCAAATCGACATCAGCGGGAATAGCGCCGGGTCTTTGGCAATCGGCGCGTCAATCACACCTTCGTCATTTTCCACATGCCCGCAAAGCAGGGCGCTATAAACCTTCTTCACGGCGCGCTGGCTAAACTGATGGCACAGCGCCGCGTTAATCGCTTTATTACGCGCAATCACCATTATCCCGGACGTGCCGAAATCAAGACGATGCACCAGCGTGCAGCCAGGAAAGTTTTGCACCAGACGATAATGAACGGAATCAAGGTTTTGCGGATTTTTGCCCGAGAGGCTGAGCAGGCCGGAAGGCTTATCGATCAGCAGCAGATGTTCATCCTGCCAGAGGATCTCAATGTCGTCGTGACACGGTGGGGCAATAAAAGAATCAATAATCGCAGACATCAGGCCGCCCGGCTGGAGAGTGGGAGCGGATGATAACGAAATGCGGGAGAAAAGAAAAACCCTCCCACCAGGCGGTGAGAGGGCAAAATCTTATGCTGCTACCAGGCTGTCGATGGCGGCTTTCGCATCGGTCTGCGCTTTGGTCGCCACTTCCGGACCGTAAGCGATACCTTCCGCGAACACGAAGTTCACGTCAGTGATGCCGATGAAGCCCAGGAACACGCTCAGGTACGGCGCAACCAGGTCGGTTGGGGTATCTTTATGGATGCCGCCACGGCTGGTCAGTACAACCGCACGCTTGCCTTTCACCAGACCTTCAGGGCCATTTTCGGTGTAACGGAAGGTTACGCCAGCACGCGCTACCAGGTCGAAGTAGTTCTTCAGCTGGGTAGGGATGTTAAAGTTGTACATTGGGGCGTTGATGACGATAACGTCGTGCGCCTGCAGTTCTGCAATCAGTTCATCAGACAGCGCCAGGGCTTCCTGCTGACGCGGAGTCAGTGGTGCATCGCTTGGACGCAGCGCGCCAACCAGCTCGCCGTCCAGCACAGGAATTGGGTTTGCAGCCAGGTCACGCACGGTGATTTCGTCAGCAGAATGCTGTTCACGCCACTGTTCAACGAAGTAATCAGACAGCTGACCAGACTGAGAGTACCCTGCCAGAATACTGGATTTCAAAACTAATACTTTGCTCATGGGTGATTCCTGTTGTTGCATTTGATTGAAGGGGGTTGCCCCGTTGCTTGTTGACACTCTATTCACAATCCTGCCACAGAGATAGCGCAATATATCGAAGCCTATGTTCGAATTTTTTGAATAAGGCGCTAAAAGCCCTGATGTGGTACTCTATAGCCATCATTAAAAAGAGATTTTATCCGGCAGTGCACTGCCCGTTAACGCTATGACAGAACAACAAAAATTAACCTTCCCGATGCTCCTGCAACAGCTTGATTCCCTGATGCTGCGCGACAAACAGCGCTTTGCCCGCCGTCTGCACGGGGTGAAGAAGGTTAAAAATCCTGATGCACAACAGGCCATTTACCAGGAGATGGCGAAAGAGATTGAACAGGCGGCAGGGAAAGTTGCGCTGCGCGAAGCCGCACGCCCGGCGATTACCTACCCGGAAAACCTGCCCGTCAGCCAGAAAAAACAGGACATCCTTGAGGCCGTCCGCGACCACCAGGTGGTGATTGTTGCAGGTGAAACCGGTTCGGGGAAAACCACCCAGCTGCCGAAAATCTGTATGGAGCTGGGGCGCGGCCTGAAAGGGCTGATTGGCCACACCCAGCCGCGTCGTCTGGCGGCGCGTACTGTGGCGAACCGTATTGCCGAAGAGCTGCAAACGGAGCCGGGCGGCTGCATCGGGTATAAGGTGCGGTTCAGCGACCACGTTAGCGATAACACCATGGTCAAGCTGATGACCGACGGTATTCTGCTGGCGGAAATCCAGCAGGATCGCCTGCTGATGCAGTACGACACCATCATCATTGACGAAGCGCACGAGCGCAGCCTGAACATCGACTTCCTGCTCGGCTACCTGAAAGAGCTGCTGCCGCGTCGCCCGGATCTGAAAATCATCATCACTTCCGCGACCATCGACCCGGAGCGCTTCTCGAAGCATTTCAACAATGCGCCGATTATCGAGGTGTCAGGACGTACGTATCCGGTTGAGGTGCGCTATCGCCCGATAGTGGAAGAGGCGGACGATACCGAGCGCGACCAGCTGCAGGCCATCTTCGACGCCGTTGACGAGCTGGGTAACGAAAGCGCGGGCGATATCCTGATCTTCATGAGCGGCGAGCGCGAAATCCGCGACACCGCCGATGCGCTCAGCAAGCGCGACCTGCGCCACACCGAGATCCTGCCGCTTTACGCGCGCCTGTCAAACAGCGAGCAGAACCGCGTATTCCAGCCGCACGGCGGGCGACGCATCGTTCTGGCGACCAACGTGGCGGAAACCTCCTTGACCGTGCCGGGGATCAAGTACGTTATCGACCCGGGCACGGCGCGCATCAGTCGCTACAGCTACCGCACGAAGGTTCAGCGGCTGCCGATTGAGCCGGTCTCCCAGGCTTCCGCTAACCAGCGTAAAGGCCGCTGCGGCCGCGTGTCGGAAGGGATCTGTATTCGTCTCTATTCCGAAGAGGATTTCCTGTCGCGTCCGGAATTTACCGACCCGGAAATTCTGCGCACCAACCTGGCATCCGTTATCCTGCAGATGACCGCGCTGGGGCTGGGCGACATCGCGGCGTTCCCGTTCGTCGAAGCGCCAGACAAACGCAACATTCAGGACGGCGTACGTCTGCTGGAAGAGCTCGGCGCCATTACCACCGACGAGCAGGCGACGGTCTACAAGCTGACGCCGCTGGGCCGTCAGCTCAGCCAGCTGCCGGTCGACCCGCGCCTGGCCCGTATGGTGCTGGAAGCGCAAAAGCACGGCTGCGTGCGCGAAGCGATGATCATCACCTCGGCGCTCTCCATTCAGGATCCACGCGAGCGCCCAATGGACAAACAGCAGGCGTCTGACGAAAAGCACCGTCGCTTCCACGACAAAGAGTCCGATTTCCTCGCTTTTGTGAACCTGTGGAACTATCTCGGCGAGCAGCAGAAAGCGCTCTCCTCGAACCAGTTCCGCCGCCAGTGCCGCGTGGATTTCCTCAACTACCTGCGCGTGCGCGAGTGGCAGGATATCTACACCCAGCTGCGCCAGGTGGTGAAAGAGCTTGGCATTCCGGTTAACAGCGAGCCTGCGGAGTACCGTGAAATTCATATCGCGTTGCTGACCGGCCTGCTGTCCCACATTGGGATGAAGGACGCCGAAAAGCAGGAGTATACCGGCGCGCGTAACGCCCGTTTCTCCATCTTCCCCGGTTCCGGCCTGTTCAAAAAGCCGCCGAAGTGGACCATGGTCGCGGAGCTGGTGGAAACCAGCCGCCTGTGGGGGCGCATTGCCGCGCGTATCGATCCGGAATGGGTGGAGCCGGTGGCACAGCACCTGCTGAAACGCTCGTACAGTGAACCGCACTGGGAGCGCGCGCAGGGCGCGGTAATGGCGACCGAGAAAGTGACCGTTTACGGCCTGCCGGTGGTCGCCGCGCGTAAGGTCAACTACAGCCAGATTGACCCGGCGCTCAGCCGCGAGCTGTTTATCCGCCACGCGCTGGTGGAGGGTGACTGGCAGACGCGCCACGCCTTCTTCCGCGAAAACCTGAAGCTGCGCGCCGAAGTGGAGGAGCTTGAGCACAAGTCCCGTCGCCGTGATATTCTGGTGGACGACGAGGCGCTGTTTGAGTTTTACGACCAGCGCATCAGCCACGACGTGATCTCTGCCCGCCACTTCGACAGCTGGTGGAAAAAGGCCAGCAAAGAGACGCCTGACCTGCTCAACTTCGAAAAGAGCATGCTGATTAAAGAGGGGGCGGAGTCGGTCAGCAAGCTCGACTACCCGAACTTCTGGCATCAGGGCAACCTCAAGCTGCGGCTGACCTATCAGTTTGAACCGGGTGCCGACGCGGATGGTGTGACCGTTCATATTCCGCTGCCGCTGCTAAACCAGGTTGATGAGGGCGGGTTTGAATGGCAAATCCCCGGCCTGCGCCGCGAGCTGGTGATTGCGCTGATCAAATCCCTGCCGAAACCGGTGCGCCGTAACTTTGTGCCTGCGCCAAACTATGCGGAAGCCTTTTTAGGCCGCGTCACGCCGCTGGAGATGCCGCTGCTGGACGCGCTGGAGCGCGAGTTCCGACGCATGACCGGCACCACCATCGACCGCGAAGACTGGAACTGGGATCAGGTGCCCGATCACCTGAAAATCAGCTTCCGCGTGGTGGATGATAAAAACAAAAAGCTGCTGGAAGGGCGCTCCCTGAGCGAGCTGAAAGAGGCGCTGAAAGGCAAAGTTCAGGAGACGCTTTCTGCGGTGGCGGACGACGGTATCGAGCAGAGCGGGCTGCATATCTGGAGCTTTGGTCAGCTTCCGGAAAGCTACGAACAGAAACGCGGTAACTATAAGGTCAAAGCCTGGCCTGCGCTGGTGGACGAGCGCGACAGCGTGGCGATCAAGCTCTTTGATAACCCGCTGGAACAGCAGCAGATGATGTGGCGAGGGCTGCGTCGCCTGCTGCTGCTCAACATCCCGTCGCCGATCAAGTATCTGCACGAGAAGCTGCCGAACAAAGCCAAGCTGGGGCTGTACTTTAACCCGTACGGCAAGGTGCTGGATCTGATTGACGACTGCATCTCCTGCGGCGTGGACAAGCTGATCCACGAGGCGGGCGGCCCGGTCCGGACGGAAGAGGGCTTTGCTCAGCTTCATGAAAAGGTGCGCGCGGAGCTGAACGACACCGTGGTGGAGATTGCCAAACAGGTCGAGCAGATCCTCACCGCCGTATTCAATATCAACAAGCGCCTGAAGGGGCGCGTGGATATGACCATGGCGCTGGGGCTGTCGGACGTGAAGGCGCAGATGGCGGGGCTGGTCTATCGCGGCTTTGTCACCGGCAACGGCTTTAAGCGTCTGGGCGATACGCTGCGCTATCTGCAGGCGATTGAAAAACGTCTGGAAAAAATGGCTATCGACCCGCACCGCGATCGCGCGCAGATGCTGAAAGTGGAAAGCGTGCAGCAGGCGTGGCAGCAGTGGCTGAACAAGCTGCCGCCGGCGCGCCGCGATGATGAAGACGTACAGGCCATCCGCTGGATGATTGAGGAGCTGCGCGTCAGCTTCTTTGCCCAGCAGCTCGGTACGCCGTATCCGATTTCGGATAAACGTATTCTGCAGGCAATGGAGCAAATTTCCGGTTAAAACCCTTGCCCGGTTTTCTCCCTCTCCCTGTGGGAGAGGGTCGGGGTGAGGGCATCAGGCCGCACAATTTTCACCCATTCACCATTGCCAGCGTAAACCCATCCCAACCCTTAACCCCCACCGTTTGCAGCGCGGTGGCGGTTAAGCACGGATTATCCCCAATCATCTCGATAAAACGGCGCACGCCCAGCACGCGCGCGTCGTCGCTTTGCCCGTTAATGACCTCGCCGTCGCGCACCACGTTATCGCCGATAATCACCGTACCCGGGCGGGAGTAGTGCAGCGCCCACTCCAGATAGCCGGGATTGTTGGGCTTATCGGCATCGATAAAGATCAGATCGAACGGCGGAACGTCACCCAAATTCTCCAGCGAGTTCAGCGCCGGGCCTTCAATTAATTCAATACGATCGGTTAGCCCCGCAAGGCGAATATTCTGGCGGGCAACGTCGGCATGCGTCGGATCCGCCTCGAGCGTAATCAGCTTTCCGTCCGGCGGCAGGGCGCGCGCCATCCAGATTGAGCTATAGGCACCCAGCGTCCCGATCTCAAGAACACGTCTTGCCTGCGTCATGCGCACGAACAGCGCCAGCAGCTGCCCCTGATTGGCCGCAACATCGTGTTCAGGTAGCCCGGCGCGCTTGTTGTTTTCCAGTACCTGATCAAGTACGTCATCATCAGGGATAAGTGAAGAAATCATGTAATTATCTACTGCAGACCATTGTTGTTGCATAGATTGACTCCTTGGATTTTTCTCCCTCTCCCTGCGGGAGAGGGGCGGGGTGAGGGCATCAGCGCGCAAGGCGGTTCATGCATTCTTCCAGCCGCCGCCCAGCGCTTTATACAAATCGATCTGTGCCAGCAGCAGGTTATTTTTCACCTGTACCACGCTGGTCTGCACCGAGAACAATGTTCGCTGCGCGTCCAGCACGTCCAGATAGGATGAATAACCGTTGCGATAGCGATTCTGCGCAATGCGCAGCGTCTCCTGCGCCACATCCTGCTGGGCAAGCAGTTCCGTCAGTTGTTCCTGATAGCGCGTAATGGCATCAAGGCTGTCATTCACCTCGGCAAACGCGTTACGCACGGTTTTTTCGTAGCTGTACAGCGCCTGATTACGCTGGGACTGGGAAATATCCACCTGGGCATTCAGCGCCTGACGGTTCAGCAGCGGTGCGAGAATACTGCCGCCAACGCTCCACAGCTGGAGTGGATTATCCAGTAAGCCTGACAGGGTGCGATCCTGGACCGATCCGGTTGCGGTCAGGTTGATCGACGGCAGCAGGCTGGCGCGCGATGCGGCAAGCGTCGCGTCTGCCGCAACCAGCTGTCGTTCAGCCTGAACGATGTCCGGGCGGCGGTTTAACAGCGTGGAAGGCAGCGGTGACGGCAGCTTCAGCGGCGTCAGTAGGTCGAAATTTTCACTGCGTGCCACATCACCTGGATTGCTCCCGAGCAGCAGGCTGAGGGCGTTCTCCTGCTGCGCAATCTGATGCTGCAGCACGGGAACCTGCGCCCGCGTTGAACGCAGTTCGGAATCCGACTGCATCAGCTCCAGACGCGAGCTGTAGCCCGTCTCAAACTGACGTTTTGCGAGGTTGAATGCCTCTTCGCGTGATTTCAGCGTGGATTCGGTCACCCGCAGCTGTTCGTCCAGCGAGAGCAGGGTGACATACCCGGACGCAACGGAAGACGCGACGGTCAAATCCGCGGCGGCGGCGGCGGCTTTTTGCGCCTCAAGCGAGGCCTCGGCGGCATTGGCGGTGCTGCGGTTAACGCCCCAGATATCAACGTCGTAACTGGCGGTCAGACTCCCTTTGTACAACGTCCCGTAGACTGGCAGACCCGTGGCGGCAGACTGCGAGCGGGCGCGCGTGCCCGTTACGCCCGCATCAAGGGACGGGAACAGGCTGCCGTCGGCAGCATAAACTCGCGCCTGATACTCATTAATCCGCTCGCGGGCGATCAGCACGTCGCTGTTGTTTTTCAGCGCCTGGTCCACGTAGCGGTTGAGGTTATTGTCATGGAAATTCCGCCACCAGAGCTGCTCCGCCGGGCTGGCAGGGCCGGAATCGGCGCGCCATTGGGTGGGGATTTGCAGCGTCGGCTGCGCCGGTTTTACATCGACGGACTGGCATCCGGCGAGCATCACCGCCAGCACCAGACCCGCTATCGGGCGAAGGGTCATTGCTTCGCCTCCCGCGTATCAATCGTCACCTGCACCGACATGCCGGGGCGCAGCAGCTTGTACTCTACCGCTTTCCCAAGCACCTCGATGCGCACCGGAATACGCTGCGCGATTTTAACAAAGTTGCCCGTGGCGTTATCCGGCGTGATGGCGCTGAACTCCACGCCCGTCGCCGGTGAGATACTCTCCACGCGGCCCTGATAGGCTTTATCGTTCAGGGCATCGACAGTGAATTTTACCGGCTGACCGACGCGCAGCTCCGCAAGCTGGGTCTCTTTAATATTGGCAATGACCCAGTGCTGAGGCGGAACGAGCGTGGTGAGGTGCGTCCCGGCGGTCACGTACGCCCCGAGACGCACGGCAATCTGGCCGAGCTGACCGTCGCGCGGGGCGATAATGCGGGTGTTTTGCAGGTCAATCTGCGCCAGCTCCAGCGCCGCTTTGGCGTTTTCAACATCCGCCTCCAGCGCGCCGCGGTTGACGATAACGGTCTGCAGATCCTGACGTGACATCTCAAGCGTGGCTTTGGCCTGATCGATATCCGCGCTGCCCTGAGCCGCGCTGGCGAGCGCAGCGTCGCGCTCGCGAATGGAAAGGGAACCGTCGGCCGTCAAATCCTTCACGCGCTTTAAATCCGCCTGTGTTTTCAGGCTCTGGGCGCGCGCATTTTTCAGCGCCGCGTCGTTTTTGGCGATCGTCGCTTCGGCGCTTTTACGCTGCTGGAGGTTGTTGTTCAGGGCGGCAATCTTCATCGCCAGCTGCGCCTCGGCCTGATGGACGCGCTGTCGATAGATACGATCGTCGATCTGAAACAGCACCTCGCCCTTTTTAACCTGCACAAAATCCTGAACGTTCACCTGGGTGATGTAGCCATTCACCTGCGGGCTGATAAACGTCGTCTGGCCGCGCACGTAGGCGTTGTCGGTAAACTGCGCGTGGCGGGTGAACGGCGGCAGTTGCCACGCGTACAGGATCACCAGTACGCCGACAATACCGATGGCAGCGGCGGTGAAGACGGAAACAATGCGCACATTTTTGCGGGTGTTGGCCTGCTCTTTAGCGGCATCCTGCTGACTCATAAACTCTCCAGAAATAGTTCAATTATTTGTTGCCGGTGGCGTTCTTCAGCGCCATACGGGCAGTGATGCGCAGGCGCAACAGGCGCCATAAAATCCAGACCAGCGTGGCGGCGGCAATGCTCGCCGTCAGCAGATAAGTATCGTTGTAAGCCAGAATGTTTGCTTCCAGGGTGGTCGCCGTTTGCAGCTGCGTGATCGCCTGCGTCCCCAGCAGAGAACTGTCGCCAATCAGGCTCCGGTACATCTGGGTGTAAAGCTGTATACGCTCGTTGACCAGCGGGTTAAGCGTGGTGAGCTGGTCGGCCAGCAGGCTGGAGTGGTACTTCTCACGCCAGGTCTGGAAGGTGCCGAGGATAGCGGAGCCCAGCAGGCCGCCGATATTCTGGCTCATGCCAAACATCACCGAGAAGCTGACCAGATTGCGCGGGTCGGCGATGACGCCACCAATGGCCGCCAGCATCGCGGGCGCCAGGAAGAAGGCGCTGCCGAAGCCGAGCAGGAACTGGCTTAACATCAGCTGATCCGGTCGCGTCAGGCTGTTGGACTGGCTGTCCAGCAGCGAGGCGATAATCATCAGCGCCAGCGAGGTGATGATTGGCCACGCCAGTTTCGTGGGCTTGATGGTAAGACAGCTGGTGACGATCCCGCAGACGATCCCGGCGAAAATGGACCACGCCAGGTGGGTCATCTGCTCGTTCTGTAACCCCACGTACTGCAGCCAGCCGATGACCCCGGTGTTTTGCTCCGCCAGCACGATACGGATCAGCAGCATGATCAGTCCCAGACGGACGATGCTGCCGCTCGACAGCCAGCGGGTGTTCAGGAGCGGGTTGCTGCGGTTATGTTCGAACACAATGGCGGAGACAATCAGCACCAGCGAGAGCGCCAGCGACCAGCCGATCCACGGGGCTTCAAACCACCAGTCCAGACGGCCCAGGGACAGAACCGCGCACAGCAGCGCTACGCCGGGCGCCAGCAAAAAGAAGGTGATGAAATCTTTCTTCTCGAACACTTTTCGCCTGTCACCCGGCGGCAGCTTCAGCGCCATCACGCAGGCGAGTGAAATCAGGGCCAGTCCCAGTTCGAAGAAGTAAAGCCCGCGCCACTCGTCAAGCTGCAACAGTTCGGTAGAAAACAGGCGCGCCAGCGGGATTGCCAGTGACGAGCCGGTGATGCCAATCGTCAGCGCTTTCAGGCGATGCTTCGCGGGCCACGCCTGGATCTGGTAGTAAATACCCAGCGAGCTCAGTGCGGCAGCGACCATGCCGTGCGCGGCGCGCACCATCAGGGCGGAGCTGAGATCGTTCACGAACAGGTGGAAAAAGGTCACCAGCACATACAGCACCAGAAAACCTTCCGTAAAGGCGCGCAGGCCGTACTGCTGGCGGAATTTAACCAGCAACAGGTTGATGGAAACGTTGGTCATCACATACACGGCGGGCAACCAGGCGATTTCGGTTGACCATGCTCCGAAAGTGCCCTGCAGGTTTTGCAGATTGGCGGTGACGACCGCGTTACCCAGTGCCCCCGTCAGACAGACCAGCAGGCCAACAACGCCGTAAGCGATCCGCTTGGGCGTAGGGTGTTCCGGGGTAGAGGGGGAACCCAGCAGGGCGGGCTTCTCATGTGGCTGCCACTCGCGAGGAGCATAAGGATCGCGTTCGGGCAGGCGCATAACGTTGTTTACCTTAGAAAAAATGTAATGATTAGAGGGCTAATGATTCTACGTCTGACGCAAATCATAATTCAAGTGAATATGATTATCGCATGTTAATCAAATGTTGAGGGGACGCTTGAACAAAAAGAGCGGCCCGGGAGGGCCGCTGAACGATCAGATGTGGTCAGGTTGTGCCTGGACGGCGGGGGCGCGTTTTACCCGGCTGGCGCAGAAAATGGCGATCAGCGAGATAACGACCGTCACCGCCAGATACCAGGCTACCGGCACCCAATCGCCGTCGTATTTCGCCAGCAGACCGGTGGCGATCAGTGGGGCGGTACCGCCTGCCAGCGCGGCACCCAGCTGATACCCGAGGGTGATGCCGGTGTAGCGCACGTTGGCACTGAAAATTTCAGAGCAGAGGGTACCGAGCACCGCCGTTACCGGCGCCCATAGCACGCCAAACGCAATGACGGTGGCGAGGACAATGCCCCAGGTCGTGCCGGTATTGAGCAGCATAAACCACGGGACGATAAACAAGCCGAGCACGAAGACGCTGACCGCGTACATGCGCTGACGACCGATTTTATCGGAGAGCAGCCCCATCAACGGGATCATAATGGTGGCAACCAGCGCGCCCAGCGTCACGGCTTCCAGCGCCTGATATTTTTGGTACGTCAGCGTGGTGGTGGCATAGCTCACCACGAACGTCGAGAAGATATAGAACGGCGCGGTTTCTACCACCTTCAGACCGGCGGCAATCAACACTTCACGCCAGTGGTGTTTCAGGGTATCGCGCAGGGGCGCTTTCGCCACCTGGCCCGATTTTTTGACCTTCTGAAAATCAGGCGTCTCGTCGATGTCCTTACGGATCCACAGCCCGATCAAGACCAGAATTGAGCTGAGCAGGAAAGGGATGCGCCATCCCCAGGAGAGGAAATCTTCCTCGCTGAACAGCGCCATCAGCGAGACGATAAAGGTCGCCATCAGCATGCCGATGGTGACGCCCGCCTGCGGAATGCTGCCGAAAAAGCCTTTGCGTTTTTCCGGCGCGTATTCGTAGGCCAACAGCAGCGCGCCGCCCCATTCACCGCCAATGCCCATGCCCTGAATAATGCGCATCAGGATCAACAGGGCGGGCGCCCACATGCCAATCATGTCATAGGTGGGGAGCAGACCGATCGTAACGGTTGCACCTCCCATTAACGACAGCGTCAACACCAGCGTTTTTTTGCGCCCGATACGGTCCCCGATGTGGGCGAAGAGAACACCGCCAATGGGGCGGATAAAAAAGGTCAGCGAGAACGAGAGATAAGAGAGGATCAGCCCGATAACCGGGTCGACCATCGGGAAGAAAATTTTATTAAACACCAGCGCGGCGGCAGTGCCATAGAGAAAATAATCAAACCATTCAATGGAACTGCCGGTGAGGCTGGCAATTAACACCTTCTTGTTTTTTCGTAAAACCGCTGTCGTACTTTCATGTTGTGTCATGACCCGAAGCTCCGCCACGTTAAGGGTGAAAGCGGTGTCACCTGGCGCGCTTCAGGTGCAACCCGCAGGAATGAAAAAGGTTGTAAAATTGTTAAGCAACTTAGGGTTGGATGTTGTGTTTGGCAAGTGAGGGGCGGGCGAGACTGGTCAGATCACGGTGAATTAAGCAGCGGCTGGTGCTTTTGACGGTGGTTTGACTGGCATGATGTTTTGTAAGTCGGATAATCAAAAGCATAACATGCAGGTGCAACCCAATTGTTTTTGGATGTTTCTGGTTATTTCAAAATAATGACAGAAATAGCGAGTAACGGGCGTTTTGGCTTTCGGAGAGATCCCCTGTTCAGCCGCAACGCGTGCAGTACTCTGAACCTAAACGCTGTAAGGAGGTAACGATGACGCTGGCACTTTTTCCTTGTCTGCCTGGATCCACCCTGAATGCCGTCAACACCGTCGGGGCGTGGCTTGCGCAGGACGATCGGCGCACTCCGCCTGTCGATATCGTCATTCTGGCGGGGAATGCGGTCATCCCTGCGATTGATGCAGCCTGTAGAACTGCGGCCGAACAGGACGTCCCGCTGCTGATCAGCGGCGGTATCGGGCACTCGACCACCTTCCTGTATGCCGCCGTGGCGAAGCATCCGCGCTATAACACCCTTCCCACCACCGGACGGGCAGAGGCGGCAATCCTCGCCGATATCGCGCGTGAGTTCTGGAACATTCCGGAAGACAAAATCCTGATAGAGGATCAGTCAACGAACTGCGGTGAGAACGCCCGATTTAGCTGGAACATGATGAAGCAAAAGGGCCTGAACGCCGGGCGCGTGCTCGTGGTGCAGGACCCGACCATGCAGCGCCGCACGATGGCGACCTTTGCTCGCGTTTGCCGTGACGAAGCCGCTTCGCCGGAGTGGATAAGCCATCCCGGCGTGACGCCGGTGCTGCAAAACAGTGAGGACGGCCTGGCGTTTAGCGGCGCTAGCGACGGCCTCTGGCCGGTTGAGCGCTATCTGTCGCTGGTGCTGGGGGAACTGCCGCGCCTGCGGGACGACATTAACGGCTACGGTCCGGCGGGGCGCGACTTTATTGCGCACGTGGACATCCCTGACGAGGTGGAGAACGCGTGGACCCTTCTGCGTAATGACGCCATCCTCACCGACGCGCTGGTCAGCCGTTCCCTGCTGTAGCGCTCTGCCCGTTTGCGCCAGGTTTTACGCAAACGGGCATTTAATGTTGCCGATTTGTGATTGTATAGATTGGCTGACCCGTTTCTTTTTTGAGATATCTCACAAAAACAGCCTCATAGGATAGGAAATCGTCCCTGGAATTATAGTTTTTAACAATGCATTTACTTGTCAAAAACAGTGTAATTACAGGAGCAGGTCATGACGGTACCCGTACAACATCCTATGTATATCGATGGACAGTTTGTTGCCTGGCAGGGTGATGCCTGGATTGATGTGATCAACCCGGCCACAGAAGAGGTCATTTCCCGTATTCCCGACGGTCGTGCTGAAGATGCGCGCAAAGCCATCGACGCCGCTGAGCGTGCCCAACCTGACTGGGAAGCCTTACCCGCTATCGAACGCGCCGGCTGGCTGCGCAAAATCTCTGCCGGGATCCGCGAACGCGTCAGTGAAATCAGCGCGCTGATCGTCGCCGAGGGCGGCAAAATCCAGCAGCTGGCAGAAGTTGAGGTGAACTTTACCGCAGACTACATCGACTATATGGCCGAATGGGCGCGCCGCTACGAAGGCGAAATTGTCCAGAGCGACCGTCCGGGGGAGAATATCCTGGTCTTTAAGCGCGCCCTGGGCGTGACCACCGGGATCCTGCCGTGGAACTTCCCGTTCTTCCTGATTGCCCGCAAGCTCGCGCCGGCACTGATTACCGGCAATACCATCGTGATCAAACCCAGCGAGTTCACGCCGAATAACGCCATCGCGTTCGCCAAAATCGTTGATGAAATCGGTCTGCCGAAAGGGGTCTTCAACCTGGTTCTGGGGCGAGGGGAAACCGTGGGTCAGGAGCTGGCGGGCAACCCGAAGGTGGCGATGGTGAGCATGACCGGCAGCGTGGGGGCGGGTGAGAAGATCATGGCGGCGGCGGCGAAAAACATCACTAAAGTGGCGCTTGAGCTGGGCGGCAAAGCGCCAGCCATTGTGATGGACGATGCGGATCTGGAGCTTACGGTAAAAGCCATTGTGGACTCCCGCGTGATCAACACCGGGCAAGTCTGCAACTGCGCCGAGCGCGTTTACGTACAAAAAGGCATTTATGACCGTTTCGTCAACCGTCTGGGCGAGGCGATGAAAGCGGTGCAGTTTGGCAACCCGGCTGAACGGGCTGATATCGCAATGGGACCATTGATTAACGCCGCCGCGCTTGAGCGCGTGCAGCAGAAGGTGGCGCGTGCGGTCCAGGAAGGGGCGCGAGTCGCGCTCGGCGGCAGCGCCGTTGAGGGGAAAGGGTACTACTATCCGCCAACGCTGCTGCTGGATGTGCGCCAGGAGATGGCCATCATGCATGAAGAGACCTTTGGCCCGGTGCTCCCGGTCGTAGTTTTCGACACGCTGGAAGAGGCGCTGAAGATGGCTAACGACAGCGACTACGGGTTGACCTCGTCTGTTTATACCCGGGATCTGAACGTGGCGATGAAAGCGATTAAGGGGCTGAAGTTCGGCGAAACCTATATCAACCGCGAGAACTTTGAAGCCATGCAGGGCTTCCATGCGGGCTGGCGCAAGTCAGGGATTGGTGGGGCGGACGGTAAACATGGTCTGAATGAATACCTGCAGACGCAGGTCGTCTATTTGCAGTCTTAAGCGGAACATCCCCTCTCCGGTGAGAGGGGATTTTAGGCTACAGCGACGCGTATTTATCCAGCGTACGCACCAGCTGTGTGACGAAACCGTACTCGTTGTCATACCAGGCTACGGCTTTCACCAGCTGCACATCCCCGGCTTCGGTCACCTCGGTCTGCGTGGCATCAAACACCGAACCATAATGGGAGCCGATCACGTCTGAAGAGACAATCTCTTCATCGGTATAGCCAAACGATTTATTGCCGAGCGTCGCTTTTTTCAGCGCGGCGTGGATCTCCTCGACCGTCACTTTTTTCTCAAGAATGGCTACCAGCTCCGTTACCGAACCGGTTTTCACCGGCACGCGCTGCGCGTGGCCCTTCAGTTTGCCGCTGAGCGCGGGGATCACCAGACCAATGGCTTTCGCAGCCCCGGTGGTGTGCGGAATGATATTTTCCGCCGCCGCGCGTGAAGCGCGAAGATCCTTCCCGCGCGGGCCGTCCACCAGCGCCTGCGTCCCGGTGTAGGCGTGAATGGTCGTCATCGTGCCCACCTTAATGCCAAAGGCATCGTTCAGGGCTTTAGCCAGCGGCGCGAGGCAGTTGGTGGTGCAGGAGGCGACAGAGACGATGGTATCGCTGGCATCGAGCGTGTCGTCATTCACGTTGAACACAATGGTTTTCATCTCTCCCGCAGGTGCGGAAATCAGCACCTTTTTAGCGCCCGCATCCAGATGGGCGCGGGATTTTTCTTCAGAGGTATAAAAACCGGTGCATTCGACGACGATATCCACGCCTGCCGCTTTCCACGGAATATGTTTAGCCTCTTTTTCGGCGTAAACCGAAATCGATTTTCCATCAACAATCAGCGAGTCTTCCGTGAAATCTACGCTCCACGGAAAACCGCCGTAGTTGGAATCATGTTTAAGCAGATACGCAAGCACCTTCGGCGAGGTGAGATCGTTGATGGCGACGACGGTGTTGCTGTCCTGGGTTTCAAGAAGGCGACGCAGGACAAGGCGTCCGATGCGTCCAAAACCGTTAATACCAATTTTACTCATCGTATTCTCCTGGTGAACATGTCGAGACGACCGTTTGAACTCATCCAGGCTTAGACTATGACGGGCATGAGGGCAATTGAAGATGCTTCATCCGCAGGGAAGTATTTGAAAAACCATACAGAAAACTTAATGAATTTTTAAGGAAAGCGGATTATGTTGGCGCTGTATTTGTCATTTATCAGGAAATCACATGCGCACTAAATATACAGGCCTGCAAATAGGTATTCACTGGCTGGTGTTTCTGTTAGTTATCGTGGCTTACTGCGCCATGGAGTTCAGAGGCTTTTTTCCGCGAACCGAACGCCCGCTGATTAACATGATCCACGTCTCCTGCGGGATCGCCATCCTGGTGCTGATGGTGGCGCGCTTGCTTATTCGTCTCAAATACCCGGCTCCGCCGATTCAGCCAAAACCGAAAGCGATGATCACCGGCCTGTCGCACCTTGGACACCTGATCGTTTACCTGCTGTTTATTGCATTACCGCTGATTGGCATTGTGATGATGTATAACCGGGGCAATGACTGGTTTGCCTTTGGTATGACGATGCCGCATGCGGCGGAAGGGAATTTTGACCTGGTAGATGTGCTGAAAGAGTGGCACGTCACGCTGGCCAATCTGGGGTATTTCGTGATTGGTCTGCACGCCCTGGCGGCGCTGATGCATCACTATTTCTGGAAAGATAATACGCTGCTGCGCATGATGCCTAAAAAACGCCAGTAGCCAGCTTATTGCCCGGCGGCGCTACGCTTGCACGGGCCTACAAACAGCGCTGTATCGTAGGCCGGGTAAGCGCAGCGCCACCCGGCTTGTTTTTTAACGCAGCTGGGACTGCTCTTCAGCTGTTAGTTCCAGCGTCTGGGTTGACCCTGTTTCGGATGATTTCGCCGCCGCTTCCAGCACCGCCATCACCGCCAATGCTTCAACCGGGTGAACCGGGTTCTCGATTTTGCCCGTCAGCGCGTCACGCACGTTAATGTAGTACTGACGCTGATCGCCTTTCGGCGTTTTCAGGCGCGTCGCGTCTCCGGCGGCATCAAACAACACCATATCGTCGTTGTCTTCACCCCAGCTCTCGCTGCCCGGAATAACACCCGCCAGCAGCTGTGCTTCCTGCTGATCGATGCGTGCCTTCACCACGCTGGCTTTATCGCCGTGGACGGTAAAGCGTGACGTACCGCCAGCCACCAGCATGCTGGCGTGCAGAATCACCTTATGTTCAGGGTAATTCAGGACCACGTGCGCCCAGTCGTTAATTTCAGCGCCGTCGCGCAGGGTGGCGATATTGCCCTGAACCGACTGCGGCAGCCCGAACAGCTGCAGCGTCTGGTCGATCAGATGCGGGCCAAGGTCAAACCACAAGCCGCTGCCCGGAACGTTTTGCTCTCTCCAGCGTACGCGTACTTCCGGGCGGAAGCGGTCAATGTGCGACTCGAACAATTTGACCTTGCCGAGGCGGCCTTCCTCAATCACCTGCTTAATGCCGAGGAAATCGCTGTCCCAGCGGCGGTTGTGGAAGACGGAGAGCAAAAGCTGCTTCTCATCCGCCAGGGTAATAAGCTCGCGCGCTTCCTGCATGTCGAGGGTGAATGGCTTATCCACCACCACGTGTTTGCCGGACTCAAGGGCAAGCGTAGCCAGCGGCGCGTGGGTGGCGTTAGGGGAGGCAATCACCACCAGATCGACATCCGGGTGTTGAATGGCTTCTTCCGGGGTGGCGACCACCAGCACGTTCGGAAGATCGCGTTTCACTTTCTCTTCGTCACGGGAAGAGACGACCGTCAGCGTTAATCCTTCGATGGACTGGATCAGCGGGGCATGGAACGTCTTACCCACAAATCCGTACCCGATCAGCGCAATGTTAATTGTCTTAGCTTTATTCATGACCTTCTCCACGTTATTCCGCGCAAACCGTGACGTGCAATGCGCTGGTATCCCCAGGCTCAGCCCAGGGCCTGTCTAAAAACAGTTGATGAATTTCGGATAACCCGGCGACCAGCCAGGGCTCACAGTGGTTTAATTTCATATGGTCCGCGACGATCCAGTGCTCATGGCTTGCCGCGAGCATCGCCCGCTTAACGTCCGCATCCGCTTCTTTGCTGGCGCTTAAGCCAAGCTGCGCGTGGATGGCACACGCCCCGAGAATGGCGATATCCGCGCGATAGCGGGACAGCAGGGACAGGGTGGCGCTGCCGGCGAACAGGCGTTGCTTTTGGTCCCACTGTCCGCCGAGCAGGATCAGCTCGATATCGTCCCGGTCACTGAAATGTTGGGCGATATCCAGCGAGGTGGTGATCACCTTCAGGGGGCCCTGAAGGAAAGTGGCTACGGCCATCACCGTGCTACCGGCATCGAGAAACAGTGTGGAACCTGTAGGCACGCGCTGTGCCACCGCTTTACCGAGCCGCTGCTTTGTCTCAGGCAGTAAGGTATTTCTGCCCTGGCGATTCATGGCGGAGAGATCGAGCGCAATCGCACCGCCGTGGTTCTTTTGTGCCAGACCCTGTTTTTCCAGGTCGGTCAGGTCGCGGCGAATGGTATCGGCAGAAACCTGCAGTTTCTCGGCAAGCTCGGTAATGCTGGCCTGGCCGTGCTCGATAAGGAGATCGAGCACGTACTTCTGACGGGCGGTTTTATGCATGGCGGGGCAATCCTGCAAAATGTCGCAATAAATCGCATAATACAGCAATTTTGAGCGGAGGGAAGAAAACGTTTAGCCGAAAACAGGAAGAAAACCTGATAGTTTATATGCGTAACTATTGAAATTTTATTAAGCGAATATAATCAAGGCGTTTGGAATAGTGACCACGATGTTATCGTTATGTTTTATTTACCTGTTTGGGTGATATAACCAATGCATAACCATTAATCGGCATTAAATTCCATTTATACGAACTTAATTGGCTTTTTACTTTGATAATTACAATTTATGTGGTTTTTAATATTGAATGCGTTCGACTGATTACCTAAATTGACACTTCTTTGAAAATCTTTGTGTCTGAGTCATAAGGAAATTAACGCAAAAATGTACACAAATGAAATTAGGAATTTTCTTTAAATAACAGTGGGTTTTTATGTTTCATTTGAAAGGCCACTTTTCGCATTTTGTCCAGAACCTGCATGTTTTTTCTTATTTGTAACACCACATTAACATTGTGAGTGTAGTTGCCTATAACGCATTTTGTTATGCTCCAAACCAGTAAAAAAATAAGTAAATTCTTATACGAAATAAGAAGAAACAATCTCATCTCCAATGGAAATGGATGCGGGGGAGTTTTGCCTGAAATTCAGTGAGGAAGTTAAAGAAGATATTTGTCTAATTATCTATACCTCCTTTTGGGTAATTGCTTAAGTATCACTCAGAGTCAGGGAGATAAAAATGACTGTATTGCCAAAGAACGTTTCACTCAAATTTACACTGACAATCGTATTAATTACGCTCGCAATGAATATGGCGTACGCCAATAGTGACCAGATGCAGATGGCCCCGGTGGCGGCGATAACCTTAAAAGAAAGCATTTTATTTGCTATCGATCGCGATCCGTCTATTAGCCAGCAGGCCGCACAATTAGGTATTGGTCAGGCGCAAATAGATGAGGCACGCAGCGGCTGGATGCCGCAAATATCGCTGAACGGCAGTACGGGCCATAGCCAGACCACCGACTCAAGCGGATCGCTGAAGAATTCTGCGGCCTGGGGGGTGAGCCTGACGCAGCTGTTGTACGATTTTGGTAAGACGAATAACAGCATCAGCCAGTCCTCAGCCCAGCGTGATAGCTACCGCTATCAGCTGATGAGCACGCTCTCTGACGTGGCGGAAAAGACGGCGCTCGGCTACGTGGAGGTTAAACGCTATTCCGATCTCTTACAGGCAGCCAAAGACAACGTCCAGGCGCTCAAAAACGTTGAGCAGTTGGCGAAACTGCGCGCGGATGCAGGTGTGAGTTCCACCTCCGATGAACTCCAGACCCGCACGCGCATTGCCGGTATGCAGGCGACCGTGGCGCAGTATAACGCCGCCTTAAACAGCGCCCGCGCAAGGCTCGCGGTGCTGACAGGTCTGCAGGCTGAAACCTATTCGCCTGTCCCTGCGAACCTTGCCGTTGAGCCGGATTCCCTCAACCGCATTGATTATTCGTTGATACCGACGGTGTTGGCCGCGCAGAACATGGAGCGCTCGGCCCAGTATGGCGTTGAAACAGCAAAATCGCAGCACTGGCCAACCCTGAGCCTGAAGGGAGGACGTACGCGCTATGAGTCGGACAACCGTTCTTACTGGGACGACCAAATTCAGCTCAATATAGACGCACCGCTTTATCAGGGCGGCGCGGTTTCCGCACGCGTGCGTCAGGCTGAAGGGGCACGTGCTATGGCCTCCTCTCAGGTCGACCAGGCGCGCTTTGATGTTCTGCAAAAAGCCTCTGTCGCGCAGGCTGACTGGACCGGTGCCAGGGGAAGAATGGAGGCCGGAAAACAGCAGCTGGAAAATGCCCTGCGCGCCCGCGATGTCTATAAAAATGAATATACCCTGAGCAAGCGGAGCATTAACGATTTGCTCAGCGTTGAACAGGATGTCTGGGCCGCTACCTCCGCAAAAATAATGGCTGAATATGACGGCTGGAGTTCGGCGATTAACTACGCTTCTGCGGTTGATAATTTGATGCCGCTTATCGGAATAGAGAAAAACGCTGCCGCAAAATTACCCGATTTGAGTTAAAAAAAGACGCGCCTTTCTGCGCGAAATAAGTCTGACAATAATGGGTGTTTTTTCCCAGGGATAGCTACATCCGTCTGGTGGACATATCCACAGGAATCCGTACACCTGCAAGGAGAAGAATATGAGTAACGTAAAAGTTGTTGATGTCATCATTCGCAAAACGGCGGAGAAAACGAAATTAACCGGTGAAGGAAATTTGTCGGTATCCATTTCATCGCCGAGCGTGATTGAAATCCAGGGTTCTGCTCAGGACGTGGTGCGTTATGTCCGCCAGGGGAAAGACCTCCTGATTTATATGAAAGATGGCAGTGTGATCCGCTGCAATAACTATTTTGTCGAAGATCCAGAAACGCATAATCAGTCAGAGCTGGTGTTCAACGATAATCAGGAACTGACTCATATTTCTTTTGCCGATGCCGGGGAAGCGTCAGGCATGGCCGCGACGGAATTAACCGCGCAGGCCGCACCCATTAGCAGCATTGAGCCTTTCCTGGAGCAGGAAAGCGTATTAAGCGATGCGCCGTGGGGCTGGATTGCGGGAGCGGCGTTAGGCGGCGGTGCCATTGGGGCGCTGCTGGCTCACGGCGGTGACGGCGAAACAAAAACGAAAGTTATTGACAATACCAAAGAGGTTGAGAGCGCCACGCCGACCTTTTTGCTGACTGATAACGCGGGTGACAAGCAGGGCGTGCTGAGTGCAAAAGAGATCACGGACGACAACACCCCAACCTTTAGCGGTACCGGGCAGCCGGGCGCGACCATTCAGATTAAAGACAGCAGCGGCAGCACCATTGCCAGCGCCATGGTCGCGAAGGACGGCACCTGGACGGTAAAACTCCCGACACAGACCGACGGGGAGCACACCTGGTCGGTCGTACAGATCGACGGCAGCAAAACCACCTCAGCGGGCAGCATCACCGTAACCGTCTCAACGGCCGAGGCCGCCGTGACGCTCGCCACCACGGCGGGCGATAACGTGATCAACGCCAGCGAACAGTCCGCGGGCTTCACGCTTTCCGGTGCCAGCAAAAACCTGGCGCAGGGAACGTCGCTGACCGTCACGCTGAACGGAAAAACCTATACCGCAGAAGTCGGGGCAAACGGCGCGTGGAGCGTGAAGGTGCCTGCCGCAGACGCGCAGGCGCTGGGCGACGGCACCTGGACGGTCAACGTGAGCGGCAAAGACGCGGCGGGTAATATCGTGAGCGGCAGTCAGACGATTGGCGTCGATACCGTTGCGCCTGCGCTCTCCGTGAACGCAATCGCGCAGGACAATATCATTAACGCCGCTGAACATAATCAGCCGCTGACGATTAGCGGTAAAACCGATGCGGAAGCGGGCCAGATTGTGACGGTCACGCTGAACGGCAAAAATCACACGGCGACCGTGGGCAGCAACGGCACCTGGTCCGTCACGCTTCCTGCCGGTGAAGTACAGGCGATGGCTAACGGCGGGCACACCCTGACGGTCAACGTCAGCGATAAAGCGGGTAACGGTTCTTCCACCACCGCCGATTTCACGGTTGATACCGCCGCTCCCGTTGTGACGATCAACACCGTCGCGGGTGACGACATTCTGAATACCAGCGAGCAGGGCCAGGCGCAGATCGTTTCCGGTAAGGCGAGCGGCGCGGCGGCAGGAGACGTGGTGACCGTTACCGTTGGCGGACAGACCTTCACCGGTGTGGTGCTTGCCGACGGCAGCTGGAGCGTCGGCGTGCCTGCCTCCGTCATCGGCGCGCTCGGTGAGGGCAGCCACACGATCTCTGTCTCCGTCACTGATGCTGCGGGCAACACCGGCAGCGCGACGCACGGCGTGACGCTGAGCGGCAACCCGCCGGAATTCACGATTGACGCCATCAGCCAGGATAACGTCCTGAACGCGCAGGAGGCCATGCAGCCCCTGAGCCTGAGCGGCACCAGCAACCTGCCGAACGGCAGCGCCATCACCGTCACGTTAAACAACGTTAACTATCAGGCTACGGTCGAAAATGGTATCTGGACGGTTCAGGTGCCGGTTTCTGACGTGCTGAATCTGGCGAACACCCTTTATACCGTGAGCGTCAGCGGTACCGACAGCGTGGGTAATAGCGGTTCTGCCGAAGCGAATCTGCTGGTGGACACCGTGCTGCCGCAGGTCATTATCAATACGTTTGCGGGTGACAACCTGGTCAATAACGCCGAAGCGGGCGTCGATCAAACCCTCAGCGGTCGCGTCACCGGCGCGGCGGCGGGCGATACCGTCACCATCACCGTCGGCGGCAAGAGCTACACCGCAACGGTTGGCAGCGATCTGACCTGGAGCGTGAAAATCCCGTCAGCGGATCTTCAGGCGTTCGGCGACGGGGATTTGACCTTTAGCGCCTCCGTCACTAACGGGCACGGCAATACCGGCACCGGCGAGCGTGATATCAATATCAACGCGGAGCTGCCGGGCCTGCGCGTGAACACCATTTCCGGCGATGACGTGATCAACGCCATTGAACAGCAGCAGGATCTGAGCGTCACCGGCTCCAGTACCCATCTGGCCGCGGGGACGCAGATTGTCGTCACCATCAACAACGTTGAGTACGTCACCGCGGTTAACGCCAGCGGCAACTGGCAGATCGGCGTTCCGGCGGCGGACCTGCAGGCCTGGACGGCGGGCGGCATGACGGTTAGCGTCAGTGCGGTAGATGCCTGGGGCAATACCGTTGCGGCTGAACACCCGATTGAACTCGATCTTAACGCCGTGGCGGTCACCATTGATATCGTCTCCGGCGACGACCTGCTGAATGCGGCGGAAAAAGGCGCGGACTTAACCCTTTCCGGCCAGACGCAGGGCGTGGAGGCGGGGCAGACCGTGGTGGTTAAATTCGCTGACCAGACCTTCACCGCGCAGGTGCAGCAGGACGGCTCCTGGAGCCTGACCGTACCGGCCAGCGCAATGGAAACCCTGATCGACGGACGCGCGCAGGTGAGCGTCAGCGTCACTAACATCAGCGGCAACAGCGCGGACGCCGCGCGCGTGGTCACGGTGGATACGCAGCCACCGGCGATAACGCTCGATAACCTGACCGCCGACAACATCATCAACGCGGCGGAAGCGCAGCAGGATTTAGCCTTAAGCGGTACCAGCACTGCGGAAGCGGGCCAGACGGTCACCGTGACGCTGAACGGCAAAACGTATCAGACCACGGTTCAGGCGGACGGTACGTGGCAGCTGAGCGTGCCTGCGGCTGACGTGGGTGCCCTGACGGATGGCATCGTTACCGTGACCGCAACCGTGAGCGACGTGGCGGGCAACGCCAGCAGCGCCGATCGCGTGGGACTGGTGGACGCCACCGTACCGCAGGTGACCATTAACGACTTTGTCACCGACACTAACACCGTTAACCAGCTCGCCCATTCACAGGCGCAGATCCTGAGCGGCTCCGTCACCGGTGCGGCGGCGGGCGACCTTGTGACCATTACCATTAACAGCGTCGATTACACCACGGTGGTGGATGCATCGGGCAACTGGAGCCTTGGCCTGCCCGCGTCTGTCGTGCAGGGTCTGACGGACGGCACCTGGACCATCGACGTCTCCGTGACCGACCGATCCGGCAATACCGGAAGCAGTTCACTGGATGTGGTGGTGAATACCGTGACGCCTGTTATCGCCATCAGCACGCTGGCGGCGGACGACGTGATCAACGCGACCGAGAAGGGCGAAGATCTGCTGCTCTCCGGCACCAGCAACCAGCCGGAAGGGACCAGCATCACCGTTAACCTGAACGGCATCAACTACACCGCCACCACCGACGCCAGCGGCAGCTGGAGCGTGACCGTACCGGCCTCGGCCGTCAGCGCGCTGGGAGAAGCCCATTACACCGTGACGGCGAGCGTCACGGATAGCGTAGGCAATAGCGCCTCAACCTCACACGATGTGCTGGTGGATAGCTCGCTGCCGGTGGTGACGATCAACACCCTGGCGGGCGACAATATCGTTAACGCAGCGGAAGTGGCGGCAGGGCAAACCCTGACCGGTAAGGTGACGAACGCGGCGTCAGGTGACACTGTCACTATTGTTCTTGGCGGCCAGACATACACCGCTACCGTGCAGGACGATCTCACCTGGAGTCTGCCGTTAAGCGAGAGCCAGTTAACCGCGCTCGGCAACGGCGACCTCACCGTCTCCGCCAGCGTGACCAACGCGCACGGCAATACCGGATCTTCTTCTCTCGACTTCAGCATCGACGCCCAGCTCCCGGGACTCCGTATTGATACCGTCGCAGGTGACGACGTGATCAACGTGATTGAACACGCTCAGAACCTGATTGTGTCCGGCACCAGCACCGATCTGGCGGCGGGCAGCACCGTGACCGTGACCATCAACGGCAAAGCCTATTCGGCAACGGTACTGGCGGACGGCACCTGGCAGGCGGCGATACCTGCGGCGGATGTGTCCCAGTGGGCGGACGGTTCGCTCACCATCAGCGCCAGCGCGCAGGATGCCTCCGGCAACCCGGTGACCATCGGCACCGTCGTGGACGTCGATCTCGCGCCTGTCGCCATCACCATCAGCAGCGTGACCGACGATAACGTGCTCAACGCGGCGGAAAAAGGCCAGGACCTGGTGCTTTCCGGCACCACCTCTAACGTTGAAGCGGGTCAGACCGTGACCATCACCGTCGCGGGTAAAACCTATACCACGACGGTGGATGCCAACGGCGACTGGACCTGGACCGTTCCGGCAGCCGATTTGAGCGGCCTGAAAGACGGTGACGCCAGCGTGCAGGTCAGCGTTACCAACGTGAACGGCAACGCGGCGTCTTCGGCGCAGGAATTCAGCGTCGACACTACCGCGCCGACGGTGACCATCAACACCATCAGCAGTGACAATATGCTGAACGCGGCGGAGGCGGCGCAGGATTTGACCCTGAGCGGCACCTCTACTGCCGAAGCGGGCCAGACGGTCACAGTGACCTTCAACGGCAATCAGTACACTGCGCAGGTGCAGGCGGACGGTAGCTGGACGCTCGACGTTCCGGCGGCGGACATGGCAGGCATCACCGACGGCAGCGCGGCGGTCACGGCGACCGTGTCCGATAAGGCAGGCAACCCGGCCAGTGCGGGCTCCTCGGTGCTGGTCGACACTACCGTACCGCAGATTACCTTCAACATCGTTGCGGGCGACGACGTCGTGAATATTGCCGAGCACGGCCAGGCGCTGATCGTCTCCGGTAAGGTCACGGGCGCGCAGGCGGGCGATGTCATTACCGTCACCCTGAACGGGAAAGACTATACCGCCATGCTGGATGCGTCCGGCAACTGGAGCGTGGGCGTTCCGGCGACGGACGTGGGCGCGCTGGCTGGCGGCGACCAGACGATTTCCGCGACCCTCACCGATAAAGCCGGTAACAGCACCAGCGCCACGCATGAATTTGACGTCTCGCTGACCGCGCCAGTGGTGGCCATCAATACCCTGGCGGTTGACGACGTGATCAACGCGACCGAGAAAGGCCAGGATCTGCTGGTGTCCGGCACCAGCAACCAGCCGGACGGAACCACCATTACGGTGACCCTGAACGGGATCGGCTATACGGCCACCACTGACGCCAGCGGCAGCTGGAGCATCACCGTTCCGGCGGCAAACGTTTCTGCGCTCGGAGAAGCAAGCTATGTCGTGACGGCGAGCGTAACCGACGCCGCAGGCAACAGCGCGAGCACCGACCACAGCGTGCTGGTCGACAGCGCGCTGCCGCAGGTCACCATCAACCCTGTCGCCACGGACGATGTCATTAACGCAGCGGAAGTGGCTGCCGGGCAGACCCTGAGCGGCAAAGTGAGCGGCGCGGCCAGCGGTGACACTGTCACTGTTTCAGTTGGTGGCAATACCTATACCGCGACGGTTCAGGACGATCTGAGCTGGTCGGTCAACGTGCCGTCCACGGTCTTAACCGCCATCGGTAACGGCGATCTGACGGTGTCAGCCAGCGTCACCAACGGCCACGGCAACACCGGAACCGGCGAGCGCGACATCACCATCGACGCTAACCTGCCGGGCCTGCGCGTCGATACCGTGGCGGGCGACGATGTGATCAACAGCATTGAGCACGCTCAGAACCTGATAATTACCGGCTCCAGCGAGGGCCTGGCAACGGGCGCGGCGTTAACGGTGACCGTCAACGGTAAAACCTACGCCGCAACCGTGCTGGCGGACGGCACCTGGACGGCGGCCATTCCGGCGGCAGACGTCAGCGCGCTGAATGCGGGCACGGTCACCGTGACCGTGGACGGCCAGAGCGCGGCGGGTAATCCGGTTTCCATCAGCCACGACGTGAAGGTGGATCTGGCGGCAGTCGCCATCAGCATTAACCCGATTGCCACGGACGATGTAATCAACGCGGCGGAGAAAGGCGCGGACCTGGTGCTGTCCGGCTCGACCACCAACGTGGAAGAAAACCAGACCGTTACCATCACCTTCGGCGGCAAGTCGTACACCGCGACCGTGGATGCCAGCGGCAACTGGACGGCGACCGTACCGTCCGCCGATTTGGGCAGCCTGAAGGACGGCGATGCCAGCGTGCAGGTGAGCGTCACCAACGTGAACGGCAACAGCGCGTCGGCAGGCCGCGAGTACAGCGTGGACGCCACCGCGCCGACGGTGTCTATCGAGATCGTCAGCGACAACAACATCATCAACGCGGCCGAAGCGCAGCAGGATCTGGTTGTTAACGGCGTGACCAACGCCGAAGCGGGCCAGACCGTCACCGTGACGCTGAACGGCGTGGACTACACCACTACCGTGCAGGCAAACGGCAGCTGGAGCGTGACCGTGCCGTCCGCGGATCTGAGCGGTATTACCGACGGCAACTACACCATCAGCGCCGCCGTGTCTGATAAGGCGGGCAACCCGGCCTCTGCGGATCGCGACGTGCTGGTCGATACCACCGTCCCGCAACTGACCATTAACACCGTTTCCGACGACGACGTGATCAACAGCGCCGAGCATGCGCAGGCTCTGATTGTCACGGGTTCCGTGACCGGTGCGGCGGCCGGAGATGTGGTCACCGTCACGCTCAACGGCAAATCCTACACCGCCACCCTGGACACCTCAGGCAACTGGAGCGTGGGCGTGCCTGCGGCGGACGTCACCGCCCTGGCCGCAGGGGATTACACCATTACCGCGGCGCTGACCGATAAAGCGGGCAACAGCAACAGCGCCACGCACGGCGTGGAGGTGAACCTGACCGCGCCGGTGCTGACCATTGACACCGTTTCCGGTGACGATGTGATCAACAACGCCGAGAAAACCCAGGATCTGACGATCTCCGGTACGGCTTCCGGCCTGGCGACAGGCGCGGTGGTGACCGTGATGCTGAACGGCAAAGCGTACAGCGCGATGGTCGATAGCAACGGGAAATGGACGACTACCGTTCCGGCGGATCAGGTCGGCGCGTTGGGTGAAGCGTTGTACACCGTTACTGCATCGGCAACGGACAGCGTCGGCAACAATACCAGCACGTCACACACCGTGAACGTGGAATCCGTTCTGCCGGGCGTGAGTATCAACACCATTGCAGGTGACGACGTCATTAACGCCGCGGAACTGGCAGCCGGGCAGACCATCAGCGGTAAGGTGGTGAATGCCGAAGCGGGCAACACCGTGACCGTGACCATTGGCGGCAACAGCTACACCGCAACGGTGCAGAGCGATCTCACCTGGTCCGTTAACGTGCCGGAATCCGTGCTGACCGCGCTGGGCAACGGCGATTTGACCGTGTCAGCCAGCGTCACGAACGGCGTGGGCAATAGCGGAACGGGCGAGCGCGAAATCACCATAGACGCTAACCTGCCGGGCCTGCGCGTGGATACCGTGGCGGGTGACGACGTGATCAACAGCATCGAACATACTCAAAACCTGATTATCACCGGCACCAGCGACGGGCTGGCGGCGGGCGCGGCGCTGACCGTGACCGTCAACGGCAAAACCTATCCGGCGACTGTGCTGGCGGACGGCACCTGGAGCGCGGCGATCCCTGCGGCGGACGTGGGTGCGCTGGCCGCAGGTACGGTTACCGTAACCGTTGCTGGCCAGAGCAGCGCCGGTAACCCGGTTTCCATCATCCACGATGTGACGGTGGATCTGGCGAGCGTTGCCATCAGCATCGACGCCGTTGCCACCGATGACGTGATTAACGCGGCCGAGAAGGGCGCGGATCTGGTGCTCTCCGGCACAACCTCGAACGTGGAGGAAAACCAGACCGTCACCATCACTTTCGGCGGCAAGAGCTACACCGCGACGGTGAACGCCGACGGCAAATGGACCGCCACGGTGCCAGCGGCCGATCTGGCGGGTCTGAAAGACGGCGACGCCAGCGTGCAGGTGAGCGTCACTAACGTGAACGGCAACAGCGCCTCGGCAGGTCGCGAGTACATCGTGGATGCAACCGCACCGTCCGTGACCATCAATACCCTGGCGAACGACGATATTCTGAACGCCGCTGAAGCGCAGTCCGATCTGACCGTATCCGGTACCACCACCGCCGAAGCGGGCCAGACGGTCACCGTATCGCTGAACGGCAAAGACTACACCACAACCGTCAGCGTAGACGGCAGCTGGACGCTGAACGTCCCGGCCGCCGATCTGGCTGGATTAACCGACGGCAGCGTGACCGTCACCGCGTCGGTCAGCGATAAAGCGGGTAACCCGGCGTCCGTGGATCACAACCTGGCGGTAGATATCACCGCGCCTGCGGTGACCATCAACACCGTGGCGGGCGACGATGTCATTAACATCGCAGAACACGGCCAGGCGCAAATCATCAGCGGCACCGCCACCGGCGCGGCAGCGGGTGATAAGGTCACCGTCACGATTGGCGGGCAGACCTACACCACCGTGCTGGACGCGGCGGGGAACTGGAGCGTGGGCGTACCGGCGAATGTGATTTCGGGCCTCAGCGACGGCACCGTGACCGTCACGGCGTCAGTCACCGACGCGGCGGGCAACACCGGCACCGGCACGCATAACGTGACCGTCGATACCGGTCTGCCATCGGTAGCCTTCAACGCCATCAGCGATGACAACGTCCTCAACGCCGTTGAAAAAGGCCAGGATCTGAGCGTCAGCGGCACCAGCGCTAACCTCGCGGAAGGCACCGTGGTGACCGTGACTCTCAACGGTAAAAACTACACGGCCACCACGGCGGCAGACGGCACCTGGAGCCTGACGGTTCCGGCAGCGGATCTGGCCGGTCTCGGCCAGGCCAATTACACCCTGAATGCGACCGCCACCAACGGCGTGGGCAACAGCGTGAGCAACACCGCGAACCTGCTGGTGGACACCGCGCTGCCGACCGTCACCATCAACACCGTGGCGGGCGATAACGTCATCAACGCGGCGGAAGTGGCGGCAGGCCAGACCCTGAGCGGCAGCGTGGCGAATGCCGAAGCGGGCAATACCGTTACCGTCACCCTTGGCGGCAACAGCTACACCGCAACGGTGCAGAACGATCTGACCTGGTCCGTGAACGTGCCGTCTGACGTGCTGACTGCGTTGGGCAACGGCAGCCTGAGCGTAACGGCGGTCGTCACCAACGGCCACGGCAATACCGGCACCGGCGAGCGCGAGATCGCTATCGACGCTAACCTGCCGGGACTGCGTGTCGACACCGTCGCGGGTGATGACGTGATCAACACCATCGAGCACGCGCAGAACCTGATCGTCACCGGTTCCAGCGACGGGCTGGCGGCGGGCACGGCGCTGACCGTCACCGTCAACGGTAAAGACTATGCGGCGACCGTACTGGCGGACGGCACCTGGATCGCGGCGATCCCGTCCACCGACGTGAGCGCGTGGCCGGAAGGCACCGTCAAAATCAGCGTGACCGGCGACAGCTCTGCGGGCAACCCGATTACCATCAGCCACGACGTGACGGTAGATCTGGCGACCGTTGCCATCAGCATCAATTCCATCGCTACCGACGACGTGATTAACGCGGCGGAGAAGGGCGCGGATCTGGTGCTGTCCGGTGCGACCACCAACGTGGAAGCCGGGCAGACCGTGACCATCAGCCTGAACGGCAAAATCTATAGCGCGACAGTAGACGATAGCGGTAACTGGACCTACACCGTACCGTCTGCGGATCTGGTACACCTTAAGGATGGCGACGCCAGCGTGCAGGTGAGCGTCACCAACGTGAACGGCAACAGCGCCTCGGCGGGCCGCGAGTACAGCGTGGATGCGACCGCACCGTTCGTGACCATCAATACCCTGGCGACCGACGATATTCTGAATGCCACTGAAGCACAGTCCGATCTGACCGTATCCGGCACCACCACCGCCGAAGCGGGCCAGACCGTGAACGTGACGCTGAACGGCAAAGACTACACCACAGCCGCAGGCGCGGACGGCAGCTGGACGCTGAGCGTTCCGGCGGCGGATCTGGCGGCACTCGGCGACGGCAGCGTCACCGTGACGGCGAGCGTCAGCGACAAGGCGGGCAACCCGGCGTCGGTTGATCACACTCTGACGGTCGACGTGACCGTTCCTGCGGTGACCATCAATACCGTAGCGGGCGATGACGTGATTAACATCGCTGAGCACGCTCAGGCGCACATCATCAGCGGCACCGCCACCGGCGCGGCTGCGGGCGATAAGGTCACTGTCACCATCGGCGGCCAGACTTACACCACCGTGCTGGACGCGGCGGGTAACTGGAGCGTGGGCGTACCGGCCAGCGTCATTTCCGGCCTCAGCGACGGCACCGTGACCGTCACGGCGTCAGTCACCGACGCGGCGGGCAATACCGGTACCGGCAGCCATAACGTGACCGTCGATACCGGTCTGCCTTCGGTCAGCTTCAGCGCCATCAGCGGCGACAACGTGCTGAACGCGGTGGAGAAAGGTCAGGATCTGAGCGTCAGCGGCACCAGCGCCAACCTGGCGGAAGGCACCGTGGTGACCGTGACCCTCAACGGTAAAAACTACACGGCCACGACAGCGGCGGACGGCACCTGGAGCCTGACCGTTCCGGCAGCGGATCTGGCGGGCCTGGGCGAAGCCAACTATACCCTGAGCGCCGCCGCAACCAACGGCGTGGGTAACACCGTGAATAACACCGCGAACCTGCAGGTGGACACCGCGCTGCCGACCGTCACCATCAATACCGTGGCGGGCGATAACGTCATCAACGCGGCGGAAGTGGCCGCAGGCCAGACCATCAGCGGCAAAGTGGCGAACGCGGAAGCGGGCAATACCGTCACCGTCACCCTTGGCGGCAACAGCTACACCGCAACGGTGCAGAGCGATCTGACCTGGTCCGTGAACGTGCCGGGATCCGTCCTGACCGCGCTGGGCAACGGCGATTTGACCGTATCGGCGACCGTCACCAACGGTCACGGCAACACCGGCGCGGGCGAGCGCGAAATCGCTATCGACGCTAACCTGCCGGGTCTGCGCATTGATACCGTGGCGGGCGACGATGTGATTAACAGCATCGAGCATGGACAGAACCTGATTGTCACCGGATCCAGCGACGGGCTGGCGGCAGGCACCACGCTCACCGTGACCGTTAATGGCAAAACCTATGCGGCCTCCGTGCTGGCAGACGGCACCTGGAGCGCGGCGATCCCGGCGGCAGACGTCGGGGCCCTGGCTGCGGGTACGGTCACCGTGACCGTTGCAGGCCAGAGCGCGGCGGGCAACCCGGTGACCATCAGCCACGATGTCACCGTCGATCTGTCTGCCGTTGCCGTCAGCATCGATGCGATTGCCACCGACGACGTGATTAACGCGGCGGAGAAAGGGGCGGATCTGGTGCTGTCCGGCAGCACCTCGAACGTGGAGGAAGACCAGACCGTTACCATCACCTTCGGCGGCAAGACGTACACCGCGACGGTGGACGCTGACGGTAACTGGACGGCCACCGTGCCTTCCGCCGATCTCGCGGGCCTGAAGGACGGCGATGCCAGCGTGCAGGTGAGCGTCACCAACGCGCACGGTAACAGCGCCTCTGCGGGCCGTGAGTACAGCGTGGATGCGACCGCGCCAACCGTGAGCATTGATACCGTCGCTGGCGATAACGTGATTAACGGCAGCGAAGCGGCTGCGGGCGTGGCCATTTCCGGCACCACCACGGCGGAAGTCGGGCAGACGGTCACCGTGACGCTGGGCGGTAAGAGCTATACCGCGCAGGTGCAGCAGGGCGGCATCTGGAGCGTGAACGTGCCGGGCGCCGACCTGTCTGCGCTGGCGGATAACGGCTACACCGTGCAGGTGAGCGTGAGCGACGCCGCGGGTAACCCGGGCAGCGCGGGCAAAGCGATTACGCTTGATACCACGCCGCCGACCGTCAGCTTTAACGCCGTCGCGGGCGATAACATCATTAATAGCGTGGAGCACGGGCAGGCGCAGATTGTCAGCGGTACGGCAACCGGTGCGAGCGTCGGCGATAAGCTGGTCATCACCATCGGTTCGAACCAGTACACCACCACCGTTGACGCCAGCGGTAACTGGAGCGTAGGCGTTCCGGCCAGCGTGATTTCCGCGCTGAACGACGGCACCGTGACCCTCAGCGCGACGATTACCGACAGCGCGGGCAACAGCAGCACCCAGACCCACGATGTGGTGGTGAACACCGCCTCCGTGGCCCTGACGGTGAACACCGTTAGCGGTGACGACGTCATCAACGCGGCGGAAGCCGGTTCGTCCCTGGTGATTAACGGCTCCAGCGCCCAGTTCGCCAGCGGGACTCAGGTCACCGTGACGCTGAACGGCAAAACCTATACGGCCACCATCCAGAGCGACGGCAGCTGGACGACCACCGTTCCGGCCGCAGACGTGGGCGCCCTGGCCGATGGCGCGAGCTATCAGGTGTCCGTGTCGGCGCAGGACAGCGCGGGCAACAGCGCGTCGGCGACGCACGGCATCAGCGTGGATACCACCGCGCCGGTGGTGAGCATTGCAACGCTGTCGACTGACGACATGCTGAACGCGCTTGAAGCGCAGCAGCCGCTGACCGTGCACGGCTCTTCCAGCGCGGAGGCGGGTCAGACCGTCACCGTGACGCTGGGCGGCAAAACCTACACCGCCACCGTGGCAAACGACGGTACCTGGACGCTGGACGTTCCGGCTGCCGATCTGGCCGCGCTGAGCCAGGGCGCGCTGACGGTCACTGCCTCGGTCAACGACAAAGCGGGTAATAACGGCCAGACCACGCACACCTTAACGGTCGATACCGTCGCGCCAACCGTAACCATCAGCACCGTGGCCGATGACGATATCGTCAACAACGCGGAGCAGCTGGCGGGGCAGACCATCAGCGGCACCACTACGGCGGAACAGGGCCAGACGGTGACCGTCTCCTTCAACGGGCACAGCTATCAGGCGACCGTCGGGGCGGACGGATCCTGGTCGGTCTTCGTGCCGGGCCGTGATTTCCTCGGCCTGAGCGACGGGGATTACACCATCACCGCGTCGGTAAGCGACAGGGCGGGCAACCCGGGCAGCGCAACGCACGACGTGACGCTGAACGGCGATGTCCCAACCATCACCATCAACACCTTTGCGCAGGACGATATCGTCAACGCCGCCGAGCACGGCACGCCGCTGGTCGTCAGCGGCACCACCGACGCCCCGGCGGGCCAGACGGTGACCATTACGCTGAACGGTAAAACTTATACGGCGACCGTGCAGAATGACGGCACCTGGAGCTATACGGTCGGCAGCGCAGACGTGACCGCGCTGGCAGACGGCGGTTCGTACGTGATTAACGCGCAGGTCAGCAACACCATCGGCAACAGCGCCAGCGATAACCACAGCGTCACCGTGGATCTCACCGCGCCGTCGATGGGGATTAGCATTGATTCGCTGCAAAACGACACCGGCCTGAGCGCGACGGATTTCATCACCAACGACGCTCAGGTCGTGGTCAACGGCTCCCTGACCGCGCAGCTCGGCAATAACGAGAAGGCGCAGATCAGCCTCGACGGCGGCACCACCTGGAGTGACCTGACCGTGACCGGCACCATCTGGCGCTACACCGATGGCCGCACTCTGACGGACGGTTCGTATCAGTACCAGGTGCGCGTGATCGATAACGCGGGCAACGTGGGGGCCACGGACAGCCAGGACGTGGTGATTGATCTGACGAAGCCTGCGGCTACGACAATTACGGTCGATTCCATCACCCAGGATACCGGCCTGTCCGGCAGCGACTTTATCACCAGCGACAACCAGATCAGCCTGAAAGGGACGCTCGGCGCCGCGCTGGGCAGCGGCGACCACGCGCAGATCAGCCTCGACGGCGGCGTTACCTGGATCGACGTTAGCGTCAGCGGCCTGAGCTGGACGTACGTCGATGGCCGCACGCTGGCCGACGCGGATTACAACTACCAGCTGCGCGTGATTGACGACGCGGGCAATATCAGCGCCACCGCCAGCCAGGTGGTGACCATTGATACGGTTGCGCCGGACGCGAGCAAAACCATCGCCATTGACAGCATCAGCGACGATACCGGCCTGAGCAGCAGCGACTTTATCACCAACGATACGTCCCTGACGCTGCATGGCTCGCTCGGCGCGACGCTGGCCGACGGCGAGTATGCCCAGATCAGCATCGACGGCGGCGTCACCTGGCAGAACGTCATCGTCACCGGCAACAGCTGGTACTACGTCGATAGCCGCACGCTGGGTAACCAGACCTATGACTACTACGTTCGCGTGGTGGACGCGGCGGGCAACGTGGGGGCGAGCGCCCATCAGCAGGTGACCGTCGATACGGTCGCCCCGGATGCGGCGATTACGGTGACCGTGGATAACATCACCGTGGATACCGGCTTCGACAATAACGACTTCCTGACCAGTTCGACCTCGTACACGCTGCACGGAACGCTCGGCGCAGAACTCGGCGCGGGTGAATTCGTGCAGGTGAGCATGGACGGCGGCAGCACCTGGGTGTACGCCATCGTCAGCGGTACGCAGTGGAGCTACAGCGACACGCGTACCCTGACCGACGGCAGCCATAACTACCAGGTGCGGGTCGTTGACCAGGCGGGGAACGTTGGGGCAACAACCGCTCAGGCGGTGACGGTGGATACGCAGGCGCCGCAGTACGGCGTCACCATCGACAGCATCAGTGACGATACCGGCCAGTCCGGCAGTGATTTCATCACCATGGACACCACGTTGACGATCAACGGCTCGCTGGGCAGCGCGCTGGCAAGCGACGAGCGCGTACAGATAAGCCTGGACGGCGGAAATACCTGGCTCGATACCACGGTCACCAACCAGCGCTGGAGCTACACCGATACCCGCGATCTGCCTGACGGTGACTACACCTACCAGGTGCGGATTATCGACCAGGCGGGCAACGTCGGCTCCACCGCCTCTCAGGTGGTGACGGTGGACACCACGCCGCCAACCACGGTAGGCACGGTAGTGAGCTATACCGACGGCGAAGGCGAGCGTCAGGGCACCTTTGGCAGTGCGGTGGCAACGGACGATAACTCGCCACTGATCAACGGTACGCTTAACCGCGCCCCGGACGACGGTGAAATTGTGCAGCTCTATCGTGACGGGGTCCTGCTCGGCCAGGTGACCATGAACGGCAGCGCAAGCTGGTCCTTCCAGGACAACGGCCTGAGCGACGGCAACCACACCTACATTGTGCGCGTCACCGATAAGGCCGGTAACTACACGGAATCGGACGGCTTTGTGCTGAACGTGGATACCAGCATCCCGACCACCACGGCGGCGATTACCGCGCAGACCACGTCGGACACCACGCCGATCGTCAGCGGTACCGTCTCCGCTGACCTGGTGAACGGTGAATACCTGGTGGTAACGGTGAACGGAAAAACCTACACCTCCCAGACCGGCGGCGCGGTGGTGGTCGACCCGGATCACAACACCTGGTATCTGCAGATCCCGGACGGCGATGCGCTGAGCGTGTCGAGCTACAGCGTGACGGCGCAGGTGAAGAGCAGCGCGGGTAACGGTAATACCACCGGTACGGCGACCGGCAGCCTGGTGATTGATACCACCTCGGTGAATACCGACTGGGCAACCACGGCGGGGAACAGCAACAACTCAACCATGACCCTCGGCATGAACAGCAGCGGTCTGTGGAACATCATTGCTAACGGCCAGTCCTACTCCAGCAGCGATAGCTCGACCTATGCCGGAAATACGCTGACCAACACCCGCAGCTACTACATGGTGAGCCAGACCGCTGCCGACTTTGACCGTAACGGCACGCAGGATATCTTCGCGACGGAGACCACCTACTCGGGCTCTACGCAGGTGATGTGGACCTATGATGGCAGCACCTATAACGCCAGCCAGCTGGCGATGGGGACCACCATCTGGTACGGCGGCGTGATTGCGTACGATAAAACCGGCGATGGCTATCTGGATCTGGCGTACGGCGATGCTGGCATGGACTCACTGACCTACCTGGTGAACAACAACGGCGTTCTGTCGCCGGACGGCACCGGTGGCGAAGGCGGTTTCTACGGTCAGTTCGATTCCGGGCGCGAAATCTCCGGCGTTGACCTGAACAACGACGGTACGGTGGATATCGTTCAGCACACCAACCGCAGCGGCGCGTACTCGTTAACCGTGATCAACAACAACGGTAACGGCACGCTCTCTATCGGCCAAAACCTGACTAACGTGTTTGTGGCCAACGCCTCGAATACCACCACGGCGGCGTCCATGACGTGGGCAGACTTCAACGGTGATGGCTACATGGATCTGTACCTGGGCAGCAGCTACAACAACAACGGCGGGGTGATCTACTACAACGACGGTACCGGGACGCTTTCTGCCACCAAAAGCGCGGTGGAAGCCTCTAACGCCACGGCGGGCTATCTGTCAGTGGCGGTGGACTGGAACGGCGACGGGCAGATGGACATCATCAAGCTCAGCACCTACGGCGGCTCGCAAACGGCGACCCTGTTCACCAACAACGGTTACGGCTCTACCTGGACCTCAAGCCAGCTTGCGTCCGGTATTGCCTACGCGACCGGCGTGGCGGCGGTGGACTACAACTGGGACGGCGCGCAGGATCTGCTGGTGTCGCAGCAGAACGGCAAGGTGGTGCTGGTGCAGAACAGCAAAACCATTGCTGACGGCACCGCGATGCACCTGCACATTGTCGACAGCGAAGGCATCAACGCCTACTACGGCAACACGGTCAATCTGTACAACGCCGCGGGTGTACTGGTGGCGTCGCAGATCATCAACGCTCAGTCCGGTATCGGGTCGAACGATACCTCTGCGCTGGTGAGCTTCTACGGGCTGGATCCGAATGAAACCTATTCGGCCGAGATCCTGAAGATCACCAACGGCGTGTCGGATAACGTCACCTGGAGCGGTCTGGAGGCGGGCAACGGCAAAGAGGGGTACGTTCTGACGGCCGAAGCGGCCACCGGCGGCCACAGCGGGACCCTCACCGGGACCGGGTATAACGACACCTTTATCGCCGAGGATGGCACCTATACCTACAACGGCTCCGGCGGCTGGAATACCCATTCCGACTACGACACCTGGAGCAACACCGGCGGGATGGACGTGGTGGATTACCGCAATGCGACCTCCGGCGTAACCGTTGATTTGCGCCTCTCTACCGCGCAGGACACCGGGTTCGGTACGTCACGACTGCTCAACATTGAGGGGATCAACGGCTCGGACTTCGACGACGTCATTACCGGCAACAGCGGTGATAACCAGTTCGAAGGCCGCGGCGGGAACGACACCTTCAACATCGGCAGCGGCGGTCACGATACGTTGCTCTACAAGCTGATCAACGCCTCGGATGCAACGGGCGGTAACGGTCACGACGTGGTGAACGGCTTTACGGTCGGCACCTGGGAAGGGACCGCGGATACGGATCGTATTGACCTGCGCGATCTGCTCTCCGACAGCGGCTATACCGGCACCGGCTCGGCGAGCTACGTGAACGGCGTGGCTACGCTGGACAGCAGCGCGGGAAATATCAGCGATTACATCCGCGTGGTGCAGAACGGCAGCAATACCGAGATCCAGGTTGACCTGGACGGTACAGGCGGTCAGTTCTCGCCGACCACTCTGGTGACCCTGAACGGCGTGCAGACGGATCTGGCGACGCTGCTGGCGAACCATCAGCTGTTAATTGCGTAAACCAACGCCGCGGGGAGCGATCCCCGCGGCCTTTGGCGCTTCTTTTACACGAATTGCGTTAACCCGGAGATTATGAAGACACATCCACAGTACGAACCCTGGCTGCAGGGCATGCTTATCATCGCGAAACACTACCGGCTGGATTTCTCAGCGGAGCACGTTCGGGTCACGATTAACCATGAAAGCCAGTCTCCGCGCCAGCTGGTGCTGGAGGAGATGGCGCGCCAGCTTGGGCTGGGGATGCGTATGGTGGCGGCTGAAGCGATATCCCTCGATCCGTGGCGCCTGCCGCTGCTGGCGGAATTCACCGGCGGACAAATCGCGGTCATTAACCGCATGGACAGCGAAGGCAACGTCAGCCTGCAGTTCAGCGGCGACGCGGGGCTGGAGACGACGCTGACGCGTGACGAACTCGGGGCGCGGTTAAAGGGGCTGATGGTGTTGCGCCCGCTCGAATCCACGCCGGATGCCCGCGTGGACGATTACATCAAACCCTATGAGAAAAACTGGTTCTGGCAGCTGGCGCTGAAGGACTGGCGACGCTACAGCGACATCATGCTGGTGGCGCTGGTGGCCAACATGCTGGCGCTTTCCGGCATGGTCTTCTCCATGCAGGTCTACGACAGGGTGGTGCCGTCGCAGTCGGAAGCCACGCTGTGGGTGCTGTTTGCCGGCGTGATGATTGCCATTCTGTTCGAGTTCATCATGCGCATGCTGCGCGTGCATATTTCTGACGTGGTGGGGAAACGCGCCGACCTGCGTATCTCTGAACGCGTGTTTGCCCACGCGCTGCGGATTAAAAACGGCGCACGCTCCAAATCAACCGGATCCTTTATCGCGCAGATCCGCGAGCTGGAGTCGGTGCGCGAGCTCATCACCTCGACCACCATTGCGGCGATTTCCGATCTGCCGTTCTTCCTGCTGTTCGTCTTCATTCTGTGGATGATTGGCGGGCCGCTGGTGCTGGTGGTCCTGCTCGCCGTGCCGCTGCTGCTCATTCCCGGCCTGCTGGTGCAGCGCCCGCTGGGGAAACTCTCCAGCGAAGGGATGCGTGAATCCGCCATTCGTAACGCCACGCTGGTGGAAGCGGTGCAGGGCCTTGAAGACATCAAGCTGATGCGCGCCGAGCAGCGTTTCCAGAACCAGTGGAATAACACCAACGACGTCGCCGCCAGCGTCGGCATGAAGCAGCGCTGGCTGACGGGCCTGCTGCTCACCTGGACGCAGGAGGTGCAGTCCATCGTCTACGCGGTGGTGCTGTTGGTGGGCTGTTATCTGGTCATCAGCGGCGACATGACCACCGGTGCGCTGGTAGGTACCTCGATTCTGGCATCGCGCACTATCGCGCCGCTGTCGCAGATCTCAGGCGTGCTGTCGCGCTGGCAGTCGGCAAAAGTGGCCCGCAAGGGGCTGGACGACCTGATGCAGCGCCCGATTGACGATCCGCAGCACGGCAAAAAGGTGCACAAAGCCCACCTGCGCGGCGACTATGCGCTTGAGGACGTCGGGTTTTATTACGACGAGGAAGAGAAACTCACCGTGCTCAACATCAGCAAGCTGCAGATCCGCGCCGGAGAGCGCGTGGCGGTGCTTGGGCGCAATGGCTCCGGTAAAAGCACGCTGTTACAGCTTCTGGCGGGCATGCAGGAGCCGCAGCAGGGCAGCATCCTGCTCGACGATATTGCCCTCAATCATCTGGACCCGGCCGACGTGCGTCGCGACATGCAACTGCTTAGCCAGCAGGCCAGGCTGTTCTTTGGCTCCGTGCGGGACAACATCCTGATGGGGAACCCGTTAGCCACCGACGATGAGATCCATCAGGCGCTGGTTAACAGCGGCGCGCTGGAGTTTGTGCGTAAGCAGAAAATGGGGCTGAACACCATCATCAACGAGGGCGGAACGGGCCTGTCGGGCGGGCAGCGTCAGGCGCTATTGCTGGCGCGCGCGCTGATCGTCTCACCAAATATCCTGCTGCTGGACGAACCGACCGCCTGGCTGGACGAAATGAGCGAAAAGCAGTTTATACAGCATCTCCATAAATGGCTGGGTAAACGCCGGACGCTGGTGGTAGCGACGCATCGCCTGCCGATTCTGGATTTGGTTGACCGCATCATCGTGCTGGAAAACGGCAAGGTGGTGATGGACGGCCCGCGCGATGCGATCCTGCATCAGCACGGAATGGCGCCGCAGAAAGCCGTGCAGCGTACCGTCACCATGAAAACGGAGGGCGTAGCATGAATGATTTCTCTCGCTTTAACAGCCGTCTGAAAGAGCCGCGCCTGCCGCGCTCGTCACTGGTAGCATGGTCGCTGTTCGCCCTGCTGGCGGTTTTTATCACCTGGGCGAGCCTGTTCAAGCTGGATGAGGTGACGACCGGCAGCGGTAAGGTGATCCCGTCCTCCCACGAGCAGGTGATCCAGTCCCTGGAAGGGGGGATTATCCACAGCCTGATGGTGCGCGAGGGCGATATTGTTGAACGCGGTCAGCAGCTCGCGCAGCTTGACCGGACAAAAACCGAGTCCAGCGTGCTGGAGAGCGAGTCTCGCCTGAATGCGGCGCTGGCAACGGCGGCACGCCTGAAGGCCGAGGTGAACGATACGGAACTTGCGTTCCCGGAAGAGCTTGATGACGACGTTGAGCTGGTTAAACAGGAAACGGCGCTCTACCAGTCCCGTCGTGAGAGCCTCGAAAAAGGGCTGGCCGGTTTACGTCAGGGCGCAGAGCTTGTGCAGCGCGAACTGTCGTTGACCCGTCCGCTGGTGACCCAGGGGGCGGCCAGCAAGGTTGAGGTATTACGTCTTGAGCGTCAAAAAAATGAGCTTGAGAATAAAATCACCGAGATGAAAAACCAGTATTACGTTCGCGCCCGTGAAGAGCTGGCGAAAGCCAATGCGGAGATTGAAGCCCAGCGTTCGGTGATGAAAGGGCGTGAGGACTCCCTGACCCGGCTGACCTTCAATGCGCCGGTTCGCGGGATCGTGAAGGATATTGACGTGACAACTGTGGGAGGCGTTATCCCGCCGAACGGCAAGCTGATGAGCCTGGTCCCGCTGGACGATCAGATGGTGGTTGAGGCGAAAATCTCGCCGCGAGATGTGGCGTTTATCCACCCCGGCCAGAAAGCGCTGGTGAAAATTACGGCCTATGACTACTCCATTTATGGCGGACTGGAAGGGGAAGTGACCATGATTTCCCCGGACACCCTGCAGGATGAGGTGAAAAGGGATGTTTACTACTATCGCGTCTATATTCGTACCGACAGCAACCATCTGACCAATAAGCAAGGTCAGGAATTTCCGGTCTTTCCGGGCATGATTGCCACCGTTGATATTAAAACCGGCAGCAAAACCATTCTGGATTATCTGTTGAAGCCGCTGAACAAGGCGAAAGAGGCGCTGCGCGAAAGATAAAATAGTGGCGTTCGGGATCCCGAACGCCATGTGAATTATAACGTTGACGTCACGTTGTTGAGGAGGCGTCGTTCTTTCGGAACCACGTTGATGTAATGCGTGACATACGCAAAATACAAACCGGCATAATTTTCAACCAGTTCGATAAAGGCCGGGTAAATCGACATCCTTCCATCACCCCGATCTTTAAGGTAGCCCACCTCTTGCGCCGTTTTGATAATTCGGTTGACGTGAATGCGTGAAACAAAAAATTCCTTAGCGAGCGAACTGGCAGAGTAATCAATAATTGCGCCATGTGCTGATTTGTTTTTAACCGCCTGCAGATAAAGATATAGCATGATCATCCGGCCTCCGTCTTTATCGATAAATAAACCCACTTCCGGTAAAACCTTCCTGAACGTTAATCCCCGAAAAAGATATTCCGCCGCGCGGCGGAAAAAGTTATTTCTTAAAATATCATTGTCCAGCAAATTGACGTCAATATTAGACGCAGGATACAGAATGCTGACGGGTATAAATGCGCCGGACATATAGCGTTTAAGTTCATTCAATCCTTTTTCGGTTGGGGCGATTCTTGTTTTTCGCCTGTCTTCCGTACAGCGCCAGGTCCTGATGCGCCCGGTGGTTCGAAGTATCGTAATGATCGCAATGACGCTGTTGGGGCTGGCTATTTTATAGCGTGAACATAACTCTTTAATCTCTGAAACGGACTCGGCCTGATTTCCAAAAATAAAACAACACATGGAGAGAATGATGTTAAACCGTGATTCCTGCAGCATTGTCTTATAGAAAAGAGGTTGTTTTTTGTAGATGGTGTCATTAATTGTGTAGTGCTCTAATATTGCCTCACCGAATCGCGGGTTGTTCTTTATAACATCCCTTCGATGTAGCAAGGCCCTGGATGAGATGTGATTATCCATAGCGTTTTTCTCGTGTTTAATGAACCGATAGATGAAGTGTTAAGCCTTCTTTTTCGGAATATTCATTATACCTGAGAAAATGTTATTTGCGGTCGTTATTTGAAAAGAAAGATATATTTACAGTCATGATGATAGGCGGGTGATTAACGCAAAGATGTTCCGGTTAATGGCGTCGGTAACGATATCTTAACCTCTCGACGTGCTGTAAAATCATTATTCAAGCCAGGTGTATTCAGCTTTTTGCATTTATAAAAAATGAGATTGGCGCTTTCGTGCCCAGGAGCAGGTTATGACTCAAAAAACGTCTCTCAGAAATGCTGCTTGCGATGAGCAAACATTTGTCATCTCAACCTGTTGTTTCACATTTCAGGGATATTGTCTGCTGCTCAAACAGTATGGGATAAACGCCTCACTTATACACTTTGAGGAAGATGAGGTGCACCAACGAGAACTTGAGGATGTCGTTAAAAATCAGCACGCTAGAGTTTCTGTATTTCTTGGGAAGGGCGTTGTGGAACTTCTTGCCAGCCTGAAGCGGCTGGCATCAGTGCTGAACGCGCTGCCCGTTATTCGACGCGTAACCCTGTATGGTGACATCCCCGATGGTTGGCTCTATTGTACGCTGAGAAGTCTTTTAAATAATAGCCAGCAGTTGTCATTGATTCGTATATCCAGCGTTGCTGATTTGGCATCCAGCCTCAATATTCGCGGCGAAAAACTTAAGGATCGTTCACGATTATTACGCAGCCAATATATGGCATCCGCCAACCAGGTGAAAATAAAAGGTTTAACAAAAAGAGAGATTGATGTTTTATTACGTTTCTACCGAGGGATGTCCGTAAAAGAGCAGTGTGAAAGGGCAGGGTTGTCTAATAAAACTATTTATACTCACCGTAAGGAAGGGATGAATAAATTACAAGTGATTGGACAATGGCTAAACGATTCGCACAAATTAAGAGCGGAAGGTCGTGACGTCCTACCCAATAAAAATGAAGGATTCACCGATAAAGAAGTCGAAATTTATAACGCACTGTTTAAAGGGGAAATATTTCCAGCGTATCAGATCATTACCGATCGTGATAAAAAAGGGGTAGGCTTTGAGATACTCATACGCTGGAATAAAAACGGTAAAATTGTTGAGCCCGCCAGCTTCCTTAATGATATCTCACATCATGAAATATGGTTAAAGATTACGGCGCTGGTCATCCATGCCGCCGTTTGCGGAATTAATAAATATAATGGGAAGTTTTATTTTTCCGTGAATATTCCACCTCGTCTGGCCTCCGGAAATGCCTTGCCGGATATGGCCAGGAAGGCCACCGGCATGCTGCTCAAACCGCATTGGGCGAAAAAGCTGGTGTTTGAGTTCGCGGAAAGCATTGATGTGATGAAGGACAGCAGGATCCCGGAAACCATGCGTCTCCTGCGGAATACGGGGTGTAGATTATTTTTGGACGACTGCTTCTCCAACCATCACACCCTGTTCCCCGTCAGGCAGGTGCATTTTGACGGGCTGAAGCTAGACCGGGATATCGTTGAACATTTTGTGGCAAATGATAATGACTATCATCTCATTAAAGCGATACAAATTTATAGCGACATGACCGGAACGGATTGCATCGCAGAGGGTGTTGACAGTGAAGAGAAGTTTGAAAAATTAGTTGAATTGGGGGTGAAAAGTTTCCAGGGTTATTATCTGTCACGGGCTGTGAAAGAGGAAGAATTAGACAGAATGGTAAGACTTTTTAGCTAAAAAAAATAAAGCCCCGGAGGGCCTTTATTATTTTCGTCCCAGCAGAAGGCCGAGAACGATACCCACTGCACCGGCGGCAATGAGACCGGTCAGAGGATTATTCTTAACCGCCTCCGTTACGTCAGAAACGGCATCGCTGGCCTGCGCGGCATATTTTCTTGCCGCACCTTTGACCTGATGCTTTGGTGAATCTACGAATTCACCAAACTGCTGCTGCGCTGAACCTGCCAGTTCATCAAGCTTATTTTGGGCTTTGTCTTCAGCGAACTGGGTGTTTTTATCGGCATTGATATCAGACATGTTCACCTCCTTTAGTGAGTAATTAAAGGATAGCCGCTCTTTGCCGATGTGAGAGACGAAAGGTTTATTTCGGCCCCTGGCAGGGCTGTTTTCAGATATATCTCTGTGCGAGAGACTCGCACAGAGAGACGCTGTTATTCGGCAAAACTCAGCAGCGCTTCGCCATCAAGACGATAGCGAACCCATTCAGACTGCGGCAGCGCGCCTATGCTCAGGTAAAAATCAATGGCGGGCTGGTTCCAGTCAAGCACGCTCCATTCAAGGCGGCCGCACTGCCGTTTTACCGCGAGCTGCGCGATATGTTTCAGCAGCGCTCTTCCCGCGCCTTTTCCACGATAATCCGGGGAAATGTACAGGTCTTCCATGTAAATACCGTTGCGTCCTAGCCAGGTAGAATAGCTGGTGAAGAACACGGCATAGCCAGCGATCTTTCCTTCATATTCCGCGATCAACGCTTCGGTTTTACCGCCGGTGCCAAAGAGCGTTTCCCGGATCTCCTCTGGCGTGGTCACGACTTCTTCCGGCGCTTTTTCATACACCGCGAGCTCGTAGATCATGGCGTAAATTGCCGCCGCATCTTCGGGACGGGCCTGACGAATGGTTATGCTCATTGTTTTTCCTGTTTTTTTAGCCTGTATTTCGATTGATGGCGTTAAGCATACGGAGTATTGTCCGAAGAATTAAGTGCAATGAAATCAACGAATGATGAATATTATGCATCCGGCACTGAGACGCCTTGATTTAAACCTGCTGCCCGTTTTCGACGCGATTTACCGCCACCGTTCCGTTCGGCTGGCCGCTGATGAGCTGGCGATGAGCACATCGGCACTGAGCCATGCGCTGTCGCGTTTGCGCATCACCCTTAATGACCCGCTTTTTTTTCGCGAAGGGCATCGCATGTCCCCTAGCGTGTATGCCACTCAGCTTGCGCCTTCCATTGCTTCCGCATTGTCGTTCCTGAATCATGAGCTGACCCCACAGCCGGAGTTTGACCCGGCCAGCACTACCGAAAGCCTGCAAATTGGGATTACGGACTTTACCGCGCTGTGCATTTTCCCGGCGCTGATGCACAAACTGCAGCTTTCTGCCCCGGGTTTGCGCTTCGAATTGCGCTATCTGCCGCACAGCCCGGCACTGACGGAACTACTGGCGGGCGAAGTGGATCTCGCGCTGGGATTCAGCACTCAGGATGATATCCGGCACCCTGAACTGGAAGAGATAGACTGGTTTGAAGATGAGTATGTGGTCATCAGCAACGCCCGGCGGACGCGTCTGACGCTGGAGGATTATCTCGCAGCCCGTCACCTGGTAGTGACGCCATGGAATGAGAAGCAGGGCGTTCTGGACGTGCGGCTCGAACAGCTGGGCTATACCCGACAAATCGCGATCAAAACGCCGTCGATGCTCAGCGCACCGTTTATCGTTGCGGAAAGCGACCTGCTGATGGCGATCCCCCGTTTTGCCGCTGAGAAGCTGACGGCGGCAGCGGACCTGAGGATTTTTCCCTTACCGTTTTCGATACGCACGTTTGAAGTGAAAATTTATTCGCATAAACGCAGCGGCCAGCGAGGCGCGACCCGATGGCTAAAGGAAGAGTTGCAAATGCTGGCGCAGGCTGGCCGCTAAACGCCAGAATCCTGACCGAACTTGTAATTATTTGCTTGGTTTATGAGATGCAGTTGATGCGCTGCTGTTGTTGCAACATCAAATGGGAGGTTTACATCTTCAGACAACTAAAATACCATACCCCCCTATAGTATATTAACGGAGGGCGTATGCCGCATTCACCCGAAGATAAAAAACGCATTCTCACGCGCGTCCGTCGCATTCGGGGCCAGGTTGATGCCCTTGAACGTGCGCTGGAATCGGGCGATCCCTGCCTTGCCATATTGCAGCAAATCGCCGCCGTGCGCGGCGCTGCCAATGGTCTGATGGGCGAAATGGTCGAAATTCACCTCAAAGATGAGCTGGTGACGGGGGAGACAACCCCGGATCAGCGGGCAGTTCGGATGGCGGAAGTCGGCCATTTGCTGCGCTCTTATCTAAAATAAACCCACACACCTGACAAGAAGGGAAGACATGATGAAATCACGCGCAGCCGTCGCATTTGGTCCTGGCCAGCCGTTAAAAATCGTTGAAATCGACGTTGCACCGCCAAAGAAAGGCGAAGTGCTGATCAAAATCACCCATACCGGCGTGTGCCATACCGATGCGTTTACCCTGTCCGGTGACGATCCTGAAGGCGTTTTCCCGGCGGTACTCGGCCACGAAGGCGGTGGTATCGTGTTTGAAGTGGGCGAGGGCGTGACCAGCCTGAAGCCGGGCGATCACGTTATTCCTCTCTACACCGCAGAATGCGGCGAGTGTAAGTTCTGTAAATCCGGCAAAACCAACCTCTGCCAGGCCGTTCGCGCCACCCAGGGCAAAGGCCTGATGCCGGACGGTACGACCCGTTTCTCCTACAACGGCGAGCCGATTTATCACTACATGGGCACCAGCACGTTTAGCGAGTACACCGTCTGTGCTGAAATTTCGCTGGCGAAGGTCAACCCGCAGGCGCCGCTGGATAAAGTCTGCCTGCTGGGCTGCGGCGTAACCACCGGTATCGGTGCGGTACACAACACGGCGAAAGTGAAAGAAGGCGATACCGTTGCGGTGTTCGGTCTCGGTGGGATTGGTCTGGCGGTGATCCAGGGCGCGGTACAGGCGAAAGCGGGCCGTATCATTGCGGTGGACACCAACCCGGAGAAATTCAAGCTGGCGGGTGAAATGGGCGCGACCGATTTCGTGAACCCGAAAGATTACGAAAAGCCGGTGCAGGACGTTATTGTTGAGCTTACCGACGGCGGCGTTGATTTTAGCTTTGAGTGTATCGGCAACGTGAACGTCATGCGTTCCGCGCTGGAGTGCTGCCACAAAGGCTGGGGCGAGAGCATCATCATCGGCGTGGCGGGTGCGGGCCAGGAGATCAAAACGCGTCCATTCCAGCTGGTGACCGGTCGCGTGTGGCGCGGTTCGGCGTTTGGCGGCGTGAAAGGGCGTACCCAGCTGCCGGGAATGGTTGAAGATGCGATGGTCGGCAAAATTCAGCTGGATCCGTTCATTACGCACCGTTTGCCGCTGGAGCAGATCAACGAAGCCTTCGATCTGATGCACGAAGGAAAATCCATTCGTACCGTCATTCATTTCGGCGACAAGTAACTCTTCTGCCAGCGGTTTTTCGCCGCTGGCGTTTCTTTAATAATCTTCTCTAAAGTGTGACCAGTGCGGCGTTTTTAGCCGTAATCTAAATCCCTGCCGTGCCGATGACTATCTAACAGGCGTGTTTTTACGCATCTACCTATAAGAGAGTCGACGGTCATGGACAACACAACTTCGATGCAGGCGCAGCGCAAGCTGGGCTTCTTGCATCACATCAGGCTGGTTCCGCTGTTTTCCTCCATTCTCGGTGGCATTATTCTTCTGTTTGCCTTGAGCGCAGGTCTGGCGGGGTATTTCCTGTTGCAGGCTGATACCGATCAGCAGGATGTCACATCAGAAATTCAGGTGCGTATGGGGCTTTCGAACAGCTCCAACCATTTACGTACCGCGCGAATTAATATGATCCATGCCGGTGCGGCGAGCCGTATCGCGGAAATGGATGCGATGAAGCAAAACATCAGCGAGGCGGAAACACGCATCAAGCAGTCGCAGTCAAGCTTTACCGCCTACATGAATCGTTCCGTGCGTACCTCAGCGGACGAAGCGCTGGACGCTGAGCTGAAAGCACGCTACGACGCCTACATTGCGGGGCTGCAGCCGATGGTCAAATTTGCCAAAAACGGCATGTTTGAGGCGATCATCAATCATGAAAACGAAACCGCGCGCCCGCTGGATGACGCCTACAACGCCGTCCTGCTGAAGGCCATTAAAATTCGTACCGATCGTGCCAGCGCGCTGACCGCTCAGGCCCACACCCGGACACAGCTTGGGCTGATGTTTATGGTCGGTGCGTTTGCGCTGGCGCTGGTATTAACGGCCATGACCTTTGTGGTGCTGCGCCGGACGGTGATTAATCCGCTTCAGCGTGCTGCCACCCGCATTGAGAATATCGCGAAAGGTGATCTAACCATGCCGGACGATCCGACGAGCCGGAGCGAAATCGGTCGCCTGACGCGGGATCTGCAAACCATGCAGCATTCGCTGGTGACCACCGTAGGCACCGTGCGCCAGGGGGCAGAAGAGATTTACCGCGGCACCAGCGAGATCTCTGCGGGGAATACTGACCTCTCTTCTCGTACCGAACAGCAGGCAGCCGCGATTGAGCAGACCGCCGCCAGTATGGAGCAGTTGACCGCAACGGTGAAACAGAACGCCGATAACGCGCATCATGCCAGCAAACTGGCGGAAGATGCCTCCGGCAAAGCCAGCCGCGGCGGCCAGATGGTGTCCGGCGTGGTGAAAACCATGGGCAATATCTCGACCAGTTCGAAGAAAATTTCAGAAATCACCGCCGTGATTAACAGCATTGCCTTCCAGACCAACATTCTGGCGCTGAACGCGGCCGTCGAAGCGGCGCGCGCAGGCGAGCAGGGTCGAGGCTTTGCGGTAGTGGCGAGTGAAGTGCGCACGCTGGCAAGCCGCAGCGCCAACGCCGCGAAAGAGATTGAAAGCCTGATCAACGAGTCGGTGACGCTGATTGACCAGGGGTCAGGTGAAGTGGTCGCGGCGGGTAACACCATGAATGAAATCGTCGAGGCGGTGAAGCGCGTCACCGATATCATGCTGGAAATTGCTGCCGCGTCCGACGAGCAGAGCCGTGGCATTGTGCAGGTGAGCCAGGCCATTTCTGAGATGGATAAAGTCACCCAGCAAAACGCCTCGCTGGTGGAAGAGGCCTCCGCGGCGGCGGCATCGCTGGAAGAACAGGGCGCGCGACTGACCGAGGCGGTCGGGGCGTTTCGACTGAACGGTGCAACGGCGGGGCGTGCGGTAGCGTCTGCGCCAGTGGCGAAGGGCGTACCATTGCGCCCGGCGGCTACGGTTTCCGGAGATAACTGGGAGACGTTCTGAGTGGCGTATTTTGTCGGGTGGCGGCTTCGCCTTACCCGACCTACAAAACCCGACCTCCAAAAAAGGGACCTTTCGGTCCCTTTTTCACATCTTACTTTTTATCGGGTAACGCATACGCGATCACGTAATCACCGCGATCCGGCGACTGACGCGCACCGCCAGCGTTAATGATGATGTACTGTTTCCCGGTTTTCGGTGAAACGTAGGTCATCGGTCCGGACTGGCTGCCTACCGGCAGACGGTCTTTCCAGATCTCTTTCCCTGTGGCGGTATCAAACGCGCGTAGGTAGAAATCCTGAGTACCGGCAAAGAATAGCAGGCCAGACTGCGTGGAGAGCGACGCGCCAAGGGTTGGCATGCCGATTGGGATTGGCATATGCATACGAATGCCCAGCGGTCCCGTATCTTCCACGGTGCCGACGGGAACCTGCCACACCAGCTTGCCGGATTTCAGATCGACCGCTGACATGGTGCCAAACGGCGGCTTCTGGCACGGAATGCCCAGCGGTGACAGGAAGCGTTCGCGCATCGCGCCGAACGGCGTGCCGTCCATAGGCACAATGCCCATCTCAATGCCGCTTGCGTTTTTGGCAACATTTGCGCGAGGAACCATGTAGTTCGCCAGACCCAGACGCATATCGTTGACGAACATCAGGCCGTTGTTCGGGTCAACCGACACGCTGCCCCAGTTCATCCCGCCGAGAGAGCCAGGGAACTGCAGGGAGCGGTCCAGACCCGGCGGGGTGAAGACGCCCTGATGACGCATCTCTTTAAACTGAATACGGCACAGCAGCAGGTCAACAGGCGTCGCCCCCCACATGTCGGATTCGGTCAGCGTCTGGTTGCCAATCATCGGCATACCCACGGAATACGGCTGGGTTGGGGAGTAGCGTTCACCCTCAACGTTACCAGCCGGAACGGGACGCTCTTCCACCTTCGCCACCGGCTTACCGGTTTCGCGGTTAAGCATGAAGATCATACCCTGCTTGCTGGTCTGCACCAGCACCGGCGTGGTGCCGCCTTTACCGTCAGGGAGATCGTACAGCAGCGGCTGGGAAGGGAGGTCAAAATCCCACAGATCGTGGTGGGTGGTCTGGAAATGCCAGCGTACCTGGCCGGTTGTAGCATCGACGGCCACGATCGAGGAACTGTATTTATCGTCCAGCGCGGTACGTTCACCCGCCCAGAAGTCCGGGGTGGCGTTACCGGTTGGCAGATAAATCAGATTGAGCTTTGCATCGTAAGACATGGCTGACCAGACATTCGGCGTGCCGCGCGTGTAGGTCTGGCCTTCCGGCGGCAGGCCGGTCAGGTTCGGATTACCCGGATCCCACGCCCACGCCAGCTTGCCGGTGTGAACGTCGTATGCGCGCACCACGCCCGGTGGTTCACCGGTGGAGTAGTTATCCGCGACGCGACCGCCGACGACAACGACATTCCCGGCCACCAGCGGCGTCGAGGTCTGCTGATAATAGCCAGGCTTGATCTCGCCCATGCCCACGCTCAGATCCACGGTGCCGTGGTCGCCGAAGTCGTCGCAGACTTTGCCGTTATCCGCGTTGATGGCAATCAGGCGGGCATCGGTAGTCGGCAGGAACAGACGGCGAGGGCATGCCGCAGGCTGTGTCTCCGCCTGTGACGTTGTCACGCTGGTGCGATCTTCAAAATAGCCCAGACCGCGGCAGCGCTGCCAGTTAGGAGCCGTGGCTTTTGAATCGTAACGCCATTTTTCTTTACCGGAATCTACGTCCAGCGCCAGCACTTTGCTGTACGGCGTACAGACATACAGCGTGTCGCCAATCTGTAGCGGGGTATTCTGATCTTCCGCGCCCGAGCCGTTGCTCTGCGGAATGTCCCCGGTGTGCGCAACCCAGGCGACTTTCAGATCGCTGACGTTTTGCTTGTTAATCTGGTCCAGCGCGGCAAAGCGATCGCCGTGGGTCGTGTTCCCCCAGTGCGCCCAGTTTTTCTGCTGCTCGCCTTCGGCGACCGGTTTTACCGGCACCGCTTCATTCGCGGCAACCAGCGTCTGAGGCTTAAACATCCAGCCCAGGCTGACCAGCATAATCACGGCCAGCGCGGCGGCGATGCCAAAAGCGGGCGCTTTGTTAACCGGCGCAGGGGTATTCGCGGCGCGCAGGAAGGGCCACACGATGGCGCACAGGAACGCCAGCACGGCGAAGGTGAAGAGGCGGGAAAAGAGCGGCCAAAAATCCCAGCCAGCATCGCTTACGGCCCAGCAGATCGAGGCGATAAACGCGATACCATACAGCACCATGCCGCTGGTGCGGTTGGTGAAGATCAGGATGGCAGCAAACACCATCACCGCGCCCATGATCAGGAAGTACAGGCTTCCGCCCACTGTTGCGAGCTTAAAGCCCAGCCCGCCGACTGCCAGACCGATGAGCATCATCAGTCCGACAAGGAGCCACTGCAGGATACGAGGTAACCCGCGTGGCGCGCTGCCAAATGCCATGTCTATCTCCTTAAATACGCCCGTCCCCCTGGTGTGCTGTGCGCATCTGTACCAATTGGGTCATTCAGGACGGGCGTTATGCTGTTTTTACCGTTTGAATAGCGTGAAATTCACTCGTAAAAATTCGTGTGCGAACCATTTGGTGAATTCGCGGCTATGATAAAACTGTTAAATTGTTTTACGCAATTGTTAATGAATGATTTCGCATTATTTGCCCAGGAGAGAGTAAACCCGCCATCACGGCGGGTCAGGGCACGGACATCAGGCAGGCATGGACTTGCGGATTGCGCTTAGCAAAGCTTGAGCACCTGAGGAGAGCGGGGCATCAACCCGGGTCAGGATCCCAATAGGTTCTCCGGCCCCGGGTGACGTAACCGGGAGTGCGGTAAGGGTGCCACGGCGTAAATCGTCTTTGACAGCGCCTGAAGGGACGAACCAGACGTAGTCATAGTCCACGGTAAGCTGGCGCGAAAGGGAGGCTGACAGGGTTTCAATGCAGCCCGACGGCAGCGTGCACCCCTGCATTTCGAGTAGCGTTTCGGCACTCTGACGCGGGACCGTACCTTTTGGTGACACGACAACCGGCCACTCCATGACGCGGCTCAGGGTCACGGTGTCCTGCAGGAGCGGGTGATCGGGACGGACCACCAGCTTGAGTGATTCCAGGAAAAGGAGTTCGTAGTTGAGGCCGCTCATCAGTTCTGGATCGGACATTCTGCCAATTCCCAGATCCAGTTCGCCCGCTTTCAGCCCGGCAAGCAGCATCGTGTTATTCATGGTGGCGACCTGAATCGTGGCGTGCTTTTGCAGCTTGTGGAACTGCCCAATCACCGCAGGCAAAATGCCCAGCGCCGCGGTAGGAAGCGCGCCGACGCGAACGATATCGCTGGCAGGTTCCTCCTTCCGGTTTAACGCCTGGCCTGCCGTGTTGAGGGCATCCAGCACTTTTACCGCGTGCGTCAGAAATTGCTCGCCCACAAGCGTGAGCTGTGCGCCCAGACGACCGCGATCGAAGAGCCGCGTTCCGGTAAGCTGTTCCAGCTCGTTCAGGGTTTTTGAAAGTGCAGGTTGACTCAGGTTAAGGGTTTCAGCCGCTCGCCCCAGCGTTCCCTGTTGAGCGACGGCCACAAATGTATGCAAATGGCGCAAGCGTATGCGCTGACTGAAGAGACCATTTTTTTCCATAGGCGATGTTAAAAACAGAGCGACGCGGGTGACAAGTTAAGTTATTTAATTTTGATAACTTGATAGCAAAATATTTTTAACATTTGATCTGTTTGAGTTACAACCTGTTTTTGGAAATGGACAGGCTTTGACCACTCGTCTGCCTGGATCACAATTCGTAAATTCTTCCCGCCGGAAGGAACGGGCTTCTCTACACTCCAGGTAATATTCACTGGAGGCATGACATCATGGCGAACACCATCACGGCTGATGATATTCGGGAACACTTTTCGCAGGCTATGTCGGCGATGTACCAGCAGGAAGTTCCGCAGTACGGCACCTTGCTGGAACTGGTGGCGGACGTTAACCTGGCGGTTCTTGAAAATAATCCACTCTTACATGAACAGCTGGCGAATGCGGATGAACTCGCGCGCCTGAATGTCGAACGTCACGGCGCAATCCGCGTCGGCACCGCGCGGGAACTGTCAACCCTGCGCCGCATGTTCGCCATCATGGGAATGTATCCTGTCAGCTATTACGATCTCTCACAGGCGGCGGTGCCTGTCCATTCCACGGCGTTCCGCCCGATGGACGATGCGGCGCTGTGTCGTAATCCGTTTCGTATTTTTACCTCGCTGCTGCGCCTGGAGCTGATTGAAAATGTCGAGCTGCGCGAGCATGCCGCCGGGATCCTCGCCGGGCGGAACATTTTCACGCCGCGTTGCCTTGAGCTGATCGACCTGCATGAGTCAGAAGGCGCATTCACTGAAACGCAGGCGCGCGAGTTTGTTCAGGAAGCGCTGGAAACATTTCGCTGGCATAGCCACGCAACGGTCGACCAGGAAACCTATCTGGCGCTGAGCAAAGAACACAAGCTGATTGCCGACGTGGTGTGCTTCCCCGGTTGCCACATCAACCATCTGACCCCGCGCACGCTGGATATCGACCGGGTGCAGGAGCTGATGCCGAAGTACGGCATTGAGCCAAAAATCCTGATTGAAGGGCCGCCGCGCCGCGAGGTGCCGATCCTGTTGCGACAGACCAGCTTTAAGGCGCTGGAAGAGCCGGTTCTGTTCGCCGGGGAGCATAAGGGAACGCATACCGCCCGCTTCGGTGAAATTGAACAGCGTGGCGTTGCGCTGACGCCGAAAGGCCGGGAGCTGTACGACAGCCTGTTAAGCCAGGCTGGTACCGGTAAAGATAACCTCACGCACCAGTTGCATCTGCGCGAGGTGTTCAGCGCATTTCCGGACAGTGAAATGTTCCTGCGCCGTCAGGAGCTGGCCTATTTCCGCTATCGCCTGACGCCAGCGGGTGAAGCTCATCGCCACGCGTTTCGTCCGGGAGACGATCCGCAGCCGCTGATCGAACGCGGCTGGGTGGTTGCTCAACCTATTACCTATGAAGATTTTCTGCCGGTCAGCGCGGCGGGTATTTTCCAGTCCAACCTCGGAAATGAAACGCAGGCGCGCAGTCAGGGAAATGCCAGCCGCGAGGCCTTTGAAGCGGCGCTGGGCTGTTCGGTGTATGACGAATTCACGCTCTATCAGGAGGCGGAAGCGCGCAGCAAACAGCGTTGCGGTTTGCTCTGAAATCGTTACTCTGCAGGGGTGTGATGGAAAAAGAAGGTGGTTATGCAAAATCCCTCCGCCCCTGTGGTTGAAACGCGCCAGGGCGCACTGACTGGTTTCACGGATAACAATATTCATGCGTGGTGTGGGATCCCCTACGCCGCACCGCCCGTGGGCGACTGGCGCTGGCGCTCCCCGCGTCCGCCGGAAAGCTGGGAGGGCGTACGGCAGGCAACGACGTTTTCACCCTCAAGCTGGCAAAGCATCGAGTACTGCAAGGAGCTGGGCGGGGGCGATCCCGGCCAGTTCTCGGAAGATTGTCTCTATCTTAACGTCTGGTCTCCCGTCGATCGCGCCGGGCCGCTTCCGGTCATGGTCTGGCTGCACGGCGGCGGGTTCACGATTGGCGCGGGTAGCTTGCCGCCTTACGACGGTAAAGCGCTGGCATCGCGCGGCGTGGTGGTTGTGACGATCAACTACCGTCTGGGTCATCTCGGCTTTTTCGCGCATCCCGCGCTGGAAGGTGAAGAAAGCCGCGTGGTGCATAACTTTGCGCTGCTTGATCAGATCGCCGCGCTGGAGTGGGTGCGGGATAATATTGCCGCCTTTGGCGGGGATCCGAACTGCGTCACGCTGTTTGGTGAATCTGCGGGCGCGCGCAGCGTGTTGTCGCTGATGGCATCGCCGCTGGCGGAAGGGTTGTTCCATAAAGCGATCGTGCAAAGCGGGTACACCTTACCAGATACGCCCCGCGAGAAAGCCCTGCAAAAAGGGGAAGCGATAGCCGCCCATTTTGGGCTGGAGAACGCCACCTCCGGGCAGCTGCGCGCGCTGCCGCCGGAGGCATTCTGGCCGCTCGCGTCGCCGCTGAACGTTGCGCCTGCGCCCGTCGTCGGGGATTGCGTCTTGCCGGAAGCGATGCTGGATGTGTTCTTTGCCGCGCGTCAGCATCCCGTTCCGCTAATGATCGGGTCGAACAGCGATGAAGCCAGCGTGATGGCGGTGTTTGGCGTGGATCTGGCCGGGCAAATTCAGAAGCTTCGCCGGGAACGACGCTTTGGGCTGGGGCTGATTAAGCTGCTCTATCCGGGCGTGAAGGGGGATGAAGAGCTGGGGAGACAGGTGTGCCGTGATATGGCCTTTACCACCATGGGCTATGTGGCGATGCAGGCTCAGCAGCGTGTCGGCGGACTGTGCTGGCGCTACTGGTTTGATTATGTCGCGGAAGCGGAGCATGCCACCTATATCAACGGCGCCTGGCACGGCAATGAAGTGCCTTACGTATTCGATACCCTGGGCCAGGTGGAACCTTCACGTCAGTACGTGAACGAACGCGATCTGCAGTTTGCTGCCCAGGTCGCGGATTACTGGGTGAGCTTCGCGCGTGAGGCCGGGAAGCAGGACAGCTTATCCGGCCCGGTGCACTGGCCCGCGTGTCGCAAAGGGCGCGACGTATTGCTGCGAATTGGAGTGAATAAACATGCAGGTTTCAGGCTTGAAAACCGCTTTATGCGCGCCCGCATGAGTCTCTTCAAACGGGTGATGAAGCACCACGTCAGCCTCGATTAAGCAAACAGGCGCGAAACGCCGCCAGACCATTTTCCTCGCCTGGCGTTTCGCGCAGCACCAGCCGGTAGCTTGCGCCGGTTTTTATGCTTGCCTCATAAGGCCGCATCAGCCTTCCTGCGCGAACATCTTCCGCCACCAGCGTTTCGTCGGCAATGGCGACGCCCAGCCCCTGAATGGCGGCGGTAATGGCGAGATCCATGGTGTCGAAGTGTTGATTTTTGTGCATAACAAACGCCGCGCTTTCCTGTTTCGCCAGCCACAGTGACCAGTCGGTTTTATCTCTTGTCGGATGAAGAAAGGTCAAAGCGCCCAGCGCTGCGCCTGCCCGGAGCGGGCTAAGCACCGGCGTCAGCGCCTCTTCAAACAGCAAATCGCCCGCGCTCATGTGGGTGCCGAAAACAATGGCGGCATCGTAAGATTCGGTTTTGAAATTGACGTTGTGATCGGTGGTGGTGGTCAGCGCAATTTGCAGATCCGGCTGCTCGCGCTCCACCTCCAGCAGCCGGGGGATCAGCCAGCGCATGGCGCAGGTCGGTGCCTTCAGGCGAATGACGGTCTGGTGCGCCCGCGCCCGATCCGCGACGTTCAGTAACTGCGTAAAGGCGGATTGCATTTCTGGAAGCAGGGCGCTGCCCTGGGGAGAGAGCCGAAGTCCGCGCGCGTGGCGTTCGAACAGGGGAAAGCCAAACCAGGCTTCGAGTGAGGCAATTTTGCGGCTCACGGCCCCCTGCGTCAGGCAAAGCTCCTGCGCCGCATGGGTAAGGTTCAGATGACGCGCGGTGATTAAAAAGGCGTCGATGGCATTAAGCGGGAATGAACGGCGCGACATACTACACCTCAGCTATGCATTTTTCTCATGGCTATTATGACAACAATTCGATTGTCCCGACAGCACAGATGTTGTTTGAATAGTTATGCAATGTCCATGAGAAGGGAAAGAGGATGACTTTACGAACGCCTGTGCAAACGCGCTCCAAACTGCCAGATGTGGGAACCACCATTTTTACCGTTATCGGCCAGCTCTCGGCGCAGCATAACGCGATTAACCTTTCTCAGGGCGCACCAAATTTTTCCTGCGACCCGAAGCTGATTGCGGGCGTCACCCGCGCCATGGAGGCGGGGCACAACCAGTATGCGTCAATGACCGGCCTGCAGCCGCTCAAGGAACGTATTGCCGATAAAATTGCCACGCTCTACGGTACGCAGTATGACCCTGCCAGCGAGGTGCTGGTGACTGCCAGCGCCAGCGAAGGTCTCTATTCGGCAATAAGCGGGCTGGTGCATCCGGGCGATGAGGTGATCTACTTCGAACCGTCATTTGACAGCTACGCGCCAATTGTCCGTCTGCAGGGGGCAACCCCGATTGCCATCAAGCTCACCGTGCCGGATTTTGCCGTCAACTGGGATGAGGTTCGCGCTGCGATAACCCCGCGCACGCGCATGATCATCATCAATACGCCGCACAACCCGAGCGGCCAGGTCTTCTCCGCCAATGACCTGCAGCAGTTGGCGGCGCTGACGCGCAATACCGACATCATTATTTTGTCTGATGAAGTGTACGAACACGTCGTTTTTGACGGCGAGCCGCACCACGGCATGGCGACGCACCCGCAGCTGGCGGAGCGTAGCGTGATTATTTCCTCTTTCGGAAAAACCTATCACGTCACCGGTTGGCGCGTGGGTTACTGTGTTGCTCCGGCGGTACTGATGGACGAGATTTGTAAAGTCCATCAATTTTTAATGTTTTCTGCCGATACGCCAATGCAGCACGCGTTTGCTGAACATATGGTCGACCCGCAAACCTGGCTGTCGCTCTCTGCATTCTATCAACGCAAGCGCGATCTGCTGCACAGCCTGCTGGCCGATTCGCCGTTTACGCTGCTGCCGAGCGCCGGATCGTTCTTCATGCTGGCGGACTACAGCCAGTTCAGCGACGAGCGCGACAGCGAACTGGTGAAACGGCTGATCGTTGAGTACGGCGTAGCGACCATTCCGCTTTCGGCGTTTTATGCGGACGGTACGGATAATAAATTGATTCGTCTCTCTTTTGCGAAAGATGAGGCGACGTTACGGGCAGGTGCCCAAGCCCTGTGTCGGGTTAAACCACGCTGAGATAGGCTCTGAGGAGTTGTAGATGAAATTACGCGCGTTAGTTGTCGGCATGGGATTGCTGTGTACTTTTTCTTCCTTCGCGGCCACCGAGCTGCGTTACGGTCTGGAAGCAGAATATCCGCCGTTTGAGAGCCGCAATGCGGCGGGCGAACTGGAAGGGTTCGACGTTGAACTGGGCAACGCTATCTGCAAAGCGGCAGCGCTGAAGTGCAGCTGGGTTGAAACCTCCTTTGATGCGCTGATCCCGGGTCTGGTGGCGAAGAAATTTGACGCCATCAACTCGGCGATGAACATCACCGAGCAGCGCCGCAAGAGCATTGATTTTACCCAGCCGATTTACCGCATTCCGTCGCAGCTGGTGGGCAAGGCCGGTACGGCGGTAGACACGACGGCTGAAGGGCTGAAAGGTAAAACCATCGGCGTGCTGCAGGGATCCATTCAGGAAACCTATGCCAAAGAGCACTGGGAAAAACACGGTGTCACCGTGGTGTCTTATAAAGATCAGAATATGGCGTGGGGCGATCTGCTGAATGGCCGTATCGACGCCTCGCTGGTTATGTCCGCGGCCGGGCAGGCAGGTTTCCTCAGCAAGCCGCAGGGGAAAGGGTTTGGCTTTATCGGCAAACCGGTGTCTGACGACACTATCCTCGGTAGTGGGATCGGTTTTGGGTTGCGCAAAGGTGACGAGGCCACCAAAAAGCAGCTTGATGCCGCGATTGATAAAGTACGTGCCGACGGCACGATCGCTAAACTCGCTGATAAGTACTTTCCGGGTATCGATGTCAGCGTAAAATAACCGCCTCATTAGCCCCGGCGAACGATGTCGCGCCGGGGCATTTTTCTACACATTTTCCAGGCTTTCTTTACACCACTTTCGGGCCGTTCTGGTCGACAGAAAATATTTCTCACTTTGTTCATATAATCACCGGCCAACAATTGGATTCTTAACCATTTTTGTTTAGGCTGTGCGTTCTTTCTTGCCGTCATTTCGCCGCGCGCGAAACACATTCACACGACCATAAGGACGTTTTTTCAGGCATGAATCGCAGACGTTTTCTAAAAGGCTCGCTTGCAATGGCTGCCCTGAGCGGCACATCTGGCCTTGCTTCCCTGTTTTCCAAAGCGGCCTACGCGGCTGACTCTGACATTGCAGACGGCCAGAGCCGTCGTTTTGACTTCTTCGTACTGCAATCCATGGCGCATGACCTGGCCAAAACCCCGTGGGGTGGCGCGCCGCGTCCGCTGCCGGAGACGCTGGCAACCATGACGCCGCAGGCGTATAACGCCATCCGCTACGACGAGAAACAGTCTCTGTGGAATAACATCGAAGGCCGTCAGCTGGACGTCCAGTTCTTCCATATGGGGATGGGTTTCCGCCGCCGCGTGCGGATGTTCTCGCTGGATCAGTCCACCTCTCAGGCGCGTGAGATCCACTTCCGCCCTGAACTGTTCAGCTACGGCGACACGGGTGTTGATACGAAACAGCTTGAAGGCCAGAGCGATCTCGGTTTTGCAGGCTTCCGCGCCTTTAAAGCCCCCGAGCTGGCGCGTCGCGATATCGTCTCGTTCCTCGGTGCGAGCTACTTCCGCGCGGTGGATGACACCTATCAGTACGGCCTTTCCGCACGCGGTCTGGCGGTGGATACCTTCACCGACACGCCGGAAGAGTTCCCGGATTTCACCTCCTTCTGGTTTGAAACCGTTAAGCCTGGCGATACCACCTTTACCGTCTACACGCTGCTGGACAGCCCAAGCATCACCGGTGCGTATAAGTTCGTGATCCACTGCGAGAAGAGCCAGGTGATTATGGAGGTGGAAAACCATCTCTATGCGCGTAAAGACATCAAGCAGTTGGGCATCGCGCCGATGACCAGCATGTTCAGCTGCGGCAATAACGAGCGCCGCATGTGCGACACCATTCACCCGCAAATCCACGACTCTGACCGCCTGGCGATGTGGCGCGGCAACGGGGAGTGGATCTGTCGTCCGCTGAATAACCCGCAGAAGCTGCAGTTCAATGCCTACATGGATAAGAACCCGAAGGGCTTTGGCCTGCTACAGCTTGACCGCGATTTCTCTCACTATCAGGATGTGATGGGCTGGTATAACAAACGTCCAAGCCTCTGGGTGGAGCCGCGAAACGACTGGGGGAAAGGCGCGGTAGGGCTGATGGAGATCCCAACGACGGGCGAAACGCTGGATAACGTAGTCTGCTTCTGGCAGCCGGAGAAACCGGTGGAAGCGGGGGACGAACTGGACTTCAAATACCGCCTGTACTGGAGCGCGCAGCCGCCGGTGCGTTCCCCGCTGGCGAACGTCTTCGCGACCCGTACCGGCATGGGCGGGTTCCCGGAAGGCTGGGCCCCGGGTGAAAACTATCCGAAAGTGTGGGCGCGCCGCTTTGCCATTGATTTCGTCGGTGGCGATCTGAAGGCCGCTGCGCCAAAAGGCATCGAGCCGGTGATTACGCTTTCTAACGGTGAAGCCAAGCAGGTTGAGATCCTCTACGTCGAGCCGTTTGACGGGTATCGTATCCTGTTTGACTGGTATCCAACCTCGGATTCAACCGAGCCGGTAGACATGCGCCTGTTCCTGCGCTGTCAGGGCGATGCGATCAGCGAAACCTGGCTGTATCAGTATTTCCCGCCGGCACCGGATAAACGTAACTATGTTGACGACCGGGTGATGCGTTAACCCGTGTGGGGTTGTGCCGGGTGGCGCTCACGCTTACCCGGCCTACAAATGCGTCCAGAGTAGGCCGGGTAAGGCGAAGCCGCCACCCGGCAATTGAGAGGCACCATGTCTTCAGAAATCATCCCCGTTTCACAGCAAATCGAACTGCGATCCGTCGAAGAGCGCTACACCGCCGACCTGCATAATCTTGTCGTCAAAAACAAAACCTTTCTGCAAACCGCCTTTGACTGGGCACAGCACGTGGGGAGCGAGGACGATACCCGCCGCAACGTGCAGAGTAACCAGATGCTCCACCAGCGCGGCTACGCCAAAATATTTTTTATTTTTCATGACGATGCGCTGGCAGGGGTGCTGTCGTTCAACGCCATTGAACCCGCGAACAAAACGGGCTATATCGGCTACTGGCTGGATGAAGCGCATCAGGGAAAGGGCATTCTCTCCCGGTCGCTGCAGGCGTTTATGCGCCATTACGCTGAACTCGGGACCGTTCGCCGCTTTGTGATCAAGTGCCGGGTGGATAACCACAGCAGCAACGCCGTTGCGCTGCGCAACGGTTTTATCCTCGAAGGGTGCCTGCGGGAGGCCGAGTACCTGAACGGCCGTTATGATGATGTGAATACCTACGCGAGACTGTTCCCGCTATAGCGCGCCCAGCAACGGCGTGCGGGTAATGCGCGTATCGCCGTTGATCACCTTTTCCCCTCGCAGGTGAATGTTCTCGCCCATAAAGGCTTCAATCACCGCATCGTCGGTAATCTCCACCCGATGTTCGATAAACACGTCGCCACTGATGCGCGCGCGTCCCTGAATAACGACTTTATCGTCAATCAGAATCGGTCCGCCTCGCAGCCACGCCTCTCCACCGATCAGCACGTGATGCTTGATGACGCAGTTTCCTTCCACCACCGCATTCTCCGCCACCTGCGAGCTGTAGCGCACGGTAGGGATGGCGTCGTCGTCAAAGCCCGCAATAAGGCGCGCGTTGCCGTACACTTTGGCGCAGTCACAGACCCAGACGTTGTTGAGATCGTTACCCTCCAGGATGGCTCTGTCGAAGACTTCGGCGCGATGCTCGATAAAGGCATAGCTGACCAGCGCGTCACCGTAGATTTGCGCCTGATGCACAATGCGCGACTCGCTCACCGTGGCGCGGTCATAAATTTTGAGGATCTGTTCGCGGTCCGGCGTTAAGCCTTTCGCGGCAATTACCATGCTGTTGTGGATCACGCGGGCATCACCGTAAATATGGCATTCGCCGCGCACGGTAGATTGCTGAACGGTGACGTTGTCACTTATTTTTGCGTAATGGCTCACCTGCGCATTGTCCAGCCAGCTGTTACCGCCGACACAGGCATGGTGGCTCACGACGCAGGGCTGGGTAAGGCGGGCGTTATCCGCTATCGTCGCGCCCGCAAAGACCACGCTGTTCTCGTCGTAGATCCAGCAGTCACCGTCCTGCGCCAGGGCACTCTCATCATCAATCCAGCCGCCTTTCGTACCGGCCGTCACGTCGTTAAAATCCGCCGTGGCGATAATCTGCCGCAGCGTGGCAGAGTAAGCTGTCTCGCCGTTTTTCCACTGCCAGAGGCGGGTCTCGTCGCTAAGGCGATATTTGTTCATCATGTTATCCCTGGTGAGCGTCTCCACTAAACGTAGCAAACTTTCGGCTTTCCGTTGTGCTGGCATCCGTCGCGGAAACCCCTTAAAATGGCATTTAAAATACATTTTAAAAATTCAAATTAATGAATAACTTTAACAAATCCCAACAGGTGCTTAACCTTCCCGCAGGGTATTTTGGCATGGTGCTTGGCATCATCGGCATGGGTTTCGCCTGGCGATACGCCAGCACCCTGTGGCCGGTGACGCGCTGGCCGGGTGAGATTCTGGTCGCTCTCGCGGTTACATGCTGGTTTTTACTGACGGCGGCGTTTATAACCCGTGCCATCCGTTTCCCGCACAGCGTGCTGGCAGAGATGCGCCACCCGGTGATGGGCAGCTTCGTCAGCCTTTTTCCTGCCACCACCATGCTGGTTGCCATTGGCTTTGTACCCTGGTTCCGCCCGGTATCGCTGGTGCTATTCGGTGTGGGCGTGGTGGTGCAGCTTGCCTATGCTGCCTGGCAAAGCGCCGGGCTATGGCGGGGGACGCACCCGCAGGAGGCCACCACGCCGGGATTATATCTGCCAACGGTGGCGAATAATTTTATCAGCGCAATGGCGTGCGGAGCTCTGGGATTCAACGACGCAGGGCTCGTCTTCCTCGGTGCAGGCGTCTTTTCCTGGCTCAGCCTGGAGCCGGTGATCCTCCAGCGTCTTCGCAGCGCCGGCGAGCTTCCCCCCGCGCAGCGTACCTCTTTAGGCATTCAGCTGGCGCCCGCGTTGGTGGCGTGTAGCGCCTGGTTTAGCGTCAACGGTGGGGAAGCCGACACCTTCGCCAAAATGCTGTTCGGCTACGGCCTGTTGCAGCTGCTGTTTATGCTGCGCCTGCTGCCGTGGTATTTGTCCCAGCCGTTTAACGCCTCCTTCTGGAGTTTTTCGTTCGGCGTGTCGGCTCTGGCTACCACGGGGCTGCATCTGGGGCACGGCAGTTCGTCTGGATTCTTACACGCCATTGCCGTGCCGCTGTTTATCTTTACCAATCTCATCATTGGGATGCTGCTGGTTCGTACATTTATCCTGCTGATACAGGGCAAACTTCTGGTGCGCACTGATAAAGCGCAGCTTATGCAATCTGAGGAAAAATAATGGTTGTCGACGAAAATTACTTCACAGAGAAATATGGTTTAACCCGTACGCACTCAGAGGTGCTGTACAGCGCGGGGATCGTTAAACCTGGTAAAACGCTGGATCTAGGCTGCGGCAATGGCCGTAACAGCCTTTACCTAGCGGCCAATGGTTTTGAGGTCACCGCCTGGGATAAAAACCCGATGAGCATTGATAACATCGAGCGCATCAAAGCGGCAGAAGGGATTACGACGCTGCAGACCGCGATCAAAGATCTTAACCACCTGAGCTTTGACGGCGAGTACGATTTTATCCTCTCCACCGTAGTGCTGATGTTCCTGGACGCGAAAACCATCCCTGGTCTTATCGCCAATATGCAGCGCTGCACGACGCCGGGCGGCTACAACCTGATCGTTGCCGCCATGGATACGGCGGACTACCCGTGCACCGTTGGCTTCCCGTTTGCGTTTAAAGCCGGTGAGTTGAGCAACTACTATGAAGGCTGGGAGTTGCTCAAATACAACGAAGAGGTGGGCGAACTGCACCGCACCGACGAAAACGGCAACCGCATTAAGCTGCGCTTTGCCACTATGCTGGCACGCAAGCCCGCTTAACGGGCGGCCAGCAGGCAGATCTGCAGGGCAGTTTTATACGACGCCTCGAACGACGACAGCGGCAGGAATTCAAACTTCGAATGGAAGTTATGCGCGCCGGTGAAGAAGTTCGGGGTGAGCAGCCCTTTAGCGGAGAGCGCCGCGCCGTCGGTACCGCCGCGCATCGGCGTGGGTTTCGGCGTGATGCCCAGTGATTCCATCGCCTCAAACATCAGATCGATGGCGCGCCTGTCTTCGCCAATCGCATTGCTGATATTGCTGTAGGTGTCTTCAATGTGGACGTCCACTTTCGCGGTGGGATGCTGCGCTGCGATCAGCGCCGCAACGTCGGCAATCTGCTGCTTGCGGGCGGCAAAGCTGTCCTTATCAAAGTCCCGGATATTGGCTTTAAGAACGGCCTCGTTCTGCCCGGACTGAATGCCGTTAAACCAGATATAGCCTTCACGCCCCTCGGTGCACTCCGGCGTTTGCTGGCGGTCAAAATGACTGATGTAGTCAGCCGCCATTAGCAGGGGATTCACCAGCACGCCTTTGGCGGACATCGGGTGCGCCGTCACGCCGGTAAAGCGGATTTCAGCGGCTGCCGCGTTAAAGTTCTCGTAGACAATTTCACCCAGCTCGCAGCAGTCGATGGTCCAGGCAAAGTCGACATCGAAGCGCTTAAGATCCAGCGCCTTGGCACCGTTCAGGCCGATCTCTTCGTCAGGCACAAATGCCACGACGATATCCCCATGCTGATGTTCCGCCGTCAGGTTTTCCAGCACCGTCATCACCACCGTCACCGCCGATTTATTATCTGCGCCTAATACGCTGGTTCCGTCGCTGAAAATAATCTCTTCACCAGGATAAGCCAGAATTTCAGGGTGCTCTTTCACCCGCAGCCAGACGTCTTTCTCTTTATTCAGACAGAGATCTTCACCGGTAAAGGTTAATATTTGTGGATGAATATCCGGTGACAATCCTACGTCCACGGTATCAATATGGGTAATAAAGCCGATGCGCGGCGCACCGGGCACGTTGCCTTTTTTTACCGCCGTTACCGTGGCAAATTCATCAATCACGATGTCGTCTAAACCCAGCTGCGCCAGCTCCTGCGCCAGCTCTCGCGCCATATCATGCTGCCCTGGCGTGGAGGGCAGGGTTTTGACTTTGGGGTCGCTCTGGCTGGTGATGGCGAGATAGCGGAAAAAACGGTGCGTTAATTGTCTGGAAAGCGGCGAGCCCATAGTGATTTGTTCCTTATTTATTTTTCAGGTGTTTGCCACATCACTTTAATGTTATTTATGAAATGGCAAAAGAATTAATTAGCCGTCGAATTAAAAAGACAGGAATAAATGATGAAAAGCAAACTCACAACTTTAGCGCTGGCACTTGCTGCACTGACGGTCAGTTCCACCGTTGCCGCGAAAACGCTGGTGTATTGTTCCGAAGGATCGCCGGAAAACTTTAATCCTCAATTATACACCTCGGGAACCAGCGTGGATGCCAGCGCCGTGCCGGTCTATAACCGGCTGGTCGATTTCAAACCCGGCACAACGGAGCTGGTGCCGAGCCTGGCGGAGCGCTGGGAGGTCAGCGACGACGGCAAGGTCTACACCTTCCATCTGCGAAAAGGGGTGAAATTCCAGAGCAACAAAGCATTCAAGCCGACGCGGGATTTTAACGCCGACGACGTCATTTTCTCGTTTATGCGCCAGAAGGATGTCAATCACCCGTACCATAACGTCTCCAACGGCAGCTATTCCAACTTCGAAAGTCTGGAGTTCGGCAGCCTGATTACCGCCATAGATAAGGTAGATGACCATACCGTGCGCTTTACGCTGGCTCACCCGGAAGCCCCGTTCGTGGCCGATCTGGCATGGTATTTTGCCTCGATTCTTTCGGCGGAATATGCCGACGCGATGCTAAAGGCGGGCACGCCGGAGAAGGTCGACATGGATCCTATCGGGACCGGGCCGTTCAGGCTCGCGCAGTATCAGAAAGATTCCCGCATTTTATTCACGGCGTTCCCGGAATACTGGCAGGGTAAATCGAAGCTGGACCGCCTGGTCTTCACCATCACGCCGGATGCGTCCGTGCGTTTTGCCAAAATTGAGAAGAACGAGTGTCAGGTGATGCCGTTCCCGAACCCGGCCGATCTGCCGCGCATGAAGGCGAACAAAGATATCAACCTGATGAGCAAAGCCGGGCTGAATACCGGTTTTCTGGCTTTCAATACCCAAAAGCCGCCACTGGATAACGTAAAAGTCCGTCAGGCGCTGGCGATGGCCATTAATAAACCGGCCATCATTGAGGCGGTGTTCCACGGCACCGGCACTGCGGCGAAAAACCTGCTGCCGCCGGGCGTCTGGAGCGCAGACAGCGAGCTTAAGGATTACGATTACGATCCCGAAAAGGCGAAAGCGCTGCTGAAAGAGGCCGGTTTTGCCAACGGCGTCAGCATCGACTTGTGGGCGATGCCGGTGCAGCGTCCCTATAATCCGAATGCGAAGCGCATGGCGGAGATGATTCAGGCCGACTGGGCGAAGGTTGGCGTGCAGGCCAAAATCGTCACCTATGAGTGGGGGGAATACCTCAAACGTGTGAAAGGGGGCGAGCATCAGGCTGCGCTGATGGGCTGGACAACAGCCACGGGCGACCCGGATAACTTCTTTGGCCCGCTTTTTACCTGTACGTCCGCCAACGGGGGTTCGAATTCGGCCAAATGGTGCTACAAACCCTTTGATAAAATTATTGCCGAAGCAAAATCGATAACCGATCAGAATAAACGCATTGCCTTGTACAAAGAGGCGCAGCAGATGATGCATGACCAGATGCCAGCCGTCATGATTGCGCACTCCACAATATTTGAACCGGTGCGTAAGGAAGTGACTGGCTACGAAATAGACCCGTTTGGTAAGCATCTGTTCTGGCAGGTGGATATTAAGCCGTAATTTTGTCCTGCCCGGACCGCGTTCGGGCAGTCTTTTCGCAATTTGTGCTACCTGCATCATTTTTTGCCACAACAAATCCCTCCATCTTTTGCTATAACTTCAAGTGCATACTTGCAGATAACATGGAATACCATCATGCGTACTCACACTTTTTTTAAAGTTGCAGTGCTTTCTGGTCTGTTGGCGTTGGCTGGCTGTGCATCGAAAGTTGCCGCTCCCGAACAATATTCAGGCTTTTTAAAAGATTATTCAGGCTTACAGCAAACCACGTCCGCGACGGGGAAACCAACGCTGCGTTGGGTAGACCCTTCGTATAACGAAGCGAATTACGACAGTATTCTCTGGACGCCGATAACCTATTATCCAGCGCCAAAACCGACGACTCAGATTGGTCAAAAAACGCTTGATGAGCTTCTGGCCTATACCAACACCAAAATGAAAACGGCGATTGGTCAGCGTAAACCCGTTGTGTCGAAGCCAGGCAAACACAGCCTGATCTTCCGCGGGGCCATCACCGGCGTGAGTTCGCAGAAAGAAGGACTGCAGTTCTATGAAGTGGTGCCCGTCGCGCTGATTGTTGCGGGTACACAAATGGCAACCGGTCACCGTACCATGGACACGCACCTGTACTTCGAAGGTGAACTGATTGATTCGGCAACGAACAAAACCGTGATGAAAGTGGTGCGTAAAGGCGAAGGGAAAGAACTGGCTAACGAAAATACGCAGATGGGCTTTGCGACGCTGAAGCAGGTTGTGGATGACATGGCGACAGATGCCACCATGTTTGATGTGCATAAAACAGCGAAATAATGAAACAGGGCCTGCAGAGATGCAGGCCTTTTTTTATGCCGTTCTCAGTCGTCTGAACCAGGTTTCTGGCTTAGTAAACATCACCATATTCCCGCCCAAAATCAGCAATAGCCCGACAACCCCATTCGCGTGCCACACGTATCCTTCGTAAATCGTCGAAATAGAGAGCGCAACCAGCGGGAACAGCAGGGTACTGTAGGCGGCTTTACCCGGACCGATGCGTCCGACCAGCGTAAAGTAGGCACCAAAGGCAATCACCGAACCAAAAAGGGCCAGATAGAGCAGCGCGCCGATATAGCTTACCGTCCACTCCGGCATAAAGTTATCCCCTCTGACGAGCGCAATACCGCCCATCACCAGCGTACCGTAGAGCATTGCCCAGGCGTTGGTGGTCATGGTCTCCAGGCCGTTACGCTGGTGGCGCATGCTGATCATATTACCCAGTGAGAATCCGTAGGTGCCCAGCGCCGACAGGCCAATCCCCGTCAGTAACGAGGCGCTCCAGCCGCTTGCGAGCAGGTCGTCCCAGAAGAGGGTGATGATCCCGACCAGGCCCAGCGCGGCGGCCGTCCAGAAGCGAGCGGGCGGGCGCTGGCCGAAGAAAATAAAGCTGTTAATGGCGTTATACAGCACCGCCATGGAGAAAATCACCGACTCCAGCCCGGTATTAATGTGCGAGGCGGCGGCATAAAAGCACCAGAAGTTAAAGCAGAAAACGCAGCATCCCTGCATCACGCAAAAAAGGTGATCCCGCAGGGCCATCCTGCGCAAACGGCGAAGGGCAAGCAGGACGATCATTATCGTGGCGGTTGCCACGGCAAAGCGCCAGAAAATCGACACCGGGGCCGCGACTGGTCCCTGCTGCAGGAAAATTGCAATCCAGGTCGTTCCCCATATGACGACCACCAGTCCATAGAGTAATGCGTTCATTGTTTCTCTCTTCTCATACCGCGAAAAGCACAGTCTGTCCCGTCTGGCGCTGGGCTGCTTTCATCCGCTTGCTCAGGACTTGCAAATTCTTGCGCTTTTTTGTTGCGCGAAGGCTGGCATCGCGCGTCAACACTTCTTAGACTGAGGGTCTGATCAACCATCCGTTTACGGCTATGTCTCACGCTTACGATACCTTTGAAACGCTACGCCAACAGAATGCGGTGCTCCGGGAAACGGTCGCGCTCAATTCCGGTATTCAACTGGCGGCGTGGTACAACAAGCACGATACGATCACCGTAAAAAGCAATCACCACACCCTCAGCCTGTACGTGGCGGATGGCTACGAGAGTTACCAAAAAACGCCGGGCGGCTGGAAGAATGGCGGCGGTCCTGACCGTTTCTGCCTGATGCCGAAAGAGAGCGAATCGACGTGGGATATCCGCGATGACTTGTCGTTTGTTCATCTGTACTGCACCGATGAACATCTGCGCGACGTTGGCGAAAAAATCTGGGATAAACGCCCGCTGTCGCTGACGCTGGATGAAAAAATCTTCGGCAGCGATCCGAAAATCACCGCGCTTTATCGCCAGTTTTTGCTTGGCTGCGACTGGCAGCAAAAGGCGAATCAGCTCACCCTCAGTACCGCATCCACGCTTTTGCTGACGCATCTGCTCCAGAATTACGCCAGCGTGCAGTGGAAGCTGCCGGTCGTCACCGGCGGGCTATCGCCGTTTGTGCTGCGAAACGTCCTGGCATTTATCGAAGAGAATCTTTCCCAGCCGCTGACGCTGGCAGACCTCGCCGATCAGGCTGCGCTGAGCGAGTATCACTTTGCCAGAATGTTTCGTCAGTCGATGGGGCTGGCGCCGCATCAGTACGTTATGCAGCGTCGCATGGAGAGAGCCAAAGTGCTGGTGCAACACACCAACACGCCGCTTACGGATATTGCTCTCGCTTGCGGATTTAACTCCGCCAGCCACTTCAGCAACCGCTTTCGCAGCATCATGGGGATGACGCCGTCACAGCTACGCGCGGCGACGGCGTGAAAACACGGCGTAACAGATGCCACCCAGCACCAGCCCCCAGAAAGCAGAGCCAATCCCCAGGATTGTTGCCCCGCTGGCCGTCATCAGAAAGGTGACGATCGCCGCGTCGCGTTCCGCTTCGTGATTCAACGCCTGATACAAACTCCCGCTGATGGTGCCGAGCAGCGCCAGACCAGCAAGCGTCTGGATCCAGCTGAGCGGTAAGGCGGCCATTAGTCCCGTGATAGATCCGCCAAAAACGCCTGCCAGGAGATAAAACGCGCCCGCAGCCACCGCGGCAAGCCAGCGTTTACCCGCATCCGGATGGGCATCAGGGCTCTGGCAAATGGCTGCGGTAATGGCGGCGATGCAGATCGAGAACACGCCGAAGGGAGAGAACAGCAGCGCCAGCCCGCCAGTCACGACGATCAGCGGTGAGACCGCCAGCGGATAGCCCGACGCTTTAATCGTGGCGAACCCCGGCGCGTTTTGCGAGGCCATGGTGACCAGGAAGAAGGGCACGCCGATGCTCAGCAGGCTGGTAAACGTAAACGCCGGTGCGACAAATTGCGGCATGATGACAGAAAGGGTAATACCGTCCGTGACAACGTCACCTCCCGCCCATGCAGCTGCGCCGCCCACCAGCAGCGTGGCGACAATGGCGTACCGGGGCGCAAGGGCTTTGGCCACCAGCCAGGCCGCCAGCATGCTCCCGCACAGCAGAAAATGCCCGTCGAGATTGCTGAACGCCTGCAGGCCAAACCTCAGTAGCACGCCTGCCAGCATGGCGGCGGCGAGGGAGTGCGGGATGAGCTTCATCAGGCGGGCAAACAGCCCGGTCACGCCGCACAGTAAAATGAGCGCGTTGGCAAAGATAAAAATGCCGATGGTCTCGGCAAGGGTCACGCCGTTGAGGCTGGTGGCTAACAGCGCCGCGCCGGGCGTGGACCAGGCGGTGAGAACGGGCGCTTTGTACCACCACGACAGTGCGAGCGTGCTGACACCCATCCCAATGCCCAGCGCGGTCATCCAGCCCGCAATCTGGTGCGCATTTGCACCCGCCGCCGCCGCGGCCTGCCAGATGATGGCCGCTGAGCTGGCATAACCCACCAGAACGGCAACAAAACCGGCAAGGACGGCAGGAAAGAGATGAGTTGAAGGGCGCATAGAAACTCCGTTGTGCGTTATAACGTCCGGCATAAGGTAACACTGTGCGTTATAGCGTACAAGTGGTATGCTGTGTCGGTATCTGGAGGGACAATGGAAATTACTCAACATCTTGCTCATACCCTGAAGACCGAGCGCCAGGCGCGCGGCTGGAGCCTGTCGAAACTGGCGGAAGAGACGGGCGTTTCAAAGGCCATGCTGGGCCAAATTGAGCGCAATGAATCCAGCCCGACGGTGTCGACGCTATGGAAAATCGCCACCGGGCTGAACGTACCCTTTTCAGCCTTCATCGCGCCAGAGGCGGACGGGCAAGCCGTATTCGACCCACAGCAGCAGGCGATGGTAGTGAAACCGTTATTCCCGTGGGATGAGACGCTGAGGTTTGACCATTTTTCGATTACCCTCGCGCCCGGCGCACTGAGCGAATCCACGCCGCACGAAGCGGGCGTCATTGAACATGTGGTGGTGATCAGCGGCGAACTGGAGATGAACATCGACGGCGAGTGGCGCACGATCCAGGCTAACGCCGGGGTGCGTTTTGCCGGGGACAAACCGCACGCCTACCGCAACAGCAGCGCACGGACGGTGCATTTTCACTCCCTCATCCATTATCCCCGCTGAGGCTACGCAAAACTGTTTCGCTGACGCATACTTCTGACTACAATAGCCGCCATTTTGACCATAACGGATAACGACGAAGTATGCGCCTGCAATCCCATCATCTTGAACTTTTAAGCCCGGCCCGCGACGCCGCCATTGCCCGTGAAGCGATCCTTCACGGTGCTGATGCCGTCTACATTGGTGGCCCTGGCTTCGGTGCCCGCCATAACGCCAGCAACAGCCTGAGCGACATTGCCGAGCTGGTGCCGTTCGCCCACCGTTTCGGGGCGAAAGTGTTCGTGACCCTGAACACCATTCTTCATGATGATGAACTGGAGCTTGCGCAGCGTCTGATTACCGATCTCTACCAGACCGGCGTGGATGCCCTGATTGTTCAGGACATGGGCGTGCTTGAGCTGGATATTCCGCCGATTGAGCTGCATGCCAGTACCCAGTGCGACATCCGCACGGTTGAAAAAGCCAAATTCCTCTCTGACGTCGGTTTCTCCCAGATCGTGCTGGCGCGCGAGCTGAACCTGAATCAAATCCGCGATATTCACCAGGCGACAGACGCGACGATTGAATTCTTTATCCACGGCGCGCTGTGCGTGGCCTATTCCGGCCAGTGCAATATTTCTCACGCGCAGACCGGCCGCAGCGCCAACCGCGGTGATTGCTCGCAGGCCTGCCGTTTGCCGTACACCCTGAAAGACGATCAGGGCCGTGTGGTGGCCTTCGAAAAACACCTGCTGTCCATGAAGGATAACGACCAGACCGCCAACCTGGGCGCGCTGATCGACGCGGGCGTGCGTTCCTTCAAGATTGAAGGGCGCTACAAAGACATGAGCTACGTGAAGAACATCACTGCGCACTATCGCCAGATGCTGGACGCTATCATCGAGGATCGCGGCGACCTGGCGCGGGCTTCCGCAGGGCGTACAGAGCATTTCTTTATTCCGTCGACGGATAAAACCTTCCATCGCGGCAGCACCGACTACTTTGTGAATGCCCGTAAAGGAGATATCGGCGCGTTCGACTCACCGAAGTTTATCGGTTTACCGGTTGGCGAAGTGCTGAAAGTGGCGAAAGATCATCTGGACGTGGAAGTGACGGAGCCGCTGGCGAACGGAGACGGCCTGAACGTGATGATCAAGCGTGAAGTCGTGGGCTTCCGCGCAAACACCGTGGAAAAAACCGGCGAAAATCGCTATCGCGTCTGGCCAAACGAGATGCCAGCGGATCTCTACAAAGCACGCCCGAACGCGGCGCTGAACCGTAACCTTGACCATAACTGGCAGCAGGCGCTGCTGAAAACCTCCAGCGAGCGCCGCATTGCGGTAGATATTGAGCTTGGCGGCTGGGAAGAACAGCTGATCCTGACCATGACCTGCGAAGACGGTATCAGCGTGACGCATACGCTCGATGGCCTGTTCGAGGTGGCAAACAACGCGGAAAAAGCGCTGAACAGCCTCAAGGACGGCGTGGCGAAGCTGGGCCAGACGATTTATTACGCCCGTAACATCGACGTGAATCTCCCGGATGCGCTGTTTGTCCCCAACAGCCTGCTCAATCAGTTCCGCCGTGAAACGGCCGACATGCTGGATGAAGCGCGCCTGGCACAGTACCCGCGCGGTAGCCGTAAAGGGGAAGCCGTCCCTGCGCCAGTATACCCGGACACCCATTTATCCTTCCTGGCGAACGTCTACAACCACAAGGCGCGTGAATTCTATCACCGCCACGGCGTGCAGCTGATCGATGCGGCCTATGAAGCGCATGAAGAGAAGGGCGACGTGCCGGTGATGATCACCAAACATTGCCTGCGCTTTGCGTTTAACCTGTGTCCGAAACAGGCGAAGGGGAATATCAAGAGCTGGAAAGCAACGCCAATGCAGCTGGTAAACGGCGACGAGGTATTGACGCTTAAGTTCGACTGCCGCCCGTGTGAAATGCACGTCATCGGTAAAATGAAAAATCATATCTTTAAGATGCCGCAGCCCGGCAGCGTCGTGGCGTCAGTCAGCCCCGATGAGCTGATGAAAACCTTGCCTAAGCGTAAAGGCAGCTAACTAGCGAAAATGGGTGTCTGGTTTGCGCGATTTCTGCCACTGGTGGTGCTCGCGCAAGCCTTCCGCTGATTCCTCCGCTGCGGTACGCAGCTCATCGCTGTCGACTTCATGCCGTAGCTGATGCTCAACGCTCTTCACATACAGAAATTCATGTCCTTCATGCCCGGCCATCAGCTGCCCGGAAAACAGTGCGCAGACCAGCATAATGAGTGATAAGCCTTTTCTTAACATTTTTTCACCGCAGGATGACAATTCACGGCTATGATGCAGATAATTTCTTTGAGTTATTATACGGAAGTTCAAATTAGCGAAAAGGGATTGTCAGTAACCCTGTTTAAATAGCGAAGCGGTAACATTCTGAAAAAAGAAAGGGCAGTTATGTCTTAATTTTTAGGATTAAACTGAATTACATTAATACTGCCAAATTTGGTATGTAATAAACACATCAAAAAGTAGATTAATCCTATATAATGGACTTCTTCTGGCTAAGGAATGAGTCTGATTCAATGAAAAAAATAATACCCATAATTCTCGCGGTGGTATCTGTTGGCGCGGTCGCAGGGATGGATTATGCCTGGAACGACGCGCCAGAATATATTCAGTCGGCGGAATCCCGTGTAGGTTCCTATTTAACCAGCGACTACGGCAGAGTGGCGTGTATTAGCCGCCAGAAAAGCGAACAGCGCTGGGAATTAAATTGTACTAATCAGGCGAAGGGAAAGTCATTCCAGTTTGCCGTTTATCCTTCCGACCAGGCGCCATATGGCGTATCGCGCTCGTTCTATCTTGAAGCGATTAATGATGATGCTAAACAGAGTGCGGAACAGGGACTGATGCGTTACCTGCAAATAAATACTCAGGCAGGTTAAGCGGTCTGTTTACCTTTCGTTGAGTCTGATGGTGATAGGTTGTACGGGATCCGCAGCCCGGCATGGAATGTCGGGAACGTAGATACCAAAATACAAATCTATCCATGCAAGCATTTACCGCCAGTTAATGGCGGTTTTTTTTTGCCCCTGTTCAGCCCGCGCGGGCGAACTGCTTGCGATACCGCGCAGGGGAAAGGGCGTAATGCTGCCGGAAATGGTGCCTCAGGGTCGCGGCCTGACCAAACCCCGTCTGTTCAGCGATGCTGTCGATGCTTAATTTACTGTTTTCAAGATAGTCTTTGGCGCGCAGCAGACGTTCATTTAACAACCAGCGAGTGGGCGTGGTCCCGGTGGCGTCCTGAAAGCGCCGCAGAAAGGTGCGCTGACTCATGCCAACCCGACGCGCCAGGGACTCAACGGTGTGCGCCAGAGCCAGATGCTGGTGCAGGAAATCAAACAGCTGGCCCAGACGCTGACTTTCCCGCAGCTGTGCGACCGGACGGCTAAGCTGTTGGGTCTGGGAACCGTCCCGATGAGGCGGAATGACCAGACGCCGCGCCACGCGGTTTGCCGCTTCCGTGCCGTAATCCCGACGCACCACGTGCAGACACAAATCGATTCCCGCAGCGCTGCCTGCGGAGGTCAGAATATCGCCTTCGTCCTGATACAGGACGTCTTCAACCACGTCGATGGCCGGGTAGCGCGTTTTAAGCGCCTCAATGTAGCGCCAGTGGGTAGTGGCTTTTCGCCCATCAAGCAGCCCGGTAGCGGCAAGCACAAAGACCCCTGAACAGATGGACAACAGCTGGCACCCGCGCGCGCTGGCCCGGCGTAAGGCTTCACAAAGCGCGTCCGGTACGGCGGCGTCAATACCGCGCCAGCCGGGTACGAGGATTAAATCCGCACCTTCAAGCAGGCCCAGATCGCCATCGGCCAGAATGCGGATGCCCCCCGTTGCCCGTAACTCGCCCTCGTCCACGCCCGCAACCGCAAACCGATACCAGCTCTCGCCCATTTCCGGGCGCGGCAGACCGAAGATTTCCACGGCCACACCAAACTCAAAGGTACACAAACCGTCATAGGCCAGTACGACCACACTGGGGGGAGAAACCTGTCTTAAGTTTGTCATCTTTTTGCTGTTTTCTGGCATACGCGGACGCATTCACTGGCTGAATTTCTGGATAGAGTAGTGTTAACACAAACACCCAAGATGAGGAAGGATCATGAGCTATGTTACTGAAATCCCGGCGGCAGAACCGCAGGAAGCCGTTGCCCATTTTCTGCGTCGCCTGAGCGTCGAGACCGATTGTGCTGACGTGCATCATGCCATTGCTAGCAATGAACAGGACTTTGTTTTGCTGCACGTGGTGGGGAAAGCAGAGCAGTTTGCCCGTCGCCACGTCCCCGGCGCGCTGCATTTGCCCTGGAGTCAGATCACCGCAGAGCGCATGGCGCAATGGCCGTCGGGCACGCTGTTCGTTGTGTACTGCGCCGGACCTCACTGCAACGGCGCTGACAGGGCTGCGCTTAAGCTCGCCCGCCTTGGGCTGCCGGTAAAAATCATGCTCGGGGGAATTACCGGGTGGGAAGACGAAGGGTTCACGTTTGCTCATGAGGGATCGCCCGTTTCGCTGTGAAGATGAATTTTTTTCAACACAGGTGAAATTTTCTCGTTTGCCGGAATGCGACAGATATGACATCTTTTTTGGACATTTAGACATCCAGAAGTCTAAAAATTCAAATGATGAATTATCACTGTTGGCAACCATCGCCGGCAGACAGAGGAGAGTTCCATGCAGCGACAACACGCCCCGTACCGCGCCGATGTAGTTGGCAGTTTTTTACGCCCGGATGCCATCAAGCAGGCTCGCCTGAAATTTGCCAGCGGCGAGATTGATGCCGGGCAGCTTCGTGCGGTAGAAGATGAGGCCATCCGCCACGTTGTCGAGCAACAGTGCGCCTGTGGGCTACACGTCGTCACTGACGGCGAGTTTCGCCGCGCCTGGTGGCATTTTGATTTCTTCGACGGCCTGCAGGGCGTAGAGCGTTACGATTCACAGCAGGGGATTCAGTTTAACGGCGTGCAGACGAAAGCCCACGGCGTTCGCGTGACGGGCAAGCTGGGCTTTGGCGAGCACCCGATGCTGGACGATTTCCGCTACCTGAAAAGCATCAGCGGTAACGCGCAGCCGAAGATGACCATTCCAAGCCCGAGCGTGCTGCATTTCCGCGGGGGACGTAAAGATATCGACGCCACGGTTTACCCCGATCTGGCTGATTATTTTGACGATCTGGCGACCACCTGGCGCGATGCCATCCGCGCGTTTTACGAGGCGGGCTGCCGCTATCTGCAGCTGGACGACACCGTCTGGGCCTATCTCTGCTCGGACGACCAGCGCCGCCAGATCCGCGAGCGCGGGGATGATGCGGATGAACTGGCGCGGATCTATGCCCGCGTGCTGAACAAAGCGCTTGAAGGCAAGCCTGACGATTTGACCATCGGGCTGCACGTCTGTCGCGGTAACTTCCGTTCGACCTGGATTTCCGAAGGCGGCTATGAGCCAGTGGCCGAGGTGCTGTTCGGGACGGTCAACGTTGACGCGTTCTTCCTCGAATACGATAACGACCGTAGCGGTGATTTTGCGCCATTGCGTTTCGTGCGCCCAGGCAAGCAGCAGGTGGTGCTGGGACTTATCACCACCAAGAACGGCGAGCTGGAAAACCCGGAAGGGGTGAAGGCGCGTCTGGAAGAAGCGGCGAAATACGTGGCGAAGGAGCAAATCTGCCTGAGCCCGCAGTGCGGCTTTGCCTCCACCGAAGAGGGCAACAGCCTGAGCGAATCCCAGCAGTGGGACAAAGTGCGTCTGGTGACGCAGAT